>QHRU01000048.1:0-104934 GCA_003220225.1 Candidatus Rokuibacteriota bacterium
ACTCCCTGCTTCACTGCCGAGATCGCAAAATCAGCGTGGAGGGAACGACTGGACCAAAGCGCTCCGAACCGCACTACGCCTCGAGCATTTCTCCGAGTACCGCCACGACCAGGCCAACCGCAACGCGTTCAGCGTCCGCAACGTGGGCGGCCGCGGGCTGGCGCCGACGTCGGATGCGCAGAACACGATCACCGTCGCGCTCTACTACTCGTTCTTCTGAGCGGCCTCAGCGGGCCGCAACCTCGTACTCTTCCTCGACCTCGTCGGGGATGGTGGCGGGGTGATCGAGCGGGAGAGCGACAGGCTGCGGCCGGTGGGACTCGATCACGCGGATGGTCATCCGCTCCCCGGCGCAATCGCACCAGTTCTGGAGGTCGAAGGATGGGCGGTTGGCCCGGAGCCACACGGACATCGCGCCGAAGACGCCGAGGGTCACGAAGTAGCGGAACGCGATCCGGGCCGCATGGGGCGACTGCCCGGCTTCCACGGCGGCGAGGGCGGCCAGCTGGGGGACGGTCACCGCATAGAGGAGTTCCCATCGTGGCCGGCCGATGGCCGATCCTGCTACCCGTTGGCGCTGGGTGTCGCACATCGCGGTGACCTCCGATTGGGACTCTGGCACCCCCTGGTTCAAGCCGGCGTTAAGAGGCTGACCGCCGCCGTTAAAATTCCGTAAAAATTCGCCGCCCGCCGGCGAAACCGGCCGGCCGTCGGCCCAGCCGGGGCTAGACTCCGGGCTCATGCGCCTCCATGCGGGGCCGGCGTGAGATTCACGCTGCTGAAGCGTGTGCTCGTCGGCCCGCCGATGCCGCTGGCCCAGGCCCGCCACGAGCGGCTGCGCAAGCGGGTCGCGCTCGCCGTCTTCTCCTCCGACGCGCTCTCGTCCGTCGCCTACGCGACGGAAGAGATCCTTCTCATCCTCGTGCTGGCCGGGACCGTCGCCCTGCACTACTCGGTCCCGATCGCGCTGGCCATCACCGCGCTGCTCGCGATCGTCACGGTCTCCTACCAGCAGACGATCCATGCCTATCCCAGCGGCGGCGGCTCGTACATCGTCGCGCAGGACAACCTCGGGACGGTGGCGGGGCTGGTGGCGGCGGCCGCGCTGCTCGTCGATTACGTGCTGACGGTCTCGGTGTCGGTCGCCGCGGGCGTGGCGGCCGTGACGTCGGCGTTGCCCGACCTGGCGCCCCACAGGGTGGCGATCGGCGTCGCGTGCGTGGCCGCCATCGCGCTCGCCAACATCCGCGGCGTACGCGAGTCGGGGCGCATCTTCGCCGTCCCGACCTATTTCTTCATCGTGTCGTTCGGCTTGATGATCATCGAGGGCTTCTTTCGGCTGGCCACCGGCAGCCTGCCCAGGACGCCGCCGCCGGACCTGCCCGCGGTGGAGACGCTGACGTGGTTCCTGATCCTCCGCGCGTTCTCGTCCGGGTGCACGGCGATGACGGGGACGGAAGCGATCTCGAACGGCATCCCGGCCTTCCGGCCGCCGGAATCCCGCAACGCCGCCATCACCCTCGGCTGGATGGCCGTGATCCTGGGCACGTTCTTCGTCGGCCTGACTGTGCTCGCGGACCGCCTCGGCGTCGTGCCGGTGCCGGAGGAGACCGTCGTCTCCCAGATCGCGCGCCGTCTGCACGGCACCGGTCTCTTCTACTACGCGATCCAGGCGGCCACCGCCCTCATCCTCGTGCTGGCCGCCAACACCTCGTTCGCCGACTTCCCGCGGCTCTCGTCGCTGCTGGCGCGCGACCGCTTCGTGCCGCGCCAGTTCGCGAACCTCGGCGAGCGCCTGGTCTTCTCCAACGGGATCATGGTGCTGGGCGGGCTGGCCGCGCTGCTGCTGGTCGTCTTCGGCGGCGAGACCCACGCCCTGATCCCGCTCTACGCGGTCGGCGTCTTCATCTCGTTCACGCTGTCACAGTCGGGGATGGTCCGGCGCTGGTGGCATCGACGCGAGCCCGGCTGGCGCCACCGGCTCGCCATCAACGGCGTGGGAGCGGTGACGACGGGCATCGTGACGCTCGTCATCGCGGCCACGAAATTCACCCACGGCGCATGGATCGTCGTGCTCGTGGTCCCGACGCTGGTGGCCACCTTCATGGCCATGCGCCGCCACTACGACGACGTGGCCGAGCAGCTCTCGCTGGAGGGGCTGGCAGCGCCGCCCGAGCTCCGCCATACGGTGCTGATCATCGTGGGCGACCTGCACCGCGGGGTTGTGCGCGCCGTTCAGTACGCGAAGACGCTGGCGGCGCCGAGCGTCGCCGTGCGTGCCGTCTTCGTGGAGACCGACCCCGCGAAGACGGCGAAGCTGGAGGAGAAGTGGGCGCGCTGGGGACTGGGCGTGCCGCTGGTGATCCTGAACTCGCCCTACCGGTCGCTGCTAAGGCCGCTCGTCGAGTACCTCGACGCGCTGCAGGCGCAGGGCGACGACCACATGGTGACCGTCGTCATCCCCGAGTTCCTGCCCTCGAAGTGGTGGCAGCACGTGCTGCACAACCAGACGGCGCTCCTCGTCAAGGGCACGCTCCTGTTCCGCAAGAACACCGTCGTCGTCGACGTGCCGTATCTGCTGAAGCGCTGAGCCGGGCGCGTCAGTTCTTCAGCCCGTAGAGCCGCCGCGCATTGTCGGAGAGGATCTTCCGCTTCTGCGCGTCGCTCATGTCTCCGCGGTCGCGGATCTCGTCGATCGACTGTGGATACGAGTTGTCCCAGTGCGGGAAGTCGGAGGCGTAGACGATCTGGTTCTCGCCCAACAGCTTCAGCGCCTGCGGCAGCAGCCACTCGTCGGCCTCGCACGAGACGTAGATCTTGCCGGAGCGCACGTAGTCGCTCGGCTTCTTCTTGAGCACGGGGGCTTCCGCCGCGCGCTTGGCGTACTCGTCGTCCATCCGCTCCATCCAGTACGGCGCCCAGCCGCAGCCCGCCTCCAGAAACGCGATCCTCAGATCCGGGAAGCGCTCGGGAATGCCCTCGAAGACGATCGAGGTGATCTGGCGCATCTGGCCGAAGGCGTGTGAGCACGTGTGCGCCTGGATGAACTGCGGGAAGAGCTCGACGCCGGCGCCCCCGAGGTGCGAGCCGGAGGCGTGGATGCCGAGCATGACGTCCAGACGCTGCGCCATCTCGTAGATCGGCGTGAAGCGCGCGTCGCCCAGCACGTGGCCGCCGTCGGCGGCGAGCATGGCGCCGCAGAGGCCGAGCTGGCGGACGCCGCGCTCCAACTCGGCCGCCGCCGCCTCCGGGTCCTGGATGGGCAGCAGCGCGACGGCCTGCAGCCGCGGGCTCTTCTTGATGAACTCCTCGTGCAGGAACGTGTTGTAGGCGCGGCAGATGGCGGCGGCCCACGCGCGATCCTTCAAGAACGACAGGAACAGCCCCGACGTCGGGTAGAGGACCGTGACCTCCATCCCGCCGTCGTCGAGCGCCTTCAGCCACTGCTCGGCGGTGCCGCCCACGCTGCCGAGCGTGCCGAGCAAACGCCTGTCCCAGCCGTCCGCCGGGTAGAGCGGGAGCGAGAGCGGGCGGCGGCGATACGGCTCGTCGAGGTACTTCGCCACCTGCTCGCTGGTCTCGGTGACGTGGCCGTCGGCGTCGACGATGGGGATGTTCATGGGTTGTCCCCCTGTTTGAGAATCTTCTCGAGGCTGCTTTCGACGACGTACCTGAACGTGGCGCGGATCGGCACGTTCTTGGCGCTGAGCGTGTCGGGAATCGGCGGAAACGGCGCGGCCTGCTTGACGGCGTTCACGGCGTAGTCGTCGTAGATCTGGAAACCGGACGATTTCAGAACGTTGACGAAGGCGAGCGCGCCGTCCTTTCTGATACCGAACTCGGCGACGAGCTCCGTCGTCTTGTATTCGCACTGTCGCGTCTGCTCATTCTTGACGCACGGAAAGCTCCATTTCGCCTTGATGGCGCTGCGCACCTTTTCGAGATACTCGGCGTGCTGCGGAGCAGGCGAGTCGAGCGGGATCGACGCGCTCCAGGTCTCGTCATCGTCGCCGGCACCGGCCGCTGCCGTCTCGAGCGAGGCGGCGGACATTGCGAGGATCAGCGTAATGATCAGGAGGACGTGCTTCATTGTCACGGCTTCTTGCACATCACGTTCAGCAGCGCCTGGCGTTTTTCCTCGCGCACGACCTTGAGCGCACGGCGAAACGCGTCGGGCAGCGCGGCGGGGCTCTCCACGCGCTCGGCCCAGCCGCCGGAGGCCTGGCAGACCATCTCGTAGTCCGGCGGCGGGTCCAGCTCGGTCAGGGGCATGCCGGTGCGCTTGGCCCAGCCGTCGGGCGCGTGCGAGATGACCGCGCGCTTCACGGCGTTCCACGCGCGGTTGTTGAAGACGATCCAGAGCACGGGGATGTCGTAGGCGCGCGCCACCCAGTGGGCCGCCGTCGGTGCGCCGAAGATGTAGGCGCCGTCGCCGACGCAGCAGATGACCGTGTGATCCTGCTTGGCCAGCTTGGCGCCGAGCGCGGCGCCCACACCCCAGCCGAGCCCGCCCGACGAGGGTGAGCCGAAGTAGGTTCCGGGCGTGCGGAAGCAGCACTGGCTCGCGTCGAGGTCGTACTCGTTGACGACGATCGTGCGGTCGTCGAGCACGTCGCCCACGCAGCGCGAGAGCCACGGCATCTCGATCGGCGTGTCGTCCTTCAGCGCGCGCGCCCGCGACTCGATGGCCGCGCGCCGCTCGCGGCCCGCCGCGGCCTGCTTGGCGCGCCGCTCCGCCACTACGCGCGGCTCGACCTGCTTGCCCACGGCGTCCGCCAGCGCGGCCAGCGTCAGGCGCGGGGCGCCGGGCAGCGCCACGTCGGCGCCGAAGCCGCGGATCGGGTAGCGCGAGAAGAGCGGGTCCACCGCGACCTGGATCAGGCGCGCGTCGGCGCGCGGCGACTTCAGCGACGGGAACCACGGCACGTCGGATTCCACGACGACGATGACGTCGGCCTCGTCGAGGTACGGCGTGGCGTCGAAGCCGCCGTGCAGGTCGTGGTGCTGCGGGAAGTTCACGTGCGTGTGGAACTGCTCGACGGCCGGCGCCCCGAGCGCCTCGGCCAGCGCCACGAGCGAGGCGACGGCGCCGGGATCGCGCCCCGCCGCCTTGGCGATGATCAGCGGCCGACGCGCCGCCGCGAGCAGCTTCGCGGCCTCGGCGATCGCCTCCGGCCCCGCCACCGTCGCCGTCGGCTTCGGGGCGCGCGAGGTCGGCGAGTACTCGAACGACTCCTGCGCCTCGGACAGCACCTCGCGGGGCAGCGTGAGGTACACGGGGCCCTGGGGCTCGGCGCTGGTGATGGCCAGGGCGCGGTCCACCACCGTCTCCAGCTGGAGGAAGTTGCGGAGCTCGTAGTCCCACTTCACGAACTCGCGAGCGAGCGAGGCCTGGTCGAACGACTCCTGCGCCCAGTGGATCGGGCGGTTGCGCGCGCCCGGCATCCCGGCCTCGGTGATCGGGTTGCGGCCGGCGGTGAAGAGCATCGGGACCCCGACGCGCGAGGCGTTGATGATCCCGGCCAGCGCGTTGGCGGCGCCCACGATGACGTGCACCATGACCGCCTGCGGGCGCCCGGTCACCATCGCGTAGCCATGCGCCATGGCGACGGCAGGCGTCTCGTGCGGCACCGTCACGGGCTTGGGCAGCGCCTGGCCCTGCGCCAGCCGCTTGGCCCACGCCTCGATGAGCGGCGCGAAGTCGGTGCCCGCGTTCGCGAAGAGGTACTCGACGCCGCGGGCGGCGAGCAGCTCGAGATAGGCCTCGGCGGTGGACTCGATCGCGATCTTCTTGGTCATGGTGTCCTCGGAGTCCTCCGACATGGCGCGGCCGAGTGGCCGGCCGCGAAAGTGGCCTAGACTAGCACGGCCGCGCTATAACAGTAGCGGCATGGTCGCGCGCGCCGAGGCCGTCTCCGTCATCCTGCCCGTGCTCAACGAGCGGGACAATCTCGAGCCGCTCCACGCGCGCCTGACGGCGGCGCTCAAGCCGCTGGGCCGCGACTACGAGATCGTCTTCGTCGACGACGGCAGCACCGACGGCTCGTGGGACGTGATGAAGCGGCTGGTCGCCTCCGACCGCGCGGTGAGGCTCGTGCGCCTGCGGCGCAACTTTGGCCAGACGGCGGCCCTCGCGGCCGGCCTCGCCCACTCGCGCCACCCCGTCATCGTCACCCTCGACGCCGATCTCCAGAACGATCCCGCGGACATCCCGCGCCTGCTGGCCGTGCTCGACGCGGGCGACGACGTCGTCTGCGGCTGGCGCCGCGCGCGACACGACCCGTGGTTGACGCGCCGGCTGCCGTCCGCGCTCGCGAACCGGCTCATCCGCTGGCTCACCGGCGTGCGCATGCACGACATGGGCTGCACGCTGCGCGCGTATCGTCGCGACATCCTCGCCGACGTTCATCTGTACGGCGACATGCATCGCTACCTGCCGGTGCTGGTGGGATGGGTGGGCGGCCGCATCGGAGAGATCGAGGTGAGCCACCACCCGCGCGCGGCCGGGGCCTCGAAGTACGGCCTCCTGCGGATCTTCCGCGTGGCGGTGGACCTCCTGAGCATCAAGTTCCTCGGCGACTACGCCACGCGCCCCAACGCGATCTTCGGCGGCTTCGGCCTGGCCAGCCTCGGACTCGGCGCGCTCGCGTTCCTCGTCGTCGCGTATCGCGTGCTCGTGCTGCGCCGGCTGGAACCCACGCCGATGGTCTTCCTGATGATCCTCTTCGTCCTCACCGGGGTGCTCTCGCTCTTCATCGGCTTCCTCGCCGACATCGTGATCCGCGGCTTCTACGAGACGCAGCGTAAACCCGCCTTCTACGTCCGCGAGACGGACGGCATGCAGGGAGTCGAGTAGCGCCCGTGTGCGGGATCGTCGGCTTCGTGCTGGCGCGGCCGGACGGCCGGCCCGAGCAGGCCGTCCTCGAGCGCATGGCCGATCGCATCGCGCACCGCGGCCCCGACGACGAGGGCTTCGTCGTGCGCGGGCCGGCCGCCCTCGGGGTCCGCCGGCTGCGCATCATCGACCTCGAGACCGGCCGCCAGCCGATGACCGGCGAGGACGGCACCGTGTGGGTGGCCTTCAACGGCGAGATCTACAACTACCGCGAGCTCACGAGGCGGCTGACCGCCGCCGGCCACGTGTTCCGCACGCGCTCGGACACCGAGACGATCGTGCACGCGTGGGAGGCGCGCGGCCCCGACGCCCTCGACGACCTCGAGGGGATGTTCGGCCTCGCCGTCTGGAACGACGCGACGCGCACCCTCGTGCTCGCGCGCGACCGCCTCGGCATCAAGCCCGTCTACTACGCGGTGCTCCCCGAGGGCCTCGTCTTCGCCTCCGAGCTGAAGGCGATGTTCGAGCATCCCGGCGTCTCGCGCGAGCTGGACATGCAGGCGCTCTCCGCGTATCTCGCCCACGACTGGGTGCCGGCGCCGCGCTCGATGCTGAAGAGCGTGCGCAAGCTGCCGCCGGGCCACCGGCTGATCTACGCGGGCGGCGAGGCGCGCGTGGAGTGCTGGTGGGATGTGCGCTACGACGGCGGCGAGCCCATGGTCGAGGTGCAGGCCGCGGCCAAGCTCGGCGCCGTGCTCGACCTCGCGGTCCGCCAGCACCTGCTCTCCGACGTCCCGCTGGGCGTGTTCCTCTCGGGCGGGCTCGACTCGAGCACCGTCGCGATGTTCGCCCGGCGCCACGTGAATCGCCTCAGCACGTTCTCGATCGGCTTCGACGACCGCTCCTTCGACGAGTCGACGTACGCGCGGCGCGTGGCCGCCATCCTCGGTACCGAGCACCACGAAGAGGTCCTGGGCCCGAACGCGGCGCTCGATCTGGTCGAGGGCCTGGGCGATCTCGTCGACGAGCCGCTCGGCGACGCCTCGATCCTGCCCACGTATCTGCTCTCGCGCTTCGCGCGGAAGTCGGTCACCGTCGCCCTGTCCGGCGACGGCGGCGACGAGCTGTTCGCCGGCTATCCGACCTACCAGGCGCACCGCGTGGCGCACACCTGGGCGCGCGCGCCCCGAGCCGCCCGCGCGGTAGCGCGCGCGGCGGTGAACCGGATGCCGGTCTCGCACGACAACCTCAGCCTCGACTTCCGCCTCAAGCGCTTCGTGGCCGGCGCCGACCTCGATCTCGTCACGCGCCACGCCGTGTGGATGGGCTCCTACACGCCCGCCGAGCAGCGCGGCCTGCTGACGCCGGGCGCGCTCGCGCGGCTCCCCGACGGACCGTCCTACGCCGAGTGGGAGCGGATGGCGGCGGCGGCGCCGGCGGAGCCCTGGCTCCACCGCGTCCTCTATCTGGACCTCAAGGGCTATCTCGGCGAGGGCGTGCTGCAGAAGGTGGACCGCGCGTCGATGGCGTGCTCGCTGGAGGTGCGCGTGCCCCTGCTCGACCGCCGCGTGGTGGAGGTCGCCGCCGCGCTGCCGCCCGAGATGAAGCTGCGCCGGCTCACCACCAAGCACGTGCTCAAGTGGCTGCTGCGCAACCGGCTGCCCCGCGACATCGTGCGGCGGCCCAAGCGGGGCTTCGGCGTGCCGCTCGCGCGCTGGTTCCGCACCGAGCTGCGGCCGCTCGTGCACGAGGTGTGCGATGAGGGCGCGCTGCGCCGCGGCGGCCTCTTCGAGCCCCGCGCGGTCTCCGACCTCATCGGCCAGCACATGCGCGGCGAGGCGGACCACCGCAAGAAGCTCTACACGCTGCTCGTGTTCCTGCTCTGGGCGCGGCGCCACCGCGTGGCGTAGGCCTCACGCCGCCCGAGGCCGCGCGTCAGGCCTGGCGGCGGTGCGCGCGGCGCGCCAGCGGCTCCGCGAAGCAACACGCGACGACGGCGAGAGCGGCGAGGCTGACGACTTTCGCGGTCCGATAGGACGTCGGCGCGAACTCGAAGACGACCTCGTGTCGCCCGGCGGGGACGTGGACGGCGCGGAAGAGGAAGTCCGCCGGGTAGACGGCCGCCGGAGCACCGTCGACGCGCGAGCGCCAGCCCGGGTGGTAGGTCTCGGAGAGCAGCAGGTACGCGGGCTGCGCCGCCTCGGTGCGCACGACGACGCGGTTGGCCTCGTAGGCGGCGATCGTCGCCTGGCCCGAGGCCGTCCCGGCCACCCGCGGGCTCGCGGGATCCTCCAGCAGGACCGTCGCGCGCGGATCGAAGTCGGCAGCCGTGACGCGCGCCAGCGCCTCTTCGTTGGAGACCACCGCGGAGCGGCCGACGAGGAACGCGCGCGGCAGCGCGCCGAGGTTCTCGTAGACGCGGATCTCGTTGTCGTAGACGCGGCGGAAGCCCGCCCGGCCGTCGTAGGCGTCCGGCGCCCCGGGAAGGACGGCGGGGTTCGGCGCCAGCACGTACTTGACGTTCATGAGGTTCAGCAGCGGCCCGTGACGGGCGGGATCGAATCGGAACGTGCGGATCGTGTTGTCGGGACCGGAGGCGAAGCCGTTCACGGTCCGCTGCAGCTGCGTGTAGCGCTTGAGGTTGAGCACCTCGAAGAGATCCACGTCGAAGAGCCGGTAGGGAAGCTTGGCGTCGGGCGGCATGAACCGGTCCGGCAACGTGGCGGTCACGCGAAACAGCGACGGATCGCCGTGCAGCAGGCGCACCACGGGCGTCTCCGGGTAGACGTGCGCCGTCGGGATCGGCGGGTTGAAGTCGCCGAAGTGCCACCACATGTCGGCGAACGCCAGCACGATCACCGCCGTCCGGAAGGCTCCGGCGCCCATGGCGCGCCGCGCGCGCAGCGCCGCCGCTGCCGCGAGACCGCCGAGCACCACCACGACGCCGACCTGCGCCCAGGCCGCCGCCGAGAGCGATGGCAGCCGGTAGCCCCCGATCGCTTGCATGCCGAGGCGCATGACCACAGGAGTGGCGAGCACGACGATCGCGAAGCCGCCGAGCCAGGCGCGCCAGCGCGCGCGACCGTCCCGCTGATCGGCGAGGAAGCGGTCGTAGCCCAGCGCCGCGGCCACGACGAGCGCGAACCGGAAGAGCAGCCGCAGGCGGCCGTTGTTGGCGAGCCCGATCACCGGCGCATAGTTGACGAGGTTGAAGACGGGCAGCGCGTAGGCGACGCCGAGCGCGCCGAGGGCGAGCACGAGCCAGAAGCCCACGCGCGGCACGTCGCGGCGGCGGCCCCCGGCGTACGCGGCGAAGAACAGCGGCACGAGCCCCGCGTACACCATCATCTCCATCATGTTGTAGCCGCGGAACCAGTAGGTGCTGTGCGCGGGCGTGCCGAAGTAGAGCGGCGAGACGGCCATGAGCGCGGTGGGCAGGTCGCGGCCGATGATCGTCCAGTCGCCGCGCACGCCGTACACCACGGCGGCCGCGGCGTTCGGCGCGGGCTCCGTGCGCGCGCGTCCCTGCATGGGGATCTCCGCGTCACGAATCAGCCCGGCCGTGGGGACGAGCTGCACGGCGGCGACGGCGAGGCCGAGCGCGACCGCCGCCGCGAGCAGCGCCAGCCGCCGCGCGGCGATCGGCGTCGGCCCCGCGCGGAAGCCGCGCCACAGGGCGTAGACGGCGAGCGAGACGA
Organism: Candidatus Rokuibacteriota bacterium; assembly: GCA_003220225.1. Classification (GTDB taxonomy): domain Bacteria; phylum Methylomirabilota; class Methylomirabilia; order Rokubacteriales; family CSP1-6; genus AR12. The sequence continues at coordinate 10,534 of QHRU01000048.1, forward strand.
GGACGTGCACGGCGGTCTGCGGATGCCCGCCCATGCCGGCGGCGCCGACGAAGAGGGCGGCGGCGGCCACGAAGCGGGCGCCGCCGCCGGCGAGCAGCCGCTCGGCCGCCCAGAAGAGCCACGGCATCCACATCTCCACGAGCGTGTTCGTGCGCCCGAGCCAGGCGATCGTCCAGCCGCTGAACGCGAAGGCGACGCCGGCGAAGACGGCGGCGCTGCGCGAGACGCCCAGCGCGCGAGCGAACAGGACCATGCCCCAGCCGGCCACCACCAGCGTGATCACGCCCTTGAGGTTGGAGACCATCGGCGGCGCGAACACGCGGCCGAGGACGAGCGCGACCGGCTCGAAGACGGTGGACTGGATGGCGACGCCCGGGATGCCGAGGCCCAGGTAGGGATTCCACCACGGGATCTCGCCGCGCGAGAGCGACGTCTGCACGTGGACGAGCTGCGGGTAGATCTGCAGCCCGTTGTCGACGTGGGTGAGGAAGTTTCGCGGCTTGGTCACGTACGCGCCCGGCGGCACCGCGACGCGGAAGCTCGGATCGACGTAGAAGAATCCGTCGCCGACGAAAAGCGTCTGGTCGACGTAGATGCGCGGGCCGAGGAAGAGGGAGGCGAAGACCAGGAGGCCGGCGACCACGGCCAGGTGCCCGAGGGGGCGGGTCATCCGGACCATAGTACGGCACGGCCTCGCAGTTGGAGTAGAGTTATGGCGCCATGACGACCGGACGCGTGCGCGGCGGCTTCAACCAGTACGGCTTCACCGTCGGCATCCTCATGCTCGACACGCGCTTTCCGCGCATCCCCGGGGACATGGGCAACGCGCAGACGTTTCCGTTCCCGGTGCGCTACCAGCGCGTGACCGGCGCCGATCCCGACCTCGTCGTGCGGCGTGGCGCCGAGGGCCTGCTGCCCGCGTTCGTCGAGGGCGCCCAGGCGCTGGAGCGCGAGGGCGTGGGCGCCATCACGACCAACTGCGGGTTCCTCATCAAGTACCAGGCCCAGCTCGCGCGCGCCGTGCGCGTACCGGTGTTCACCTCGAGCCTGCTGCTGGTGCCCCTCGTGCACCGGATGCTGCCGCCGGGCGGGCGCGTGGGCGTCATGACCGTCAACGCCGGCACCCTCACACCCGATCACCTCACGAGCGCCGGCATCGGTGCCGAGGTGCCGCTGGCGGTGGTGGGGATGGAGACGGAGAAGGAGTTCACGCGGGCGCTGCTCGACAACGAGCTGGAGCTGGACGTGGACCTCGCGCGCGAGGAGCACGTGCGCGTCGCGCGCCGGCTCGTGGCGGATCACCCCGACATCGGCGCCATCGTGCTCGAGTGCACCAACATGCCGCCGTACACCGCCGACATCCAGCACGAGACCGGCCGCCCCGTCTTCGACATCGTCTCGCTCGTGACCATGGTGCACGACGCGCTCGTCGCCGGCCGGCCGCCCCGGCGCGCCTGACGGCGCCGCGTGGCGCCTCTCGTCGCCGGCGTCGACGGCTGTCGCGCGGGCTGGGTGGTCGTGTTGAGCGAGGGCGCGCGCTCGGAGGTCACCGTGGCGCGCGACTTCGCCGGCGTCCTCGGGCTCACGCGCGGCGCCCGCGTCGTCGGCATCGACATGCCGATCGGCCTGCTCGACGCGGCCGCGCCGGGCGGCCGCGAGTGCGACCGCCACGCGCGCCGGCTCCTCGGCCGGGGCCGCGCGTGCTCCGTCTTCAGCCCGCCCGCGCGCTGCGCGCTGACGCGGCCGACCTATCGCGCCGCTCTGTCCGCCAATCGCGCGAGCAGCGCGGCGCGGCTCGGCATCTCGATCGAGTGCTTCTTCCTCTTTCCGCGGCTGCGCGAGGTCGACGAGGCGCTCACCGCGGACCCCACGCTGGCGGACCGCGTGACCGAGGTCCATCCGGAGCTCTCGTTCCGGGCTCTCGCCGGCGCGCCGATCGGGCTGGTCGAGCCCAAGCGCTCGCCCCGCGGCCTGTCGCGCCGGCTCGCGCTCTTGCGCCCCGCCTTTCCGCGGATCGCGCGGGCGCTGAAGGCGCGCGGGTCCGGCCTGGCGCCGGACGACGTGCTCGACGCCCACGCCGTCGCCTGGAGCGCCGCCCGCGTGGCCCGCGACACCGCCGTCTGCCTGCCCGCCCGGCCGGCGCCCCGAGACGCGCGCGGGCTGCCGATGGCCATCTGGTACTGAACCCCCATCAGGAGGATGCGATGCCGATCACCAGCCGCTACCTGTTCACCGCCTCGATGGACGTCGATCCCGCCAAGGATGCGCTCTTCAACGAGGTCTACGACCGCGAGCACGTGCCGACCATTCTGAAGGTGCCCGGCGTGATCTCGGCGCTGCGCTTCAAGCGCCGCCCGCTGGAGATGATCATCGGCGGCGAGCGCAAGAAGATCGTCATCGAGGGCGAGCCGACCTACACGGCGCTCTACGAGCTCGAGGATCCGTCCGTGCTGGTCAGCGCGGAGTTCGCGAAGGCCGTCGAGCTGGGACGCTGGCCGGGCGAGGTGCGGCCGTTCACGAAGAACCGCAAGCACTTCATGTGGGAGAAGATCTAGGGGGCTAACGTCTCGAGGCCAGCCGCTCGATGAGCGCGCGATCGGCCGGCGGAAAGTCGTAGGCGGCCAGCCGCTCGGGCTCCACCCACGCCATCGGCTGACCCTCACGCGGCTCGATGGCACCGGACTCCACGCGGCAGTCGTAGAAGTGGAGCACGACGGTGCGGTCGGGATACTCCCACCGCACCGTCTCCACGAGCTTGCCCACGCCGAAGGTGGCGCCCAGCTCCTCCGTCAGCTCGCGCCGCAGCGCGATCGCCGGCGATTCGCCCGCCTCGAGCTTGCCGCCGGGGAACTCCCAGAGTCCCGCCAGGTGGCTGCCGGTGCGTCGCTGGGTGATGAGATAGCGGCCGGCTCCATCACGGATGAGGGCGGCGGCGACCTCGATGACGAGCGGCACGACTACGACCGTGCTTCGCCGGCGAGGGTGGGAAACGCGGCGCAGGAGCGCCGCATCGGGCAGGGGGCGCAGCGCGGCCGGCGCGGCGTGCACCAGGTCGCGCCGAAGTCCATGAGCGCCTGGTTGAAGTCGTAGCCGCGCCCGGCCGGCACGAGCGCCTCGGCCAGGTCCCACATGCGCGCCTCGCCGCGCAGGTGTTTGAGCCGCCGCGGGCCGAAGAACACGCGGCCGAGCACGCGCCGCACGTTGGTGTCGAGCACGGCCGCGTCGCGGCCGAAGGCGAAGGACAGCACGGCGCCCGCGGTGTAGCGGCCGACGCCGGGCAGCGCGCGGAGCGCCTCGCGGTCGTCGGGCAGGCGGCCGCCGTAGCGCGCGACCGTCTCGCGCGCGATGGCGTGCAGCCGCACGGGGCGGACGTTGTAGCCGAGCGGGTACCAGAGGCGGCGCACCTCGTCCACGTCGGCGGCGGCCAGCGCGCGCAGCGTCGGGAAGGCTCGCAAGAACTGCCGGTACTTCGGGATCACGCGGTCCACCTGGGTTTGCTGGAGCATGATCTCGGAAACGAGCACGCGGTAGGGCACGCGCGTGCGGCGCCACGGCAGGTCGCGTCCGTGGCGCGCGTACCACGCGAGCAGGCGGCGCTGGAACGCGCGGACGGCGGACGGCGGCGGCGCCACGGCGCGCAGTCTAGCACGCGGCGAGTACAATGGACGCCGTGCCAGACCACGAGAGTCTCGCCGAGTATCGTGCCGCGCGCGACGCCGTCGGCGTCGTCGACCGCTCCGACCTCGGCGTCGTCGAGGTCACGGGCCGCGACCGCGCGAAGTTCCTCCACGCGCTGCTGAGCAACGACATCGCCGCGCTGGCGCCGGGCCAGGGCTGCGCCGCCACCCTGCTCGACATCCACGGCAAGGTGCAGGTGACGCTCGTCGTCCTGGTGCTGGACGACCGCATGCTGCTGCTGACACCGCCCGGCATGGGCGAGTCCACCGTGGCCGCGCTCGACCACTATCTCTTCGCCGAGAAGGTGACCCTCGAGGACGTCACCGGCCAGCGCGCGCTGCTCATGCTGGTCGGCCCGGCGGCAGAGGAGACGGCCAAGCGGCTGACGGGCGCGGCGCCGCCGGACGCGCCATGGTCGCACGTGGCCGCGTCGCTCGATGGTCCGCCCGAGGATATCGACGCGCGCGTCGTCCGCGGCGGCGGCGAGACCGGCCAGCGCGAAGTCTGGCTCGTCGTGCCGGCGACGGCGCGCGAGCGCGCGTGGAAGGCCGCGCTGGCGGCGGGCGCGCGCCCGCTCGGCGTCGCGGCGCTCGAGTCGCTGCGCATCGAGGCCGGCACGCCGCGCTTCGGCGTGGATGTCGATGCCACCGTGCTGCTGCCCGAGATCCCGTCGGCGCACCTGATCTCGCACACCAAGGGCTGCTATCCCGGCCAGGAGGTCGTCGTCCGCATCCGCGACCGCGGTCACGTCAACCGCCATCTCCGTGGCCTGCTGCTCGAGGGCGAGTTGGTGCCGCCGCGCGGCGCCGAGGTCGTCGCCGACGGCGCCGTCGTCGGCCAGGTGACGAGCGCGACGCTGTCGCTCGGACTGCGGCGCGCGATTGCGCTGGCGTTCATCAAGCGTCAACAGGAGCCCGGCGCGCGCGTGCGCGTGAGCGTGGGGGCCGCCACGCTGCCGGCAACGGTCAGCGACCTGCCGTTCGCGCGCTGAGCCCGCCGTGAGCGAGAAGCCGACCGTGAGCGAGAACCGCCTGTCCCGTGAGACGAGCCCGTACCTGCTGCAGCACGCGCACAATCCGGTGGACTGGTATCCGTGGGGCGAGGAGGCGTTCGCCCGCGCGCGCGCCGAGGACAAGCCGATCTTGCTCTCGGTCGGCTACTCCGCGTGTCACTGGTGTCACGTCATGGAGCGCGAGTCGTTCGAGAACCCCGACACCGCCGCCGTGATGAATCGCCACTTCGTCAACGTCAAGGTTGACCGCGAGGAGCGGCCGGACGTCGACCACATCTACATGCAGGCCGTGCAGTCGATGACGGGGCAGGGCGGCTGGCCGATGACCGTCTTCCTCGCGCCCGACGGCACGCCGTTCTACGGCGGGACGTATTTCCCGCCGTCGGATCGCCACGGCCTGCCCGGCTTTCCGCGCCTGCTCCAGGCGCTCGCCGAGGCATGGGTCACCCGCCGCGCCGACGTTCTCGACAACGGCCGCCAGCTCGCCGGCGCCCTCGGCCAGGAGTCACGGCTGCGCGCGGCCGGGACGCTGCTCACGGACGAGATCCTCTTCGCGGCCTTCCAGGGCGTGTCGGCGCAGTTCGACGAGGAGCACGGCGGCCTCGGCGGCGCGCCGAAGTTCCCGCAGCCGATGATCTGGGAGTTCGTGCTGCGCTTCGCGCGCCGCAGCGACAACCCCTACGCGCGCCGCATGGTGCACACGACGCTCGTGAAGATGGCGCGCGGCGGCATGTACGACCAGCTCGGCGGCGGCTTCGCGCGCTACTCGGTCGATCCCCTGTGGCTGGTGCCGCACTTCGAAAAGATGCTCTACGACAACGCCCAGCTCGCGTCGCTCTACCTGCACGCCTGGCAGGCGTTCGGCGATCCCGAGTGCCGGCGCGTGTGCGAGGAGACGCTCGACTACGTGCTGCGCGAGATGACCGATCCCGCCGGCGGCTTCTACTCCGCGCAGGACGCCGACTCCGAGGGCCACGAGGGCAAGTTCTTCGTGTGGACGCCGGACGAGATCCGCGCCGTGCTCGGCGCCGACGCCGACGCGGCCATGGCGTACTGGGGCATGGATCGCGGTCCGAACTTCGAGGGCAAGAGCATCCTCTGGCTGCCGGGCGAGCCGGATCCGGCGCGCGCGGCCGAGTGGCGTCGCCGGCTCTTCGACGCGCGCGAGCGCCGCGTGAAGCCCGGACGCGACGACAAGGTGCTGGCGGCATGGAACGGCCTCATGGCGCGCGCATTCGCCGAGGCGGGGCGCGCGCTCGGCCGCGGCGACTACCTCACGGCCGCGCGGCGCAACGCCGAGTTCGTGCTCGGCTCCGTGCGGGCAAACGGCCGCCTGCTCCGGACGTGGAAGGCGGGCCAGGCCAAGCTCAAGGGCTACCTCGAGGACCACGCGATGGTGGCCGCCGCGCTCCTCGAGCTGTACGCCGCGACCTTCGACCGGCTCTGGCTCGACGAGGCGCGCGGCCTCGCGGACGAAATCCTGCGGCTCTTCTGGGATGAGAGCGTCGGCGGGTTCTTCGACACGGGCTCCGACCACGAGCGCCTGATCGTCCGGCCGCGCAACCTCTACGACAATGCGGTGCCCTGCGGCTCGTCGGTCGCCGTCGAGGTGCTGTTGCGTCTCGCCGCGCTCACCGGCGACGAGCGCTACGAGCGTCACGCGCTCTCCGCGCTGCGCCCGATGGCTGATCTGATGGGACGTCACCCGACGGCCTTCGGCCGCTTCCTCTGCGCGCTCGATTTCCACCTCGGCCCGCGCGTCGAGGTCGCGCTGGTGGCGCCGACGAAGCTCGAGGAGACCGCACCGCTCGCGGAGGAGGTGTTCGGACGCTTCATGCCGAACCTCGTCGCGGCGGGCATGGTGAGCGGCCGTCGCGAGGCTTCGGCCGGCGTGCCGCTGCTCGAGGGCCGTGCGGCCGTCGACGGCAAGGCGACGGCCTACGTCTGCCGGAATTACGCGTGCGAGCTGCCGGTCACCGAGCGCGCGGCGCTCGCCGGGCAGCTCGACGCGCTGCCCAACCGCTGAGCGCGATGAGACATCCTGTGTCAAGCCCGAGGCGCGCCACGGCTGTGCCGGGGCGCGTCCGAGCGATAGCCGGGGGAGTCCGAGGGGGGCATAGCCCCCTTCGCTTGAAGAGGCTGGGGGGCCATATCGGGGCCCCCCACGACGATCGATGAGACATCCTGTGTCAAAGCCGAGGCGCGCCACGGCTGTGCCGGGGCGCGTCCGAGCGATGGGGGGTGTGGGGGGCCATATCGGGGCCCCCCACGACGATCGATGAGCCCGACGCGCCGAGCGCTCCTGGCCGTGCTCGCCGTTGCGCTCGTCCCGGTGCGCGCCTCCCCCCAGCTCGACGAGCTGCTCAAGCAGCTGCCCCCGCTGCCCGGCGGCACCCAGCTGCCGTTCCCCCAAGGCGGCGCGCTCGGCGACGTGAAGATCGGCCAGGCGCTCAAGCAGGCGCTCCAGATCGGCATCGAGAACGCGGTCAAGCTGACGGGACGCACCGACGGCTACTTCAAGAACCAGACGATCAAGATCCTCATGCCGGAGAAGCTCAAGACGTTCGAGCGCGGGCTGCGCGCCGTCGGCTACGACCGCCAGGTGGACGACTTGATCTTGAAGATGAACCGCGCCGCCGAGCGCGCGGCGCCGGCGGCCAAGAAGATCTTCTGGGACGCGATCGGCGAGATGACCATCGACGACGGCCGCCGGATCCTGAACGGCTCCGAGACGGCGGCCACCGACTACTTCAAGGACAAGACGACGAGCGAGCTGACCGCCGCGTTCTCGCCCATCGTGCACCGCACGATGGGGGAGGTCGGCGTCACCAGGCAGTACCAGGACCTCTTCGGCCGCGCCCAGAGCATTCCCTTCCTGAGCCTGGAGGCCTTCGACCTCGATCGCTACGTCGTCGGCCGAGCCCTCGACGGCCTCTTCCACATGGTCGGTGACGAGGAAAAGAAGATCCGCGCCAACCCCTCGGCGCGGGTCACCGACCTGCTGCGTGAGGTGTTCGGCCACCGCTGACACCGCGTCGCCTCAGCGAGAGGCGAGATCCCGCGGCGCCGGCGCCCGCGTAGTAGCCGCCGAGGGTGAAGAGGTACGCGGCGAGCACCCAGTGGAATGCGATCGGGATCCCGTGCGTGCGCGAGATGAGCCAGCGGACCAGCATTGCGAGGGCGTAGACGTAGCTGAAGCCGCGGAGCGCGCGGCCGACCCGCCGCCGCGGCCGCGCCAAGAGCCCGGCGCCACGCCACACCTGCCAGTCGATCGTCAGCTGCACGGCCAGGATCAGGATCTGCACCGGCAACAAGACCGGATAAGGCAGGAGCCCCGAGTACCACGCGCCCATGGGCGGGAGCCACGAGACTCCCGCGAACGCGGCGAGCGCCTGCCCGGCGACCCGCGCGAAGAACAGCGCGGTGAGGAGGGTGAGCACGAGCGCGGTGCCGGAGGCGTCGCGTCTCACGACGGGACCTCGGCGGGCTCGTCGACGCACCGCACGACCTCGGCGCGGCTCGCGTCGTCCCATGCCGGCGCGATCGGACTCCACTTGTGCTGCGCCTCGCGGCGCCCGCGCGCGAAATCCGCGCGGCAGAGGCGCTCGGACCAGCCGGCGCGCATCACGAAGAGCCGCGGCCGCTGCAGACGGGCCGAGCCGCGCTTGCACGCGTACTCCATGTTGACGTCGCCGAGGCCGTGGTCGAAGGCGGCCACGAAGTCGGCGAGGGCGCGCCCATCGGCGGCGGGCCGCGGCAGCTCGACGAGCAGGTCGTAGCGCGAGGTCTCCACGTCGGGGACGAGACGGAACTGCCAGACGCCCAGCCCGGTCGCGCGCTCGGCCGCACGCACGGCGTGGAGCACGTGATTGAGGTGCAGCTTCTCGCCCGTGATGTTCACCATGTCGCGGCCCTTGCGCACGAACGCGACTTTCGGCGTGCGCCGGTGGAATCCCTGGACCTCGACGATGTCGTTGAGGTCGTAGCGATAGAGTCCGTTGCCGCCCGTGACGATCACGTAGTAGCGCCGCCCGACCTCGAGCTCGTGAGCGAGCAGGGTGCGTGGCGTCGCCTCCTCGATCGCCTCCTCGGGGACGAACTCGAAGAAGTTGGCGTGCACGGCCAGCACGCCGGCCGCCGAGTGGTCGTCCACGGGAATCGTCAGGCGACCCTCGCTGGCCACGAGCCCCAGGTCGCGGCGCGCGACGCGCGGGCCGAAGTGGGCGTCGAGGTGGCGCGCCTGGATGCCGGCGCTGCCGCCGAGCCAGCACGCGACGAGCGAGAGGTCCGGCCAGCACTCACCGAGGACGAGCCGGCCGTGCCCCTCGACGACGCGCGCCAGCGCGGCGGCGCGCCGTGGATCCGGCGCGAGCCCGGCCGCGAGGGCCGCGCGGAGCTCGCCGGCGCTCACGCCCGCGTGAGTCGTCGGCTCGACGTGATCGACGCCGAGGGTGCCGTCGTGCACCGCGCGCACGAGGGCGGTGGCGCGGCGCGCCGCCGTGTCCGCGAGGCGGAGCAGCGTGCTCGGGTTCGGCATGCCGATCGACGAGATCGAGCGCGCGAGCGCCAGGCGCGCGGCGACGAAGTAGCGCGTCTCGTGGTCGCGGATCAGCGCGGCGGCGTACGGGACCGCGTGCCGCCGGCGGATCGGCCAGGGCAGGCGCTGGAACGTCAGCCCCGTCATCGCTCCGTACGGCAGGCCGCCCGGCGTCACCCCCTCGACGGCCGGACTCACCATCGCGAGCACGTGGCCATCCAGCATCGCGGGATGGTCGCGGAGCGCGTGCACGGTCCACAGCCGCATGAGCGCGGCCATCACGCCTGCCCACGACGCGGTCACCGGCACGAGCTTCGGCTCGCCGGTGGTGCCGCTGGTGGCGGTGAACATGAACGGCGTCTCCGCGGTCAGCACGCGCCGCTCGCCGGCCACGATGCGCGCGACCCACGGGCGGAACGCCTCGTAGTCGCCGATCGGCACTCGCCGGGCGAACTCGGCGGGCGTCGCGCCGGCCGCGAAGGCGTGCTCGCGCCCGAAGGCCGTGTCGGCGTTGTCGCCGAGGAGCCGGCGCAGGACGCGCATCTGGGCGCTGACCGGGTGATCGGCGGCGGCTTCGAAGGCGCGCCGGTGGCGCCACTCGTGGGCGGCGATGGCGTAACGGAGCAGGCGTCCCATGTCATCCCTCCGTCGACAGCTCTCTGACCGTGATCGCGCGCCGGCGCAGGCGCTCCTCCACGACGCGGATGCCGAGGCCGGGGCCCGTCAGCAGCGGGGCCTCGCCCCGGTGGCCGAAGCGCACGCTCTCGACGCTGACGTCCTCTGCGAGCAGCAGCGTGCCGAACGACCCCTCGACGAAGGTGACCTCCGGCAGCGCGGCGGCGAGGTGGCGGCCGGCGGCGGAGAGGATGGCCGTCTCGCCCACCTGACTTCCCACCTGGACGCCGACACCTACCGCGCTCCCGCGCGCGGCGATGGCGAGCGAGCGGGCCAGGCCGCCGCACTTGGAGATGCGCACGTTGAAGAAGTCCGCCGCCTTGGCCTCGATCAGAGCGTCGGCGTCGGCCTCCGTCACCAGCGACTCGTCCACCATCACGGGAACCGGGGTGGCCTGTCGCAGCCGGGCGAGGTCGTCGACGGGCCCGCGTGGTAACGGCTGCTCGACCGCCGCGATCCCCAGTGGCGCCACGGCGTCGAGGACGGCGACGGCGCGCTCGAACGTCCAGGCGCCATTGGCGTCCAGCCGCAGGGTGACGCCCGGGCCGAGCGCCTCGCGCACCGCCGTCACGCGGGCGACATCGTCGTCGAAGCCGACCTTGACCTTCACGTGGCGCATGCCAATGGCCCGCATCCGGCGCGCGTGCTGGACGGCGCGCTCGACCGATCCAGCGGTGACGACGCCGCTGTACGTCACCCGCGTCCGCCTCGGCGGCAACACGCTCGCCATCGGGCGGCCGACGCGGCGAAGCGCACAGTCGAGCATGGCCAGCTCCAGCGCGGCGCGAGCGGCGTTCGGGGCGAGTGCCCCGGCCAGGTACGTCTCCGGTAGGAAGGTGGCGAGACCCGGGAGGTGACCGGCGGGCGGCAGGTCGCGACCGGCCACGCGCGGCCAGAGGTCACGGCCGAGATGCTCGAGCATCGTCTCGACCGTCTCGCCGGTGACGTAGGGGCGCGGCGCTCCCTCGCCGAAGCCCTCGGTCCCCGCGTCGTCGCGGACGCGCACGACGACGGAGTCGGACCAGCGCCGCTCGGTGGCGCTGTGGCTGAAGGCCTCGACGAACGGGATGCGGAGCGCGTAGAGCGTCGCACCGACGAGCCTCATCGCGGCGTCCCCGCCGCGGTCGCGTCGCGGAAGTAGCGCCGCGTGAACACGTTCTCGCGCAGCGTCATCTCGACGATCGTCAGCGCCTCGTCGTCGGTGAACTCGTAGTAGGCGGCGTACGCTCCGAGATCGGCCAGCCCCTGCTCGGCGTGGCGCACGTCCACCTCCGAGTGGTGGGTGAACCACTCGAGCGCCGGGGCCGCCAGCCCGCGGTGGGTCGCCAGCGCCCGGGCCATGCGGCCGGAGACCCGCGAGAGCATGAACTCGAAGGCGACGATCTCGGTGAGCGCGGCCAGCCCGACCTCGCGCAACGCGCTGTAGAGCAGGGGCTCGGTGACTATCCGTCGAACGTCGTCCGCCGCCCGGGCCTCGACCTCCACCAGCCGGTGTCCGAGCCCGGCGGCCCGGAGCAGATCCTCCAGCAGCGCGGGGTGCGGGCGCTCCGACTCCGCTTCGAGGCCGAGCTCCTCGAGGAGATTTCCGAGGAGGTCGCGGGCCGCCGCGGGAGGCGCGAGCGCGTACAGGAAGGCCACGAGCTGCGGCGACTTCAGATGGGCGCGCGCCACGTTCTCGATGAAGGCGTCGTAGTCCCCGCAGCCCGCTTCCAGCGCCGCGAACTCCGGCGATCCGGTGAAGGCCTCGACCTGCCGTTCGAACAGCGCGCGGACCGTCTTCGTCTCCATGTCGTCCTCCTGTCGATCCAAGGCTGTGCGGGCATAGTCCACGTGACGTGCCAGAGGTTGGAGGCCGTAAAATCAAGGCTTTTCCGAGAATGCAGTCGGGAAGCTGGACATTCGAGGCCCATCCTCTGTACATTCACTGTCGGGTGTACATCAGATGTCCGGGGTGACCTTCCTAGCCGGCGGCGATCGCGCCCTCGCCGAGGCGATCTCGCGCCTGGCCTACTGCAACCCGTTCCTGCCGGAGCGGATCGAGTGCGAGCGCGCGGCGCTGGGCCCCGCCTTCGTGGCCGGCGGCACCCTCTGGCACGCCACCGGCGAGCCCGATCCGATGCCGAACGTGGCCGCGCTCGGCAAGCTCTCGGAGGCGCTGGCCGGGCGTCTGGCCGCGCGGCTCACCGAGGGCGTGAGGCCGAGCGCCGAGGACCTTCAGCTCTACGAGGACGTGGTCGTCTACCTGCTGTTCAGCCGCTACGAGGAAGAGCTCTATCGGCTGCTCGACGACCGCCGCGTGGCGACCGCCCCCGTGGGCTTCTACCGGAAATTCCGCCAGGACGTCGAGCGCTTCCTGCAGATTCCGCGGGCCACGCTGCTGGCCGATCGCGACGTGCCCCACCTGCTGGCCAGCTACTTCCAGATCCGCCGGGCGTTCCACCACATCTTCCGCAACATCATTGGTAACTCGGCGTCGATCGTCCGACTGCGCGCCGCCGTCTGGCAGTCCATCTTCACGCGCGACATGCGGCGCTATCGGCGCTCGCTCTATCAGCGGCTGGGCGACATCGCCACGCTCATCTGCGGGCCGTCGGGCACGGGCAAGGAACTGGTGGCGCACGCGATCGGCCTGGCGCGCTACATCCCGTTCGATCCCGAGCGCCAGGCGTTCGCCGAGGACGCCGCCGGCGCGTTCTACACCCTGAACCCCTCGGCGCTCTCGCCGACGCTGATCGAGTCGGAGCTGTTCGGCCACCGCCGCGGCGCGTTCACGGGCGCCGTGCAGGACCGCACCGGCTGGCTGGAGGTCTGCCCGCCGCTGGGCGCGGTGTTCCTCGACGAGATCGGCGAGCTCGACGCGGCCGTCCAGGTGAAGCTGCTGCGCGTGCTCCAGACGCGGAGCTTCCAGCGACTCGGCGACACGCGTGACCGGCGCTTTTCGGGCAAGATCATCGCCGCCACCAACCGCGACCTGCCGCGAGAGATGGAGGCCGGCCGCTTCCGCGAGGACTTCTACTACCGGCTCTGCTCGGACCTCATCGTCACGCCCCCGCTCGCCGAGCAATTGCGCGACGCGCCCGCCGAGCGGGGCGCCCTGGTGCGCTTCATCGCCCGGCGGGTTGCGGGCGACGCCGAGGCGGAGAGCCTCGCGCAGGAAACCGAAGGCTGGATCGACGCGCACCTGGGCGCCGGATACCGCTGGCCGGGCAACGTTCGTGAGCTGGAGCAGTGCGTGCGCAACGTGATGATCCGCGGCGAGTATCGGCCGCCGCGCGCGGGCAACCCGTCGGCGCGCCGGCGCATCGCCGACGAGGTGATGGTCGGCACGCTCAGCGCCGAGGAGGTCCTACGGCGCTACTGCACGCTGGTCTACGCGGACACCGGCAGCTACCAGGAGACCGGCCGCAGATTGGGCCTCGATCGCCGGACGGTACGCGAGAAGGTCGACCCCACTCTTCTCGATGAGTTGCGGCGTGATAGCTGAGTCTCGAATTTAGCTTCGTTTCGCCGTTCGCTCCTCTGCGCGGCGCCTGCTCCAGGCTCCTCAGGCCGATTCCGGGCCTCGGCGACTGACGATTCCCGTCAGGCGTGGACAGATTGGACCGACGAATCTGGCATTGCGGAAGAGGGGGTTCGCACCGTAACCCAATGATCCGGCAGAGCGTAGCGGCTGTGGCATCCGCTCTGCATCTCCGAGCGTCGTCATGTGTCGTCTGCCTGTGTCTTCAACGGGTCCCTACTGCCGCGGACGCGCCTCCGCGCACTCGAACGGCTCGGTACAGCCGTCATTCGTGTTGCGGAGGCCGCAATGGGGCGCCACACCCGACTCGTAGCCGTCCTGATCATCCTGATCGCTCTCGCGCTGATCCCGGGGGGGACATCGCTGGCCGGGCGTCGTGACGACGATCGCCGAGGCGCCGCCGCCAAGCTCGAGGAAAAATCAGAGGCCTGGCGGCAGGCGAAATCAGAGGACTCGGACGACGACGACAAGGGCCCGTGGGTCAACGGCGTGTCACCGAAAGTTCGCAAGCGCGTCGCCGGCGGCGACCGCGCGCGTGTCCTCGTTTCGCTGCGGCTGCCGGGCCGCGGTCACGTTCCCGAAGGCCGCCTGACCCACGCGGCCGCGGCCCTGCAGCGCTCCGACATCAAGCAGGTCGGCGGCCAGCTGATGTCGCGGCTGCGCAAGGCCAACTATCGCATCGTGCACCGATACGACTACGTGCCGCTCATCGCGCTCGAGGTCGACGCCGACGCGCTCGCCGGCCTCGAAGGCTCGTCGCTGTGGGTGGACCGCGTCTTCGATGACGCGATCAAGCGGCCCATCCTCGCCGAGAGCGTGCCGCTCATCGGCGCCGATCGCGCGTGGGGTCGCGGGTTCGACGGCAGCGGTACGGTCGTCGCGGTGCTGGACACGGGCGTGGATTCCACGCACCCGTTCCTCCTCGGCAAGGTGGTCGAGGAAGCCTGCTACTCGAGCATGCTGGCCAAGCACAGCACGACGTTCTGCCCCAACGGCGCCGAGGAGCAGGTCGGGCCTGGAGCGGCGGTGCCCTGTCCGCTCGACGCGCAGGGTTGCTTCCACGGCACGCATGTCGCGGGTATCGCGGCCGGCGACGGCGCCACCGCCGGCGTGACGTTCTCGGGCGTGGCTCCGGGCGCCCAGCTCATGGCCGTGCAGGTGTTTTCCAAGTTCATCTCCGTATCCGACTGCGGGCCGTTCAACACGCCGTGCGTCGGCGCGTACACCTCGGACCTCATCGCGGGCCTCGAGCGCGTGTACGCCGTGCATGGCACCCGTAACATCGCGTCCGTCAACATGAGCCTCGGCGGCGGCTCGTTCAGTGCGTACTGCGACGCCGAGCCGGAGAAGGCGATCATCGACACGCTGCGCTCGGCCGGGATCGCCACGGTGGTTGCGTCAGGCAACGACGGCTCGCCGACCGCGCTGTCGTCGCCGGCCTGTATCTCGTCCGCCGTCAGCGTCGGATCCACCACGAAGTCGGACGCCGTGTCGTCCTTCTCGAACGTCGCGCCGTTCATGTCGCTGTTCGCCCCGGGCGAGGACATCCTCTCGTCGGTCACCGGCGGAGGCTTCGCCATGCTGAGCGGAACGTCCATGGCGACGCCGCACGTGGCCGGCTCCTGGGCGATCTTGAAGCAGGCGGCGCCGGCGGCCACGGTGGATCAGACGCTCGCCGCGCTGCAGTCGACGGGCGTGCCCATCACCGACACGCGGAGCGGGACGCCGGTCACCCGACCGCGCATCCGCGTCGACCTGGCGCTGAACCAGCTGGACCCGCCGACGCTGACGGTGGCGGCGGTGACACCCGGCCAGGGGAAGACCGGGACGACGGTTTCGGTGACGATCGACGGTACCGGCTTCGTGACGGGCGCCGGTGTGAACGCGGGCGCGGGGATCACGGTGAGCAACGTCGCCGTCCTGTCCGCGACGCGGCTGACGGCGCGCTTCGCGATCGCCGCCGGCGCGACGCTCGGCGGGCGCAACGTGAAGGTCACGATCCCGAGCGAGATGGCGACGCTGAACAACGCCTTCACCGTGGTGCCGGCGGTGACGCTCAACCTGGCCTACAACGGCAAGCTGCGTGACCGCGTCGGTGGGGGCGATACCGCCCGAACGCCGGACGGCGCCCTCGACGGGACGTTGACGCTGACGCTGAACGCGACCGACGGCCGCACGATCACCGCGCTGCGCCTGCAGAATGCGAGCGGCGGCGTGTGGGACACGACGGCGCCGAACGCCGCGTGGCTGCTGGGCGTGGCCGCCGCGCTGGATAGCCCGCTGCTCAACGACGCCACGACCATGGGCGTGAACACGACGTTGACCGACGGCGGAACCCTGCGCCTGTTCGCCTCGGATTATGGCAACGGGCTCGGCTTCGCAGTCGGGCAGCAGCTGACGGTGACCGCGACGTTGTCGGACGGCACGTCGGTGCAGGCGACGACGACGGTGAGCAGCACGACGCCGACCGTGACCGCGGTCACGCCGAATCAGGGGACGTCGGGCTCCGCGGTGTCGGTGACGATCGACGGCAGCGGGTTCGTCAACGGCGCCGCTGTCAGCGCGGGCGTCGGGATCACGGTGAATGGCGTCGTCTTCGTGTCGTCGACGCGGTTGACGGCGACGTTCACGATCGCCAGCGACGCGGGGGGCGGCGCGCGCGACGTGACGGTGACGAGCCCCGGTGGCACCGGCGGGACGCTCGCCAACGCGTTCACGGTGACGACGCCGCAGACCGCCAGGCTGTCCCTCGTCTACAACGGCAAGCTACGGGACAGGGTGGGAGGCGGTGACACGGCCCGGGCAGCCGATGGCGCGGCCGACGCGACGCTGACCCTGACGCTGAGTGCGGTCGGGGGGCGCACGGTAACGGCGCTGCAGCTTTCGAACGGGATCGGCGGCACGTGGGACACCACCGCGCCGAATGCCGCCTGGCTCCTCGGCGTGGCGCTCTCGCTGGACGGGGCGCTGCTGAACAACCCGACGACGATGGCCGTGAACCAGGCGGTGGCCGATGGCGGCAGCCTGCTGCTGTTCGCGTCGGACTACGGTGGGGGTCAGGGATTCGCCAACGGTACGACGCTGACGGTCACCGCGACGTTTTCGGATGGAACCTCCGCGCAGGCCGTGGCGACGGCGACCGCTGCCGTCGTGGTGGGCGCGGTGACGCCCAACCAGGGGACGACGGGCACGACGGTGCCGGTGACGATCGACGGCAGCGGCTTCGTCCTCGGGGCGACGGTGAGCGCGGGCGCGGGTATCACCGTGAGCAACGTCACGTTTGTCTCCTCGGCCCGACTGACGGCATCGTTCGCGATCGACGGTGCAGCGACTGGAGGACCGCGAGCGGTCACTGTGACCAACCCGAACGGCGGCGGCGGAACGCTGGCCAACGGGTTCACGGTGAACGTGCCGGTGCCGGCCACGGTGACGCTGGCCTACAACGGCAAGCTGCGCGACAAGGTCGGCGGGGGTGACACCTTCCTCGGCGGGGATGGCGCGGCCGACGCGACCATGACCCTGACGCTGAGCGCGGCCGGTGGGCGGACGGTGACGGCGCTGCAGCTTTCGAACGGGATCGGCGGGACGTGGGACACGACCACGCCGAACGCCGCCTGGGTGCTGGGCGTGGCGCCCTCGCTGGACGGCGCGCTGCTCAACAACGCGACGACGATGGCGGTGAATGCGACGGTGGCCGATGGCGGCAGCCTGACGCTGTTCGCGTCGGACTACAACGGCGGCATGGGATTCGCGCCCGGCAGGACGCTGACGGTGACCGCGACGTTCTCCGATGGGTCGTCGGCCCAGGCGGTGACGACGGTGACCAACACCGCCGTCACGGTGAGCGCGGTGACGCCCAGCCAGGGGACGATGGGCACGACGGTGGCGGTGACCATCGACGGCGGTGGCTTCGTGAGCGGAGCGATGGTGAGCGCGGGGGCGGGCATCACCGTGAGCAACGTCATGTTCGTGTCCTCGGCCCGACTGACCGCATCGTTCGCGATCGCCAGTGGTGCCATGAGCGGGCCGCGGGACGTGACGGTGACGACCCCGGGCAGTGGCGGAGGAGCGCTGACCAACGGCTTCACCGTGAACCTGCCGGCGGCGGTGACGCTGGCCTACAACGGCAAGCTGCGCGACAAGGTCGGCGGGGGTGACACCTTCCTCGGTGGGGACGGTGCGGCCGACGCGACCATGACCCTGACGCTGAGCGCGGCCGGCGGGCGGACCGTGACGGCCCTGCAGCTTTCGAACGGGATCGGGGGGACGTGGGACACGACCGCGCCGAACGCCGCCTGGGTGCTCGGCGTGGCGCCCTCGCTGGACGGGGCGCTGCTGAACAATGCGACGACGATGGCGGTGAATGCGGCCGTGGCCGATGGCGGCAGCCTGACGCTGTTCGCGTCGGACTACAACGGGGGCATGGGATTCGCGCCGGGCAGGACGCTGACGGTGACTGCGACGTTCTCCGATGGGTCGGCGGCCCAGGCCGTGACGACCGTGACCAGCAGTGTCGTCACGGTGAGCGCGGTGACCCCCAACCAGGGGACGACGGGCGCGACGGTGGCGGTGACGATCGACGGCAGCGGATTCGTGAGCGGAGCGAGGGTGAGCGCGGGGGCGGACATCACCGTGAGCTACGTCGTGTGGGTGTCCTCGACCCGACTGATTGCATCGTTCGCGATCGCCGGCGGTGCCACGAGCGGGCCGCGGGACGTGACGGTGACGAACCCGGACACCGGCGGAGGAACGCTGACCGGCGGATTCACGGTGAACTCGCCGGTGACGCTGACGCTGGTCTACAACGGCAAGCTGCGCGACACGGTCGGCGGAGGTGACACTGCCCTCGCTCCGGATGGCGCGGCCGACGCGACGATCACGCTGACGCTGAACGCGGCGGGGGGCCGCAGCGTGACGGCGGTCCAACTGGTGAACGGGGTCGGCGGAGTCTGGGACACGATCGCGCCGAACGCCTCCTGGGTGCTGGGCGTGGCGCTCTCGCTGAACGGGGCGCTGCTGAACGACCCGACGACGATGGCGGTGACCACCACGGTGGCCGACGGCGGCAGCCTGACGCTGTTCGCGTCGGACTACCTCGGGGGCGTGGGTTTCGCGCCGGGCAGGAACCTGACGGTCACCGCCACGTTCTCCGACGGCACCTCCGCCGTGGGCACCGTCACCACGCCATAGCGCCTCACCGATACGCGCACGGCGGCACCGGCGTCCTGAATGGCGCCTGCGTGAGGTGGCCGCCCGGCGCGAAGAGTCGCAGCTGCTCGGCGGGCGGCGCCGGCGCCAGCCGGCGGCCGCGCAGCGTCAGGTAATAGCCTGCGCGCACCACATCCACTCCCGCGGCGCGTAGATCCGCCTGGCCGCGCAGCGTCGTCGTACGCCGCGACTCCACCAGCGCGCGCGCCGTCGCCGGGCCCACGCCCGGCACGCGCAGCAGCGCCTCGTACGACGCGCGCGTCACCTCCAGCGGGAAGAACGATGGCTGGGCGCGCGCCCACGCCGTCTTCGGATCGCGCTCGAGGTCCAGGTTGCCGTCGGCGCCGAACGCCAGCTCGTGGAGCGCGAAGCCGTACTGCCGCAGCAGGTGCTCGGCCTGGTAGAGGCGGAGCTCGCGCGCCGCGGGGGTGGCCGGCAGGTTCTCGAGCGGTGTGCCCGCGACCGGCTGGAACGCACTGAAGTGCGCGTGATGCAGCAGCCGCCGTCGCTCGAGCCGGTCGACGACCGTGAGGATCTCGCGATCGCGCTCACCGGCGGCGCCCACGACGAACTGGGTCGTGGTGCCGGAGGACGGCAGCGCGCCAGGGCTGCCCCGCCGCGCCGCCAGCAGCCGCCCGGCGTGCTCGAGCTTCGGCAGGAGGTCGCCGGAGAAGCTCTTGTCGCGGGTGAGGCGATGAACGTGGTCGTCGCTCGGCCCCTCCAGATTCACCGAGATGCGGTTGGCGAGACGCGCAGCCTCCTCCACCTGCGCCGGCTCCGCGCCCGGCAGGAGCTTGATGTGGACGTACCCGCCGAAGCCCTCGCGCCGGCGCAGCAGGTCGAGCGTCGCCAGCATGCGATCGGTCGCGCGCTCGGGCCGGCCCGGAACTCCCGAGGTGAGGAAGAGGCCCGAGGCGAGGCCCTTGCGGTGGACGTCCATGAAGGTGCGCGCGGTCTCGTCGGGCGAGATCGACACGCGTGGGACGTTGCCACCGCAGAAGGTCGGACAATAGCCGCACGACAGCGAGCACGCGTTGGTCTGCATCACGCGCATGAGGTTCGTGGAGCCACCGCCTGGCAGCCTGACCGCCGCGATTCCTACCGACGCCAGCGGGTTCTTGCCGACGGGCGCCGGCCCCGCCAGGCGAGATGGGCGGCGCAGCCGTGGAACGCCCTCACGGTCGGCGAGGGCGGAGTCGGCCAAGAGCTCCATCCGGCGGCGCAGGTCCATGCCGGATAGATACCAAACAAACGACGAGTAGTCTAGTCCCGCTCCAGGAAACCCTCGGTCATGGCGTTGACCTCGGGGATGCCCGTCTTCGCGATCGCGTTGATGCGAGCCTTCATTTCAGAGAGCGGCCGGAACGGTTTGGCCAGGAGCATTTGCGCGTGTTCCCTCGCGTGTTTCATGAGGTCGCTTCCGGGCACGATGCGGTGGACCAGGCCCATTGCGCGGGCTTCCTCGGCGCCGTAACGCCGGCACTCGAGGATGATCTCCTTGGCGCGTGCGGGGCCGACGAGGCGGACGAAGCGCGTGGTGGACGCGACGCCGAGCGGCACGCCGAGGTCGACCTCCGGGATCCAGAACTGCGCCTCCGCGGCGGCGATCCGGAAGTCGCAGGCCAGCGTCAGCCCCCAGCCGCCGCCCACCGCGTGGCCGTTGACGGCACAGAGGGTGATCTGCTCGAGGCCCTCGAGCGTCGTGTTGACGCGCTCGAAGAGCCGGCGGAACTGCGACTTGCGCGTGGCCATCGCGTGGCGCCGCTCCTCGGCCGACATCGAGCTCTTCAGCTTGGCGTCGGCGCCGGCCGAAAAGACCGGCGGCGCGCCCGTGACGATCACCAGGCGCACGGCGGCGTCGTCGCGCAGCTCGCTGAAGGCGCGGCCAAGCTCGGTCAGCATGGGGTCGCTCAGCGAGTTGCGGCGATCGGGACGATTCAGGGTCACCGTGGCCACGGCGCCGTCGCGGTCGAGGCGGACGTTGTCGCTCATGCGCGAAGGGATATCATAAGAGCCTCCATGAGCGAGCAGATCGTTTGGCGGCCCACCGCGGAGTACGTCGAGCGCGCGAAGATCACCCGGCTCATGCGGCGCCTGGGCGTGGGCACGCTGGAAGAGCTCCAGCGCCGCTCGGTGGACGACCCCGAGTGGTACTGGCGCGGGGTGATCGAGGATCTCGGCATCCGCTTCACGAAGCCGTTCAGCCGCGTGCTCGACGCCACGCGCGGCCCGGCGTGGCCGCGCTGGTTCCCCGAGGGCCGGCTGAATTTCGCCGACAACTGTGTCGATCGCCACCTCGACGCCGGCCGCGGCGGCAAGCCTGCGATCGTCTGGGAGGGCGACGACGGCTCGAGCCGCACGCTGACGTACGCGGAGCTGGCGGCGGAGGTCAACCGGCTCGCCAACGCCTTGAAAGCGCTCGGCGTCGGCCCGGGCGATCGCGTCGGCATCTTCCTGCCCATGTCGCCCGAAGCCGCCATCGCCACCCTCGCCGTCGTGCGCGTCGGGGCCGTCTACACGCCGTGCTTCTCGGGCTTCGGCGGGCAGGCGGTCGCCTCGCGGCTACAGGACTCCGAGGCGAAGGTGCTGATCACGGCCGATGGCTTCTTTCGCCGCGGCCAGGTCGTGAAGATGAAGGAGACCGCCGACGAGGCGGTGGCATTGTCGCCGAGCGTGGGGCGGGTGATCGTCTACCGGCGGCTCGGCCGCGAGATCCCCTGGAGCGCCGGCCGCGACGTGTGGTGGCACGAGGCCGTCGCCGGAACGTCCGACGCGTGCGCGGCGCTGGAGGTGGAGGCTGACCATCCGTGCCTCATCATCTACACGTCGGGCACCACCGGGAAGCCCAAGGGCGCGGTGCTCACGCACGGCGGATTTCTCCTGAAGGCCGCCCACGACTTCGCGTACTGCCACGACGTCGGCGAGAGCGACCGGCTCTTCTGGCTCACCGACCTCGGCTGGCTGATGGGACCGATGCTGATAACGGGGGCGCTCGCGCAGGGCGCGACCGCCGTGGTGTTCGAAGGCGTGCCGGACTATCCGAAGCCCGACCGTCTCTGGGCCCTCGTCGAGCGCCATCGCGTGACGATCATGGGGCTGTCGCCCACGGCCGTGCGCGCGCTGATGCCGCACGGCCCCGAGCACGTCCACGCTCACGACCTCTCGTCGCTGCGCATGCTGGGCTCCACCGGCGAGCCGTGGAACCCGGAGCCGTACCGCTGGCTCTTCGAGAACGCCGGTAAGACGCGGATCCCGATCAGCAACTACACCGGTGGAACGGAAATCTCCGGCGGAATCCTGGGCTGCTTTCCCATCGCTCCGATCAAACCCTGCTCCTTCACGGGCCCGATCCCCGGCATGGCCGCCGAGGTCTTCGACGACGCCGGCCGTCCCGTGCGCGGCGCCGTCGGCGAGCTGGTCGTGACGAAGCCGTGGCCGGGAATGACGGCCGGTTTCTGGCACGATCCCGCGCGCTACGAGGAGACGTACTGGTCGCGCTGGAGGGACGTGTGGGTGCACGGCGACTGGGCCACGATCGACGAGGACGGCTTCTGGTACATCCAGGGACGCTCCGACGACACGCTCAAGATCGCGGGCAAGCGCCTCGGCCCGGCCGAGGTGGAATCCGTGCTGGTCGGCCATCCCGCCGTCGCCGAGTCGGGCGTCATCGGTGTGCCGCACGCGGTGAAGGGCGAGGCGATCGTCTGCTTCGTCGTGCTACGCCCCGGCCACGAGCCCGGCGAGCCGCTGCGCAAGGAATTGGCCGAGCGCGTCGCGGCGTCGATGGGGAAGGCGCTCAAGCCCGAGAAGGTGCTGTTCACGGGCGACCTGCCCAAGACGCGCAGCGCGAAGATCATGCGCCGCGTGATCCGCGCGACCTACCTCGGCAAGGAGCCGGGCGATCTCTCGTCGCTGGAGAATCCCACCGCCGTCAAGGCGGTGGCCGACGCGCGCTGATTCGCTTCGAGTGTTGAGCGCCGGGGTCAGACGGCGAGCCGATCAGACGGAGCTGGGCGCGTCTCGCAAGTCGGGCACGGGCTGCGTCTCCTCGGTCACCATCGTCGTCGCCCGCACGGAGAACATCGCGAGCAACGCGGCGCCGACGGCGATCCGGAGCCAGCGGGCGCGCGAGAACCTGACCATCACGAAGCCGACCAGCCCGATGGCGAGCGCGATCTGGACGACCGTCATCGCGCTGGCCCACTGGCGCTGCAGCGCGCCGAGATTGGCGCCGGCGCCGTAGCCGACCAGCACATAGGAGGTCGCCCACATCGCTGCGCCGAGCGCGTCGCATACCAGGAACCGGCCGTAGGGGAGCCGCCGTGCGCCGGCCATCGGCGGCACCACTACGCGCGCGCCGATGACGAACCGACCGAAAACGAGCGTCGTCGTCCCTGGCGTCCAGTGGCGGCCGAACCTCGCGAAGACCCGGTGACCTCCCATCCGTCCCATCCAGTAGCTGACGGAATCGGCGATGATCACGCCCGCCGCCGCCACCGTGATGGCCCACGCCGGATCGAGATGGCCCTTGACCGCCAGCCCGCCGATCGTCAGCAGCAACAGCTCGCCGGGAATCGGCAGCGCGGCGCAGTCGAGCGCGACTGCGAGGAACACGACGAGGTATCCGTGCGCCAGGACCAGGCCGGCCAGGAACTCGAAGCTCATGGCTCCTGGAACGAGCAAGCCGAGTACCAGGCCCGTAGTGCTTATAAATGAGGTAGTTACGACTAAGTCCGAGCAAAACCGGAACTGACCAGCGGTCAGTAACTGATCGGCCGGTCAGCCCTTTACCGCTCCGGCAGTGAGGCCGGAGACGTAGTAGTCGAGGAACCACACGTAGATGACGACGATCGGCACGCTCGCCAGCACGGCACCCGCCATCAGCGAGCCCCAGTAATAAATGTCCCCGCGGATCAGGTCCGCGGTGACGCCGACCACCGCCGTCTTGTTGCCGCTCTGCGAGACGAACGTCAGCGCGTAGATGAACTCGTTCCAGCACAGCGTGAAGCCGAAGAGCGCGGCGCACACGACGCCCGGCACCGCCATCGGCAGCACGATGCGCAGCAGCGTCTGCAGCCGGCTGGCGCCGTCGACGAGCGCGCACTCCTCCACCTCGCGCGGGACCGTGCGGAAGTAGCCCATCAGCAGCCACGTCGAGAAGGGCACGAGGAAAGTCGGGTAGGTGACCACGAGCGCCCAGATGGAGTCCGAGAGGCCGAGCCAGTTCACGACCTGCGAGAGCGGCAGGAAGAGGAGCGTGGGCGGCACCAGGTACGTGATGAACACGGCGGTGCCGAAGGAGCCGACGCCGCGGTAGCGCAGCCGCGCCAGGCTGTAGCCGGCCAGGATCGCGATCACGAGCGAGATGCTCATCGCGATCACGCTGACGATCAGGCTGTTCTTCATCCAGATCAGGAACTCGGTGCGCCGGAAGAGGAAATCATAGTGGTCGGTGATCGCCCCCGTCTGGATCCAGAAGGGCACCGCCTTGAGGTTGTAGAGCTCGGCGTTGCGCTTGAACGACGTGACGAACATGAAATAGAACGGGAACAGCGCGAAGAAGACGAATGGCGTCAGGTTCGCGTACGTCAGCGCCGCGCGCAGCCGCCGGGCCCGGACGCTGGCCGCGCTCGCCACCTCAGTCCCTCCGGATGTAACGCAGCTGGAGGAAGACGACCATGGCGAGCATCGGGAAGAGGAAGAGCGAGATCGCCGCTCCCTGGCCGAGGTTGCCGCCCTGCAGGCCGATCTGATAGGCGAGCGTCGCGAACAGGTGCGTGGTGTTCACGGGACCGCCGCGCGTGAGGATCTGCACGATGTTGAAGTCGCTGAACGTGAAGATGGTGGAGAAGAGGATCACCACCGCCAGCACCGGCTTGAGCAGCGGTAGCGTGACGTGCCAGAAGCGCTGCCGGCTGCTGGCGCCGTCCACCTCGGCTGCCTCGTAGAACTCGCGCGGGATCGACATCAGCCCGGCCAGCACGGTGATGGCGAAGAACGGCAGCCCGCGCCAGACGTTGACGATGATCACCGCCGCCATCGCGTAGTTGGTCTGGCCGAGCCAGTTCGGCCCCGGCGCACTGATGAGGCCGAGGCGGATGGCCGTCCAGTTCACCACGCTGTAGAGCGAGTCGAACATCCACCACCAGCCGAGGGTCGAGAGCGCGGTGGGAATCACCCACGGCAGCAGCACGGCGCCGCGCAGCACGCGTTTGAAGCGCACGTCGCGCGCGAGCAGCACGGCCAGCCAGACACCGAGCAGCGTCTTGAGCGTGAGCGCGAAGCCGGTGAAGACGAACGAGTTCTGGACGGTCTGGCGGAAGACGTCGTTGCCGAGGATCTCCCGGTAGTTGGTGAGCCCGACGAACTGGCCGGGCGAGCCGACCCAGTAGTCGGAGAGGCTGAAATAAATCGCCATCCCGAACGGATAGGCGACGAGACAGGTGAGCAGCACGAGCGCGGGCAGGATGAGGCCGTAGCCGAAGACGTGCTCCTGCTCCCGCCACTGTCGGAGCCGCTCGAGGCGGCCACGCCCGCCGCCCAGCCCGGCCGCCTCCAGGGCGCGCTGCGAGACGGCCACGCTACCCGACCTTGAGCTGACCCTTGATCGCGCGCGCGACCTGGTCCTGCGCCCAGTCCATCGCACGCTTGGTTGGCATCCCGTTCACGGCCTTGGCCGTCATGTCGGGCAGGACGAAGGCTTCATCGATGCGCTGGGCCGCATCGCTCGGCTTGGCCGGCCAGCCGCGTGGGTGCGCGTACTCCGCCTCCTTGGGCAGCATCGCGAACTTCGGGTTGCGCGCCCAGATCGGGTGGTCGGCGAAGTGCCGGAGCGGCGGGTGGTTGAAGGCGTTGGAGGCGCCGATCCAGGCGTCGTAGTTCTCCTTGCGGAACAGGAACTGGATGAACTCCTTGGCCACGTCGATGTTCTTGCTGAACTTCCAGACACCGAGCCCGAGGATCGGCACCGCGGAGTGGATGCCAGCCGGCCCCGCGGGGCTCGTATGGTGGTTGATGTCGTCGGCGATCGGCATCTTTTCTTTCAGGGCGGCGTTGTACGGGCTGATCGGGTTGTGGATCCACGAGCCCTTGCCGGAGAGGATGAATCGGTTGTTGGAGGCGTCGTCCCAGGACAGGACCTCCGGCTCCATCGCGTCACGAAAGAGCTCCTTCCACCACTCGATGACTTGCGCCGTCTTGTCGGAGTTGATGGCGGGCGTCTTGCCGTCGGCCTCGATGACCTTCGCCCCGTACGACCACAGCACCGACCACGCCGTCGTGTTCGCGTCCCCGCAGTGGCTGATGGCGATCCCCACCGGGTTGCCCTGCTTCTTGAGCGTCCTGCCGTGGCTCAGCAGTTCCGCCCACGTCTTGGGCGTCTCGAGCCCCGCCTTCTTGAAGTGAGCCATGTTGTAGGTGGCGGGGAAGGAGATCCAGAACCACGGCACGGCCCTCCAGCCCGACTTGGTCTGGTTGGCCTCCGCCGCGAACGGATACCAGCCGCCGTGCTGCTTGCCGAGCTTGTCCACGACGTCGCCCACGTCGGCGAGCTGGCTCTCGAAGAGGAAGGGGATGGCGTCGTGCGTGCGGATCATGTCGTGCCCCGACTGCGACTGCGCCTCGGCGGCGAACTTCGCCATGAGCTGCAGGTGCGCGATGGTGTCCACGCGCACGCTGACCCCCGCCTGCTTGCTGAACGCCTCCGCCTGCTTGCGGAGCTCGTCGTCGGACGCCGGCACGAAGTGGTTCCACGACAGGAAGGTCAGCTCGCGCTTCTGCGCGTAGGCGGGAGGCTTGCCGAGCGCCAGCCACGACCCCATGCCGACCGAGGCGATGGCGGAGGTCTCGAGGAATTGACGGCGGGTTGCTCTCTTCATGGCCACACTCCTGCGAAACCGGGATGGGACGGGTGTCGCGACCGTGGCGGACTAAGTAGCATCGGCCCCCCGCCAAGTCAAACGGCGCCGAGGCTGGTATACTCGCCTCTGGCGCCGTGGGGGGAGGATTCCTGAGAACCGGGTGCGGCCCGGGACCCCTCGAACCTGCTCCGGGTAATGCCGGCGAAGGGAACACGGCGCGAACAGACGCGGCCGCACCCTCGACAGGGGGAGCGGCCGTTTTCGTTTTGATGAAGATCACGGTCAACGGGCGCGAGATGGAGGTCGCCGACGGGCTCAGCCTCGAGGGCCTCCTCACACACCTCGCGGTCAAGCGCGAGTACACCGCGGTCGCGGTGAACCGCGAGATCACGCCGAAGGCGTCGTACGCCTCGGTGGCGCTGCGCGACGGTGACCGCGTGGAAATCGTTCGGCCCATGGGAGGTGGTTGAGATGCACGACACGAACCTCGTGCTCGGCGGCAAGGACTTCACGTCACGGCTCATCGTCGGGACCGGCAAGTATTCGAGCAACGAGATCATGCGCCAGGCGCACGAGGAGTCGGGGGCCGAGATCGTCACCGTCGCCGTGCGGCGCGTGAGCCTGCCCGGTAAGGGCGAGTCGATCCTGGACTTCATCGACACCAAGCGCTTCACGCTGCTGCCCAACACGGCCGGCTGCTACACCGCCGACGAGGCGGTCCGCACCGCGTACCTCGCGCGGGAGGCCGGACTCGGCGAGATGGTCAAGCTGGAGGTCATCGGCGACGCCCGCACGCTCTTTCCCGACGTGCAGGGCCTGCTGGAGGCGACCAAGACGCTCGCGCGCGAGGGCTTCGTCGTCATGCCGTACACGAACGACGATCCGATCATCGCCAAGCGGCTCGAGGATGCGGGCGCCGCGTGCGTGATGCCGCTCGGCGCGCCCATCGGCTCGGGTCTCGGCATCCGCAACCCGTACAACATCAAGATCATTCTCGAGACGGTCTCCGTTCCTGTCATCGTGGACGCCGGCGTTGGCACCGCCTCCGATGCCGCCATCGCGATGGAGCTCGGCTGTGACGGCGTGCTCATGAACACCGCGATCGCGGGCGCCCGGGATGCGGTGGCGATGGCGCGCGCGATGCGGCTGGCCGTCGAGGCCGGCCGGCTCGCCTACAAGGCGGGGCGGATCGGCAAGAAGCTCTACGCGACAGCGTCCTCGCCGATCGAGGGCCTGCCTGATTGGACCAGCTGAGGCTCTGCCTCGTCACCGATCGTGGCCAGGCCCGCGGCCGTGACCTCGTCACCGTCGTGGGCGACTGCCTCGCCGCGGGGCTTCCCGCCGTTCAGGTGCGCGAGAAGGACCTCGCGGCCGCCGAGCTCGCCGTGCTGTGTCGCCGCCTTCGTGCGCCCACGCGCGAGCGTGGCGCGCTGCTGATCGTCAACGACCGCGTCGACGTCGCGCTGGCCACGGGCGCCGACGCCGTCCAGCGCACGGCGGCGTCGCTGCCCCTCGAGGACATTCGCGCGATCGCCGGCGGGCGGCTGCGCGTCGGCGCTTCGGTCCACTCGCTCGAGGACGCGGTCGAGGCGGAGGCGAAGGGCGCCGACTGGGTCGTGTTCGGTCCCGTTTACGACACGCCGTCGAAGCGGCGCTACGGCGCTCCGCAGGGGCTCGACGCGCTCGCCAAGGTCGCGGGACGCGTCCGGCTCCCCGTGATCGCCATCGGCGGCCTCACCCCCGCGCGCGTCTCCGAGGTGCGCGCCGCCGGGGCGAGCGGGGTGGCCGTCATTGCCGCCATCCTCGACGCGCCGTCACCGGCCGACGCCGTCCAGCGCTTCCTCGACGCGCTGGCGTCGGCCTGAGGGTTACGCCGTTCGAGCGCCGGCTTTGCCGGCGCAATCCTGTTCTGGGGGAGGCGAATCACTCGCTCGACTTCTTGATGTCGAGGATCGGAGGCAGGGCCCCGATCTGGGGCGCCTCCTCCACCTGCGTGATGCGATTCATCCGCGCGACGATGTCGCGGATACGCTCGCCGCCCTCGCGGGCGCGGTCGATCCACTTGGCCTCCTCGCTGTCCGGCGTCAGCTTGCGCGCGGCGAGGCCGAGCCCGCCGAGCACGGCGGTGAGGGGATTGTTGATCTCGTGCGCGGCGGCGCGCGCCAGCAGCGTCACCGCGCGCAGCTGGGCGGCGTCACGGCGCGCGGCCTCGGCGGCGCGGCCCGCCACGACGTCGCCGAAGAGCCGCGCGACGAGCCCGATGCCGACCACGTACAGGACGAGAGTGTGCAGCCACACCGGCGCGAAGAGCGCGGCGCCGCGGCGGCCGAGGATGAGGAAGGTGCCCCACGTGATCGCGTAGACCACGATGGCGAGCGCGAGCGAGTGGCGGAAGCCGACGCCGCCCTCGCGCCGCGCCCACGCGCGCACCGCTGCCGCCGCCCCCACCGTCGCCACGATGCCGAGGGCGCCCGCGACGGCGCCGCCGCCGCCGAGCCAGAGCCGGTAGGCGGCGGTGATCGCGCCCGCGATTGCTCCGGCCAGCGAGCTCTCCACGAGGGTGACCAGCGCGAGCGGAATCAGGCGCGGGTCGATGAAGCGTCCGTCGCCCACCTCGATGCGCGACTTCGTCATCAGGATGGCGAGCAGGGCGAACACCACGCCGTTGACCAGGGGTCGCCAGCGCGCCCGGCGCGGCGACTCCTGCGCGTCGAACCAGCGCCAGGTGTAGGAGTAGAAGATCAGGCCCAGCGCGATGGCGCCTGCCGCCTCGACGACGTGGTGGTAGTCCATGGCGGGTAGAATAGCGCCGGAAAGGAGCCTCCATGACGAAGAACGAGCTGAAGGAGCGCGTGTACGCCGCCATCGACCGCCGCGCCGAGGAGATCGTCGGGCTCGGCGAGCGGATCCGGAAGCATCCCGAGCTGGGCTTCAAGGAGGTCAAGACCGCGCGGCTGGTCGAGGAGACCTTCGCCGGGCTCGGGCTCAACCCGAAGGCCGGCCTCGCCCTCACCGGCGTGCGCGCCGAGGCGCCGGGTCGCGGGGGCGACGGCCCGACGTTCGCGCTGCTCGGTGAGCTCGACGGACTCGTCGTGGCCGGTCATCCGGAGGGGGATCCGACGACGGGCGCCGCGCACGCCTGCGGCCACAACGCGCAGGTGGCGGCGCTGATGGGCGCCGCGATGGGGCTGCTCGACGCGAGGGCGCTCGACGCGCTCAGCGGCCGTGTCGTGTTCTTCGCCGTGCCCGCGGAGGAGTACGGGGACATCGAGTGGCGCGTGGCGCAGGCGCGCGCCGGCAAGCTCGAGTTCCTCGGCGGCAAGCCCGAGCTGCTCCGGCTCGGCCACTTCGACGACGTAGACCTCTCCATGATGATCCATCTCACGTCGCGGCCCGAGGACGGCAGGACGGGCGTGCCCGCCTCCAACAACGGCTGCATCGTGAAGACGATCCGCTACGTGGGCCGTGCCTCCCACGCCGGCGGGGCGCCGCACCTGGGCGTCAACGCGCTCTACGCCGCGCAGGTCGGCCTCACGGCCGTCAACGCGATCCGCGAGACCTTCAGAGACGAGGACACGATCCGCGTGCATCCGATCATCACCCACGGCGGCTCGCAGGTGAACGTGATCCCGGGCGAGGTGCGCCTGGAGACCTACGTGCGCGGGCGCACGGTCGACGCGATCCTCAACGCGCAGAAGAAGGTGGACCGCGCGTTCAAGGCGGGTGCGCTCGCGCTGGGCGCGAAGGTGGAGATCGAGACGCTGCCCGGCTACATGCCGATGGCCTGCGACCCGGGCATGGCCCGCCACTACGAGGCGAATGCCGCCAAGCTGGTCGGCGCCGAGCACTATCGGCAGATCGGTCACCGCACGGGCTCGACCGACATGGGCGATCTCAGCATGGTGATGCCGATCCTGCATCCCTACGTCGGCGGCGCGACCGGCAGCGGTCACGGCGCGGACTACAAGATCGTCGATCCGCAGCTCGCGTACGTGACGAACGCCAAGGCGCTGGCCGCGATGGCCGTCGACATGCTGGCGGAGGGCGCCGCGGGCGCGCGCGAGGTCCTCAAGGACGCGAAGCCGCCGATGACGCGCGAGCAATACCTGGCCTTTCAGCGCGGGCTGGCGCGACGCGAGACGTACGAGGGGTGAGACGCGGCGCGCTCGGCGTGGCGGCGATTCTGCTCTGCGCCGTCGTCGGCGCGGCACGCGCGCAGGACTCGATCGTCTGTCCCGCCGGTACGCAGCGCGGCACCGCGCAGCGCGCGACCGGCAGTGAGCAGTGGTGCGCGCGGCCCGGCACGAATCCCAGGATCCTGCACGGGCCGTTCGCGTCGTGGCAGCCTGCCGGCGCCATCCAGGTCCGCGGCGAGTATCGCGACGGCAAGCCGAGCGGGACGTGGAAGTCGTGGCACCCGGGCGGCGCGCAATCCGGCGAAGTCACGTTCGTGGACGGCAAGCCCACGGGCATGCTGCTCGGCTGGTATCCGAACGGTCAGGCGAGCTTCGTCGGCGGCTTCCGCGACGGCACGGCCATCGGGATGATGGAGATCTTCGATCCCGAGGGACGCATGCGCGGCGCGGTCGACTTCGGCTCGGACGGCATCGAGCGCAGCCGCCGCGCCTGGGACGACGCCAACCGGGCCATCGACCCGAAATCCTCGGAGGCGACCGCGATCGAGACGCGCGCGGTCCAGTCCTCGCTCCTCATCTATATGGCGCTCATGGCCTCGAGCGTCGTGCGCTGATGCGACGCCTCGCCCTGGTGGCCGTCGTCTTCCTCGAGTGGGTGATGCGCCACACGGGGACCAGGCGCGCGGAGTAGGGGCCCGAGTCACGAGCTGGCTCTCGAAGTGGTATCATTCATGGTATGAGATCTACCATTGATTCTGCCGGCCGACTCGTGATCCCCAAGGATGTTCGACGCGAGGCGGGACTGCGTTCGGGCATGCCAGTGGAAGTCATTGCCCGAAATGGTCGCGTAGAGATCGAGCCCGCCCCGTTGCCGGTCCGCCTGGTGAAGAAGGGTCGGCTGTTGGTGGCCGTGCCTCGCAGGAGGGTTCCCCCGATGACTGCCGAGACGGTGGAGCGTACGCGCGAGCGCCTGCGAGGCGAGCGCGGCTGAGGCGGTGCCGGGTTTCACGCCGGATACGAGCTGCATGGTGGCCGCCGTCTGCGCGTGGCACGAACACCACACCCGGGCGACGGCGGCGATCGGCCGCCGGCTCAGGGGCCGCGAACGGATGATCGTGGCGGCGCCTGCGCTCATCGAGGCCTATTCGGTCCTGACCCGCCTTCCCGCTCCCTACCGTCTCGCGCCGGCCGATGCCCTTGCCGTCCTTCAGAACGGTTTCGTGCGCGGCGCACATCTGGTGGCCCTGCCGGCGACGGCCTATCGCGTCGTGCTCGGCAACGCCCCGATATCGGGCATCGCCGGCGGCAGAATCTATGATGAAGTCATCGGGGCCTGTTGCTTGCGAGGACGAGCGACGACGCTGCTAACGTTCAATGTCGGACATTTCGAGTCGTTCCGCGCGCGCGGTCTGGACGTCGTCGTTCCCGCGGACTGAGAGGTCGATGTACGGCAAGAGCCCCGTCGAGTTCCCGCGGCGCATCGTCTGCCTCACCGCAGAGACGACGGAGATCGCATTCATGGTCGGGGCGGGGGACCGCGTCGTCGGCGTACCGGGCACCGCGCGGCGGCCGGAGGCGGCGCGCGATCGGGCGCGCGTGGGCGGCTTCACCACCTTCCGCACGGATCGGATCCTGGCCCTCGAGCCGGACCTCGTGCTCGGCTTCTCCGATCTACAGGCCGACGTCGTCGCCGAGCTCATCGGCGCCGGCGTGGCCGTGCTCTGCACCAACCAGCGCCGGCTCGACGAGGTGCTGGCCGCGATCCTCCTCATCGGCGGCGCCCTCGGCTGCGAAGCGGCCGCGCGCGACGTCGTGGCCGACATGCGCGACGAGATCAAGCAGATGCACGAATACACCTCCGTGTGGCCCGATCGCCCGCGCGTCTACTTCGAGGAGTGGATGGACCCGCTCATCGCGGGCATCGGCTGGGTTTCGGACCTGATCGAGGTCGCGGGCGGGCGCGACGTCTTCGCCGACCTGCGCGACCGGCGCGCGGCGCGCGAGCGCGTCGTGACCGCGGCCGACGTCGCGGCACGCGATCCCGAGATCATCCTCGCGTCGTGGTGCGGCAAGCCCGTGGACGGCGCGGCGATCACCGCGCGTCCGGGCTGGGACAAGATCGCTGCCGTCGCCTCCGGCGAGGTCCATGAGATCGCCGGCGAGGACGTGCTCTCGCCGGGCCCCTCGCTCGCGCAGGGGCTGAGGCGTATCCACGAGATAATCCAGCGTTTTCAAGCGCGCTAGGAGCTTGGC
The DNA here is from genome assembly GCA_003220225.1 of Candidatus Rokuibacteriota bacterium. Lineage (GTDB taxonomy): Bacteria > Methylomirabilota > Methylomirabilia > Rokubacteriales > CSP1-6 > AR12. The sequence continues at coordinate 43,412 of QHRU01000048.1, forward strand.
GGACCCGCTACAATAATCACGTCTGAAAAATTTGGGGCCGGCCGGCGCCGGCGGTTAGGATTAGGCCCTTCCTGATGACTGAAAATCTCGCTCGGCAACGACCCGAGAGCTTCTTCTCCGACAGGTTCAACGTCACGCCCGGGCTCATGGAGCGCCTGCTCGGCAGTAACCTCGCCGGCCGTGTCGACGACGCCGACATCTACCTCGAGTACCGTGTCAACGAAGAGCTGGTACTCGAGGAAAACGTCGTGAAGCGGGCGTCCCGTCACGTGAGCCAGGGGGCGGGCGTTCGGGCCCAATCCGGCACGCGGACGGGCTACGCCCACACCGACGATCTCGCGGTGCACAACCTCGAAGAAGCCGCGCGCCAGGCGCGAGCGATCGCGGACCGCGCGGGCCAGTCCGGCGTGGTCGCCGTGCCCGGACGCGGTCGCCCCCACGATCTCTATGCCCTCGCCGAGCCGCCGATCGTCACCCAGCTCACGCGCAAGCTCGAGCTGCTCAGGTCCATCGACGCCGCGTGCCGCGCGGCCGACCCGCGCGTGACGCAGGTGATCGTCTCCCTCACGAGCGAAGAAGTCGTCATGCTGATCGCCACCGCCTCCGGCTGGACGGTCGGCGACGTGCGCCCGCTCACGCGGCTGAACGTGACGGCGATCGCCGAGGAGGGCGGCCGACGCGAGATCGGCTCTTTCGGCGGCGGCGGGCGCGTGCCGTTCGACTTCTATCTCGAGGCCGAGCGCTGGAAGCGCTTCGCCACCGAGGCCGCGCGGCAGGCCACGCTGAAGCTTCGCGCTGTGGACGCGCCGGCGGGCGCGATGACGGTCGTGCTCGGGCCGGGCTGGCCGGGCATCCTGCTGCACGAGGCGATCGGCCACGGCCTCGAGGGCGACTTCAACCGCAAGGGCGTCTCGGCGTTCGCGGGCCGCGTGGGCCAGAAGGTCGCCTCCGAGCTCGTGACCGTGGTCGACGACGGCACGATCGCCAATCGCCGCGGCTCGCTGAACGTCGACGACGAGGGCACGCCGACGGGACGCAACGTGCTGATCGAGAACGGCATGCTGGTCGGCTACATGCAGGACCGCCTCAACGCCCGGCTGATGGGCGCGGCGCCGACGGGCAACGGCCGTCGCGAGTCGTACGCGCACCCGCCGCTGCCGCGTATGACCAACACCTTCATGCTCGCCGGCCAGGACGACCCGCGCGACATCCTGAGGTCGGTGAAGCACGGGCTCTACGCCGTGAACTTCGGCGGCGGGCAGGTGGACATCACGAGCGGCAAATTCGTCTTCTCCGCGAGCGAGGCCTACCTGATCGAGAACGGCGAGGTGACAAAGCCGGTGAAGGGCGCGACGTTGATCGGCAACGGGCCCGACGCGCTGACACGCGTGAGCCGCGTCGGTCACGACCTGGCGCTCGACGAGGGCGTCGGCACCTGTGGCAAGGACGGCCAGTCGGTGCCCGTAGGCGTCGGCCTGCCGACGATCCGCATTGACGAAATGACGGTCGGCGGCACGGCGGTGGGCAAGTGAGCAACGTCGACACGACGCTGCTCGCCGACGTCCTCAAGCGCGCCACCGCGCGCGGCGCCACCGCCGCCGACGGCTTCCTGATCGAGGAGCAGTCGTTCAGCGCCTCCGTGCGCCTCGGGCAGGTCGACACGGTCGCGCACTCGCGCGAGCAGCGCCTGGCCCTGCGCGTGTTCTCCGGCCGGGCCTCCGCCGCCGCGTCGACGTCGGATCTCTCCCGCGAATCGCTCGAGCGCGTGGTGGACGAGGCGACCGCGCTGGCACGCGTGACCGCCGAGGACCCGCACGCCGGCCTGCCCGACCCCGCCGAGCTGATCGATCGGGTGCCCGAGCTCGAGCTGGAAGACCACGAGGGTCCCGAGCCGACGCCGGAGCAGAAGATCGAGCTGGCGCGCCGGGCCGAGGCGGCGGCGCTGGCGGCCGACCCGCGCATCACCAACTCCGAGGGCGCAGAGTACTTCGACCGGCGCGCGCGTTATGCCTACGCGACGTCGCACGGCTTCGCGCGCGGCTACAGCACGTCGTCCTTCGGCCTGACCGTCTCACCGGTGGCCGCGAAGGATGGCGAGATGCAGCGCGACGTCTGGTACACGTACGCCCGGCGTCGGCGCGCGCTCGACGATCCCGAGTCCGTGGGTCGGACGGCGGCCGCCCGCGCGCTGCGCCGGCTCGGCGCGCGCAAGGTGAAGACCACCGAGGTCCCGGTGATCTTCGATCCCGACACCGCGGCCAGCCTGCTGCGCTCGGTCGCGGGCGCCGCCAGCGGGCCGAGCCTCTACCGCCGCGCGTCGTTCCTGCTCGAGCGGCTCGGCACGCGCGTCGGCGCGCCCGCGGTGACCATCGTGGACGACGGCCTCCTGCCCGGCGCGCTCGGCTCGCGGCCGTTCGACGGCGAGGGCCTCGCCACGCGGCGGACCGTGCTCGTGGGCGAAGGCAAGCTCGAGTCGTACCTGCTCGACACGTACTCCGCGCGCAAGCTGGGCCTGAAGTCGACACATCATGCGAGCCGCGACGGCGCGGGCGTCTCCGTGGGCACGACGAATCTCATGCTGCTGCCCGGTACGACGCCGCCCGAGGAGCTGATCGGCTCGGTGAAAAGCGGCCTCTACGTCACGGAGCTGATCGGGTTCGGCGTGAACGGCGTGACCGGCGATTACTCGCGCGGCGCCGCCGGGCTCTGGATCGAGGACGGCCGGCTGGCGTTTCCGGTCGAGGAGGTCACCGTGGCGGGGAATCTGCTGGAGATGTTCGACCGCATCGAGGGCATCGGCAACGACCTCGTGCTGCGCGATCGCGTCTCGGCACCGACGCTGAAGATCGCGCGCATGGTCGTGGCGGGCGACTAGATGGTCGTCGACAGCCACTGCCACCTGCACGATCCGGCCTTTCCCGACCCGCTCGACGCGCTGCGCGTGGCGCTGGCCCACGACGTCTGGGGCGTGGTCGCCGTCGGCTGCGACGCCGAGACGAACGCGCGGAACCTCGCGCTCGCGGCCGCGGCGCCGAAAACGGTGTGGGCGTGCCTCGGCTTCCACCCGGACCAGGATCGGCTCACGGAGGCGGACCTCGAGGCGGTGGAACAACAGCTCGCCGAGCACCACTCGCGCGTCGTCGGCGTGGGCGAGGTCGGGCTGCCGTGGTACTCGCTCGAGGGCAAGGCCGACGCTGCGGAGCGCGCGTCGCGCGGCCGCGCGCGCCTCGACCGGCTGCTGGCGCTCGCCGCGCGCTACGACCTCGCGGTCTCCCTGCACGCCCCTCACGGCGCCGCCGTCGGCGCGCTGGAGGCGCTCGAGCGCCATCACGTCGAGCGCGCCGTCTTTCACTGGCACAAGGCTCCGGCCGAGGTCACCCGTCGGATCGTCGACGCGGGCTACTTCGTCTCGGTCACGCCCGAGGTGGTGTACCGCGAGCGCGACCGCGCGCTGGTCGAGCAGGTCCCGCTCGAGTCGCTCCTGGTGGAGAGCGACGCCCCGTGGCAGTACGACGGCGAGTTCGCGGGGCTGCAGTCGGGGCCGTGGCTGGCCGCGCGCGTGGCCGAGGAAGTCGCCAAGCTCAAGCGGGAGCCGATCGAGGACGCGATGTTCCAGCTGTCCACGAACGCCTGCCGGCTGTTCCACCTCGCCTGGGCGTGAGCGCCGAGCGGCACTCGATCGCGCTGCCCGCCGGCAAGCTCTCGCTCGTCCTGCACGCGCCCGAGACACCGCGCCGCGTCCCGTGCGTGATCGCGTGTCACGGGCTCTCCGCCTCGAAGGACTCCGACAAGTACCTGCTGCTCGGCGACGCGCTGCCGGCGGCGGGGCTCGCGCTGGCGCGCTTCGACTTTCGCGGGTGTGGCGAGTCGAGCGGCCGCGAAGAGGAGACGACGATCGCGACACGGATCGAGGACGTGGAGGCGGTGCTGGGGCACCTCGAGGGACACCCGCGGCTCGACGGCCGTATCGGGCTGCTGGGCTCGAGCCTCGGCGGCTTCGTCGCGCTGTTCGTCGCATCCCGGCGGCCGAACGTTCCGGTGGTGACGTGGAACGCGCCCGCGAGCCTGACCGGGCTGGCCAACGACGACCTGCGCGAAAACCGCGGCCTCGGCGTGAGCTTCGCCATCGAGTACATGGAGGGCCGCTACGCGCTGGCGCCGAAGAACGTGGCGCGCCACCTGGTCGTCCACGGCGAAGCCGACGACGTCGTCACGCTCGACCATGGCGTGCAGCTGCACGACCAGGCGGACGAGCCCTGCGATCTGCTCGTGATTCCCGGCGGCGACCACCGCCTGACCGATCCCGCCCATCGCGCCGAGGCGGTGACGGCGAGCGTGGCCTGGCTCAGCCGGTTCCTGGCATGAGCCGCGATCGCCTCCGCGACGAGTTCCTCGAGCTGGTGCGCATCTCCAGCGTGTCCAAGCGCGAAGGCAACGTCGCCAAGCGTCTGACCACGATCCTCGAGGGTATGGGAGCGACCGTGCAGGTCGACGACGCGGGAGACAAGGTCGGCAGCGACACCGGCAACTTGCTCGCGCGTTTTCCCGGCACGGCATCGGACGTCGCTCCGTTTCTCTTGTGCGGCCACATGGACACCGTGCCGCCGGCCGACCACGTCCGCCCCGTCGTCGACGGCGACGTCATCCGCACCGATGGCACCACGGTGCTCGGCGGCGACGACAAGTCGGGCATCGTCGCCATCCTCGAGGCGGTGCGTCTGCTGCACGAGCGCAGGATCCCGCACGGGCCGGTCGACGTGCTCTTCACGATCTGCGAGGAGATGGGTTTGCTCGGGGCCAAGCACTTCGACGTCGGGCGCCTGCGCGCGCGCACTGGATTGGTCCTCGACTGCGACGGCGTGCACGAGCTGATCACGCGCGCGCCGGCCGCCAACCGGATGCAGTTCACCGTGCACGGCCTCGAGGCCCACGCGGGGCTGGCGCCGGAGCAGGGGATCAGCGCGGTGCGGGTGGCGGCGGAGGCGATCGCGGCCATGCGGCTGGGCCGCGTGGACGCCGCGACCACCGCCAACGTCGGCCGCATCGAGGGCGGGCTGGCCAGCAACATCATTCCCAACCGCGTCGTGCTGCGCGCCGAGACGCGCAGTCTTACGCTCGAGGGACTGCAGACGCAGACGCGGCACATGCTCGACTGCTTCGAGCTCGCCGCGTCGCGCCACTCGGTGACCGTCGCGGGCAAGACGACCGCCGCGCGCGTCGAGGCGCACGTCGAGCGCGACTACGAGCCGCTGAGCGTCGCCGACGATACGCGCATCGTGCGCCTCGTGCGCGGCGCGGCGGAGCGACTGATCAAGCCCTTCAAGACGCGCGCCACGGGCGCTGCCTCGGACGCCAACGTGTTCAGCGGGCGCGGCGTCGAGGTGGCCAACCTCGGCTGCGGCATGCGCCAGATCCACACCGTCAACGAGTGGGTGGACGTCAACGACATGGTGGCGACGACGGAGTTACTGGTGGAAACCGTGCGGCTGCACACCGCGGGCGGCGTCGACTAGCCCGATCGAACGTGCCGGTGCCCGAGCGCATTCACATCGTCGGCGCGTCGGGCAGCGGGACGACCGCGCTCGCCGCGGCGATCGCGGCCAGGCACGGCCACCGTCACCTCGACACCGACGATTTCTACTGGCTGCCCACCGATCCGCCATATCGCGAGAAGCGTCCGCGTGGGTCGCGACTCGCGCTCCTTCGTGACGCGCTCGCCGCGTCGCCGCGCTGGGTGCTGTCGGGATCGCTGTGTGGGTGGGGCGATCCGCTGATCCCGGAGTTCGAGCTGGTGGTCTTCCTCGTCGTCCCCTCGGACGTCCGGCTCACCCGACTGCGCGCGCGGGAGATCGCGCGCTACGGCCTCGACGCGATCGCTCCCGGCGGCTCGCGTCACCAGGCGTACGTCGAGTTCCTGGATTGGTGCGCGGGCTACGACGGGGGCGGTCTGGACATGCGGAGTCGGGCCCTGCACGAAGCGTGGCTGGCGGCCTTGCCGGGGCCCGTGCTACGGCTGGAGGGCGATCGCCCGGTCGGCGACCAGCTGAGGCGGGTCGAGCTACACGGCGTACGGTGAGACGAGGCTGCTGGTGACCGTCCGGGCCTCGAGCTCCGGGCAGTAGCTGAACCCCTCCGGCCGTGACGCCAGCAGCGGATCCAGCTCCGGGAGCAGCGCCTCCACGCTGAACGCGGACGGGCTCGCGGCGGCGAGCGCCGCGCACTCGTGCACGCCGAGCATCAGCGTGGAGATCCGCGGCTGCTCGAGGGAGTGTGCCAGCAGCAGGTACGCGGGCTGGTACAGGCTCACCGCACGTTCGACGAAATGCGCGAGCGCGGCCAGCACCGGCGCCGAGTAGCCGGGCCGCGCGGTCAGCAGGAGCATGGCGAGCACGGAGGCGTGCAGCGGCACCCGCCGGAACTCGCGCACGACGATCAGGGTGTGGTCGCCGGGCTCGCTCACCGGCGTGGGCGGCGCCCAGGCCTTTGCGTCGTGGACCGTGTAGACCGCGAAGCGCGTCAGGTCGTCCTGACTGCGGAAGCGTGAGCGTGCATGGACGCGCGCGTCGAAGAGATCGTCGGCGACGGCGATCCCGTCGAGAGGGCCTGCCGACGCCATCGAGCGGTACAGCCTGAGGCCGCGCATCCAGACCGGCCGCGTGCGAAGCATGCGTGCGGCAAGGAGCAACTCGCGTGCCGCCCGGCGGTACCTCGCTTCCTTTGGTCCGGCGCGGAGATGCGCGACATCCCAGATTTTTCAAACGTTCACGTCCGTTCGCGCCCGACGGCAGGCCGTCAGAGGCGTAACGAGGCCGACGCAGCGTTGTAAGGCCGGGATTTGGCGGCGTTTCCGCGCAGCCACCCATCGGTTGGGTAAACTTTTTCACAGAAAAACTCAATCTGCGCTTCGACTTAGCGCGCGCTCGTGTGATGATTTGAGTGAGGAGCCGCGGCACTGTCAGCCGAGATCCTTTACCGGTACGCGAACCTCGTACTCGCTGTGTCGGCGCTCGGCGTCGCGACGCTCATCGTCGCGGCCATCGGACGGCGGCGGGCGTGGCAGCCGGAGCCACTGGGGGTGGTGTTCTGCCTCGTCTTCCTGGCCATCGGCGTCCGGGCGGCGGTCCGGGTCTGGACGGGCAGCGTGGCGGTGGCCACGCCGGCCCTGGTGGTGGTCGACTGGCTGGCGGCGGCGGCCGCGGTGGCGTTTCTGTCGCTCCACGCCCGGTACGGCGTGTTCATCGACAACGCGGAGATGGTCCGCGACTACGCTGAGAAGGATCGCCAGGCGCGCGCGCTCGCGCAGGTCAACGCAGAGCTGCGGCGCCTCGACGAGCTGAAGTCGGAGTTCCTCGCGATGGTGAGCCACGAGCTGCGCACGCCACTGACCGCGATCGTCGGCTACAGCCGGCTCCTCCTGCGCCAGGCGCACGGCACGCTCACGCCGAAGCAGATCGAGTATCAGGAGGCGATCTTCCGGGGCGCGCAGCGCCTGAACGACCTTATCAACGATCTGCTCGACGTCTCGCGCCTCGAGGCGGGACGCATCGAGCTGACGCCCCGCTCCCTCGACCTGCGCCAGGTCGTCGGGCAGGTCGGGACGGTGGTGACCGCGGCCGCGCAGGCGCGTCGCATCCACATCCGCACCGTGCTGCCGCCCGACCTGCCGTCGGTGCAGGCCGATGCCTCGCGGCTGCAGCAGATCCTCGTCAACCTCGTCGGCAACGCCGTGAAGTTCAGCACGCCGGGCGGCGAGATCCGGATCCTGGCCGGCCGGCAGCGCGAGCAGGTGTGGGTGGCGGTGGAGGACGACGGCGTCGGGATCGCCAAGGACGAGCTGGGACGGATCTGGGATCCGTTCTACCAGGTCGAGGCGCCCATGCGGCGCCGCCACGGCGGCTCGGGGCTCGGCCTCGCCATCGTTCGGCGCCTCGTCGAGCTGCACGGCGGCGTCGTCCGCGTGGAGAGCGAGGGCGAGGGCCGCGGCAGCCGCTTCACCTTCACGCTGCCCGTGGCCACGCTGCCCGCCGACACGAGCGCGCAGACGGTTGAGCCACTGCTGCAGCTCGAGCTGGTGCTTGCGGGCCGCGAGGTGCTCGTCGTGGAGGACGAGCGCGCGACGCAGGAGCTGATACGCGCGGTGGTGGAGGATCTGTTGGGTGGCCGCGCGCGCATCTGTGACAGCGGCGAGCACTGCCTGCAGCTCGCGCGCGAGCGTACGCCCGCCCTGGTGCTGCTGGATCTCATGCTGCCGGGGCTGAGCGGTTGGGAGGTCGCGCGGCGGCTGCGCCAGGATCCACGCACCTCGTCGGTGCCGATCATCGCGGTCTCCGCGCTCTCGCGGCCCCAGGAGCGCGAGTCGGCGCTGCACGCCGGCTGCGACGCCTACGTGGCGAAGCCGTTCACGCCGGACGAGCTGGCGCGGCTGATGGCCACGACGCTCGATACCCAGGACGTGACGACGCCATGAAGACGCAGGCCGCGCGCATCCTCGTCGTCGAAGACAACGCCGACACCGCCGCCCTCCTGCGCGATCTGCTCGAGGGCGAGGGCTATGAGGTCGAGACGGCGGCCACCGGCGAGGCGGCCTTCGAGGCCCTCGCGGTGGCGCCCGACATCGACCTGATGGTGCTCGACCTCATGCTGCCCGGTATGAGCGGCTACGAGGTCATCGAGCGCCTGCGCGCGCAGGCGGAGCTGTCCGATCTGCCGATCCTCGTGCTCAGCGCGCTCGGCAGCGCCTCAGCCCGCGTGCGGGGCCTGCGCGAGGGCGCCGACGACTACATGACCAAGCCGTTCCTGCCCGAGGAGATCGTCGCGCGCGCGCGCACGCTGGTCACGCGCAAGCTCCTGGCGCGGCGCACGGGCGAGCTGGAGGCGCTGAGCCGCATCGCGCAGGCCGCGCTCACTGCGCCCAGCCCCGAGCTCCTGCTCTTCCGCTTGGTCGAGATCGTCGTCGAGGTGTTCAACGCCGACGTCGCCGTCATCTACATGCTGGACGAGGCGCGCGCCGAGCTGCGTCCGCGCGCGGCCGTCGGCCTGCCGCCCGGCGTCGAGCCGGCGCCGATCCCGATGGGCGTCGGCGCGGTGGCCACGGCCATCGCCACCCGCGAGCCCGTCCTCATCTCCGAGGGCGCCGGCGGCGTGGGCGAGCCGCTGACGCGCCGCGAGGCGTTCCGCTCGCTGATGGTGGCCCCGCTGGTCGTGGCCGGCTTCCCCATCGGCGTGCTCGAGGTGGCGTGTCGCACGCGGCGGCTCGGCGGTCGCGCCGACCGGCTGCTGCGCATCGTGGCCGATCGCGCGGCGGTGGCCATCGAGCACGCGCGCCTCGAGAACGAGGCGCGCGAGCTGGCGGACGTCGTCCGGCGCATCGGCGAGGGGGTCGTGGTCGCCGACGGCGACGACCGCATCGTCTTCGCCAACCGCGCCTTCCACGAGATGATCGGCGCCAGCGACTCGCTGGTCGGTGTCCGCTGGACGGACTTCCTGGCCGGCGCCCAGGACGTGGCCGTGCTCACCGCGCAGATGCGCGCGCCGTCGTTCCAGGGCGAGGTGCTCCTGCTCACGCGCGCGGGCGATCCGAGGCCGGTGCTGGCCACGCTGTCGGCGGCCGAGCGGCACGACGGCGGCGGCATCCAGCGCATCGGCGTCTTCCGTGACATCAGCCGCGAGCACGAGCTACGCTTCCGCGTGATCCGCGAGCAGAAGTTCCGCACGCTCGGCTCGCTCGCCGCCGGCGTCGCCCACAACATCAACAACCGGCTGACGCCGGTGCTGGGATGGACGGAGATGCTCCAGGAGCGCCTCGGCGCCGACAAGGCGATCGCGCGCGACGAGCTCAAGCACGCGCTCACTGTCATCCACCAGGGCGCCTCCGACAGCGTGGAAACGGTGCGGCGGCTCCAGGAATACTCGCGGCCGGCGCGGGTGAAGGGTCCCGAAGCGGTGCAGCTGCGCGACGTGCTCGAGCAGCTGCTGGCGCTTACGCGGCCGCAATGGGACAACGAGGCCGCGCGGCGAGGCATCCGCTACGAGATCGAGCTCAAGGCCGACCCGGCGCCCGCCGTCCTCGCCGTCGCCAGCGAGGTGCGCGAGGCGCTCCTGAATATTCTCGAAAACGCGCTCACGGCCATGCCGCAGGGCGGGCGGCTCACCCTGCACGTGCATGGCGAGGCCGATCGCGCGGTCGTGTCGATCTCCGACACCGGCAAGGGGATGAGCGCCGAGGTGCAGCGCCTGGCCTTCGAGCCGTTCTTCACCACGCGCAGCACCGAGGGCGGCACCGGCCTGGGCCTGAGCCTCGCGCAGGAGATCGTGCAGCGCTACCGCGGCACGATCGCGCTCTCGAGCGGCGAAGGCGCGGGCACCACCTTCACGCTGTCCTTCCCGTCCATCACCGCGGAGGCTGCGCGCACGCCCGCCTTCCTGCCGACGCTCGAGCCGCTGCGGATCCTGGCCGTCGAGGACGAGCCGGACGTACTCGACGTGCTGCGCGCCATGCTCACCGGCGCCGGCCACACGGTGGTCACGGCCGCCTCCGGTCGCGAGGCGCTCGATCTCTTCGAGCGCGAGGCGGTCGATCTCGTCATCACCGACCTCGGCATGCCGGGCATGACGGGCTTGACGCTCGCCCAGGAGCTGAAGCGGCGGCGCGCGGTCCCGGTGCTACTGCTCACCGGGTGGGCCGACGAGCTGGACGCCGCGACGGCGCCGTCGGTCGACCTGGTCGTGGCCAAGCCCTTCACGCGCGAGCGTCTGTTCGAGGCGCTGGCGCACACGCTGCCCGACCGCGTCCGGCCGGCCTGAGCCGGCTCTTCATCCGGACGGCGCCCACGAGCGCGATGAACATCCTCACGGTCAATCTGCTCTTCAGCACGCTCGTGTTCGGGATCGCCGCCAGGATCTACGTCCTCCCGCGCCTTCGCGACTGGGGACGCGAGCGCGTGCTCACCGCGATCCTCGTGCTTCATTCGTTCCGGCACCTCGGCCTGATGTTCCTCGCGCCCGGGGCCGTCTATGTGGGCCTTCCGCCGGCTTTCGCCCGTCCTGCGGCGCTCGGCGACCTCATCGCGGCGCTGCTCGCCCTGGTGGCGCTCGCGGCGGTGAGGCGCCGCGATGAGGCCGGCCGCCTTCTCGTGTGGATCTTCAACGTCGAGGGGTCGCTCGACCTCCTGGTGGCGATCGTCCTGGCAACGGCCAACCGAGCGGCGCCGTACATGGGACCGGCCTACTGGATTCCGGCCTTCTGGGTGCCGGCGCTGCTGGTGACGCACTACATCGCGTTCGTCGTGCTCGTGAAGCACTGGCCGCGCGCGCAGGAAGGACGACGGGCATCACGTTAACGATGCGACCTCGGCGTGCGTTCCTGCTCTGGAGCGCAGCGGCTACGGTATACGTACTACTCTCGCTGGTGGCAGTTCTTCGCGCCGTCCTTGGACTCGCTACGCACGGCCATCCAAACGGGCTGGAGGTTGATGTGGATCTTTGGCCCACTCGCCACCTTGATTTACGGGATGGGTGGCCCGGCCTTTTATCTGGTCGAGACGGTGTTGCTCCTGGCGCTCTCCATCACCGCTAGCACACGTCGAACGCGAGCATCGGCGGCCGTCTTCATCGCCTGCGGTCTTGTCCTGTGGATTGCGTCGGGCGTCCTGGCGATGGTCGTATTGGTTTAGGTCGGTCTGCCGACCGATCGCGGCGGCGCGGGCCCTAACGCAGGTGGATCTTGCCGCCGCCGGGTAGCCCGCCCTTGGGATCGAAGCCCGGGGGCAGGGTCGGCGGCACCACGATCTGGGACGCGGCCTCGCGGCGCAGCTCCTCCAGCTCGCGACGGGTGCGTTCGATGGCCGCGGTGGCGCCGGCGGCGAACTTCTCGATGGCGTCGGCCAGCGACGTCGCGTCGATCTCGAAGACGAGCGGCAGCAGGCCCGCCTGCGTCAGCAGCTGGGCTTCGCCGACGTAGACGACCGGGCGGCCGGGGTCGGGCGAGCCGTCGGTCTTGATCGGCGTCATCACGCGCAGGGTCCCCACGCGACGGTCGGTGATCACGTCCTCCCGGTACAGGGAGGTCGGGTCCATTCTGGGCTCGCCGGTCCGCATCTCGGGCGCCATGCCCCTAACGATACCAGACGGCGACGATGACCGCGGCCAGCGCGAGGCGGTAGATGATGAACGGCAGCAGCGAGCGGCGCTTGAGGTAGTTCACCAGGAACCACACGGCGAACCAGCCCGCCAGGAACGAGACGAGCAGGGCGACCAGGATCGGACCCGTGTCGCCGACGCGCTCGCCGGCGCGGATGAGGTGCAGCGCCTCCTTCATCCCCGCGCCCGCAGTGATCGGGATGCCGAGCAGGAACGCGTAGCGCGCCGCCGTCGCGCGGTCGAGGCCGGCGAAGAGCCCGGTGGTGATCGTGATGCCCGACCGCGACGTCCCCGGGACGAGCGCCAGGGTCTGCGCGATGCCGACGACGATCCCCTGGGCCCAGCCGACGTGCTCCAGCGGATCGTCGGGCCGATCGCCGGGATTGGGGTGCGTGCGCCGTGGCGGCGGCGCCGGGCGCGCGTGCCGATCGGCGAGCAGCATCACGAGGGCCCAGAGCGCCGTGGTGCCCGCGATCAGCAGTGGCGCGCGGAAGTTGGTCTCGACGTGCTTGCCGAAGACCAGGCCGGCCACGGCGCCGGGGATCGTCGCGAGCACGATGATCACGCCGAGCCGGCGGTCCAGCGCGCCGCTGAAGAGCGCGAAGATCTCACTGCGGAAGTAGGCCAGCAGCGCCGCGAGCGTGCCCAGATGCAGCGCCGCGTCCACCGCGAGGCCCTGGTCCGGCCAGCCGAAGACGTGAGGCACGAGGATCAGGTGCCCGGAAGACGAGACGGGCAGGAACTCGGTCAGGCCCTGGACGAGGCCCAGGACCAGCGCGTGGGCGTAGCTCACCCGACGATTTCTTCGCCGCCGTCGACGCCGATCACGTTGCCGGTGATCCAGTAGGTGTCGGGGTGCGACAGCACGACGATCGCCTTGGCCACGTCCTCGGGCGTGGTGAGACGGCCACCGGGGTTGCGCCGCCGCGCCTGCGCCATGATCTCCTCGTTCCCGGGGATCTTCTGCAGCGCGGGCGTGTTGGTGACGCCGGCGCGGATCGAGTTGGCGGTGATGCCGCGCGGGCCCATCTCGGCGGCGAGCTGGCGGATGTTGGACTCGAGCGCGGCCTTGGCCGCCGACACCGGGCCGTAGTTCGGCAGCACGCGCGCGCCGCCCGAGGAGGTCATCGCGTAGATGCGGCCGCCGCGCGTCATGAGCCCGCGGCCGACCAGCTCCTGCGTCCAGTAGATCAGGCTGTGAGCCATCACGTCGAGCGTCATGTCCATCTGCGGCTGGGTGACGGCGTCCTTCATCGGATCGGCGATGAAGAGCTTGAGGGTCCCGAAGGCCAGCGAGTGCAGCATCACGCGCACGCGGCCCATCTCGCCGCGTGCCTCCAGGACCTTCTGCATCTCGCCGGTGACATCCGCGCGCTTCTCGTCGTCGGCGGCGTTGACGTTGAAGAAGCGCGCCTCGCGGCCGAGCGCCTTGATCTCGCTCGTGATGCGCTCGACGTTGGGCAGCGTCGCCTTGCGGTCGAGGTGCACGCCGAAGATGTTCATGCCGGCGCGCGCGAGGGCCAGGCTGACCGCCTCGCCGAAGCCCGAGGAGGCGCCGAGGACGAGGGCCCAGCCGTCGAGTCGGATCGGAGCCGCGTCGCCAGTCACGGCGTCAAGTCTAGCATCCGCGTCGACAGCGTCGTAGAATTCGGCCCGCCATGCCGAAGACGGCCGGGATCATCCTCATCGGCAACGAGATCCTTTCCGGCAAGACGGTCGACGCCAACGCCGCCTACCTCTGCCGCGAGCTGCGCGAGCTGGGCGTGGAGGTGCGGCGCGTCGTCGTGATCCCGGACGAGGTGTCGCTGATCGCCGAGGAGGTCGCCGCGTTCAGCAAGGCGTTCGACCTCGTCTTCACCTCGGGCGGCGTGGGGCCGACGCACGACGACGTGACGATCGAGGGCGTGGCCCGCGCGATGGGGGTGCCCGTCGTCCGCCATCCCGAGCTGGTGGCGCTGCTCGAGCGCTACTACCGCGACAAGGTCACCGACGCGGCGCTGCGCATGGCCGAGATCCCGGAGGGCGCGGAGCTGATCACCGGGAACGGGCTGCGCTTTCCCAACGTCGCCATGCGCAACGTCTACGTGCTGCCCGGCGTGCCCGAGATCTTCCGCCGCAAGTTCGACGCCATGCGCGAGCGCTTTCGTGACGCGCCGATCCATCTCAAGAACGTCTTCGTGCGCATCGGCGAGGGGACGCTGGCGGATTACCTCAACCGGCTGCTCGACGGGTTTCCGCTGCTGCTCGTCGGGTCCTACCCGGAGCTGTCGAATCCGGAATACCAGGTGAAGGTGACGTTGGAGTCACGCGACCGCGGGTATCTCGAGCAGGCGCTCGCCGACTTCCTGGGCCGGCTGCCGGGCGACGCGGTCGTGAAGGTCACCTGACGGGAACGCCCCCCGGTGCGCGGGATCCCCCTCGGCGTCGCGGTCGTCGCGGCCGCGCTCTACCTGCTGCGGCTCGGGCACGCGCCGTACGTCGACCCGCCCGAGGGCTTTCACGCCGCCATCGCGCATGAGATGACTCGGCTCGGCGACTGGGTCACGCCGCACGTGAACGGCGTGCGGTATTTCGACAAGCCGCCTATCCTCTACTGGATCATGGCCGGCGCGTTCGCCGCCGCCGGCGTCGGCGAAGCCGCCGCGCGCGTGGGCCCCGCGCTGGCCGCCGTCGGCATCGCCGCCGTCACCGCGCGGCTCGGCTTCATCCTCGGCGGCGGGCGCGTCGCGCTGCTGGCCGGGCTCATGGTCATCGCCAACCTCGGCATGTACCTGTACGGCCGGCTCGTGAAGCCGGACATGGTGTTCATCCTCTGCATCGTCCTGGCCTACACGGGCTTCGCCGTCGCGTACAAGGGCGCCGGGCGCTGGGGCCTCGTCGTCTTCTACGCGAGCCTCGGCGCGGCCACCATGACCAAGGACGTGCTCGGCGCGCTGGGTCCCCTCGTGGTGGTCGGCCTCTTCCTGATTCTCACGCGCGAGCGGCCGCTGGCCCCGTGGGCCCCGTGGTGGGGTGTGCTCCTGCTGCTGGCGCTCGTGGTGCCGTGGTACGCGCTCGTGGAGGCGAGGAACCCCGGCTTCCTCTGGTACACGCTCGTGGACAACCACCTGCTGAATTTCACGCGGCACCGCCTCTTCCCCGACGAGGACGTGCCGCTCGGCACGCTGCAATTCCTCGGCGTGACGCTCCTGGCCTTCCTGCCGTGGTCGCTCGCCACGCCGTGGGCGGTGGCGCGCGCGCTGCGCCGGCCGTGGGAGGACGTGACCGCGCGATTGTGGGTGCTGATCGCGCTGTGGCCGATCGTCGTGATCGGCTTCTTCGCGCTGTCGCCGTTCAAGCTGCCGCACTACGGGCTGCCGGCCCTTCCCGCGCTGGCCCTGCTCGTGGCGCGGCTCTGGGACGAGTCGATCGACGCGGCGCCCGGCTCGCTGCGGCCGCGCGCGCTCATCGTGCCCATCATCGTCGTGTTCGTGCTGGCCGCCCTCGCATTCGGGCTGGCCGCCCTCGATCGGCTGCCGCTGCCCGCCGGCGCGATGGGCAACGTGGACCTCGCCACGCGCAACCTCGCCGCGCGCGGGCAGGTGTCGTCGCCGGCGCCGCTCGAGCCCTACCTGCCGGTCCTGCACACCTGCACCGTCATCTGCGGCGCCGGCGCGCTCGTGCTCGCGTGGGCCGCCTGGCGCCGGCGACCCGCTCTCGGCGCGTGGGCGGCCGTCGCGGTCACGCTGGCGTTCCTGCCGGCGGCGGGCGACGGCATGGCGCTCTTCGCGCGCAGCCGTTCGGTGCGCCCGGTGACGGAGGCGCTCGTGCTGCGTCTGAAGCCGGGCGATCAGGTCATGCACGAAGGGCCGCTCGAGAACAGCGGCTCGGTGCTGCTGGCGCTCGACCGTCCCGTGACGATCGTGAACGGGCTGCAGTCCAATCTCGCGTTCGGCGCGACCTTCCCGGAGGCGCGCGACCGCTTCTGGGACGGCACGCGGCTGGCGCAGGAGTGGCCGAAGCCGGGCCGACGATTCTTGATCACGGGCGTCGGGCCCGAGCGCGGCGTGGTGCGCATGCTGCCGCCGGGCTCCGTGCGCCTGATCGCGAAGGCCGGGGGGCGGTGGCTGTATGCCAATGTTGAAAATTGAGTGGCCGAAGTCGGATGATGGCCCGGTGAGCCGCGCGTCCCGCTACACGCTGAAGGGCGACCCGTACAGCAGCCACTCGGTCATCCTCGACTGGCTCGGCGACGGGCGCGGCCGCCGCCTCCTCGACGTCGGCGCCGCCGACGGGCTGCTCTCGCGCCGGCTGACCGAGCGCGGCTGGAAGGTGACCGGCCTGGAGGCCGATCCCGCGGCGGCGGCGGCGGGCGCCGCGCACTGCGAGCGCATGATCGTCGCCGACCTCGACGCGGGCGTCCCGCCGCTGGAGGGTGGGTTCGACGCGATCGTCTGCGCCGACGTGCTCGAGCACCTGCGCGATCCCGCCGCCGCGCTGGCGGCCGTGCGCCACGCGCTGGCCCCGGACGGCGAGGTGGTGATCTCGATACCGAACGTCGCTCACCTCTGGGTGCGGCTCTCGCTCCTGGCCGGACGCTTCGACTACGCCGAGCGCGGGATCCTCGATCGCACGCACTTGCGCTTCTTCACGCGGCGCACGCTGGTGGCGCTGGTGACCGGCGCCGGGCTCCGCGTGACGCGGCTGACGTCGACGCCGGTGCCACTCTATCAGGTGGTGCCGCCGCGCTGGCACGGGCGCGCGCTGGCGGCCGTCCATGCGCTGAGCGCGCGCAGCGCGCGCGTGATGCCGCGCCTGCTCGCCTACCAGTTCGTCGTCGGGGCCAGGCGCGCGTGAGCCAGACGCGCGCGCCGAAAGTCGTCGTCGTGATGCCCGCCTACAACGCGGGCCGGACGCTGCGCATGACCTACGAGCAGCTGCCGAAGGACACGGTCAACCTCGTGATCCTCGTCGACGACGGCTCCACCGACGCCACGCTGGACGTCGCACGCCAGCTCGGGCTGGAGATCTTCGTCCACAATCGCAACTACGGCTACGGGGCCAACCAGAAGACCTGCTACACCGAAGCGCTGCACGCCGGCGCCGACGTCGTGGTCATGGTCCATCCCGACTACCAGTACGATCCGACGCTGGTGCCGCAGATCGTCGAGCCCATCACGCGCGGCGCGGCCGACGTCGTGCTGGGCTCGCGGCTCAAGAGCGGCTCGGCGCTCGCGCAGGGGATGCCCTGGTGGAAGTTCGTCGCCAACCGGTTCCTCACGTGGGTCGAGAACCGCGCGTTCGGGCTGCGGTTGTCGGAGTACCACACGGGTTACCGCGCGTTCCGCCGCGAGGTGCTGGAGACGGTGAACTTCCGGGCGAACGCCGACGGCTTCATCTTCGACCAGGAGATCATCGCGCAGGTGGTGGCGGCACAGTTCCGCATCGCGGAGATTCCGGTGCCCACGCGCTACTTCCCCGAGGCCTCCTCCGCCAGCTTCCTCGCGTCCACCGTGTACGGCCTGCGCATCCTCGCCGTCGTCTTCTGGTATCTCCTCAGCAAGTGGGGTGTCCGGCGCTCGCGCCGGTTCGACAGCCTCCGCGCCCGCTACACGCGTCTCCGTTGAGAGGGCTCGCGCGCGGGCTGGACGGCGCGGCCCTCGTGCTCGCCGCGCTGGCGGTCGCCGTGCTCGCCGCCGGGCGCGTGCGCCTCGGGGGGGTGACCCTCGAGCGCGCGGAAGATCTCGTGGTCGTGCTGGCGCTGGTCGTCGGCGCGCGGCTGGCGCTGGCGCCCGTCGCGCTGCCTCGCATCTCGCCGCGCGCGCTGGTCGCCGGCGGCGTCGCCATCTACGTCCTCGCCATGGGTGTGGTCGTCGTCACCCGTCACGTGGCGCTGCGCACCCACGCGCTCGACCTCGGCTATTACATCCAGGTCGTGTGGAACCTGGCCCACGGCAACGGCGCGCGGGTCACGCTGCCGCCGATGCACGCGTGGGGCGATCACTTCTCGCCCATCCTTTATGTCTTCGTCCCGCTGGGGTGGCTGGCGCCCGGTGCGAGCGCGCTCCTGCTGGCGCAGACGCTCATCTTCGCGGCCGGTGCCGTCCCCATGGCGGCCTTCGCCGCGCGCCGGCTCGGCGACGCTCGTCTCGGAGCGGGCTTCGCGCTGCTCTATCTCTCGAGCCCGACGCTGCACGGCATCAACGTCCGAGACATCCACCCGGCGGCCTTCGCGATCCCGCTGCTGATCACCGCCGCGTGGGCGGTGGACGCGGGGCGCCCCGCGTGGGCCGCCGTGGCCGTCGTGGCCGCGCTCGCCGGGCGCGAGGACGCCGCGATCGCCGGCGTCGGCTTCGGCGTGTGGCTGGCGCTGGCGCGCCGTCGATGGGCGGTCGGCGCCGCCGTCGCCGTCGCCTGCGTCGCCCTGCTGTGGCTCGACATGAACGTGCTCATGCCGCATTTCCGCGGCGAGCCGTACCCTCATCTCGTCAAGCGCTACGCCTATCTCGGCGAGACGCTGCCCGAGGTGCTCGCCAGCGTGGTTGTGCGGCCGTGGCGCTGGGCGCGCGTCGTGTTCACGCCCGAGAAGGCGCTCTACCTGCTCGCACTGCTGGCGCCGCTCGGCCTTCTGCCGCTCGCGGCGCCGGGCGCCGCGGCCGCCGCGCTGCCCGGGCTGGCCGTGAACCTCCTGTCCACCGACGCCTTCCTCTTCCACCACCGCACGCCCTACCAGGCGTTCGTGCTGCCGTTCCTGATGCTGGCGGCGGTCGAGGGCTTCGCCACGCTGCGCGAGGCCGCGTGGTGGCCGCGGCGAATTCCGCGCGTCGCGCCCCTCGTCGCCGCCGGCGTGGTGGCCGTCGTGCTCGCCTCGCGCACGGTGAACGAGCTCGGCGTCAGCAAGTGGGCGCTGGGTCCGGAGCAGCGCGCGGCCCACGCGCTGATGACGCGCGTGCCGCCGCTGATCCCCGTGAGCGTCAACGAGCGGCTGGTGCCGCATCTCGCCACGCGCGCCGAGTGCTACATCTTCCCGGCGGGCGTCGACCGCGCGCAATGGGTGCTGGATCGCGAGTCGAGCATCACGCGCGAGAAGGTGGGCGGCTTCGAGGTCGTCGCGCGCGAGCGGGGCTGGACGCTGCTGCGGCGAAAGTCTTAAGACGCGGCGCGGCCGAGCACGTGCGACGCGTGGTGGTGGACCATGCGCCACCCGCCATCACTCCGCTCGAAGAGGTTCGTCGCGAGGATCGAGGTGACACCGACGCGGCCGTTCGTCTCGGACAGGATGTTCTCGGTGCAGGTGACCCAGGCGAGGTCGCCGTCGCCCGCCGCCCGCACGTCGGTGAGCGTGAAGCTCATCTCCTGCGTGTTGGCGAAGATCGCCTCCCACGACGCGCGCACGGCCTCCCAGCCGGTGAGGAGCGGCCAGCCCGGGTGCACGCACTTGACGTGCTCGCCGTGCGCCCACACCTCTTCCATCGCGCGCAGGTCGAGCGCCTCGAACGCGCGGTAGAAGCGCGCGTTCGCCTCTTCGACGTCTTTCACGGGCCGGCGTGTTTCACGGGCAGGTGACGACGAGGATGTCGCCCTCGCGCCGCAGGGGCAGGCGCGTGAGCGAGTCGCCGGCACACGGGCCGGCCGTGCAGTAGCCGGTGGCGGGCTCGTAGAGGGCGCCGTGCGTGGAGCAAATGAACGTGCGGCCGTCCTCGGCGAAGAACTCGTTGGGCCAGAGGTCGAGGGGGGTGCCGACGTGGGGGCAGCGGTTGACGTACGCGTGGTATTCGCCGTCGTGATTGACGACGAATCCCTCGACACCGCGCCCGCGGCACTCGAGCCGGAACTTCGTCGTCCGCCCGGGCGTCAGCTCGGCGGCGGAACAGCGCCACTCCGCCGGGGCCGTCATGCGCTGCATGTTACCATCGAGCCATGCCTTCGCCCGCCTCGGCCCTCGCCATCGACGCGCGCGAGGTGGCGAAGACGTTCCGCTCCGGATGGCTCCGCCCCCGCGAGACGGCCGCGCTGCGCGGCGCGACGCTCGCCGTCCCTCGCGGCGCCATCGTCGGGCTGCTCGGCCCGAACGGCGCCGGCAAGACGACGTTCCTGTCGATCCTCGCCACGCTGCTCATCCCCGACCGCGGCACCGTGCGTGTGCTCGGGCTGGACGTCGTGCGCGACTCGATGGCGCTGCGGCGGCGTCTGAACATGGCCAGCGGACGGCCGTCGTTCCTCTGGAGCCTGCGGGTGGCCGAGATCGTCGCCTTCTACGGCCGCCTCTACGGGCTCTCGGGGGCGGCGCTGCGCGCGCGCGTGGACGCCCTGATCGAGCAGTACGAGCTGACGCCGTACCGCCGCGTGCCGTACAGCGAGCTCTCCACGGGGCTCAAGCAGCGCGTCGCCCTGGCGAAGTCGCTCGTCAACGATCCCGAGCTGCTCTTCCTCGACGAGCCGACGCTGGGGCTCGATCCCGACGTGTCGATGCGCGTGCGCGCGCACATCGCGGCCCTGCGCCGCGAGCGCGGCGTGACGATTCTCTTGACGACGCACTACATGCGCGAGGCCGAGGAGCTGTGTGACGAGGTGGCCTTCATCAAGGCCGGCCGCATCCTGGACGCCGGCACGCCCGACGAGCTCAAGCGCCGGATCGGCCTCGGTGACGTGATCGCGCTGCGGCTGGAGCCGGCGGCGCCGGCGTGGCTCGCCGAGGCACCGGGCGTGCTGCGCTGCGCGTCCGCCGACGGCTGGACGAAATGCACGGTGGACGACGCGGAGAAGCGGCTACCCGACCTGCTGCGGCAGCTGTTCGCCGAGGGCGTCACCGTGCGCAACGTGCGCGTGCGCGAGCCCGAGCTGGAGGAGGTGTTCGTTGAGCTGGCGCGCTGACCTCCTCGCGGTGTGGGCGGTGGTCGTGCGCAACGCGCTGATGGCGTCGCGCAACGTGTTCTTCTTCTTCGAGCTGCTCTTCTGGCCGATCGTGGGCGTGGTCTCCATCGGGCTCATGACGAAGTTCCTCGGGATCACCCCGGCGCAGGCGTCGTTCGTCCTCATCGGGACCATCGCGCTGTCCGTCGTCAACGTGTGCCAGCTCGAGGTCGCCTACGCGGTCCTGATGGACGTCTGGTCGAAGTCCATCAAGCACCAGTTCCTGGCGCCCATCGGCATCCGCCACCTCACCGTCGGCTCCTGGGTGGTCGGCATGGTGCGCGGCAGCCTGCTGTTCACGCTGCTGGCGGTGCTGGCCTGGTGGGCGTTCGACTTCCGGGTGCTCGCGGCGGGCGGGGGCGCGGTCGGGCTGTTCCTGTTCGGCTGCTTCCTCAACGCGTGGATCGTCGGCGTGTTCGTCTGCGCGCTCATCACGCTCTTCGGCAACCGCGCCGAGGCGTTCGCGTGGGCCAGCGTGAACCTCGTGCTGGTGCTGGCCGGCATCTACTATCCCGTCTCCGTGCTGCCGGAGCCGGCGGCGACCCTGGCGCGCGCCATCCCGTTGACATACTTCCTCGACGCCTACCGCTCGCACTTCGGCTTCGCCTCGGAGTTCGCGGCGCCGATCGCGACGGGCCTGGCGCTGTCGGTCGTGTACGCGGTCGTCGCGCACCTCGCGTTCTACGCGTCCGTGCAGCGCGCGCGGCGCACCGGGCTGCTCCTCAAAATGTCGGAGTGATCATGGACACCCCCTTCGCCAGGATCTCGCCGTGCACCTTTGCCGAGGTCGTCACGCGCGATCGCGTGATGGATCCGGCGATCCGCCCGCTGTGGCAGCCGATGCCGCGCCTGGCGGGCCCCGCATATCCCGTCGCGTGTCCCGCCGGCGACAACTTGATGCTGCACGTGGCGATCCACCGGGCCCCGGCGGGCTCGGTGATCGTCTGCGCGGCCGGCGACTCCAACTGGGCCATGGCCGGTGGCAACGTCTGCGCCTACGCGCAGCAGCGCGGCATCGCCGGCTTCGTCGTGGACGGCGTCATCCGTGACCTCGCCGAGACCCGTAAGAACAAGTTCCCCGTGTTCGGCCGTGGCGTGATCCCGATCCCCGGCGTGCGCAAGACGGCCGGGCTCATCAACGTCACGGTCGTCTGCGGGGGCGTGACGGTGGCGCCGGGGGACATGGTGATCGCCGACGAGGAGGGAATCGTCGTGCTGCCGAAGGCGCAGGCGGCGGACATGCTCGCCAAGGCGCAGGCGCGCGCCAAGAAGGAAGAGGAGACGACGCTCGAGCAGTGGGTGAAGAATCACAAGGAGCGGATCGACGAAGCGGTGAAGACGCTCGGGATTTAGGGCCGGCGGCGCGGCCCCCCGGCCGCGCCGCCGCCTCATGGGGGGCCTCGAAGGGCCCCCCATACCCCCCAAACGTTCGGAGCGCCCCGGGGTGAACCCGGGCGCTCCTCTACCCCGCCTAACGACACTCGCCTGCGACGAGACAATCGGCGAAGTCGCGATCGCGGCCGAGTTGCAGCAGCAGACGCGCCACCACACCGGTGTCCGTGAAGTCGGTGAAGATCCCGTCGACGCCCAGCTCGAAGAACATGAGGATCTCGCTCACCGGGTTGGCGTGGTAGTTCGCGGCCAGTCGCTTGGGCTCGTTACGGAACGTCCACGTGTGCACGAGCAGGCCGTGCCGGTGGGCGCGCGCGACGAGGTCGGTCGGCCGGAGCAGGGCACGGTCCGATTCGTCGATCTTGCCGTCGCCGTTCTCGTCGCCCACGTGGCCGTCGCCGTTGAGATCGACGGCGGCCGTGCTGACGATGTAGCGCTTCCAGGGGCCGATGCCGTCGGCATAGGTCTTGACCTCGCGCAGCCCCTCGTCGGTGGTGAGGAATTCGAAGCGGCGCGCCAGCAGCCGCGGATCCCCCGACGCCGTCCAGTCGTACGGCCGGTCGAACGGCGCCGTGAAATCGAGAGTGCCGTCGGGGTTGACGTCGTTGGCGTCGATCAGCTGGATCGACCGGTTGTTCGTCAGCTGCCGCAGCTTCTTGAGGCTCGAAGGCTCGAACGACTGCAGGAAGACGGGGGAGTCACGCCGATCCCAGCCGGCGGCGCGAAGGGTGCGCGCGAGGCGACCCTCGAGCGGCAAGCCGAGGGACTCGTGGTAGGTCGGGTGCTTGGTCTCGGGATAGATGCCGATGGTGCGGCCCTTCTCGCGCGACTTCCGCTTGACGAGGTCGATGATCTCCTCGAGGGTCGGGATCTCGAAGCGGCCGTTGAACTGCTGTGGGCGGTCGGCGAAGGGCTGCACGGCACGCAGCGTCTTGATCTCCCGCAGCGTGAAGTCCGAGGCGAACCAGCCCTCTTCCGTGGCGCCGTCGATGGTGGCGGCGCGCCGGCGGCCGGCGAATTCCGGGCGCCGGCTCACGTCGGTGGTCGCGATCAGGTTGGGCTCGTGGCGCGCGATCAGGTGGCCGTCCTTCGTCGCCACGAGGTCCGGCTCGACAAAATCGGCGCCCAGCTCGATGGCGAGCGCGTAGCCTTCCAGCGTGTGGTCGGGCAGGTAGCCCGCGGTGCCGCGATGGCCGATGACGAGCGGCGCGTCGCGCCGCGACTCGGCGAGGGCGGGAGCGGCGACGGCGAGGACGGCGAGCGTCAGGAGCAGGCTCAGGAAACGGACGCAGGCGCGCATGGTCACACCTCCCGGCGGAATGAGCTGCGCTCGGGAGTGTGCGCCAGCGCCGCCTACATTGCCATGACGCTTTGCGGTCTCTACTGCGACAGGTGCTTGGCGACTTTGGCGTCGAGCGTCGCGCGCGGCGCTGCGCCGATCACCGTGTCCACCACCCGCCCGTCCTTGACGAACAGGATGGTCGGGATCGAGCGGACCCCGTAGCGCGCGGCCAGCGCCGGCTCGTCGTCCACGTTCACCTTCGCCACGCGCACGCGGCCCGCCTGGTCGCGCTCCAGCGCGTCCAGCACCGGGGCGATCGCGCGGCAGGGACCGCACCAGGTCGCCCAGAAATCGACGAGCAGCAGCTCGTCGGTGGTCGCCAGGGTCTCGTCGAACGTCGCTTCGGTCAGGGTCATGCCGACTCTCCTTCTCACGCCTTCAGATGCCGGAGCGAGCGGGAGAGATTCGCCCGGGCCCGCGCCTCCAGGCGCTCGGCAAACCAGGGTGTGCCGTAGATCGACGCGCGGTCGAGGAAGCCGCTCAACACTCGGGCGCGCCCCTCGCGGTAGGCGTCCTCGGGCACCCATCCGTACTCGAATCGGATCTGCCGCTCGTACTCGGCGAAGCGCGTCTCGTCGGCGCCGAGGATCGACAGGTCGACGTCCACGAGCAGCCGCGCGTCGGCGCCCGCGGGGACGCCCTGGTGCTTCGTGGCCATCACGAGCGCGTGAACCCGGGCGCCGGCGGCCGCGTCCACGCTGGCGCCGCGCATCGACTCCTGCGCCCAGCGCGCGCTCTGCGCCTCGTTGTCGTGGGCGTGGGTGTCGTAGATCGCGTCGTGAAACCACAGGGCCAGCTCGACTTCGGCGAGGTGCTCGGCCAGGCCGGACGCCGGCTCCAGCGCCGCGAAGCATTCGTGCAGGTGCTGTTGCGTGTGATACGCGCGGTGCGGCTCGGCGTAGCGCGCCAGGAGCTGCGACCGCAGACCCTCGGGCGCCGCGGCGCCCAGCGCTCGCCAGGCGCCCTCCCAGTTACCCGACGACGTCAAAGGTCCCGCGCTCACGCCGCTACGGCCAGACCTGCGCGTACGCCAGCCGCGCGCGCTCGCTCATCGGGAAGTGGGCGTCATACTCCGCCCGCAGCGTCTTCATGTGGTCGGAGGCGATGAAGCGCCGGTAGGTCGCCTCGTCCTGCAGCTCGTACACGGTCATGTACTGGTACTTGTCGTCGCCGTCGATGAGCTTGTACCGGTGGGCGCTGACCATTCCCGCAAACTGCAGCGCCTGGGGCACGTGCTCCTCGTTGTACCAGCGGTTGAACGCGGCCGCCTTGTCGGACGGGATGGTGGCCTTCACCATGAACAGGATCGTCGCCATGCGCGAGACTCCCGGATGCCTGTTGCGAGCGGTCTAGTCGATGAGGCCGATCTTCACGCGGCGGTTGTGGCGGCCCTTGTTGTCGATCTTGAGGATGCGGACGGCGCGCGAGCGGCCGGTGGACGCGAGATGCGTGCCGCCGCAGGCCTGCCGGTCCAGCCCGACGATCTCGACGACGCGCACGCTGCCGTCGGACGCGGGCGGCGGCGCCACCGAGCGGCAGCGAATCAGACCCGGCTCGCTCCCGAGCGCGTCGGCCGCGACCCAGGAGACGCGCAGCGGCAGGTCCTGGCGGATGACGTCGTTGAGCTGCGGCTCCAGGGCGCGCAGCCTGTCGTTGTCCACGTCGGGGAGATCGAAGTCCGTGCGCGCTGTACCGTCGTCGTTCAGCTGGGCGCCCGTGATGAGTGCGCCCCGGAAGACCTGGAAGACGAGCGCGTTGAGCACGTGGGTGTTGGTGTGCAGCTCGGTCTGGAGCGCGCGGAACGCCGGATCGACCGACAATTGCGCCACGCCGGCCGCCTCGACGGGCTCGGCAAGCAGATGCCACACGCGCCCATCCTCCGCGATCTCGAAGCCGGTGACCCGCGACTCGCCCGAGGACCAGGCGAGGCGACCGCGATCGGGAAGCTGGCCGCCACCGCCGGGATGAAACGGGCTCTGCTCGAGCACGACGGCGCCGGGCCGCGCGTCGAGCACGCGCGTCTCGACGGTCAAGACGTCGGGGTGGTCGTGGCAGAAGTAGCGCGACACGTCAATACGTCGATCGTAGCATTCGGCTTACTTCGCGGTGAAAAAGTAATCGTCCGCCGTGTAGGCGATGCGAGCCGGCGTCCCAGCCGCGGCTTGCGAGCAACCGACCTTCGGCGCCACGCCGCCCACGGTATTTACGCGCTGTATGCTCGCGACCTTGCTGAACGAGCCTTCCGAGCCGAGGGACGTTGCGGCAAGCAGCAGCCAAGGGATGGCGTCGGCATAGTGTCGGCCGATCCTGTTTCCACGCGCGTCGAAAAGATCGGCTTCGGGAGCCACGAACGCCCATTCGTATCCCCCGGCTTGATCCTTTCTGGCACGGCATTCGTAGATCTGCACGCCCTTTGCGGGAACGATCATCGCCAGCGATTCGCTCGCCCCGGGTTTGAGCTTGTCTGGCGCGCTGACCATAGACGTCGGCGGTTGCGGGCTCGCGCACGCGGCGACGAGGAGCACCAGCAAGAAGGCCCTGAGCTGAAATCTCTTGGAAATGGTGTCCACTCCTTGGCCGTGGCCTGATGCCTGAGGCTCGCGGTCACCTGCCGGCCGCGAACAAGCACGCCGACGCATCCTCGACTTCTCCATTCCGAGAGCGGCCGGTCAGGTGTACTGCGACGTCAGGCATCGAGTCGATGTCGCGCCCGTTGTTCGGAAGCTTACCGATGCTGAGCGGCAAGCGCACCGTCGATCAGCGCGAACACCGCGAGCAGCGTGAGCAAGGCGCCAGCCGTGAACCAGCCCGTGGCCCCCAACTTCCACACCTGCTCCGTCACGCCTGCGAGAAGCCCGAGGACTCCGCACAGGACCCCCAGCGCCGCCGCCACCCGCGCTGCCAGACTTCGCGTTCTCCCAGATGCCATGTGGGCCTCCTTTCCCTCACACAACTCAAGCGCCGCATGATTGCACACCGAACCACTCCCGAGCAATCGAGGTGCGCGCCATCGCAGCGCTCGGTTATGTGGACGTCATCTGTCGCCCGCGGGGTGATGCCGTCGGGCTAACGACCAGGCTGAGCGGCCGGCGCCGAGCCGGACCGCTCGAGCCTGCTGTTAGGCCGCATGTCGTCAATCATTTGCAATCGCATATCGTTCGAATCGACCGTCTTTGTCCAGCCATATGAGCAGCCATTCTGAATCGATCACGAAATAGGAGTCCCGCTGTGGGCCGAGCACGTAAATCAGGTCACGGCCGCTGCTCTTGAAGTATGACGTCTCGAGTGACGGCCCGAGGATCTGTTCGAGCTCGACCCGAGTGCGGCCCGGCAGGACGCTCTTCACAACGTCCGCCAGCATCTTTTGTCGTTGGCGTGACGTCACCCGGGACATAGTCGGCGGATCGCGGGTCCTGCCAGACCGCGCGGTCGAAGCGCTCAAGGTCCGATCCTGTTGGCAAAGGCCGTGGCACGGCACGTGCCAAGCCTAGGGCCAGAGTGAACGACGCGAGCGCGACGCACCCGACCAAGAGGTACGCGCGGTGGCGCGGTCTGGGCGGGCGCCCGCGTACCCACGCGCGCAATAGACCCACACCGCCCCAGACCCCGACCGCGAGAAGGAGCAAAACCACAATCGGCAAGGAGAGAACGTAGGCGAAGGACAGCCCAGTTCCACCCAAGCCCGGGAGCGCATGAGGGACAAGGGAGAGCCCAAAGTACGCCGCCACGCATGTAGAGGCGATCCACACGCCGCTGCGCGGTCGCAAGTGCCTTTCCTCATGCGTCATAGACTTGGAGTGATCGTGGCGCAAACCGGCCGAACGCGATCGCGACGAGCAGGTCGATCACCGACAGCGAGCCGCCGGGGTGTCCCGAACCCGCGTGCGCGAGCATCCGGATGATCTGCACCCGGCAGCCCAGGCGATGGCCTCCAGGCGCACGTCACCCATCCGACTTCCATGATCATTTGTCAGAGGGGCTCGACGCCTCCCTCTGACTCTCCCCGGGCGATGGCATCCACGCGCACGTCGGTGACGGCGATCTCGGGCGCGTACACGACCTCGTCGGCCGCCCACACGATCGTGCCCTTCACGTCCTTGGTGACGCCGGCGACGTTGTTCAGGAACGTGGCGATGTTGTCGTTGATCCGAATCGTGTTCGCGGTGATCGGCTCCGCGATCCGGCCGTCGCGAATCATATAAGAATCCGCCGTCACCGTACAGGTGAAATCACCGGCGCGGAGTCCGTTGATCGGGTACGTGTACCAGATGCGCCCGATGTAGAGGCCGTGGCCGACGCGGCGCAGCAGCTCGTCGCGGCTCACCGGCTCGGCGCCCTCGACGACGACGTTGGTGGCCGCGGCCGAGGGCCGGCTGGCGAACTGTCGGCCGCCGCCGGCGCCGAAGCGAAAACCGTTGCGCGGCACGAGGGCGGTGGCCAGCTCCGTGTCGTCGCCGCCGAGCTTGGCCGCGCGCTGCGGATCGCGCAGCAGGCGCTGCGTGTCGTACCAGCACGACAGACAGCCGGTGAGGACGCCGTCGCGGATCAGGTCGGTGCGGCCCGTCGGCAGCCCCTCGCACGTGATGCCCTTGGAGCCCATCATCCCCGGCGTCGCGCCGTGGTCGTAGATCGAGAGCGCGGGCGAGGCCACGCGACGGCCCAGCCGGCCCACGAACGGCGACGCGGAGGCGTAGAACGTGTCCGCGGTGCAGGCGGGGATGATCAGGTCGTTGAGGATGTCGGCCACGGGCTGGCGGCCGAACACGACGGTGTAGCGCCCCGACGGCACGCGCACGCCGCCGACGGCGGCGATGGCCGCCTGCGCGGCCTCGCCGCCCGCCTCGTCGCTGAAGTCGTCGAGCCGCGTGCCGGTGGACCAGCCCGAGCCCTTGGCCGCGTGCGCCTCGACCATCGACGTCACGAACGCGGTGACCAGCGTGGACTCGTCGGTCTGCACGCACGGCATCGCGCTCGAGGCGATGGCCATGCGCTCCTGGAGGATGGTCACGTCGCCGCCGACGATCAGGCCGAGCCGGCGCAGCGCCTCCTCGCTCTCGGCCAGGCCGGCCAGGCGCGAGGAGGCGAGAAAGGTCCGCAGCGCCCCGCCCACGATCGTCCAACCGGCCTCGACGAGGCGCTCGTCGCTCACGCGCATGAGCGCGGGATCGTGATAGTCGGTCAGCGCGCGCGGCGTGGGCAGCGGCCGCGGCAGCGAGACGAATTCGGGGTCGGCGACCGCGGAGCGCCGCGCCTTGTCGAACGCGCGCTCGACGCCGTCCTGCGACAGATCGCTCGGCTCGCTGCCGAACCCGACACGCCGGCCGTCGAAGACGACCTGGAGGCCCAGCCCGTACGACTCCACGGACTTCGGCTCCTCGACGCCGTTGCAGGGGACGTGCGACGTGTAGTTGAGGCGCGTGAGCAGTGCGCCGTTGGCGGAGACGAACACCTCGACCTCGCTCACGCCGGGCCGGGCGCGGGCCCAGCCGAGCGCCAGCTCCGCCGCGCGTGTCAGCTCGCCGAGGTCGCGCACGTCAGTGCTTGGGGTCGCGCGAGACGTTCGTGCCCACCACTGGATAACCCTTCTCGTGCCAGCCGGGGAGGCCCTCCTCGAGCACCCGCTGGTTGCGCCATCCGAGCGCGTAGAGGACGTTGCTGGCCCCCCGGGACAGCGCGTGCGGGCACGTTCAATAGAAGACGACGAGACCGGTCTTGCTGATCTCGTAGGCGCGGGACTCGACAGCGCGCAGCGGCATCGAGCGCGCGCCCTTGATGTGCATCTCGACGTAGGAATCCCAGTGACGCACGTCGATGATGTCGGCGGTGGCGTCGCGGTCGAGCGCGGCCTTCAACTCGTCGGCCTTGATGAAATTGACCGGATAGTCGGGCGGCGCCGCCGGCGCGGCGCCGACGAGCACGATGGCGGCCGCCACCACGGCCACGCGCGCGCGACGCACGGCTCAGCCGCCCAGCACGCGCGCGCGGCTGCGCATCGTCGGCCCGCCGTTGCCCAGCTTCTTGCTCTGCATGGGCTGGCCCTTGCCACAGTTCGGGATCGGGTAGAGGCGGAAATCGCGGCCGACGGCGTCCACCTTCATCAGATAGTCGCGCGTGTCGGCGGCGATGCCGCCGTCGCGATAGAGCCGCGTGATCTCGCCGCGCTCGATCGCGTAGACCTTGCGCGCGGAGATGCGGAAGTTCTCGCGGCTCTCGGCGATCGAGGGGATGCGGTGGCCGACCAGGTAGTAGCCGCGGTCCACGTCGCCGATGACGCGCGCGGGATCGGCGTCGCCGCCGTCGAAGACCGTGTTCGACATCCGGATCAACGGCACCAGCGCCGCGCTGGTGGCCTTGAAGTGGCCGTTGGGCTCGCCGCCGAAGACAGCCGCCGTCTGCCGGCTGTTCATGAATCCGCGGAAGACGCCGCGGTCGATGTGGGTCACCCGCCGCGCCGGCGTGCCTTCGTGGTCGTACGCGTAGTGACCGTAGCCCGGCAGCGCAGGATCCGAGTACGCGGTCACCAGCGGCGAGGCGATGCGGCGGCCGACCTGGTGAGCGTCGAGGTCGGCGAGCAGCCACGAGCGCCCCGCGTAGGCGGTCTCCATCTTGAGGGCGCGGTCCAGCTCGGCCGGATGGCCGACGATCTCGTGGGAGACGAGCGTGTTGTAGTGCGGGTCGGTGACCACGACGACCTCGCGCTCGGAGGTCGGCAGCGCGGGCGCCGCCGCCAGCTCGGCCGCGTCGCGCGCCAGGGCCAGCGCGAAATCGCGAA
Organism: Candidatus Rokuibacteriota bacterium; assembly: GCA_003220225.1. Taxonomy (GTDB): domain Bacteria; phylum Methylomirabilota; class Methylomirabilia; order Rokubacteriales; family CSP1-6; genus AR12. The sequence goes on from QHRU01000048.1 coordinate 73,948, forward strand.
ACGGCGGAAAGCCGAGGAGCGGCTCGTCGACACCCTCGCCGATGATCTCCCAGCCGCGCTGATGCCCCATGACGTCGTAGATTTCCTGGCTCGTCTCGGCCCCGACCGCGACCACGGAGGCCGCGCCTTGCGTGAGGGCGAACGCCTGGTCGATCAGCGCGCCCTCGGTGGAGGCGAACAGCTCGCGGGTGAGCTGCGTGAGGACCGGGACCCAGTTGTAGCGCACGCTCGGCTGCGCGGCGGCGATCGCGCGCGAGACGTCGGTGGCCACGGCGACCATGTCCGCCAGCGGCACCGAGCGCGGATCGATCCGATAGACGGCGGGAACGACATCCGAGCGGACGTCCACCGCGTGGAGGCGCAGGTCGGCGAGCGCGTCGCCGAGCGGCCCGAACTTCTCGCGCGCCGTCGCCTTGTGCTCGGCGTTGGCCATCGCGCGCCGGTAGGCCCGCTCGAGCGCCTCGGCCAGCCGCCGCTCGAGCGCGGGCACGTCGGCGGCGCCGAGCACGATCCCGATCCATCCCGGCGCCACCGCGCGGTCGCCCGCGAGCACGCGCACGCCGGCCGTGCACGCGTAGTCGTCACCGGACGAGCGCTCGGCACCGTTCTCGGCGATCGCGTGGCGGCTCTCCGTGACCTCCAGTCTCATATCCGCGTAGACGAGGCGTGGCAGCCGTCGCGCCGCGTCGGCGAGCAGGGCGGGCACCGTTGCGCGCGCGCGGTCGATCAGCTCGACGGTGAGGGCGGCCGGCATCGTCAGGGCGCCTCGAAGGGCTCGACGGTCACGCGCTCGCCGGCCTTCACGTCGCCGCGCGCCTCCTCGAGGACGACGAAACAGTTGCCGGCCACCATCGACGAGAGGATGCCCGAGCCCTGCGGCCCCGTCGTGCACACCTCCCAGTCGCCGTCGCGGAACGCGAGGATCCCACGCTTGTACTCGGTGCGGCCGGTCTTCTTGCGCATCGGCTCCAGCGCGCGCGCCTGCCAGGTCTCGGGGAAGAGCCGGCGGCGGCCCGCGAGCTTGTAGAGCACCGGGCGCACGAAGAGCAGGAACGACAGCAGCGAGGCCACCGGGTTGCCGGGCAGCCCGAAGAAGAGCGCGCTGCCGATGCGGCCGACGGCGAAGGGACGGCCGGGCTGCATGGCCACCTGCCAGAAATCGATGGCGCCCAGCTCCTGGAGCACGTCCTTCACGAGGTCGTAGACGCCGACGGAGACGCCGCCGGAGGTCACCACGACGTCGGCGGCGCGCGCCGCGTCTTCGAGGCTGGCGCGCAGCGTGTCGCGCACGTCGGGAACGATGCCGAGATCGATCACCTCGCCGCCGCATTGCTCGATCGAGCCGCGCAGCGTGAAGCGGTTGGCGTCGTAGATCTGCCCGGGGCGGCGCGGCGTGCCCGGCTCGGCGACCTCGTCGCCCGTCGAGAGCAGGGCCACGCGCGGCCGCCGGCGCACCGAGACCTGCCAGGCGCCGAGCGAGGCCATCAGGCCGATCTCCTGCGGTCGCAGCACGCTGCCCGCCTCGATGACGACCTCGCCCATCCGGACGTCCTCGCCCGCGAGCCGCACGTTGGCGCCCTTGTCGATGGGCCCGACCCGGATGCTGTCGCTCCCGCGCTGCACGACTTCTTGCGGATACACGGTGTCGGCGCCGGCGGGCATCGGCGCCCCCGTCATGATGCGCAGCGCCTGCCCGGCGCCGAGCTTGCCCTCGAAGACGAAGCCCGCGGCGAGGTCGCCGATCACGACGAGGTCACGGGTGCCACGGGCCGGGATGTCCGCGCTGCCGACGGCGTAGCCGTCCACCGCGGAGTTGTCGGCGGGAGGGACGTCGAACGGCGCGGCGAAGTCGTCGCTGAGGACGCGCGCGAGCGCGCGCGTGAGCGGCAACAGCTCGGGCGCGAGCGGCGCGCCGATGCGGGCGAGAATCTGCGCTTGCCCGTCGCGCACCGAGATCATGCGGGTATTATACGCGCCATGAACGGGGCGACTCCGGCCGCGACCCATCCCGCCGGCTTCTGGATCCGGCTCGGCGCGTTCCTGATCGACCTGCTCGTGATCATGGTCGCCCAGTTCCTCCTGCAGCTGATCGCCACGGCGCGCTACGGCTCGAGAGGCGAGGGGACGATGCCCGCCGTCGCCTTCTTCACGTTCGTGTTCGCCGTCGCGTATCCCACGGTCCTGCACACGATCGCCGGCCAGACGCTCGGCAAGCTCGCCACGCGCGTCCGCGTCGTCGCCCTCGACGGCGGCGCGCTGCCGCTCGGCGCCGCCTTCCTGCGCGCGGTCGCGTTCTGGGGCGCGCTCTTCGTCACCTTCGGGATCGGCCAGATCATCGGCGGGCTGCGCAAAGACAAGCGCGCGCTCCACGATCTGCTGGCCGGCAGCCGCGCCGAGCGGCTGCCCGGCGCGACCCTGTCCCGGCGCGGGGTCACGCCGCGCCCGGCAGCGCCGCCGGACGTGTCGCCGGCTCCGCCGCTCGTTCGCCCGGGACCGTTGCAGCCGTCACCTCCGGCCTCGGAGCCGCGGTCGATCGGGTGATCCGGACGCTGCCGCTGCAGTTGCGCAACCGGCTGGCGGCGACAATTCTGGAGGCCGTCGACGACGTGCAGGCGCGGCGCGCGCTGGCGAGGCTGGCGGACGCGCCCGACGCGTGGCTGGCGGCGGACGAGCATGAGTGGAGGGACCTGCTCGCGCAGCGCGCGCGGCGGGCGAGCGAGGCGCTGGCGGCGCGTCGGCCGTCCGCGAAGCGGGGACTCGGCGCCGCGCTGGAGGCGGCGGCCACGCTCTACGAGGCGGGGTTGCACTTCGAGGTGCACGAGCTGCTCGAGCCGCTTTGGATGGCGGCGAGCGGCGAAACCCGGGAGGCGCTGCAGGGCGTGATCCAGGCGGCCGTCGGCTGGCAGCATCTCGCCAACGACAACATCGCCGGCGCGCGATCCCTGTTGATGGAGGGCGCCGCGCGCCTCTACGGCCGACGGCTCGGCGGGCGCGACTTCGACGCCTTCGCGCGGGCGACGGCGGAGGCGGTCACCCGGCTGCCGGCGGCGAAGCCGCCGCCATTTCCCGAGCTTACGACTGACGCGAGCGACAGAGAGGAGAGCGTATGAATCTCGAGCTCAACGACAAGGTGGTGGTGGTGACGGGCGCCAGCCGCGGCATCGGCCGCGCGATCGCGCTCGGGATGGCGGCCGAGGGCGCGCGGGTGGTGGCGGTGGCGCGGGACAAGACGGCGCTCGACAAGCTGGTCACCGAGGCGCGCGCACGCAGCAAGAAAGACGCAGTCGCCGTCGGTGCCGACCTCTCGCAGCTGGCGGAGGTCGAGCGCGTGGTGGAGGAGGCCAGGCGCGCCGGCGGCGGTCGCATCGACGTCCTCGTCAACAACGCCGGCGCCATCCGCGGCGGCGGCTTCCTGGACATGCCCGACGCGCAGTGGCTCAACGACTGGAGCCTCAAGCTCATGGGCTACATCCGCATGGCCCGCGCCGTGTTCCCGATCATGAAGGCCCAGGGCGGCGGGCGCATCGTCAACGTCGTGGGGGCGGCCGCGCGCAACCCGACGGCGACCTATCTGCCGGGCGGCGCCGCCAATGCCGCGCTCGTGAACTTCACGAAGGGCCTCGCCGACCTGGGCGCGGAGTGCGGCATCCTGGTCACCGCGGTGTCGCCGGCGGCGACGCGCACGGAGCGCTGGGACCAGCTGATGGAGCAGCAGGCGAAGGCGGCGGGGAAGACGGTCGACGAGATGCGCGCGACCGCCCAGGCGCCCTACAAGCTCGGCCGCATCGCGACGCCCGAGGACATCGCCGACGTCGTGTGCTTCCTGGCCTCGGCGCGCGCCTCGTTCATCACCGGAATCTGCATCACCGTCGACGGAGGGGCCACGCGGGGCGTCTACGCCTGAGACGAGGAACGAGGCGTCGGCGGCTCGGCGGCCGGGGGCGCCTCGGCCAAAGTTATTCGGCCTCTGCGGGCGCCTTGACATGCGTCGCCTCCTGTCATTATCTTTCCCTAGCGCAGGCTGGGGTTCCCTATCTCGCCGCTTGCAATAAGGGCAGGAGGTTTCGCGAGATGGCGGCAAAGTTGTTCGTCGGCAATCTTTCCTTTCAGGCCACGGAGGAAGACCTTCGCGAGCTGTTCGCGCAGGCGGGGACCGTGGAGACGGTGCGGATCATCACCGACCAGTTCACTGGCCGCCCCCGCGGATTCGGCTTCGTCGAAATGGCGACGAAAGAAGAGGCGACGAAGGCGGTCGAGATGCTGAACGGGCGGCTCTTCCGCGATCGTAATCTAGTAGTGGACGAGGCGCGCCCGCAACCCCAACGTGGTGCCGGCGGCGGTGGCCCGCGCGGTGACCGTGGCGGGCGGCCCGGCGGCGGCCCGGGCGGGGGAGGCGGCTGGCGCCGCTGAAAGACGCGGCGGTTGGATCCAGAGGAGGCCCGGGGACAGCGTCTCCGGGCCTTCGTTCTTGCTACGTCTCTTGATTCAAGGCGGCGAGAAGCGTGGTGATCGCGCGGTTCAAGGGTGTCGCAATACCGTGCTGCTTGCCGATGCGGACGACCGCGCCGTTCCTCGCATCGACTTCGAGGGGATGTCCAGCACGGCGGTCTGCGAGGAGGGAGGTGCCCGCCTCACCGGGCCCCTCGATCATCGACGCGACGATCTCGTCCGCGAGGCCCTCATCGAGGATCGCTCCGGCGGCGCGGCCCACCGCCACGCACTCGAGGACGAGGTCGCGCGCGAGGCGCGCGACGTCCGGCTGGCGCATCACCTCGAGGCTGCGGTCCGTGAGCGCCGTGATCGCGCCGCCCGCGACGTTGAGGCAGAGCTTCCGCCAGGCCGCGGTGCGGAAGTCCGCCGTGAGATGGAGCGCGATATCCCCTCCGGCAAAGAGGTCGGCGAAGGCGCGGCCTGCGGGATTGTCCGGAACGGTGAGCGTGGCCTCCGTGCGCTGAATCACCTGACCGGGCGCACGCCGTGCGGCCCCGCACTCGACGACGACGGGAAGAAGGGTCGCGTCCCGAGGTCGCGAGGAGCACCCACGGAACGGGACGAAGGCCCTCGACGCTCGTCGCGACCTGCGGTCTGGCCTTCAAGATGCCGCGTGGGGTCTGGACGACGAGCTCGTCGAAAGGCTCGCGAACGCAGAGCGGGAGGTCTCGCTCGAGAGCCGCCAGGCTCGCGGCCACCACGCCTCCGATCGCTCCCACTCCCACCACGGCAATGGCGGTCATCCGGCGTCCCCCGCGTCACACGAAGCGGACCTGGATGTGCAGCGCGCTCCCGAGCAGCTCGAAGTCGGCCCGGTCGGCCGTCACCACGGTCGCCCCATGGCGTTTAGCGGTCAGTGCGATGAGAGCGTCGTTCTGGAAATCGCGTCGTTTGCTCGTGTTCCAGTGACGGGCGTCGCCGAACTGTTGAATGAGCCGACCAGCGTCCCACCAGTCTGCCGCGGCAGGCGCCCAAATTGCCGTGGCCGCTCGCGCGAGCTCGGCGACCCATCGCCGTCCGGCATTGGTGGAGGTCCCGCGCCGCAGCTCGGACAGCACGACGGCGGAATGACGGACGACGTACGCTCGTCGCAACGCGGTCAATACGACGTCGGACAGCTTGTGCTCTCCGTGAGTTATGTAGACGCTGGTGTCGAGAATAGCGAGCTTCACGCGCCGGTCATGGTCGGCGGATGCTCCCCGGCTTGAGCCTGCCGCCGCTGCGCGCCATGAACGTCCAGAAGCGATCGCCCTCGTTGACGCGATCCAGCGCGAGGCGGACCGCCTCCCCGTCGCTCGCGACCCCGAGCGTGCGCCGGGCGCGCCGGACCGCCCCTTCGTCGACGAAGAACGCTTTGCGTTTCAGCGTCCGTTTCCCCCTCATGGCGCCTCCATGTACCGATCGGCATACATTGAATTGCGAATAGGCATACCTACGGTAACACGGGGCGATGAAGCCAGGAGCCTGTCGCGAAATCGAGGAGCGCCACGGAGCAGAGGAGCGCCCGGGTTCACCCCGGGCGCTCCGAACGTTTGGGGGGTATGGGGGGCCCTTCGAGGCCCCCCATCTTCCTAGAAGAGGCTGAGCTGCGGCGACTCCGGCGCGTCGTCCATATAGGGGACGAGCCCCTCCTGCTCGGTGAAGCGGCGGAAGCGCTCCCAGGTCTCGAGCACTTTCGACTGGTAGTACTCCACGTTCTCGTCCGGACGGGCGGGGTCCCACAGGCTCGCCAGCTTCGCCGTCTCGTTGACGGCGACGCGCGCCGTGCGGCCCGCGACGTAATAGGAGATCTGATCGCCGGGCTGGACCGGGCGGCCGCTCGCCGCGGCCAGCTCGTAGGCGGCGGCCGCGGGCCGCAGGCCGGCCGTGAGGCGCTCCCGATAAACTTCGAGTGATTCTTGAAGTGTCTCGGTCCGCGCGAAGGCCCGGACGTCCAGGCGGTGGGCGGCGAAGTCACCCAGCCAGCGGTCGACCACGGCCTGGGCGTCGGCGCCTCGGCCGGCGAGCAGGAGGCGCACGAGCTCGTCGATCAGCCGGCGCTGGAACGGCTCGAGCCCGCGCGAGCGGAAGGCCGAGCCTTTGAGCGTCACGCGCCCGCGCTCGTCGAGCAGCGCGTAGGTCTTCATCTTGTACGAGAACATCGCGGGATAGCGGCCGTCGAGCTCGAGCGTGATGCCGGCGGGCAGCTTCGCGGCCACGCCGTCGAGCAGTCGCGCGTCGTCGTCGGGCGCGTGGCCCGGCGGCGGCGTGAAGTAGACGCCGTCGGTGTCCGCCTCGATCGGCGTCGCGCCGAGCGTCCGCAGCCGCTCGACGATCGACGTCACGATGGCGCGGCCGTCGGCGGTCACGCGGTTGGCGGCTTCGAAGTCGTTCCAGTGCGCCGACGAGAAGCCGAGGTAGCCGTAGAAGGAGTTGATGAGGATCTTGAAGGACTGCGACAGCGCGAGCTGGTGCTGGCGCTCCTCCTCGCTGGCGGCGGCCTGGGCCGCGCGCTTGGCGGCGACGCGCACGTCGCGCAGATGGGTGAGAAGGTCGAGGAAGACGCCCAGCTCGTCGCACGCGGGCGCCACGCGGCCCCCGATCATGAGCGACGGGTAGAGTGACGTCACGTCCACGTGCAGCACGGGCGCCGCCACGCCCTGGTGCCAGATGGCGGTGAGCCCGCCGCCGACGGACTGGCCCGGCCGCGGCCGCGGCACCGCGCGGCCCTTCCTGAGATATTCGCGGAGCAGCAGCGCGTCGACCTTGGCCGCCGACCCGCGCAGCGTGGTCGACTGGTAGTCGAAGGGCACCAGCCGCGCCTGGGCGAAGTAAGGCGGCGAGAGGATCGCGGAGATCGCCAGCGTCTCGACCGCGTCGTCGCCCGCATAGGCCATCAACCGGTCGGCGTCGTCGGCGAGCTGCCGAGCGACGTTGGCGGCGTCGACGTACGTGCGGTCGGCGGCGGCCACGCCGAGATGCCGCGCGATGTCCTTGAGCCCGAACGACGGCAGGTCGCGCGCGCCGATGTCGTGCAGCTGCGCGAGCATCCACGTGTCGACGACGTGGCGGCCCGCGATCTCGTAGCGGCGGAAGCCGATCGTGCGCTCGGCCACGGACAGGCGGGCGGGCCGGCTGCGCATCGGGCTGCCGTCGCGGCCCCACGCCAGCGCCACGTCGTGCCGCCGCGCCCGCGCCTCGATGTACTCGAGGTCGAAGCGGAAGACGTTGTGGCCCTCGATCACGTCGGGATCCCGCTCGCGGATGATTCGGCCGCACTCGGCGAGCAGCGCCGGCTCGTCCAGGCGATCGCCGCGCAGGACGTGGCGGAAGCCCACCGGGTCGGCCAGCGCGATGGCGACGATGCGGTCGCCCTCGCGCGCCGCCGACGGGAACTCGTAACCCTCCGTCGTCACGACCTCGATGTCGAGCGCCAGACGTCGCAGGTCGCCGAAGCGCAGGCCGCCGAAGGACGTGCGGCCGGCCATCAGGAGGTACTGGTGGACGGGGTCGGGGAAGAAGCGGTACGGCGCTTCCGGCGCGTTCGCCTGCAAGCCGGTCGCCTCGCGGCAGCGATCGCGCGCGGCGAGCGCGGCGCTCCAGGCGCCGAAGCGCGCGAGCCAGCGGAGGTCGCCCGCGCCCTCGAGGCGCGTCAGCGCGACGAGCCCGGCGGCGTCGCCCACGAGGGCCTCGTCGGCGGCGAGGAGGAACGGCGTGAAGGCAACGGCCTCGACCCGCGTGGCGGTGCCGTCGCGGATCCAGAGGCGGATGGCGCGGCCGTCGTCGGCGAGGGCGGCGGCCACAAGCCCGGGCGTCGCGTCGGCGCCGAACAGCAGGGGCGGCGGCGTGCTCAGCCGGCGGCTTCCTCGACGGCGGCGCGATACATGGTGGCGTCCACGAGACCGACGAGCGCGCGGCCGGTCTCCGGCACGATCACGGTCGGGATCGAGCGCACGCCCTCGGCGACGGCGGCCTCGTAGTCCTTCACCACTGCCTCGCGGCCGGCACCCGACTCGAGATCGGCGTTGAACCGCGTCATGTCGACGCCCTCGGCGGCGACGATGTCGGCGACCACGCGAGGGTCGGCGATGTCGAGGCTCTTCGTGAAGTACGCCTCGTAGAGCCGCGGATGGACGCGCTCGAAGAGCTCGTCACTCTGCCGCGCCACGCACTTCGCCGCCTCCAGCGCGGGCAGGCTCCAGTTCGGCATCGTCGCGTGCGGCCACGGCGTGAACGCGATGCCGTCGACCGCGGACATCGCGCCGCAGCGCTGCCAGCCGGCCTCGCGATAGGTGCCCTTGAACGGCACCGGCGGCACGGGCGCGGGACGCAGCGGAAACGCGCGGTGCTCGATCACGAGCGACGGACCTCGCAGCTCTTGTAATCGCCGGAGGCGGACCGCCGCCGGATAGCACCAGGGTCAGAGATAGTCGCTGTAGACGACGAGGCGGACGTCGGAGGCCATGCGCGGATTCTATACCCGCGCCTCGGTGTATGCTCGTGCCATGCCTCGTCACGCCTGGGCGGCGATCGCCGCCTCGGTCTTTCTGGCAGCCTGTGCCACCGGCCGCGTCTCCTTCGACAACGTCACTCCCGGCGCGCCGGTGCGCGTGAAGGCCGAGGAATTCCGTCCCGAGGGTCGGGGCTCGTTTCCGGCGATCGTGCTCATGCACGGCTGCCACGGCGTGTCGCGATCCGTCCGGGACTGGGGGCGGTGGTTCCGCGAGCGCGGCTACGTCGCGCTCGTGGTGGATTCGTGGGGGTCGCGCGGCCTCGGCGAGCAGTGCACGCCCGGCGAGGATCTGCCGAACACGGCGCGCTTCGACGACGCGATCGGCGCCCTCAGGTGGCTGCATGCGCGGCCGTACGTGCACCGCGAGCGCATCGGCATCATCGGCTGGTCGAACGGCGGCGCCTTTTCCATGGCGGCCGTGAACGGGCCGACGGCCGAGCGCGCGAAGCGCCGCGGCGTCGAGATCCCGCCGCCGGGCTATCGGGCCGCCGTTGCCGTCTACCCGGGCGCTTGCTTGTCGTTGATCAACGAGCTGTCCGTAAAGCCGCTGCTGATCCTCATCGGCGGTGACGACGACTGGACGAGCCCCGCCGAGTGCGAGGAACTGGTGACGAAGCAGCGCGCCAAGGGCGCCGACGTCGCCCTCGTCGTCTATCCGGGCGCCGTCCACTACTTCGACGTCGAGGGCCAGCCGCGCGTGTTCCTGCCGGAGGTCGAGAACCGCAACGCCAAGACCGGCCGGTGCTGCGGCGCCACCGTCGGCTTCGACGCCGCGGCCAGCGCCGACGCGCACCGGCGCGTGGGCGAGTTCTTCGCGCGCCACCTCGGCGGCCGGGCCTGATGGACGTCTCCGTCGAGTTCGCGCGCCACCTGCTCGGCGCCGTGGTGAACCTGCACGCGATGGTGCCCAGAGCGCATCCCTCCTCGCGCATCCTCGGCAACGAGCGCATGGGCAGCGGCGTCATCGTGGACCCCTCGGGCCTCGTTCTCACCGTCAACTACGTCGTGATGGGCGCGAGCACCGTCGACGTCGGCTTTCTCAAGGGCCGCCGCGTGAAGGCGGAGGTGGTGGCGCAGGACTTCGAGGTCGGCCTCGCCCTCGTGCGCGTCAAGCGCCAGGGCCTCACCGCGGTGCCGCTTGCGGGCGGCACCGATCTCACCTGCGGCGAGCCGGTGATCGCGGTGGCGTCCACGGGCCCCCAGGAGCGGCGCATCAGCGGCGGGCTCGTGACCTACCTCGGCGAGTTCGAGGCGTACTGGGAATACCTGCTCGAGCACGGCATCGTCAGCAGCGCGCAGAACCCCGGCTTCGGCGGCGGCGGGCTCTTCTCGATGACGGGGGCGCTGCTCGGCGTGGTCTACCTGCCCCTCAACGAGATCGTGCGCTGCTCGCTCGCGATCCCCGTCGACAATTACCGCGAGCACGCGAGCGAGCTGCTCCGCTACGGCCGCGTGGTGAGCCGGCCCAAGCGCGCGTGGCTCGGCGTCTTCGCCCACGCGGTGGACGAGGGCGTGGTGGTGTTGGGCATCGTGCCGGAGGGCCCGAGCGACCGCGGCGGGCTGCAGGAGGGCGACGTCATCGTGTCGCTCAACGCCGAGGAGGTGCCCAGCCGCAAGGAGCTCTACCTCTCGCTCTGGCGTCACGGACCGGGCGAGCGGCTCACGCTCGAGGTGATGCGCGACAAGCGGCTTCGCCGTCTGGAAGTCACGACGGGCGACCGCGCGGAATTCTTCAAGCAAATCTAGAGGCCGCTGGCGAAAAAGCCGCGAATACAAAGGAGAGCTCCATGGATCTCGGACTGAAGGGCAAGGTGGCGCTGGTGACGGCGGCCAGCAAGGGCATGGGCAAGGCGTGCGCGCTCGCCCTCGGAGCGGAGGGCGCCAGGGTCGCGATGTGCGCGCGCACCGAGAGTGATCTCAAGACGGCGGCCGACGAGGTGCGCGCCACCACCGGGGCCGAGGTCCTGGCCATGCCGGCCGACGTCACCAGGAAGCCGGACGTCGAGGCGCTCGTGCAGCGGGTGACGTCGCAGTGGGGCGGCGTCGACATCCTCGTGGCCAACGCGGGCGGGCCCGCGCGCGGCTTCTTCGAGGAGATGTCGGACGAGCAGTGGCAGCAGGCGTTCGAGCTCTCGCTGCTCTCGGTGGTGCGGCTCGTGCGCGCCGTGCTGCCGGGCATGCAGGCCAGGAAGTGGGGCCGAGTGCTGACGATCCAGTCGGTGTCGGTCAAGCAGCCGCTGCCGGACCTGCTGCTCTCCAACGCCGTGCGTCCCGGCACGAACGGCCTGATCAAGACCCTCGCCGGCCGCTTCGGCAAGGACAACATCACCTTCAACACCGTCTGCCCGGGCCGGATCATGACCGACCGCCTCATGGGCGGGCTCAAGGCCTCGGGGCTCTCGCGCGAGGCGTACCTGGCGCAAAGCAGCGCCGACATTCCGCTGGGACGCGTCGGCACCCCCGAGGAGTTTGCCAACGTCATCGTCTTCCTCGCCTCCGAGCGCGCCTCTTACGTCACCGGCACGGCGATCCAGGTGGACGGAGGCCTGGTGCGCGGCCTGCTCTGAGCCGCGGCCGATGCTCGCCATCCGCGGCGCGTTCTCGCGCTTCTTCGCGGAGAGCGGCTTCTTCCTGGCGGCGGGGCTCGCGTTCTTCTTCCTGATCTGCTGCATCCCGCTCACGCTGCTCGGCGTCTCTTCGCTGGGCTTCGTGCTGTCCACCGAGCGCGCCGCCGACGCGGTGGTGGGCCAGCTCGCGCGCAACTTCCCCGTCTACCGGCGCGAGATCGCGGTCGTGCTGCTCCACATCGTGGAGACGCGTGCGCTGTCCGGCGTCACGGGCATGCTCGTCCTGCTCTTCTTCTCCACGCCGCTCTTCGGCGCCTTGCGCCTCGTCATGCACCGCATGCTCGGCGTGCGCGCCGACGGGAACTATCTGCGGAACTTGCTGCTCGACGCCGTGCTGGTCATCCTGCTCACGGTGCTGCTGTTCCTGGCGTCCGTGGTCACCGCGATCTTCCAGTGGTTCCAGGAGTACTTCCTGGAGGCGATCGGCGTGCCATGGGCCTGGCTCTACTGGACGGCGGTGGCCTTCAGCCTTTCGCTGTCCACCGGGATGTTCTACTTCGGCTACCGCTACGTGCCGCGCCGCCGGCCGCACGCGAGCACCGCGCTCACCGGCGCCATCGTGACCGCGGTCCTGTGGGAGATCGCCAAGCAGGTCTTCCGCCTCTACATCCGCCGCGTCAGCGTGTACGACCAGATCTACGGGCCGCTGGGCGTGCTCATCGCCTTCGTGATGTTCGTCTACTACACCTGCATCGTGTTCGTGTTCGGCGCCGCCTACGTCGCCTCGCTCGAGGCCCGTCGAGCCGCGCGGCAATAGGCCCGGCGAACCGGGCGCGGCGGACCGCGCGCTCCCGCGAGCGATGACGCGGTGTGGTATGGTGTCGACCGTTTCTCACTCGGGTCGGGGAGGGACGCGCCATGACGCTGAAGGGCAAGTCGGTCGTGATCACGGGGGCCGGCCGCGGCATCGGCCGGGAGATCGCGCTGCTCATGGCGAAGCAGGGCGCGCGCGTCGTCGTCAACGACTACGGCGGGTCGGCGGCCGGGCTCGGGGGCGAGAAGACGCCCGCCGACGAGGTCGTGAACGAGATCCGCAAGGGCGGCGGCGAGGCGGTCGCCAACTACGAGTCGGTGGCGACGATGGCGGGCGGGCAGGCGATCGTCAAGACCGCCGTCGACGCCTTCGGCCGTGTCGACGTGGTCGTCAACAACGCCGGCATCCTGCGCGATCGAATGATCTTCAACATGAGCGAGGAGGAGTGGGACGCCGTCATCGACACCCACCTCAAGGGCACCTTCGCCGTCACGCGCGCGGCGGCGCCGCTCATGCGCGAGCAGAAGTGGGGACGCTTCATCAACATGACGTCCACCTCGGGCCTCATCGGCAACGTCGGCCAGGCCAACTACGCCGCGGCCAAGCTGGGCATCTTCGGGCTGACGAAGGTCACCGCGCTCGACATGGCGCGCTACAACGTCACCGCCAACTGCATCTCGCCCTTCGCGTGGACGCGGATGATCGGAACGATCCCGACCGAGACCGAGGCCCAGAAGGCGCGCGTCGAGAAGGTCAAGCAGATGTCGCCCGCGCACATCGCCCCCATGGCGGCCTTCCTCGCCTCCGACGCCGCCAAGGACATCACCGGGCAGGTCTTCGGCGTGCGCGGCAAGGAGATCATGCTGTTCGGCCACGAGCGGCCGATCATGCGCGTGCACCACGCGGACGGCTGGACGCCCGAGCGCATCGCCGAGATCTTCCCCGGCACACTCCAGCACCACCTGGTGCCGCTCGTCACGTCGGGCCAGTACTTCAACTACGACCCGCTCGTCTGAGCGGGCGGGGCGGCCCGTCGGAGCTACGCGAGGAGGGAGCATGCATCGCATCGCCATCATCCTCTGCCTGGTGTGCGCGTCCGTCGGAGCGTCCCCGGCGGCGTGGGCACAGCTGCCGCCCGACGTCTCGCTGGCCGTCGGCGGCCGCGTATGGGTGACGAGCGGCTACGGCACCCACAGCATCTCGCTGTCCGAGCTCCGCTGGCGCGGTGTGGACAGCGTCGTCTCCGAGGTCAACCTCGACGTCGTGTGGAACCGATTCGTGGTCATGGGAAGCATGGGCGGCGGCGGTATCTCGCAAGGCGTCCTGATCGACGAGGACTTCAACAACCGCGACCATGACGCTCGGACCTCGCGCACGCGCTCCGACGTCGACGACACCGGGCTCTTCTACGTGAACGCCGACCTCGGATTCCGCGCGCTACGCTGGGGCGCCCGCGAGCAGCCCGGCTTCATCGATGCGCTCGGCGGGTACCAGTACTGGCACGAGACCTACGTCGCCTTCGGCGCCACCTCCGCATTTCCGGCAGCCGTTCCCACGATCTCGTCGACCGCGAAGGTCATCACCCAGGACTACTACTGGCACAGTCTTCGTCTGGGCGGGCGCGCGCAGGTCCCCCTCTTCGGCGGACTCAGCCTCAAGGCGCGGGCCTTCCTGCTGCCGTGGTCGTACAGCATCCTGGACGACGTCCACCACCGTCGCGGCGATTTCCGGCAGGACCCGAGCCTCCACGGTGAAGCGGCCGGCGGGCTGGGCGTTCAGGCCGATGCCGGCCTGACGTTCCGCGTCTGGCGCGGATTATCGGTGGAGGTCGGCTACCAGTACTGGCGGGTGAAGTCGGGTGAGGGGACGGAGACAGCGAGGTTCACCTCCGGCGACGCCGACACCAGGCTCCTCGAGAACCGCACGGAGCGTCACGGGCCGTACGTCGGCGTGCAGTACCGGTTCTGACGTCGCCGCGTAGCCTCTGACCGGCCGAGACGCTTCGGCCGTCAGTCTCGTCGCGGCGCCTGACCCGCGCGGTATGTCTGACTCCAGACACGCTCGGCCGGGGCGCCGATCTGCTAATCTCTCGGAGCCGCGGAGGGACAGCATGAGCGTCGTGCGGAGTGGCGAGACCGGGTGGAAGCCGCTGCAACAGTCCGGCGTCGTCATCAAGGTTCTGCGCAGCGACAAGGCGACCGGCGCGTCGACGTTCCTCCTACGCTTCGACGCCGGCGCCCGCTTTCCGCTGCACGATCATCCGGGCGGTGAAGAAGTGTTCGTGGTGGAGGGCGACCTCCGCGTCGGCGCTGACCGTCTCACCGCGGGCGATTACCTCTATACCCCGCCGAGCGGCAAGCACGCCGTGGCGTCCGAGGGTGGCTGCGTGCTGCTGGTCAGCACGCCGCAACCCGTGCGCATCGTCGAGCCGCGCGGGTAGACGGGTGCGACGTCTCGCCGGTCTCGTGCTCGCCGCGCTCACCGCCGCGGGGTGCGCGCCTGGACGCACCGTCGTGCCCGTGCGCATGCAGCCGGCGGCCGCCCTCGCCGCGCCGCCCGCCGCGCTGGACCTCTCGTCGCACGAGGCGACGGTGCGCAGCGTCGCCGGCGTCATCGTGCGCGACCTCGGCCTGCCCCTGCCCGACACGGTGACCGTCTACGTGTACTCGTCGCGCTCGATCTTCGAGCAGGGGCTCGTGGACGACGGCCACGTCTCGCGCATCCGCGCTGCCGAGCTGAGCGACTTCGCGGCCGGCGTCGGCAAGCGCCGGCAGCTGCTGCTGCTGCACCACGAGGCGAACGTCGCCAGCGCGGAGTGGGTGCGGCTCGTCGCCCACGAGCTGGCGCACGTCTCGCAGATCGAGCTGGCGGAAGGCGAGGGGCGCGCCGAGCAATGGCTGGCCGAGGGCATGGCCGAGTGGGTGGCCTTCCGCGTGCTCGAGCGCCTGCGGCTCGACACCGTCGTGCGGCGGCGGCTCGTGGCCGTGGAAGCCGTGCGCGACCATGAGCCCGTCATGGCGCGGCGCCTCGACCTCGCGACGCTGGGCACCCCGCGCGGCTTCACCGTGCGTCACCTGCGCGAGGGTTCGCAGCCCACGTACCAGCTGGCCTACCTGCTCGCGGACTACCTGATCGCGCGCGACGGCCTCGACGGCGTCGTCGGCTACTTCCGGTCTTTCGCCACGCGCGGAGACCGGCGCGGCAACTTTGCCGCGGCCTTCGGGCAGTCGCTCGAGGATTTCGAGCAGGAGGCGCTGGCCCATCTGGCGAAGTTCGCGCACTAGCGGCGCCGTCGCGACGCTCGTCGTCCTGCTCGGCCTCGCCGCGGTGGCGCCGGCAACCGGGCCGGGGATCCTCGTGGCGACCGGCGACGTCGCGCCGACGAGCGCGGTCGTCTGGGCGCGCGGGGTGCGTCCGGGCACGCTCGACGTCCTCTATAGCGTCATCAATGCCGCCGCGCCGCCGGCGCGCCGTCCGCTCGCGGTGACGGCCGACCGCGATCTCACCGGCACGCTGACGCTGACGGGGCTGCTGCCGGCGACACGCTACGCGGTGCGCGTGAGCCAGGGCGAGGCGCGCGCCGAGGCGGAGTTCGTCACCGCGCCGCCGCCGGACGCGCCGGCGCGCGTGACGTTCCTCTGGTCGGGCGATCTGGGCGGCGGCGGATACTGCCGGCCGCAGGAGGGCGGCTACCGGATCTTCCGCCCGATGCTCGAGCGCCGCGCCGACTTCTTCCTGTTCGTGGGCGATACCATCTACGCCGATGTTCCGTGCGACAAGCCCGGCGTGGTGCCGGGCGCCGAGTTCCGCGCCCGCACGCTCGCGCAATACCGCGCGCGCCACCGCTACCAGCGCGAGGACCCGCCGTTGCAGGCGCTGCTGCGCGCCACCTCGGTCTACGCCATCTGGGACGACCACGAGGTGCGCAACGACTTCTCGGGCCCGCACGACGGGCTGATGCCCACGGGGCGCCGGGCGATGCTCGACTACTGGCCGATCGCGTCGCCGGCCGAGGAGCCCACGCGCCTCTACCGGCGCTTCCGGTGGGGACGCCTGCTCGAGGTCTTTATCCTCGACACGCGCCAGTACCGCAGCCTGAACCGGGAGACCGACGGCCCCGGCAAGAGCATGCTCGGGGCCGCCCAGAAGCGCTGGCTCCTCGACGGCGTGACGTCGTCCACCGCGGTCTGGAAGGTCGTCGTCACGAGCGTGTCGCTGTCGATTCCGACCGGCAAGCCGGACGCGCGCGACTCGTGGACCGGCGTGGATCTCTTCGGCCTGCCTCAGGACGGCGGCGGCTTCGTCACCGAGCGCGACGCGATCCTCGCGCACTTCCGCGCCCACCACGTGAAGAATCTCGTCTTCGTGGCGGCCGACGTCCACCACGCCGAGGTGATCCGCCACCAGCCGACATCCGAGTGGTCGTTCCACGAGCTCGTGGCCGGGCCGCTGTCGGCGACGCTGGGGCGGCCGCGGCCGCTCGACGTCACCCTCAACCCGCGCTCGCTCTTCGCCCGCGGCGGCGTGTTCAACTTCGGCGAGGTGCTCGTCGAGGCCGCGCACCTGACGGTCCGTCTCGTCGACGACGGCGGTGCCGTGATGTTCACCCACGTGATCGCACCCGACTAAGAGCCTGTCGGGATAACGAGGGCCGTCACGGCTGCGCCGGGGCGGCCCGAGCGCTTGGGGGGTTTGGGGGGCCATGTCGGGGCCCCCCATCACACCAGTCAGGAGACGTCCATGATCGACCTCACGCTCGCGATGGCAGAAGCCGCCGTGAAGGCGGCGCAGGGCAAGGCGAAGGCGCTCGGCTCGCCGATGACGGTGACGGTGGTGGACGAGGCCGGGCGTCTCGTCCTGAGCGCGCGCGGCGACGGCACCGGCTTCCTCACGCCGGAGACGTCGCGCGCCAAGGCGACGGCCGCGGCCGCGTTCCGGCGCAGCACGGCCGAATTGACGACGCTCGGCGCCAAGGGCTGGGGCTTCTGGCAGGTGATGCCGATCGTGGCGCAGGGTGACGTCTTGCCGACCCTCGGCGGCGCGCCCATCGTCGTCGGCGGGCGGGTGATCGGCGGCATCGGCTGCGGGGGCGGCACCGGCGAGCAGGACCAGGAGTGCGCCGACGCCGGCGCGGCCGCGGTCAAGGGCTAGCCGGATCTCCACGCGGAGACGGCCCACGCCGCCAGCGCGACAGCGCTGAGCACGACGCCGGCGAGCTCCGGGACGCCCGGATCGTAGCGCAGCGTGACCGTCTGGAGCGCGCGCGTGAGCCGCACCTCGAGGAGCCCGTCGGCGCCGCGGCGCGTCGGGAGCGGCGCGCCGTCCGCGTCCGCCCGCCAGAGCGGATAGTAGGCGACGCGCGCGCACGTCCAGCCGCCCGCCTCGCCGGCGAGGGTGGTGCGCCAGACGCCGTCGCGTGGGGTCGGCAGCGCCACCGCGCTCTCGCGTGTGAAGACGACGAAGGGCGCCAGCGAAAGCCGGCGCCGGAAGGCCGTGCTCTCGGCCAGCCAGCCGAGCTGCGTGACGTCGTCCTCCAGCGCGACGACGACCGCGACGCCCAGCCGGTCGGCCAGCGCCGCGAAGCGCGCCGGGTCCAGCGCCTCGAGTCGTTCGCCGAAGAGCGTGCGGCCGTCGAGCTGCTCCGCGAGCTGCGTGATGGCGCCGGGCCCGGCGTCGCCGCGGTAGACGAGGGCGGCGATGGGTGAGGGATGCGTGAAGGTGCCGTGCACGATGTCGCGGCCGCCGCCGACCGGCGTCAGCGCGGTCACGTGGGTGTGCGGCCGCCACCAGTTCCCGCCATAGACCAGCGGCACGCCCGACCGGACGAACAGCAGGCGCCCCTCCGGCAGCCGGCCGAGCAAGCTCCAGAAATCCGGCAGGCGCAGACCGCGCTCGATCGAGGACAGCGAGGGCCAGACCCCGGCGCCCGGCCGGAGCATCAGCGTGTCGCTGCCCAGCGAGAGCAGCGCGAACAGCGCGGCGGCACCGAGCCCGAACGCCGGGCTGCGCGGCGAGACGCCCAGGCGCTCCATGATCGGCATCGCGTCGAGGCGCCGCGCCAGCCGCGCCGCGCCCACGCCGCCGGCGACGACGAGCGCGATCCAGGCGCCGTCGACGACGCGAGCGGCTGGCAGCCAGCGGATGCCGAGCGGCTCCGCCGCCAGGCGATCGAGCGCGGTCACCACGACCATCGCGGGGAGCCACCAGAGCGCCAGACGCTCGCCGGCGCCCGCGGGAGTGCGGTCGAGCAGGCCGGCGACGGCCAGGGCCGCGAGGACGATCGGCAGCGGGCGCGCGACCTCGCCGAGCGAAAGCGTCCCCCACGCCAGCGCGCGCGTCTCCGCCAACCGGAGGAACAGCGGCAGCGTCCAGAACGCGGTCAGCGCCGCCGCCAGGATCAGCGCGCGGAGAGCCCCGCGGGCTCGCTGCCACCACGGCCCCCGGGCGCAGGCGGCCAGCACCACCAGCGCCACCGCCGCCGGCAGCTGAGCGGGATGCAGCAGCGTGACGGCGGCGAGCAGTAGCGGCACCGCCGGCGACAGCGGACGCTCGTCCTCGGCCCAGCGCGCCAGGAACCCCAGCAGGGACGGCAAGAGCGCCCACGCGAGGCGCGCTCCGACCATCCCCGTGCGCACGCCGCCATCCACGCCGCTGGCCAGCCCCGCCGACAGCGTGAGCGCGACGAAGGCCCCGGGCAGCGCGAGCCAACGCAGGCCGGTCAGCCGCGCGAGCACGACGTACGTCGTGACTCCGGGCAGGAGATAGGCGAGCCAGAGCAGCGCCTGGTAGACCGTCCCGACGTCGAGAACGCCCGTGGTCGGCCACGCGAAGAGCGCGCCGAGGTACGCGAACCCGGGCGGATAGAACTGCAGCTCCGGATAGCCCGCCCACCAGCCGCGGTCCCACGCCCACGGCGCCGGGCCGTAGTTCATCACGTGCCAGACGCGATAGAGCTGGCCGGGATGGTCGTCGAAGCCGAGCATCGAGCCGCCGAGCGACGCCGCGGCGAACGCCACGCCGAAGCCGAGCAGCAGCACGAGCGGACGCACGAAGCGAGCATACCTTCATTTCGCGCTGCCCTTGTATTTCCCGCTGGATATGCTTTAGTAACTAAAATGTCTTGCTGTCGGTGCAGCAAAACTCGGGGCTCAATTCCCCTACCGATGGAGACGCCATGGCGAAGCTGAAGGGCCTGAAGTGCCGGGAGTGCGGGCGTCAGTATCCGGCGACCCCCGTTCATGTCTGCGAGTTCTGTTTCGGTCCGCTCGAGGTCGACTACCAGTACGAGGCGCTCAAGGGCGTCGTCACGCGCGAGTCGATCGCGGCCGGCCCGCCGAGCATGTGGCGCTACAAGGACCTGCTGCCCATCGAGGGTGAGGTCGCGGTCGGGCACCACGTCGGCTTCACGCCGCTGATCCGCGCGCAGAACCTCGCCGAGGAGCTCGACTGCAAGGAGGTCTGGATCAAGAACGACTCCGTCTGCCATCCGACCTGGTCCTTCAAGGACCGCGTGGTGGCGGTGGCGGTGACGAAGGCGCGGGAGTTCGGGTTCGACACCGTCGCCTGCGCCTCGACGGGCAACCTCGCCAACTCGGTGGCCGCTCACGCAGCCGAAGGACGCCTGAAGTCCTACATCTTCATCCCGGCCGACCTCGAGCAGGGCAAGGTCCTGGGCACGCTCGTCTACAACCCGACCCTGGTCGCGGTGCACGGCACCTACGACGAGGTGAACCGCCTCTGCTCGGAGATCGCTGACAAGTACCGCTGGGCGTTCGTGAACGTGAACTTCCGGCCGTACTACTCGGAAGGCTCCAAGTCGTTCGGCTACGAGATCGCCGAGCAGCTGGGCTGGCGGACACCGCAGCATATTATCGTGCCCTGCGCGGGCGGCTCCCTGATCACCAAGATCTGGAAGGCCCTCAAGGAGCTCAAGACGCTCGGCTTGATCGACGGCCCCGTGAAGACGAAGATGCACGCCGCGCAGGCGCTCGGCTGCGGGCCCATCGTGACCATGATCAAGAACGACAGCGACGTGCTCAGGCCGGTGCGGCCGAACACGATCGCGAAGTCGCTCGCCATCGGCAACCCCGCCGACGGCTACTACGCTTACAAGGTCGCGAAGGAGTCGGGGGGCCACGGCGAGCACGCCACCGACGAGGAGATCATCGAGGGGATGCTGCTGCTGGCACGGACGGAGGGCATCTTCACCGAGACGGCGGGCGGCGTCACGGTGGCCGTCACCAAGAAGCTGATCGAGACGGGCGTGATCCCGCGCGGCGAGTCGGTGGTCATCAGCATCACCGGCAACGGGCTCAAGACGCCCGACGCGCTCTACGAGCGGCTGGAGGCGCACGTGAAGATCAAGCCCTCGCTGTCCGCCTTCGATCGCGCGCTGGCCGATCTCAAGAACCAGGCGAGCTGACATGGTAGTGCGAGCCGCAGGACGTCGTGGGGCTGGGGCCCCACCGTCCGAGGCGAGCGAATGAACAAGGAGACGACGATGCCGGTGACGGTCCGCATTCCCACCCCGCTGCGCCAGGTCACGAAGGGCAACGCCGAGGTGTCCGCCAGGGGCAGCACGGTGGACGACGTCGTGGCCGACCTCGAGCGCCAGTTCCCCGGGCTCAAGGAGCGGCTGGTGGACGAGAGCGGCGAGCTGCGCCGCTTCATCAACATCTACGTGAACGAGGAAGACATCCGCTTCATGGACGGCAAGAAGACCGCCCTCAAGGACGGCGACGCGGTGTCGATCGTGCCCGCCATTGCGGGAGGTCGGTAGGAGCGTGCTGGCTATGACCCGCACGCGCGTGCGGCTGACGTTTCCCTCGAACCTGATCCAGGAGCCCATCCTCTATCACCTGGTGAAGGACTTCGACATCGTCATCAACATCCGGCGCGCCGACGTGAAGGAAGACTACGGCTGGGTCGCGCTGGAGATGGAGGCGGGCGAGGACACGCTGGCGCGCGGCGTGAAGTGGCTGAAGGACAAAGGCGTGCAGGTCGACCCGATCGAGCGCGACGTGATCGCGTGATCGGCATCTCGGAGCGCGTGCAGGGCTTCACCGAGTCCGTCATCCGCGAGATGACGCGCGTGGTGAGCCAGCTGGGCGGCGTGAACCTCGCCCAGGGCATGCCGAACTTCCCGCCGCCCAGGGAGCTGCTCGAGGCCGCGCATCGCGCCATCGACGGCGACTTCCACCAGTACGCCATCACCTGGGGCACGCCCGGTCTGCGAACCGCCATCGCCGACAAGTACCGGAAGTTCTACGGCATGGACGTGGATCCCGAGCGCCACGTGACCGTGTGCTGCGGCTCGACCGAGACGATGTTGTCGACGCTGCTGGCGGTCCTGAATCCGGGCGAGGAAGTGATCATCTTCGAGCCGTTTTACGAAAACTATGGCCCCGGCTGCGTCATCTCGAGCGCCCGGCCCGTGTGGGTGCCGCTGGAGCCGCCCGACTTCAGCTTCGATCCCGACCGCCTGCGCCGCGCCGTGTCGCCGCGCACGAAGGCCATCGTGTTCAACAGCCCGAACAATCCCTCCGGCAAGGTGTTCTCGCGGGCCGAGCTGCAGGCGATCGCGGAGGTGTGTCTCGAGCACGACTTGCTCGCGATCACCGACGAGATCTACGAGCACATCGTCTACGACGGCCACGGCCACACGCCGATCGCGACGCTGCCCGGCATGGCCGACCGCACGGTCACCATCTCGGGGATCTCGAAGTCCTACTCCGTCACCGGCTGGCGCGTCGGCTACGCGGTGGCGCCGCCGGAGCTCTCGGTCGGTATCCGCCGCGCCCACGACTTCGTCACCGTCGGCGCGCCGCATCCGCTCCAGGAGGCGGCGGTCACCGCGCTCCGGTTCCCGGACGCGTACTACGTCGGTCTGCGCGAGGGCTACCAGAAGCGCCGCGACCTCCTCTGGGGCTACATCGAGGCGGCCGGCTTCGTCGCGTGGAAGCCGAGCGGCGCCTACTACATCCTCACCGACGCCGCCCACTTCATGAAGGCGGCCGGCGTGGACGACGACTACGCGTTCGCGATGTGGCTGATCAAGGAATGCGGCGTGGCCACCGTGCCGGGCTCGTCGTTCTACGCCCACCCCGAGCTCGGCCGCACCAAGATCCGCTTCTGTTTTCCGAAGACCGACGACATGCTCCGGGAAGCCGGAGAGCGCCTACAGAAGCTCCGCAGACTCATTTAAGATGGGGGGCCCCGAGATGGCCCCCCAAACCCCCCAACGCTCGTCACGCCCCGGGGAACCCGGGGCGCGCCTCGTTCCCCCCAAACCCCCGCAACGATTTATCGCAGGCTCGCCTCGGCCGTCGAACGGCCTGCGGCTTCGCACTCCCACACGCCCCGGCAAAGCCGTGGCGCGCCTCGATTCACCGACGTCTGATCCGGCCCGCGAGGCTGCGCAGGCCATCTGGCGGGCGGCGCTCGCCGCCGGCAATGTCGCCCCGCTCGTCGATCGCGCCCTCGAGAGCCTCCGCGTCGACCTGACCCGTCCGTCCTGGCGCCACCTGCTCGTGTTCGGCTGCGGCAAGGCCAGCGGCGCGATGGCGGCGGCGCTGGAGCGAGCCCTCGGCCGGCGGATCACCGAGGGCCTGGTCGTCGTGAAGGACGGCTATACGGTGCTCACGGAGCGCATCATCGTGAAGCAGGCCGGCCATCCCCTGCCCGACGCGCGGGGCCAGGCCGCCGCCGAGGCGATCGTCAACCGCGTGCGAGCCGCGGGGGCGGAGGATCTCATCCTCTTCCTGATTTCCGGAGGCGGCTCGGCGCTCACGCCGGCGCCGGTGCCCGCGATCACCCTCGCGGAGAAGCAGGAGACCACGCGCCTGTTGCTGGGCGCCGGCGCGACGATCAACGAGCTGAACGCGGTGCGCAAGCACCTGTCGCTCTTCAAGGGCGGACAGCTCGCGCGGGCGGCGGCGCCCGCCACGCTGATCTCGCTGATCCTCTCCGACGTCATCAGCGATCCGCTCGACGTCATCGCCTCGGGGCCGACGGCGCCGGACCCGACGACCTTCGCCGACGCGCTGGCGGTGCTCCAACGCCGGGGCGTGGGATACCTCGTGCCCGACGCGGTGCGCGCGCGGCTCGAAGCCGGCGCGCGCGGCGAGGTCCAGGAGACGCCGAAGCCCGGCGATCCCGCCTTCGAGCGCGTGACCAACCTCGTCATCGGCAACAACGCGCTGGTGGTGGACGCCGCCGCCGCCGAGGCGCGCCGGCGCGGCTATCGCGCCGAGGTGCTGACGCGCGGTTTGCAGGGCGAGGCGCGGGAGGTCGCGCGCGAGCTCGTCGCGCGCGCGCGGACGCTGCCGCCGCGAACGTGTCTCATCGCCGGCGGCGAGACGACGGTGACGGTGGGCGGGCGGGGCCGCGGCGGCCGCTGCCAGGAATTCGTGCTGGCGGCGGCGCTGGAGCTGCGCCCCGACGATCGCATCGTCGTGCTCGCGGCAGGCACCGACGGCACCGATGGTCCGACTGATGCGGCGGGCGCCGTCGCCGACGCCGAAACGATCGCGCGCGGCGAGCGCGCCGGGCGCGCGGCGCGGGCCGCCCTCGACGACAACGACGCCTACACGTTCCTGTCGGCGGCCGGCGACCTCGTCGTCTCGGGTCCGACCAATACGAACCTCCTCGATTTGTACGTCCTGCTGCGCGACTGAGCCGGATCCTCGGATTCTGCTCATCGCATGGGCGAAGCGCTCTAAGTGACCGACATTACATGGGCGGCCGGATTTTCCGCACACGGTTATCCACTGACCACTCGCGTTCCCGGTGGAAAACTGAGTGTCGGTTTTGCCATGTTATTCTTCCTCCGATGTCCCTCCCGAACCTCGTCGGAATGCTGCCCTCCGAGATGGAAGACCTCGCGGTGGAGCTCGGCGCCTCGCGTTATCGCGGCCGCCAGCTCGCCACGTGGATCTATCGGAAGGGTGTCGTAGAGCTCGAGGCGATGACCGATCTGCCGAAGGACTTCCGTTCGGCGCTCGCCGAGCGCGTGGTCGTCGCGCTGCCCGAGGTCGAGCGGGAGACGCCGTCGCAGGACGGCAGCCGCAAGCTCGTCTTCCGCCTCGAGGACGGCGCGCGCGTGTCGAGCGTGGTGATGCCGGACGACGGCCGCGTCACGCTGTGCCTGTCCACGCAGGTCGGCTGCGGGTACGCGTGCGCCTTCTGCCTGACCGGGACGATGGGGCTCGTGCGAAACCTCACGGCCGCCGAGATCCTCGGCCAGGTCCTCCGGGCCAACGCCGTGGAGCACGCGACGCACCTCGTCTTCATGGGCATGGGCGAGCCGCTCGCGAACTACGCGGAGGTGGTGAAGACGCTGAAGATCCTGACCGACGCGAAGCTGGGGCTCGGCTACTCGCCCCGGCGGATCACCGTCTCCACCGTCGGTCTCGTGACGGGCATCGAAAAGCTCGGGCGCGAGAACCTCAAGGTGAACCTCGCGATCTCGCTGCACGCGGCCTCGGACGAGGTCCGCTCGCGGCTCATGCCGGTGAACCGCGCGTGGAGCCTGGAGGCGCTCATGGCGGCCGTGCGGCGCTACCCGCTGGCGCCGCGGCAGCGCGTGTTCTTCGAGTACGTGCTGCTCGACGGGGTGAACGACGCGCCCGAAGATGCCCAGCGCCTGGCGCGCCTGCTGCGCACCGTGCGCGCCAAGGTGAACCTGATCCCGTTCAACGACTGGCCGGCCTCCGAGTTTCGCCGGCCGCCGCTCGCGCGCATCCTCGCCTTCCAGTCGATCCTGCTCGACGCCGGCATCACCACCACCGTGCGCTGGAGCAAGGGCGAGGACATCGGCGCGGCCTGCGGCCAGTTGAAGGAGGCGGTGGCGTGACGAGCCGCCGCGTCGCCTTCGCGACCCTCGGGTGCCGCCTCAACCAGGTCGACAGCCAACGGCTGCAGGCGGCCCTCGAGGCGCGCGGCTTTTCGACGGTGGCGTTCGGTGCCGCCGCGGACGTCGTCGTCGTCAACACCTGCACGGTGACGGCGCGCGCCGAGGTCTCCGACCGGCAGGCGATCCGCCGCGCGCGCCGCGCCAATCCCGACGCGCGCGTCGTCGTCACGGGCTGCTGGGCGCAGACGAGCGCCGACGAGGTCGCGCGCGAGGCCGGCGTGGATCTCGTCGTCGGCAACGCCGACAAGGAGCGCTTGCCCGCGCTGCTGGACGAGATCCTCGAGGGGCCGCGCCCGAGGGCGCCCCGCGTCGAGGTCGGGGACCTGCGCGGCGCGCGGCTCGCCGACGTCGATCCGCGGCCGCGGGCGCTCGGCCGCTCGCGCGCGTTTCTCAAGATCCAGGACGGCTGCCAGCACCGCTGCGCCTTCTGCATCGTGCCGCGCGCGCGGGGGGCCAGCCGCAGTCTGGAGCCCAAGCTCGTGGCCGACCAGGTCCGCCTGCTCGTCGAGGCCGGGCGCCCGGAGGTCACGCTGACCGGCATCGACCTCGGCCATTACGGCGCCGACCTCGTGCCGCGCACCTCGCTCGCCGCGCTGCTGCGCGAGCTGGTGGAGATCGAGGGGCTGCGCTGGCTGCGGCTGTCGTCGATGCTGCCGGCCTACTTCACCGAGGACGTGCTCGACGTGCTGACCGGCGCGCCGGCCATCGCGCCGCACTTCCACCTGCCGCTGCAGAGCGGGAGCGACCGCGTGCTGCGCGCGATGCGGCGGCCCTACAGCACGGCGATGTATCGCTCGGTCGTGGAGCGGCTCACCCGCGCGATCCCGATGCTGGGCCTGGGCGCCGACGTGATCGCCGGCTTCCCCGGCGAAACCGAGGAGGACGCCGCGGCGACGCAGGCGCTGATCGAGGCGCTGCCGTTCACCTATCTGCACGTGTTCCCGTACTCCGATCGGAAGGGAACCGAGGCGGCCGCCCGGCCCGGTCACGTGGACGGCAAGACCGTCGCCGGCCGCGCCGCGCGGCTGCGCGCGCTGGGCGCCGCCAAGGCCGGCGCCTTCCGGCGCGCCCTCGTGGGGCGGACGGAAGACGTGCTGGTGCTGGAGACGCGCGACCGCACCACCGGCAGCCTCGTCGGCCTCACCGGCAACTACGTCGAGGTCGTCTTCGGCGGGCCCGACGCGCTGATGCGACGGGTCGCGCGGGTGCGGGTGGCCCGCGCCGACGCCGGCGTGCACGGAGATCTGGTCGCGGACCCCCAGGGGGGGCCGAGCAAGTGAACGGCCCCGCGATCGGCGTCATCGGAGGCAGTGGGCTCTACGAGCTGGAGGGGCTGACGGACGTCCGCTGGCGGCGGGTGCGCACGCCGTTCGGCGATCCCTCCGACGAGTTCTGCACCGGCGAGTTCGAGGGCCGCCGTGTCGTCTTCCTGCCGCGCCACGGCCGCGGCCACCGGCTCATGCCGACCGAGCTGAACTTCCGCGCCAACGTCTGGGGGCTGAAGTCGCTCGGCGTCGAGTGGGTCGTCTCGGTCTCCGCGGTGGGCAGCATGAAGGAGGACATCCAGCCGCTCGACCTCGTGATCCCCGGCCAGTTCGTCGACATGACGAAGCGCCGCGTGTCGTCGTTCTTCGGCGAGGGGATCGTCGCCCACGTCGGGATGGCCGACCCCGTGTGCAGCCACCTGGGCGACCTGCTGGAGAAGGCGTCGCGCGGGACGGGGGCCCGCGTGCATCGGGGCGGCACCTACGTGTGCATCGAGGGACCGCAGTTCTCGACGCGCGCGGAGTCGCGCGTGTACCGCTCGTGGGGCGTCGACGTGATCGGCATGACGAACATGCCGGAGGCGAAGCTGGCGCGCGAGGCGGAGCTCTGCTATGCGACCCTCGCCCTGGCCACCGACTACGACGTCTGGCACGAGACCCACGAGGCGGTGAGCGTCGAGGCCGTCGTCGCGAATCTGCTGAAGAACGTCGCGACGGCCAGGGAGGTGCTCCGGCGCGTGATCCCGATGATCGGCGGCTCGCGCACGTGCGAGTGTCCGAGCCTGCTCAAGAACGCGGTGATCACCAGCCCCGGGGCGTTCCCGCACGCGACGCGGCGTCGGCTCGATCTCCTGATCGGCAAGTACTTCCCGCTGGACAAGAAGAAGGCGGGGCGTGGCTGACGAGATCGACGTCATCGGCATCGGCAACGCGCTCGTGGACGTCCTCTGCCACGAGAGCGAGGCGTTCCTCGACCTCCACGGCCTCGTCAAGGGAACCATGCATCTCGTCGACGAGGCGCGCGCGCGCCAGATCTATGACGCCATGGGCCCCGCCGTCGAGGTCTCGGGCGGCTCCGCCGCCAACACGATCGTCGGGGTCGCCTCGTTCGGCGGCCGCGCACACTATGTGGGCAAGGTCCGTGACGATCAGCTGGGGGAGGTCTTCAGCCACGACCTTCGCGCGACCGGCGTGGGCTACACGACGGCGACGGCGACGAGCGGGCCGGCCACCGGCCGCTGCCTCATCGTGGTGACGCCGGACGCGCAGCGCACGATGAGCACCTATCTCGGCGCGTCGACGCAGCTCGGCCCCGGCGACGTCGATCCGCGGCTCGTCGCCCGCGGGCGCATCCTCTATCTGGAGGGCTACCTCTTCGACCCGCCGGCCGCCCAGGACGCGTTTCGTGTGGCCGCCGGCCTCGCCCACGCGGCCGGGCGGAAGGTCGCGCTGACGCTCTCGGATCCCTTCTGCGTCGACCGGCATCGCGCCGCGTTCCTCGACCTCGTCGAGCACCACGTGGACGTCCTGCTCGCCAACGAGGCCGAGATCTGCTCGCTCTATCAGGTGCGCGACTTCGACGCCGCGCTGCAGCGCGTCCGCCGTCACTGCGAGATCGCGGCGCTCACGCGCAGCGCGCGCGGCTCGGTCGTCGTCGGCGGCGGCGAGGTGCACGTGGTCGACGCCCAGCCCGTCGAGGCGGTGGTCGACACGACGGGCGCGGGCGACCTCTACGCGGCCGGCTTTCTCTTCGGCCTGAGCCGGGGGATGAGCCTCGCGACTTGTGGTCGCCTCGGCTCGCTGGCGGCGGCCGAAGTCATCTCGCACGTCGGCGCGCGCCCGGTGGCGCCGCTGGGCGATCTGGCCGGAGCACTCCTCGCATGAGGATCGATGGGACCCTCGACGCGAAATACGCGCGACTGCTCGAGGCGCTGCGCGAGCTCGAGAGCGTCGTCGTCGCCTTCTCCGGCGGCGTGGACTCCACCTTGCTCGCGCGCGCCGCCAAGGACGCGCTCGGCGACCGCGCGGTGCTCGTCACCGCGGACTCCGAGACGTATCCGGAGGGCGAGCTGGCGGAGGCGCGGAGGCTCGCCGCCCTCATCGGCCTGCGTCACGTCGTGGTGCGCACGGACGAGCTGGCCAATCCTGAGTACGCGAAGAACGGCGCCAACCGGTGCTTCTTCTGCAAGGAGGAGCTGTTCACGCACCTGGCGCCGATCGCCGAGCGCGAGGCGTGCCGGGCCCTCGTGTACGGCGCGAACGTGGACGACCTCGGCGACCACCGGCCGGGCATGCAGTCGGCCAGGCAGCGCGGCGTCCGCGCCCCGATGATCGAGGCCGGCCTGACCAAGCAGGAGATCCGCGATCTCTCGCGCGCGCTCGGGTTGCCGACCTGGGACAAGCCCTCGTTCGCGTGCCTGTCTTCGCGATTCCAGTACGGCGACCGCATCACCGCGGAGAAGCTGCGCCAGATCGACGCCGCCGAGGCCTTCATGAGGTCGCTCGGCTTCCGCCAGTTCCGCGTGCGCCACCACGACCGGCTGGCGCGACTGGAGATCGGCCGCGACGAGATGGCGCGGCTGTGGGAGGACGGGCGGCACGAGGCGATCGTCGCTCGCTTCCGCGAGCTGGGCTACGTCTACGTCGCCGTCGACCTCGCGGGTTTCCAGTCCGGCTCGGCGAACCTGCTCTTGAAGCGGGGGCGGGGCGATGGATAGCGAGCGGCTGCGCGCGCTGCTCGACGCGGTCGCCGGCGGTCGCATGACCGCCGAGGACGCGATGGCGCGGCTGCGCGACCTGCCGTACGCCGACCTCGGCTTCGCGAAGGTGGACCTGCACCGCGCGCTGCGCGCGGGCGGCGCCGAGGCCATCTTCTGCCCCGGCAAGACGCCGGCGCAGGTGGTGGCGATCCTCCAGCGCCTCGTCGTCGATCACGTCAACGTCATCGCCACGCGCGCCGACGAGGCGATGGTCGCCGCCGTCGCCGGCGCGGGATTGCCGCACGTCTGGCATCCGCTCGCGCGGCTCATCCTCGCGCGGCCGGAGCCGCGCGAGGGCATCGGCCTCGTCGTGGTGGCCGCCGCCGGCACCGCCGATCTGCCCGTGGCGGAAGAGGCCGCGCTGGTGGCGGAGGCGCTCGGCAACCGCGTCGAGCGCGTGACCGACTGCGGCGTGGCCGGCCTGCACCGCCTGCTCGCGCATCGCGAGCTGCTGGCGGAGGCCAACGCCATCGTCGCCGTGGCCGGGATGGAAGGCGCCTTGCCCAGCGTCATCGGCGGGCTCGTCGACCGGCCCGTCATCGCGGTGCCGACGAGCGTCGGCTATGGCACCTCGCTCAACGGGCTCGCCGCGCTGCTCGCCATGCTGAACTCGTGCGCGCCCGGCGTGTCGGTGGTCAACGTCGACAACGGCTACGGCGCCGCCCACCAGGCGAGCCAGATCAACCACCTGGTCGCCAAGATCCGCTGATCATGCCACGCCGAGCAATCGACGCCCGACCGTCGGGCGCGAAAGCGCCCCGACGGCAAATCTAACAATGAGCGTCGCATGACTTCGTTGGCCTCCGCCGGTCTCCCTGCGGCGTACGCCTCGGTCGCCCGCCGTCGGCCGCGTCGTCCTGCTCGCTCCTCGGTCCCGCGTGCCGGTCGTCGGCGGCGCCTCGGCGGGAAAGTCAGGTAAACCGTGGCCCGAATCGCGTACTTCGACTGCCCGAGCGGGGCGGCGGGGGACATGATCATGGGCGCGCTCGTCGACGCGGGCGCGCCGTTCGAGGCGCTGCGCGACGGGCTGCACGGCCTCGACCTCACCGGCTGGGACCTCGTGCGCCACGAGGTGAGGCGGGGCGACTTCCGCGCCACCAAGGTGGACGTCCAGATCGACGCCGCCGCCCACCAGGACCACCGCACGCTCGGCGACATCGTCGCCATCCTGGAGCGTAGCCACCTGCCGGCGCCCGTGACCGAGCGGGCGCGACGGATCTTCGAGCGGCTCGCCGACGCCGAGGCGCGCGTGCACGGCACGACGCGCGAGCGCGTCCACTTCCACGACGTCGGCGCCGTCGACGCGATCGTGGACGTGACCGGCGGCGTGCTCGGGCTCCACCTGCTCCGCGTGGAGACGGTCTACGTCTCGCCGCTGCCGCTCGGCGGCGGCTTCTCGGACGGTCCGCACGGCCGGATGCCGATTCCCGGCCCGGGCACCGCCGAGCTGCTGCGCGGCTTTCCCGTCGTCGACACCGGCGTGCGCGTCGAGCTGGTGACGCCGACGGGCGCGGCGATCCTCACGACGCTGGCGAAACCCGCGCTGCGGCCGCCCGCCATGACACTGCGCGGCGTCGGCTACGGCGCCGGCACTCGCGACCTTCCCGGCACGCCCAACGTGCTGCGCTGCTTCGTCGGCGAGACCGTGGAGAGCGGCGGCGCCACGGAGACGATCGTGCAGGTGGA
>QHRU01000048.1:105049-107153 GCA_003220225.1 Candidatus Rokuibacteriota bacterium
GCGGCGCTGCCGCGCGAGATCGTCACGCTGGCCACCAGTTACGGGCCGATCCCGTTCAAGGTCTCGCGGCTCGAGGGGCGCGTTGTCACGGTGACGCCGGAATTCGCCGACGTCGCCCGCATCGCCAAGGAGAAGGCGCTGCCCGTCCGCGAGGTGCTGGACCAGGCGCGCGCAGAGGGCCGCCGGCTTCTGTCAGCCTGAGGGCCCCGATCGACAGGCCGTCGCCGTCGCTGACCGACAACCGGACCGTGTAGAGGCCGTCCTCTATATAGATGTGGTGGCGGCCAGTCGACGAGGCCTTGGCGGCCACGCCGGCGCCACCGCCATCGGAGACTCCACGGGCGATCGGCTGGTGACGCGCTGATCGGTACTGAACGTGGGACCGACGGTCAAGATTCTGCACAAGTGGACGGACGCTGCGGGCTACTCAGCGGCGGCGTGGGCCCGCGTGCGATCAGATGACGGATCGGCACCGCGACGAGAGGCTCATCGCATTACCGCCGGTCAGGCCGGCGCCAGCTGGTCGTCTCTTCGCGATTGACAGTTTTACCGCCGGGGGCTAGTCTCGCGCCCTCATGAGTTTCGCTCGGGGCTTCATGAGATGGCTTGCACCGATTGGCGGTGCCAGTCAGGATCCTCGTGTCGTGCGCGACACACCGACCGCATCCAGGTTCCGCGTCGAACCCCTCGAGCCACGTCTCCTCCTCTCCGGCGATCCGCTCGACGTCCTGAAGGGTTCGCTGGAGCTTCAGCTGTTGCAGGAGCCCGCGGTCGCGATCAGCGACACAGCCAGCGCGCCGTCTCCTTCGATCGACTGGGGCGGCGGCGTCATGACGAAGGGCGACGATCCTCACGACGTGCTCCCGGCCGAGCAGCCGACCGCTCCGCTCCCGATCGCACCCGCGACGCCACAGCCAACGATGCCGGTCGAAGCGGCGCCGGTACAGAACACCGACGCGCGGACGTCCACGCCGACATCGTCGGCGTCAACGCTCACCGTAGACACCGCTCACGGGTTCGTGTCGTCGACCAATCCCGCGACGTCCCAGATGTCTGACACTCACGACGCGCGTGGGCCGCCGGCGTCCGTCTTCACTGACGAAGAAGCATCGCTCCTCTCCGTGGGCTCAGCCGATGCTCGTGGTCTGCTCCGCGACGATGACGTGCTGCCCGTCGTCGGCGTCGCGTTTTCACGCTGGCTCGCCTCGAACCAGAGCGACGCCGTGATGAACCGGCTGGATCAGCTGAGCTTCCGCATCGTGGATCTCCCTGGTCGGATGCTCGGCCGCACGAGCGGTACGACGATCCAGCTCGACCCGACCGCCGCCGGCTATCGATGGTTCGTCGATCCCAGCCCGTCGAGCAACGACGAATTCGAGCCGACTGACACCGAGACGCTCTTCGCCGCACAGCCCGGCAGTCCCGCGCGCGGCCGAATGGACCTCCTCACGGTGGTCGAGCACGAGATCGGGCATGTGCTTGGCTTCCACCATGACGACCCGATCGCTCCCATGGCCGACGTGCTGGCACCCGGGCGGCGCATCCTTCTGCCGGCGGGTTCAATCCCGGACGGCTCTACCGAGTTAGCGGCCGCGGCGGTAGACGACGCCGACTCGGCTCCCCCGGTTCTCGACCTGTCCGACGAGACCGGGAACCTGACGATCACCCTGGCTCCGGAGGGGGACGTGATCGTCTCCGGCGCCGTCGTCGATTCGGACCACAACAGCACCTTCGGCGGGATCGACGGAATCGCCAGCGGCTCCGGGGATGACACGCTGGTGGGGCCCGGCCTGACCAACCTCTGGGCCATCACAGGCTCGAATGCCGGCACCCTCGCCGCCGGGTCTCTCACGCCACTGACCTTCACCGGGGTCGAGAACCTCAGAGGCGGGGACGGCTCGGACACCTTCGCGATGACCGCTGACGGCAGGCTGAGCGGGGTCGTCGACGGTGGCCGGGGGAACGACACGCTGGTCGGCGCCGACACGCCCAACACCTGGAACATCGACGGCACCGACGCCGGCAGACTCAACGGCCAGTCGTTCGCCGGTGTCGAGAACCTCACGGGCGGGGCCGCCGCCGATACCTTTATATGGGCCGCTGG
>QHRU01000156.1 GCA_003220225.1 Candidatus Rokuibacteriota bacterium
CGGCGGAGTAGCGCGCGTGGAGCGCGTCGTCCTCGTCACCGGCGGCAGCGGCGCCCTCGGCCAGGCCATCACCCGCCGCTTCCTCGCCGAGGGCGCGGTCGTCTGCGTGCCGTGGATCGTCGAGCAGGAGCGCGAACGGCTCGAGGCCTCGGTGGAGGGCACCGCCCGCAAGCGGCTGATGCTCGAGCGCTGTGACGTCGCGGACGACGCGGCGATGGCGCGCCCGGCCGAAGCCCTGCTGGCGCGCCAGGGCCGGATCGACGTCCTCG
>QHRU01000157.1 GCA_003220225.1 Candidatus Rokuibacteriota bacterium
TCGCGATGGGCGATCTCGTCCACACCGACCGCAAGCTCTGGGACTCGATGCTGACGCTGAATCTCACCACCGCGTACGTGGCCCCCCGCGCCGTGGTGCCTCCCATGCTCGCCGCCGGCGCCGGGCGCATCGTCGCCGTCGCCTCGCGCGCGGTGGTGCCACCCGCGGGCGGCTTCATCGCCTACACGGTGGCGAAGGCGGCCGTGATCGCATTCGTGCAAGCGCTGGCCGTCGAGACGCGCGGGAGCGGCGTCACCGTCAATGCGGTGCTGCCCAGCACGATGGACACGCCCGCCAACCGCGCGGCCATGCCCGACGTCGATCCGAAGACCTGGGTGCCGGTGGGATCCGTGGCCGACGCGATCGCGTATCTCGCCGCCGAATCCTCCGGCCACGTGACCGGCACGCTGCTCTCGATCTAGCGCCGTGTACCCGCACCAGACCGAGCGGCTGGACGGCGTCCTCGAGGCGTTCGGTGTGGACGCGCTCGTCGCGACCTCGCCCGCCGACGTCGCCTACCTCACCGGCTTCTGGAGCCTTTCGCATGCGGTGTTCGACGCCGAGATCCTTGCGGTGTACTCGAAGGCCGGCACGGCCCTCGTCATCCCGACCATCGACGCGCCCGCGTTCGCCGCCGGCGACGCCGCCGCCGACCACGTCGCCTGCCACGGCCGCTTCCACGTGAACCTCGCCGAGCGCGCCGACGAGCCCGCGCGTCGGGCGGCCCGGCTCGCCACCGAGCCGGCGGACACCGCCGCCGACGGGCTGGCGCGCGTGCTGGACGCGCTCGGGCTGGGCCAAGCGCGCGTCGGTCTCGACGACGCGGGGCTGCTGCGCCCCGCCGCCGGCGCGATCGCCGCGCGGTTCGCCGGCCGCCGCGTCACGCCGGCCGTCGGCGCCGTCGCCCGCGCGCGTGCCGTGAAGAGCCCCTACGAGATCGACTGCCTGGCGCAGGCGCTGCGCATCGCGGAGGAGTCGATCCACGCGGTGCTCGGCGAGCTGAAGCCGGGAACGACGGAGCGCGAAGCCGTCGCGCTGTACGAGCATGCGGTGACCGCGCAGCGCGCGACGCCGTACGCGACGACCATCACCTTCGGCGAGAACGCCGCGCTGCCGGCGGCGTATCCGAGCGAGCGCGCGCTCCGCAGCGGCGAGCTGGTGCGCTTCGACCTGGGCTGCGTCTTCAAGGGCTATCGCGGCGACGTCGCGCGCATGGCGGTGGTTGGCGAGCCGGGCGAGCGCGAGCAGCGCGCGTACGACGCCGTGGAGGCGGGCGTGCAGGCGGCGCTCGACGCGATCCGGCCCGGGGTCGAGGGCGGCGCGGTGTTCGAGGCGGCGGTCACCGCCGTGCGCGCCGCCGGCCTTCCGGAATTCCGCCGGCACCACGTGGGCCACGGCATCGGCCTCGAGCCGGCCGAGGCGCCGTGGCTCAGGCCCGGCGGCGACACGCTCGAAGCGGGCATGGTGCTGCGCGTGGAGACGCCGTACTACGAGCTCGGCGGTTTCGGCGTCAACGTCAAGGAGACGGTGCTCGTTACACGCGGCGGAGCGACCGTCGTCAATCGCTCCCACCGCGGTCTCGTTCTCCTGGATTAGGCCCGCTCAGGCCGCCTCGGTTTTCGGCATGTTCTCCTCGAGCCAGCGCTGCGCCTGCTCGAGGCCGTAGGCCTGGGCCTCTTCCTGGGTCGCGAACCTCTCGCTCGGCACCGGCAGGTCGATCGTCCGCGTGTGCGCGGGCGTCGTCTGATTGATGGCGGCGACGACGGCCCACCGGCCGTCGCGCTGGCGCTCCGTGACGACGGAGATCTCACAGCCCTTCCAGGCGGTCGGGAACTTCTCGCGATCGATCATGGGCGTCACCTCCTGAGCCAACGACGGCTGCAACCCCACGGCCACCGAGTGAACGACCGTCGACCCAGCCTTTGTTTCCCGCTAGTTACGACGGCCTGTATCGAGCTGTAAACAGAACGCTCCCCGGCCCTCGTCCTACTGCGCGGAAATCATAACCCCCACAAGGAGGCGACGACAATGAAGCTGACGACGGCGATCGCGGTGACGGGTATGGCGGCGGCGCTCCTGACGGCGCCGGCGCTCGCGCAGGACGTCAGGCCGGACGACGTGACGCAGGATCGCAAGGACATCCGGCAGGACCGGCGCGACCTGCGCCGCGATCGTCGCGACATCCGCGAGGATCGGCGGGAGATCCGCCAGGATACGAAGGACATCCGCGGTGATCGACGTGACCTGCGCGAGGACCGCCGCGAGCTGGCCGCCGACCGCAAGGCCGGCGACAAAGACGCGGTGAAGAACGACCTGAAGGACATCCGCGAGGATCGCAAGGATCTCAAGTCCGACATGAAGGATCGGCGCGCCGACGCGAAGGATCTGCGCCGGGACCGGCGTGACCGGCGGCAGGATCGCCGCGACCTCCACAACGACCGCAAGGATCTGAAGGCCGACCAGGCCGCGAAGTAGCCACGGATGCGCGCCCGGGGCGGCGCCGGCCGGCCCCGGGCGCAGGAACCTTGCCGCCGGCGATACGGGAGTGGGATGGTGGGCGGCAGAGGGCCGGGTGACCGACGAGCGGGAGGCAACGTCCGATGAGACGCTGTGCCGACGGATCGCGGCGCGGGACGACGCGGCCTTCGACGTGCTGGTCGCGCGCTACCAGGGCCGGGCGTATCGCCTGGCCTGGTCGCTCCTGCGCGACGCCGAGGACGCCCGCGACGTCTCGCAGGAGGCCTTCATCCGCGTCTGGGAGGCGGCCCATCGCTTCCGCGGCGACGCCCGGTTCTCGACGTGGTTCTACCGGATCCTGGTCAACCTCTGTCTGGACCACAAGCGCCGCGGGCGCTGGTGGACACGGCTCGTGGCGCGCGACGAGGGTCGCGACGCCGACGCGTCGCTGGTCGAGCGCCAGCCGGCGCCCGGCCCCGACCCCGGCGACCAGGTGAGCGAGGCGCAGACGATGGCACGACTCTGGGACGCGGTGCACCGGC
This sequence comes from Candidatus Rokuibacteriota bacterium, assembly GCA_003220225.1. GTDB lineage: Bacteria > Methylomirabilota > Methylomirabilia > Rokubacteriales > CSP1-6 > AR12. The sequence goes on from QHRU01000157.1 coordinate 3,000, forward strand.
TCTCGCCGCAGCAGCGGACCGCGGTGATCCTGCACGCGCAGGAGCAGCTCTCCACCGCGGAGATCGCCGAGGTGCTGAAGGTGGCCGAGCCGACCGTGCGCGTGCACCTGCACCGCGCCGTGACGGCGCTCCGCAGGGAGCTCGCGCCATGAGCGACGAGCGCCGCCACGACCTCACGCCCGAGGAGCTCGACCTGCTCGCGCGCGTGGCCGCGGCCGCGCCGCCGCCGCCCGAGCCGCGCTGGGGCGACTATCGCGCGCACCTGCGCGCCAGGCTCGAAGCGCGGCGCTCCGTCCGCGCGCGGCTACGCGGCTGGTGGGCGCGGCCGGCGCCCATCGCGCTCGCGATGGGTCTCGCCACGGCGCTGCTGCTGTTCACGCTCCAGCCGGTCGAGCGGCGGCCGGACCTGACCCTGGCCGCGCTCGACGAGGCGGTCATCGGCGCGCGGCTCGGGCTGCTCGAGCACTACCGCTTGGTCGAGCGCCTCGACCTGCTCGAGGAGCTGGACGTGATCCGCCAGCTCGACGGCGTACCCTTGCGGGAGGGTTGATGCGCCGGGTGGCCGCGCTCCTCGCCGTGGTAGCCGCGCTCGCGACGCCCGCGCGCGCCGCCGACCGCCCGTCCGAGCGCCTCGACGCCCAGATGCTGCTCGACCTCGAGCTGCTGCGCGAGGCGGATCCCGCGCGACATCGCGACCAGAGCCTCGCCGAGCGCATGCGGATGCTCGAGGTGCTGCGGATGCTGGAATCGCCCGCGGCCGCCACGCCGGCCCGCGAGGCGCCGGGCGCGCGGCCGTCCGCGACGCCGGCGCCACCAACCCAGGGGGGAGTGAAGTGACCATGCTGATGCGCTGGGTGGCCCTCGTCCTCACCGCCGCCGCGCTGCTCGCGGGCGGCGTGCTGGAGGTCGCCCTCGGCCAGACGCCGCCGATCGAGGGCATGGACCGCCTCTCGCCCGAGGAGCGCGCCGTCGCGCAGCGCAACCTCGAGCGCTGGCAGAAGATGACGCCCGAGGAGCGGCAGAACGTCCTCGAGCGCTATCGCCAGTGGCAGCAGCTCACTCCGGAGCAGCGGCATGGCGCGCGCGAGAACTTCAAGAAGTTCCAGGCGCTGCCACCGCAGGAGAAGCAGCGCATCCTTCAAGATCTGCAGCGCTGGAACCAGCTGCCCGAGTCGCGCCGGCAGGAGCTGCAGCAGGCGTACGAGCGCTTCCAGCGCCTGCCCCCCGAGCGTCGCGAGCGCATCATGCAGCGCTTCCAGGTGTGGCAGCAGCTGCCGCCCGAAGAGCGCGAGCGCGTCGCGCGCAACTGGGAGCGGTGGCAGAAGATGTCGCCGGAGGAGCGCGCGCAGGCGCGCGAGCAGATCCGCCAGCAGCGGCAGCAGCAGCGTGAGCAGTGGCGCCAGGAGCACCCGTCGCAGCCGCATCCGCCGCGTCCGCACCCGCGACCGCCGGCGCGCGAGCCTGGAGAGCGGGAGCGATGAGGCGCGCGCTCGCGATCGCCCTCGTTGCCGTCGCGCTCACGGGCTGCGCGTCGCGCCTCGCCGCGGCCGGCGCGGCGGCGCCGACCGACGACGCCGCCATCGTGCACGTGCTCTCGCGCCTCGCCTTCGGGCCGCGGCCCGGCGACGTCGAGCGCGTGAAGGCCATCGGCCTGTCGGCCTGGATCGAGCGCCAGCTCGATCCTGCGCGGATCGACGACCACGCCGCGATGCAGACGATCAGCGTGCTGCCGACATTGACGATGACGACGGCCCAGCTGCAACGCGAATACCCGCGCCCGGACCCGCGGCAGAAGTCCGCCGACCCCCAGATGGCGCCGCGCGAGCTGTTCCAGCCGGCGCCGGAGAAGCGGCCGATCCGGATCGTGGCCGAGCTGCAGGCGGCGCGGATCATGCTCGCCGTCGAAAGCGAGCGCCAGCTACAGGAG
>QHRU01000151.1 GCA_003220225.1 Candidatus Rokuibacteriota bacterium
CCCTCCCGGCGCAGCGCGGCGGCGTGGACGTGGCTGCCCATCCACTCGGTGTCGTAGTACGGCGGCTCCTCCAGGGTGAAGGCGACGAGATCGACGCGCGTCGCCGGTGTCCGGCCGGTGCCGAGCAGGCGCGCCAGCTCGAGGAGCCCCGCGACACCGCTCGCGTTGTCGTCGGCGGCGGCGAACGGCCCGGCGCCGTCGTAATGCGCGCCGACGATCACCCGCTCACCGGCCTCGGGACCGAACGAGCCGATGACGTTGCGATACCGCCCCGCGGCCTCGACGGCGTACACCTGCTCGGTCACGCGGGCGCCGGCCTCGCCGAGCCGCGCGGCCACGTACGCCGCGGCGCGGTCGAGGTTGTCCTGGCGCTTCCAGTGGCGGGGGGCAAGCGTCTCGGCGAGCATGCGGACGTGCGCCTCGAGCCTCACCGGATCGACCCCGTCCGGCCGCGCACCGGACGAGCGCCAGCCGATCGGTTGCACCACGTACACGAGCCCGCCGGCCAGGGCGGCCAGGAGGACCGCGGCCGTCACCAGCACCTTGCGGATGATGGGCGTCGGCCGCGGCATGAGGCGATACTAGCGTGCCGCGCACGCCCGGCCCGCTTGAATCCGGGGCGGGTCCGGCGTAGCCTAGCGGACGGTGACAACCTAGACGCGGGAGCTCGGGAAAACCGGGCTGAGAGGGCGGTCGTTAGCCGCCGACCGCATGAACCTGACCTGGGTAATACCAGCGAAGGGAGGCCACGATGTCTCGCTCGCGCAAGATCTACCTCGCCGGCTCGCGTTCCGACGTCCGTGTTCCCATGCGTGAGGTCGCGCTCTCGGGCGGCGAGCCGCCCCTCGTGCTCTACGACACGAGCGGCCCCTACACCGATCCCGACACCCGGACCGACATCAAGCGCGGGCTGCCGCCGCTGCGGCTGCCGTGGGTGCGCGGCCGTGGCGATGTCGAGGAGCTGCCCGGCCCGACCTCGCAGTACCGCCGCCAGCGCGACGAGGACCCGCTGCTCGGCGGCGTTCGCTTCGCGAGCGTGCGCCGGCCGCTGCGCGCGCGCCCGGGCAAGGTCGTGACGCAGATGCACTACGCCCGGCGCGGCGAGGTCACGCCGGAGATGGAGTTCGTCGCGCTGCGCGAGGGCATGGACGCGGCGTTCGTGCGCGACGAGGTGGCGCGCGGCCGCGCCATCATCCCGTCGAACATCAACCATCCCGAGAGCGAGCCGATGATCATCGGCCGCAAGTTCCTCGTGAAGATCAACGCCAACATCGGCAACTCCGCCGTGGCCTCGTCGATCGACGAGGAGGTGGAGAAGATGACGTGGGCGATCCGCTGGGGCGCCGACACGGTCATGGACCTCTCCACCGGCAAGAACATCCACGAGACTCGCGAGTGGATCCTGCGCAACAGCCCGGTGCCCATCGGGACGGTGCCGATCTATCAGGCGCTGGAGAAGGTCGGCGGCAAGGCGGAGGACCTCACCTGGGACCTCTACCGCGACACGCTGATCGAACAGGCCGAGCAGGGCGTAGACTACTTCACCATCCACGCGGGCGTCCTGCTGCGCTACGTGCCGCTCACGGCCAAGCGCGTCACCGGCATCGTCTCGCGCGGCGGCTCGATCATGGCCAAGTGGTGCCTGTCACACCACCAGGAGAGCTTCCTCTACACCCACTTCCGCGAGATCTGCGAGATCATGGCCGCCTACGACATCGCCTTCTCGCTCGGCGATGGGCTCCGCCCGGGGTCGAGCGCCGACGCCAACGACGAGGCGCAGTTCGCCGAGCTGGACACGCTGGGCGAGCTGACGAAGGTCGCGTGGGAGCACGACGTGCAGGTCATGATCGAGGGCCCCGGCCACGTGCCGATGCACCTGATCAAGGAGAACATGGACCGTCAGCTCGAGGTCTGCCACGAGGCGCCGTTCTACACCCTCGGCCCGCTGACCACCGACGTCGCCCCCGGCTACGACCACATCACCTCCGCCATCGGCGCCGCGATGATCGGCTGGTTCGGCACCGCGATGCTCTGCTACGTCACGCCCAAGGAGCACCTCGGCCTGCCCAACCGCAAGGACGTGAAGGACGGCGTCATCGCCTACAAGATCGCCGCCCACGCGGCCGACATCGCCAAGGGCCATCCGCGCGCCCGCGAGTGGGACGACGCGCTGTCGAAGGCGCGCTTCGAGTTCCGCTGGGAGGACCAGTTCAACCTCTCGCTCGACCCGGAGACGGCGCGCGAGTTCCACGACGAGACGCTGCCCGCCGAGGGCGCGAAGGTCGCCCACTTCTGCTCGATGTGCGGGCCGAAGTTCTGCTCGATGAAGATCACCCAGGAGGTGCGGGAGTACGCCGCCCAGCAGGGCGTGGCCGCGGAGACCGTGGCCCTCGCGCAGGGGCTGCGCGAGAAGGCCGAGGAGTTCCGCAAGGGCGGAGGAGAAATCTATCGCGCGACGTAAGGTAGTCGCGCTGTCGGCGCTGCTGTGGGCGTCGCTGCCCGCGGGCTGCGTCAGCGTTGCCGAGTTGCGGCAGTCGCCGCCCGCCCGCGTCGGCACGGTGGCCGGGAGCTATCTTCCCCTCGCCGGCTGCAGCATGAGCCACTTCGAGCGGCTCCAGGGCGAGCACAGCGTGCGGTACCAGCTCCTGAGCGCCCCGGCGACGAAGAGCGCGAGCATCCTCGGCATCGTGCGGCTGCCCGGCGGGTTGTTCTACACGGTCCCGACCCCCGTGCTGGAGCTCAGCTTCAAAGCCGGCGACGAAGGCACCGTGACGATCGAGACGCGGACCGCGTTCGGGGGATCCAATCTCGAGCCACAGGTGTGGACCCTCGTCGAGCGCTGCGCCGGGAAGGCCCCCACCCTGGTACCGCCGCTGAGCTGGAATCGGCCTTGACAGTGGCCGGGGCCTCACCATAATCGCGCTACCTTGAAGATGGCAGGCTCCCGTCGGTTGCTGGCTCCCTGTCTCCTCGCGGCGCTGGTGCTCTCGCTCGCCTCTCACGTGTTCGCGGCGGAGCCGCCCCCGGCCGACAAGAGCTTCAACCAGGGCCTCCAGGCGTTCAAGCGTGGCAACTTCGAGGATGCCATCGCGAGCTGGACCGCGGCGGCGGACGCGTACGAGCGACAGGGGAAGCCGCGCGAGCGGATGCTGGCCCTGACGCATCTCGCGGAGGCCTACTCGGCGCTCGGCCGGTACCGCCAGGCGAGCGCGACGCTCGGCATCGCCCTCGACCTGGCCGAGCGCTCGGGCGATTCTGCGCGCATCGCCTCCGTGCTCTCGCGGCTGGGCAACGTCCACGCGGCGCTCGGGGAGCCCGAGGTCGCCGAGCGCCACCTCGAGCGCGGCCTGCGGCTGGCGCGCGAGCGCGGCGACCGCAGCCTCACCGCCGCGCTGCTGAACGATCTCGGCAACGTGCTCGTGACGAAGAAGCGGGACGCCGAAGCGCTGGCCGCCTACCGGGAGAGCGCGGCGCTCGCCGAGCAGGCCGGCCGGCCGACGCTCGCGGGCCGGGCGCTGACGAACACCGCCACCATGCTCCAGCGCACGGGCCGACCGGCGGAGTCCGAGGCGTCGCTCGACGCCGCCGTCCGCGCGCTTCGCTCGGCGGCTGCCTCCCACGAGGTCGGCTTCACCCTCGTCAGCGTCGCCCTCGCCTACGAGGCCCTGCGTGGGTCCTTGCCGGAGGCGAGAGACTCGCTGTCCTTGAAGGCCGCGTCGGCGTTGCGCGAGGCCGTCACGGCGTCGGCCGGCGATCGTCGAACCACCTCCTACGCCTGGGGCTACCTCGGCGCGCTGTACGAAGAAGAGCATCGCTACAACGAAGCGCTCGAGCTCACTCGGCGGGCCACGTTCGCTGCCCAGCAGGTGAGCGCGCCCGAGTCGCTCTACCGGTGGCAATGGCAAAGCGGCCGGGTGCTCAAGAAGCTCGGCTCCGTCGAGGCGGCGCTCGCCGCGTACCGCCGTGCCGTGACGACGCTTCAGTCGATCCGGCCGGAGCTCATTCGCGACGGAGCGGCCCCCGGCTCGTTCCGGGAGACGCTCGGGCCGCTCTACCTGGAGCTGGTCGACCTCCTCCTCCAGCAGGCGGCCACACGGCCAGGCAGCGAAGCGGTCACGCCGTTGCTCACGGAAGCCCGGGACGTCGTCGAGCTGTTCAAGGTGGCCGAGCTCCGTGATTACTTCCGCGACGACTGCGTCGATCTCGTGCTGGCGAAGGTGACCAAGCTCGACGTGCTGGCGCAAAGCGCGGTCATCGTCTATCCGATCATGCTGCCCGATCGCACCGAGCTGCTCGTGAGCCTGCGTACCGGCCTCAAGCGCGTCACCGTCCCCGTGGGCGCCGACCGCGTGACGCAGGAGGTCCGACAGCTTCGGCGCAAGCTCGAGAAGCGGACGACGCGCGAGTTCCTGCCGCATGCCCAGCAGCTCTACGACTGGCTGATCCGACCCCTGGAGCCGGACCTCGACGCCGCGCGGGCCGAGACGCTCGTCTTCGTCCCCGACGGGGCGCTCCGCACCATTCCCATGGGCGCGCTGCACGACGGTCAGCGGTTCCTGATCGCGAAGTATGCTCTGGCCACGACGCCCGGACTCAATCTGACCGAGCCACGTCCCCTCAATCGCGAGAACACGCGGGTGCTGGCCCTGGGCGTGACCAAGGCCGTCCAGGGCTTTCCGCCGCTGCCCAACGTCGCCGCCGAGCTGCAGTCGCTGCGGGGCATGTTCCCGACAACCGCGCTCGTGGACGAGAGCTTCAACCTCGTCAACGTCGAGCGGAAGCTCAAGGACGAGGTGTTCACCATCGTGCACATCGCCTCGCACGGACAGTTCGGCGGCGAGCCGCAGAGCACCTTCCTGCTCGCCTTCGACGACAGGCTGACGATGGACCGGCTGGGGCAGTTCATCGGGCTGTTCAAGTTCCGCGACAATCCCCTCGAGCTCCTCACCCTGAGCGCCTGCGATACCGCGGAGGGCGACGATCGGGCGGCGCTCGGGCTGGCCGGCCTCGCCGTCAAGGCTGGCGCGCGGAGCGCGCTGGCGACGCTCTGGAACATCAACGACCCGGTGTCCGCCGAGCTGGTCGCCGAGTTCTACCGGCAGCTCGAGGACCGATCGGTGTCCCGGGCCGTCGCGCTGCAGCGCGCCCAGGTGAAGTTGCTCGACAATCCGCGCTACGACCATCCCGGCTTCTGGGCGCCCTTTCTCTTGATCAACAACTGGCTGTAACCGGCGCACACCCGTGCGTCGTCGTCGAGCTCTCTCTCCCCTCGCCGCGGCGCTCCTCATCTCGCTGCTCGTCGGCTTCGGCGTGCTCGCCCTGCGCGTCGCAGGCTCGCTCGAGAGCGCCGAGCTCGCCGCCTACGACTGGTACCTGCGCTTGCGACCGCTGGCCCCCGCCACCGACCCGCGGATCGTGATCGTCACCATGACCGAGCGCGACATCCAGAAGATGGGGACCTGGCCGTTGCCGGACTACGTGCTGGCCGAGGCGCTGCAGATCCTGCTCCGCCACGAGGCGCGCGCGATCGGCGTCGACATCTATCGGGACGTGCCCATCCCGCCGGGGACGGACAGGCTGCGCCGGATTCTCGAGGCGGATCCTCGCGTCGTCGTCGTCATGAAGTTCGGCGAGGGGCCCGCAGGCGGTGTCCAGGCGCCGGCGGCGGTCACCGACCCGGATCGGGTCGGCTTCAACGACGTCGTCGTCGATCGGGGCGGCATCGTCCGCCGGGGACTCCTCTTCCTCGACGACGGAACGAACACGTTTTCCTCCTTCGCTCTCCGCCTGGCCGTCCTGTACCTGCGCGCCGAGGGCATCGCTCCCGAGCCCGATCCCCGAGATCCGCGCCTTCTGCGGCTCGGACGGACGACGATCCGACCGCTGGAGCCGAACGACGGGGGCTACGTGCGGGTGGACACCCGCGGATACCAGTTCCTGCTCGATTTCAACGCGGGCGACACGGAGTTCGCCTCCATCGACCTGGCCTCGCTGCTGACGGGGAAATTCGACCCTCGCCTCGTGAGGAACAAGGTCGTCCTGGTCGGCGTGACGGCCACGAGCATCAAGGACAATTTCTACACGCCCTACAGCCGGGGGCTTCACCCGGAGCAGGACATGTCGGGTGTCGCGATTCACGCCCACGTCGTCAGCCAGCTGCTGCGGACCGCGCTCGACGGGGCGGCCCCGATGCGCAGCCTTCTCGACTGGCAGGCGGCGACGTGGATCCTCATCTGGGGCTTCGCCGGCGGGCTGCTCGGCCTGCGGGCGCGCTCACCGTGGTGGTTCGGCCTCGCCACCGCCGGCGGCCTCGTGACCGTCGGCGTCCTCGCCTTCATCACGTTCTTGCGGGGGTGGTGGATCCCCGTCATACCGCCGGCGGCGACGCTGGTCGGCGCGGCGGCGCTCGTGACCGCCCACCAGTCGTATCGTGAGGCGCTCCAGCGCGCGGACCTCATGAAGCTGTTCTCGCGTCATGTCTCGCGCGAAGTCGCGGAGACGATCTGGCGGGAGCGCGAGGAGTTTCTCGAGGGCGGACGGCTGCGCTCACAGGCGCTGGTCGTCACCGCGCTGTTCACGGACCTCACCGGGTTCACGCCGGTGGCCGAGAAGCTGGGGCCGGAGGGGCTCATGGAGTGGCTCAACGAGTACATGGACGCCATGGCCCGGCGGGTCAGCGAGCACGGCGGCGTGATCCGGCAGTACGCGGGAGACTCGATCGTCGTCATCTTCGGCGTTCCGGTGGCTCGGCGGACGGAGGCCGAGGTTGCGCGGGACGCCACCAGCGCGGTCGAGTGCGCCCTGGCCATGGGCGACACCCTGCGCGAGCTCAACCACCGCTGGCGGGCGGAGGGTCGGCCCACCACGGGGATGCGCGTGGGGATCTTCACCGGCCCGGCGGTGGCCGGCAGCCTCGGCAGCGCAGAACGCTCGGAATACGTGGTCGTTGGCGATACCATCAATACGGCGTCGCGGCTCGAGAGCTTCGACAAGGAGCTGTTTCCGCCCGACCACGACATCGCTCCGTGCCGGATCCTCATCGGCGAGACGACGCTCGTCGTGCTGGGCGATCGATTCAAAACGGAGGCGGTGGGCGAGGTGTCGCTGAAAGGCAAGGCACACACAGTGGGAATCTACCGGGTCGTTGGCCGCGCGGCGCCGATCGTCGGCGAGGCGGCCGCCAACGAGGCACGTCAATGAACGCTATCGAGCGGGCTGTGTCGATCTTCCTCGCCGGGCTCGTCCTGGCTTTCCCGGCGACTGTCGGGGCCCAGCAGCCACCGAGCACCCCACCGGCTCCGCCACGCGCGGAATCGCCGCCCAAGCCGGGGACGGTGAACGTGCCGGTCTACAAGCCTCCGCTGCGTGGAGCGCCGGGCGGCCGGGTAGGAGGCGGCACCCGCGGGACGCCGCGGGATGTCTTCGTGCTGTCCGCGCTGGCGCCCGATCACAGCGGGCTCACGGTCCAGGAGCAGCCGACGCTCTACTGGTTCATCTCCGGTCCGACCTCGTTCCCGGTGGAGCTGACCATCAGCGATCCACGTGCCACGAAACCGCTCGTCGAGAAGCGTCTTCCTTCGCCCGTCGCCGGCGGCGTGTACAGCGTCCGCCTCGTGGATCTCGGCGTGCGCCTGACTCCCGGCGTCCAGTACCGATGGTTCGTCGCGGTCGTGCCGGACGCGGCTCGCCGGTCGAGAGACATCCTGGCCGGCGGTACGATCGAGCGCGTCGATGGGCCCGAAGGGCTGCGGACGCTCGTCGCCCAGGCGAGTCGGGAGCGTCTTCCGTTCATCTACGCCGAGGCCGGGCTCTGGTACGATGCGCTGGCCGCCGTCTCCGAGATGATCGAGCGGGCGCCGGACAATCGCGAGCTTCGCCGTCAGCGGGCCGCCTTGCTCGCTCAGGTCGGCCTCCCGCCGATCGACGATACGGAGGGAGACAAGGCCACCCGCTGAGCGGGCGTTGGGGTAGGATGCCCGACAATCGATGGGAGGACCGCCCGAGACCGGGCCGGCCGACTTCGGGCCCCTTGTAGATAAGTTCTCCTGGTATCGAGCGGACACGGCATTGGCACGCTTCAGGCAGACGAGCCACGGCCATGATGCGGTCATCGCAATACTCGGGAGGAACGGCAATCAGACGCCTCAGGAACCTGGCGCTGATCAGTCTCGGGGGACTGCTCCTCTTCCCCGTCGCTTCTGGCATGTCGCAGGAGAAACCTGCCGTGTCCCAGGAGAAGAAGGAGCCGGACAAGAAGCCCGCGACGACCGCGGTGATGCCCGTCTACAGGCCTCCGATCCGTGGCGCGCCGGGTGGACGTGTCGGCGGCGGAACCCGCGGCACCGCCCTCGAGCTGTTCGTCCTGTCGGTCCTGGCGCCCGATCACAGCGGTCTCACGGCATCCGAGCAGCCGTCGCTCTACTGGTATATCTCCGCGCCGACCGCGCTCCCCGTGGAGCTCACGGTGATGGATCCGGGGACCACGCAGCCGCTGCTCGAGATCAGCGTGGCCGCGCCGATCGAGGCCGGCATTCACCGGCTTCGACTCTCCGATCACGGCGTGCGCCTCGCTCCCGGCGTCCCGTATCGATGGTACGTGGCCGTGGTGCCCGATCCGGGCCGGCGCTCACGCGACATCCTCGCGGGCGGCGCGATCCAGCGGGTCAACCAATCGCCCGAGATGGTCGCCAGGTTGGGCCAGGCCCGTCGCGAGGAGCTGCCCTCGATTTACGCCGAGGCCGGCCTGTGGTACGACGCCCTGACGTCGATGTCGGAGCTGATCGAGAGCGCGCCCGACGACGCGGCTCTCCGGCGACAGCGGGCGGCCCTGCTCACGCAGATCGGGCTGCCGATCATCGCCGAGCGCTGAGCGAGCGGCGGCCGAGAAGCTAAAAAAATCCGAGGACGAACTGAAAGTGCACGCCCTTGTCCTGGATGTCCCCGCCCGTCGTCTTGATATCCCGTAGCGGATAGCCCCAGTACACCTCCAGCGAGGGCCGGATCTCGACGGGGGCAGGAATCGTGACGCCCCAGCGAAGCCCGATGCCCACGCTCGCGATGTCCAGCGGCTTGTCCACGGGCGGCAGCGTCGCCCACGCGCGGCCGTAATCGACGAAGGGCGCGAGCTGCAGATAGTCGGCCCAGCTGCGATTGCGGACCAGCGGCACCCGCACCTCGAGCGACGTGACGAAGGCGTTGTCCCTGACGAAGGTGTTCTCGCGATATCCCCTGACCGAGTAGCGCCCGCCGACGGCCATCTGCTCCAGGATCAACAGGCGTTCGTGGGCGAACTGCAGATCGGCCCGGAAGATGGCCTGCGTGCCCAGCAGAGACTCGAACTGGCGGACCGCCTGGAACTGGCCCAGCCAGGCGAAGAAATGACTGTCCGGCGCGTCTCCGTTGCGGACGGTCGCCCCCAGCCAGTCGGTCCCGAACGACATCCGTGAGCGCACGGCGATGACCTGGTTCTGCGAGCGATGGACGACCTCCTGCACCCAGCGGATGGCGGTGACCACGGTTTCCCCGTTCCGGGCACCCGGCGTCAGGTCGAATGGCTCGCCGAGGAGCGTCGTGTTGTGCGAGAGACGCTCGCCGATGACCTCCGTGGCCACCTCGGTCGTCGGCGTGCGATAGACGGGCTGCCGCACTCCGAGGGTGAAGATCTCGGAGTCGCTCGTGATCTCGAGAACCCGGAACTCTTCCGCGATCACCTTGAACGAGTTTTTCCGATACTGGAAGCTCAGCGTGGTGTCGTACGGGGTGACGGGCACCGCGTAGCGGATGTCGTAGAGGGGATCCAGCCCCTCCGAGCGTCCGAGGCGGAACGTCAGGACGTCGCCCCAGCCGGTGAGATTCTGGTGCTCGAGCGTCATGATGCCGCGCTCGGCGCCCACGGAGGGCGACTGGTAGTTGTCGATCGTGAACCAGGCCTTGTAGGGCAGGCGCTCCTCGACGGTGGCCGTCAGCGTGGCCTCGCCGGGCCGGAGCCCCGGCTTCAGGTCGGCGTTCAGTCGCCGGATGCGCGGGTCCTCGAGCAGCAGCTGCAGCTGCTCCTGCAACCTGTTCACGTTGAGCGGCGGGCCCGTGCCGAGGGCCAGCCGGCGCCGCAGGTAGCCCGTCCGGAACCAGCGGTTGCCTTCGACGTCGATCTCGGTCACCCGGCCCTCGATGATCTGATAGGTCACCGTGCCCTCGGTGATCGCCTGGTCCGGCAGGATCGCCCCCGAGTTGATGTGACCGCGGTTGATGTACAGCAGCGTCAGCGCGACGCGAAGCGCTTCGAGGTCCTCCGCGGTCAGCTCCCGGTTGACGTACGGCGCGACGACCGTGGCTATCTCCTCGGGCGGCAGCACCGTGTTGCCCACCACGCGGATCTCGCGCACGAAGACCCTCAGCGACGGCAGGACCTCTCGCTCGGCAGGCGGTGGAAGCGGAGGCAGGATCGGCACGGGAGGGGGCCGCCGCGGCTGCTCCTGCAGGAGCGGAGGAGGCTCGCCGGAGCGCCCCGTGGGATCGCCGAGGGGCGGCTGCGCGTGGGCGAGCGTGCACGAGAGGCTTACGGCGATGAGGCCGACGGCGATGAAACGGGTTGCGGTCACCTCAAGCAGCGAGGCGCCGGGACCCACAGTGCGATGCGATTCGACGGGTCGTCATGGCCCGGGCTGTCGTCAAGCGAGAGTGACGGCCCCTCCGTGACGAGGGGGCTCGGCAGGACGCCGCCCGGCTCCGCGGGCAACCCCTCCCGTCCGGACACCACGAGGCTGCTCGACTGGCCACCGGCCAGGCGCGTCGCGCACGCCGCGCGCAGAAGCGTCGAGGCCTGCAGCACGGACTCCGGCAGCTGCGAGACGGAGCTGCTGACGTCCGTGACTCCCGCCTGGATGCCGATCGTGCCGGGCACGCCGAGGGCCGAGGAGGCGCTCAGGATGGAGCTCGTGGTGAGAAAGGTCCCGGCGAAGATGTCGATGTTGCCGCCCGGACCGCCGAACGCGTCGGCGCGAATCTCGCTGCCGTTCAGGATGACGAATTCGACCGGGTGGCCATTCGACCCGATGATGATGTTGCCGCCCTGGCCCAATCCACTCTGGACGCTCGTCGTGATCTTCCCGTTCAACAGATACAGCTGAGAGCCGGTGGTGGTGATCGAGATGTTGCCGCCGTCGGCCGTGGTCGCCGAGGTCGTGATCGCGCTGTTCTGGATGCGGAGACTGTTGCCGATGACGACCGCGATATTCCCCGCGTTTGCGTCCGGGGTCCCCGTGCTCGTCGCCGAGATCGTCGCGTGCTCGGTCAACGCCATTTCTGGCGTTTTGATCGTGACGTTACCGCCGTCGCCGCTCGCCGTCGCATTCGAGGACACGGCCGCGCCGGCGATCTTGACCGGGCCGGCGGCCGTGATCGTCACCTGACCTCCGGGTCCCGCACCCGAGGTCCCGCTGTCGATCCGCGCGCCTCCCGCCAGCGTCAAAGTGCCGACTTTGAGCTCGATGTCGCCCGCTGCGCCCTTTCCCTGCGTGGTCACCGAGATCTTCGCACCGTCGCTCAGCGTCAGCGACGGGGTGGTGGCGGTGATCCGGCCGGCATTCCCGCTGTTATCGGTCGTGCTGAAGATACCGCTTGCGGCGCCAGCGAGGGCCATCGACCCGTTTGCGGTGATCGTCACGTTCCCTCCGGCACCGCCGCTGTTCGGATCGATGTTCGTGGTGTTGCTCTGGATCTGGCCTCCGTTCGTCACGCTCAATGTCTTGCCGAGCGTCGCGACGATGTCGCCCGCCGCGCCCCCGCCCTGCGTGGTGACCGACATCTTCGCGCCGTCGCCCAGCGTCAGGGCCGGGGTGGTGACGGTGATCGTGCCGGCATTCCCGCTGCTGTCGGCCGTGCTGAAGACACCGCTTGCCGCGCCGGCGAGGGAGACGGACTGCCCCGCGTTGATCCTCACCGTGCCCCCGGGCCCGCCTGCCTGGGTCCCGCTGTCGATCCGCGCGCCTCCTGCCACCGTCAGGGTGCTGAGGTCGAGCGTGATGTCACCCGCCGGGCCCGCGCCCTGCGTGTTCACCGAGATCTTCGCGCCGTCGCTCATCGCCAGCGACGGGGCCACGGAGTCTCGCGGGCCGATCGTCACCGTGCCCCCGCGCCCGCCTGCCTGGGTCCCGCTGTCGATCCGCGCGCCGCCGCCTAGCGTCAGGTTCCCGACGTTGAGCGCGATGTCGCCCGCCGCGCCCCCGCCCGTCGTGTTCACGGAGACCTTCGCGCCGTCGCTCAGCGTCAGCGATGGAGTGGTGGCGATGATCCGGCCGGCATTCCCGCCGTTATCGGTCGTGCTGAAGATACCGCTGGCCGCGCCGGCGAGGGACACGGACTCTCCCGCGCTGATCGTCACGTTCCCTCCGGCACCGCCGCCGGTTGGATTAGTGTTTATGGTGTTGCTTTGGATTTGGCCTCCGTTCGTGACGAGCAATGTCTTGTCGAGCGTCACGACGATGTCCCCGGCCTTCCCCGAATCGCGAGTACTCGCCTTCAACAGCCCGTTGTCGATCGTCAGAGCCGGCGCGGAGATCGTCACCGGACCAACATTCTGACGTGCCGTCTGACTCGTGATCCCGCCTCCGTCGGAGATGACGATGGGTTCCCTGGCCACCACCGTCACGCTCCCACCCTGGAGGGAGACCTCCGAGCCGCTCTCGATCTTTGCCCCGTCCGTGACTCTGAGGCTTCCCACGTTCAGGGAAACGGCGCCGGGCGGCCCGGAGATAATCCTGCTACCGCTGAAGATCCCGCTGGAGTTGGAGCCGTTCAGAGGATCACGGCCAGAGAGTGAGACCGAGTCAGCGATGACGCTGATCCCACCGGCGGAAGCGTCGCTCAAGGCACTGCTGAAGATCGTTGCCCCGCCGGTCGCCGTAAGCGTACCGGTGTTCACGGAAATGTTTCCGGAGAGGCCGTCAAACTGCGCTACGGACGACATCGTTCCCCGGTCACTCATCGCCACGGAGGAGGCTTTGACGGTCACTCCGCTGAGGTATTCACTGAACGTGGTGCTGAACAGACCGCTGTTCGTGCCGGAAACGGTGATGGTGCCGCCCGTCGCGTCGACCGTCACGCCACCGGTCGGCGTCGGCGCACCCGTCGCATCGACGGCGAAGTTGAAACTCTGACTCGTTCGGGAGATGTTCGAGCCGCCGGTGAGGCTGAGGCTGCCGACGGTGGCGGAGATATCGCCGCCGAGCCCCGCGGCACCAAAGGTCTCGGCGCGAACCGTCGCCCCGTTCGTCAGCTCCATGGGCCCCTTCACCACCAGGTTGACCGCTCGCGCCGCGCCCGCTGCGTTGCCCATGGTGTTGGCGAGGATCGAGGCATTGTCCATGACGAGGCGACCGGCGCGGATGAGGACAGTGCCGCTCCCAGCGCCGCTGGCGTCGATCACGGCCCTGCCCGAAATGTCGATGCGACCGAGGGCGGTGAACGAATCCACGTTGATATCCGGGAGCGCGGTCATCACGGCTTCCCCTGCCGAAGCCACGCTGACGATCTGAACACGGCCGCGCGGCGCCACAACGGTTGAAGCGTTCGTCTGCGGCGGGGTTACAGCGTCGCGCAACGCACCGGGTCCTGTTATTGCGATGGGGCCGCCCACCACCGACAGGACTCGAGTCACAGTGGCGCTGCTCGTCGGAACCTGGAGACTCGCCGTCGTAGCGACTCCTTGGGTGATGGAGACCGCGGCGGGCGTAGGACCCAGGAACCCGAACGCCGCCGGCGCGAGGCTGCTCACGTCCGGAGTGACGGGTCTAGCAGAAAACTGGACGCAACTGGGAGCGCAGTCACCCAAACGCAGGTAGTCGGCGGTGCTGACGTGGAAGGACCCAGGCACGCTGAGCCGCGCGTTCGCGCCGAAGATGACCCCGGACGGATTGATCAGGTAGAGACTTGGGTTCCCCAGGAACCCGGTGAGGGCGGTGGAGTTGACGGCGAGCACCCCGTCGATCGTGGATTGCCCCCCAGTCACACGGGCGATGATATTCGAGACCGTGTTCTGGGGCGTCGTCGTACTGCGGGTGAAGGTCGCCATGCCACCCGTCGGCACGTTGAACAGGGCGAAGCTATGAAAGAGGTTCGCACCCCGGAGAGCACCCAAGCTGGAAGGGATGGTGGTGTTGAGCCCGGAGACCCCCAGCGTCCCCGTGCCGACGATGCTGTTGTCGAGTGTGATACACGGGTTGCACGCGAACGCCCCGGCGACACCGGTACAGCCAAGCAGCATACCGGCGGCCAACACGGCCGCCCGAAGAGCGACTGACCGGTTGCCGCAATTGTGCCAGACCCTCGCCATTGCTGACCTCGCCTGGAGGCGCCCGCTCTCTGGCAACCCCGGGAGCCCGTTCGGCTCCCGGGTGCCAACTATAATCGTTGCTAGCGGGGGATTTTGACGACCTTCGCCTGTCCGGCGCCCTTATCCGCGCCGATCGTAACATCGACGAATGTCGTGGTGTCGGTCAGGTTCGCGCCGAAGCCGGCGGCTGCGAGGCCAAAGGTTTTCCCGAACAGCGGAGTGATCACTGCTTTGAATGGTCTACCAGTGATGAGCCCCTCGAACGTGTAGAACTTGTGTCCGAAGAACGTCAGCGTCTTGAACTGCTTCAGAGGCACCGAAGTGCTGAAGTCGCCGACATCGAGACTGAAGGCGTCGTCTGGGCCGGCGGTCGCCGGATTGATTCCGCCGCTGAGCGGGCCGAGCTTGAACACAGCTCCGACTTCGAACGTGTTCCGGAGGCTTTGGGTCGCGACGGCGGCGTTGAAGGTATCGAACGGCACTCCCGTTATTTTCAGGAGATCGGCGCCGCGCCCTGGACCCTCCGCTTCCACGGCGGCCACTCCGAAGCTTCCCGCCGTGTAGACGGTTTCGAATTGCTTTGAGAAGCTGATCTCGATGCTGTTCATGACTTGCAATCGGCAGGGGAAGCCGACGTCGATACCACCCGTCGCTCCACAATTGATATCCTCGACCACCGCGCCCGTGAACAACCCGCCCGGCTTCAGTGGAACGGTGGTCGTGCCGGCGGCCAAAGACGGTCCCTGGTCGCTAGGATCCCCTTCTGTCGCCGGCGGTGGAATCGTGTTGACGACGTCCGAGCCCGACGCAGCGTTGAGCGCCGCGCCGGTCACCGCGACCTGAGCACCCGGATTGGGCCCGAGGACACTGCCGTCCATGGTGACGCCATACGTGTGAATACCGCCGGGAACGATTCCAAAGGAATCCTGAGAATCCAGTTCCAGGGTCAGGACCGCGGGGCCCGTGTCCGCCGAGATCAGCATGTCGGTCGCAACCATCAGCGACACGCCACCATTGCCCTTGTCCAGGAAAACTCTGGGAGGATCGACGCGTCTCGGGATCCGCGCGATCGTAATCGACGCCCCGGTGTCATCGAAATACGTCCCGTCGCCGAACGATCCCCCAGTCGATAGGTCGATGTACTCTTTGCCGTGCGAATCAAGCAGGAGAAAACCGGTCGCCGGGTCTACGGCGCTACACAGCGTGCCACCCTCGGCCAAGACGCCATTGACGCGAACTCTGACGACGCCACCGTAGCCGGCCTCAGCGTTTAGACAGTCCTGAGCGATCGCCGGCTGAGACGATAACGCCAAACCCAGAAGAGCGGCCGCCGAGACTGCCGCGAGGGTTTTGCCGGTCGCCCATTGCCGGAAGCGTTTCTCGAGAATTAACCGAGCGCGTGTCTTCATTCAGACGTTCCTCCCCCCGCCCAGCGGGTCTGTCGAGACGGCCACAAAAATCAGCCATGCCCCATGGCGCGGTGAGGCGGCGTATAGTGGCTCGCGGCCTACATCTTGTCAATAGGTAAATCCGACTGGGCAACAATTTACCCTATAGGGAAGTGCGCGACATACCGGTGAGAACTCTCGGTCCGATGGCGGAGGCTGCATGAGCCGAATCCTCTACGCGTGGGAGCTCGGCACCGGCTATGGGCACCTCGGCTCTGTCCTCCCGCTCGCGGTGAGACTGCGGGCGCGTGGCCACGAGGTCGTCTTCGCCCTGCGCGACCTGACACACGCTGAACGATTCCTCGGCCGGCGCGGCTTCCCCCTCCTCCAGGCGCCCGTCTGGTTGAGCGAGAGACGAGGCCTCGACCTTCCGGTCAGCTATGCCGAGATGCTCGCGAACTTCGGGTTTCTCGATAGGGCGGGCCTGACCGGCATGGTGAAGGCCTGGCGACAGCTCTACGCTCTCGTGCAGCCCGATCTCTTGGTGATCGATCATGCGCCGACCGCGTTGCTTGCCGCGCGAGGTACGGGAATCCGCCGCGTGTTGTTCGGAACCGGCTTCTGTTCACCGCCCCGGACATCGCCGATCCCGAGTCTTCGTCCCTGGCTCAACATGTCCCCCGAACGCCTCCTCGAGAGTGAACGGCAGGTCGTCGCGACGATGAACGAGCTATCGGGCGACCTGGGGACGAAACCGCTCGAAGCGTTGGCCGATCTCTTCGAAGCGGACGAGGACTTTCTATGCACGTTCGCCGAGCTCGACCACTTTTCGCGAATGGGTGCGCACTACTGGGGACCACTGTTCGCCTCGGATGAAGGAATCGCCCCAGAGTGGCCGGCAGGAAGCGGCGAGCGCATCTTCGCGTATCTGTCTCCGGCTTATCACGATTTCGAGAAGGTCGTGAGCCAGCTGAGGAATCTTCCGTGCCGGAGCCTCATCCACGCCCGGGGGGTATCAGAGAAGGAGATCCTGAAGTATCAGGCGCGAAACGTCGTCTTTTCAGCCGAGCCCGTTCGGATGACGCAGGCAAGCCGAGAAACCGACCTCGTGATCTGCCACGGCGGCCACGGCACCACTGCGGCGTCGCTCCTCGCGGGTCGGCCCGTCCTCGTGCTGCACCGTCAGGTCGAGCAGTTGCTCATGGGGCAGAACGTCGTCGCCCGGGGGCTGGGGAAGACCATCAACCCTGACAGCAAGAATCCGAGCTACAAGCAGCTGGCGCGAGACATCCTGTCCGATGCCCGATTCGCCGAGCGTGCCCGAGAATTCGCCGCCAAATACGCGGACTTCGATCTCGCGCAGCAGATCGATCGGATCGTCACGCGCTGTGAAGAGATCATCGGAAATGAAGGCGGCCGAGAGATCTACCGCAAGACCTGATCGGCGAGGGCGACCCTCAGCCGACCGAGGTCGAGCGGCTTGCGCAGGAGCGTGAAGCCGAGCCGCCGCGCCGCGGGATCGAGGTCGGTGGCGGATGCCGTCAGCATGATGACGCGCAGCGCGGCGTCGCGCGCGCGCGCGCGCTCCACCAGCTCGACCCCGTTCATGCCCGGCATGCCGAAGTCGGTCAGCAGCACGTCGTAGACGCCCGGCTCCAGGCGCTCCAGTCCTTCGGCCGCGTTCGTCACGGCGTCGGCCTGGCAGCCCCAGTGAGCAAGCAGGTCGCAGAGCATGAAGCGAACGTGACGTTCGTCGTCGACTACGAGCACGCGGCGCGGACGTCCTTCGACGATGGGGTCGGAGATGGGGTCGGACACGACGCCGTGAGACTAGCGGCGGACGTGACGCCGAATCAATCGCTGAGATCACCGCTCCGGACGCGGCGATCCGCACGCCACCGCGCGCGAAGCCACGCCCGTCGCGACGAACGCGCCCGTGGCTCGCTCGGGCCCGCATGCTCAGCGGACGCGGACACGCGACCCTTCGCGAAGGCGCATCCCACCGGTCGAATTTCATGTTGTGGACGGCGGTGGATACGTGGATATCGTCGGTCCTTCGCTTGCGGTCACAGGCGTTCTAAATATCCGCCTCCGCGCAAAGAAAGGTGCGACGACGATTCGGCTTGAAGGCGACGAGCCGACCTCCCGCCGCTCTCCGCGCGTTCACCGGTCCGGTGCCGCCGCGCGCAGCCGCCGCGCCGCGCACGGTCACACCGCCGAAGCCGGCACGGCCCGTGGAAGTGGGAGAGAACCTCCCGATGGGCTTCATGGCCGGGCTCGTCGCCGCTGCCGTCGGCGCCGGGCTCTGGGCGCTCATCACGATCATCACCGGCTTCCAGATCGGCTGGATGGCCGTCGGCGTCGGCTTCCTCGTCGGCTGGGCGGTGCGCGTGGCCGGCAAAGGCACGCACATGGCGTTCGGCGTCCTGGGCGCGGCGCTGGCGCTGGGCGGCTGCGCCCTCGGCAACCTGCTCGCGGTCGTCGTCATGGCCGCGTGCGACTTCGAGGTGCCGCTCCAGGCAGTCTTCACGCGGCTCACGCCCGATGTCGTGTGGAGCCTGATGGAGACGACGTTCAAGCCGATCCACGTACTCTTCTACGGCATCGCGCTCTACGAGGGCTACCGCTTCTCCATCGTCGGCGGCACCGACTCCTGATCTCCGGCTCGCGCAGGCTCAGGGCTCGACCGTGTCAGGGTCGATCCCGTGCTCGGTCAGCTTCTTGCGGAGCGTGTTGCGGTTGATCCCGAGGATTTGCGCGGCGCGCACCTGGTTGCCGCCGGTCTCGCGCAGCACGGCCCGCAGCAGTGGTTTCTCGACGAGTCCGATCATCAGGTCGTAGAGGTTGGCGCTCGCGTGCTCGCGCAGCCCGCGCACGCACTCGATCAGCTTGCGCTCGATGATCTCCTCCAGGGTGGCGTCGATGGCCACCGAGGCGGCCGCCGACACCGGACCGATGGGCAGGTGCTCGGGCAGGATGACGCCGGTCGTCGCCATCACCATCGCGCGCTGCACGACGTTTTCCAGCTCGCGCACGTTGCCCGGCCAGTCGTGGCCGACGAGACGATCGAGCGCCTCCGGCGCCACCCCGCGCTCGCCCAGCTCCGCGGCGTACTTCGCCAGGAGGTGCTCGACCAGCAGCGGGATGTCACGGCGCCGCTC
>QHRU01000152.1 GCA_003220225.1 Candidatus Rokuibacteriota bacterium
CGATAACATGACCCTGATGCGCCAGTACCGCCGGGAGCGGCAGCCCTGACGGGACGCTTCGACAAGATCCGCCTCACGGCCCAGCGACACGGGCCGCTCGACGCCCTCCACGACCTGGCGCTGAAGGCCGTCAATTCCGTCGTCGGGCTCAAAATCCTGCGAGGCGTCTGGATCGAGCGGGTCGATCCGGAGTTCCTGACCCCTCCCGCGCCCTACACCTCGATGTTCCTCACCTCGGAGATGCTCCGACGCTTCGCCAGGGATCCCGAGAACCACCTGCCCAAGACCTTCCTGGAGGAAGCCCTCGCCAAGGGTGACGCGTGCTACGGGATCTTCGACGGGACGAGGCTGGCGTCCTACGGATGGTATTCGACGAAGCCGTCACGCATCCATCCCTCGCATCTCATCCTGAGCTTCAGCCGCAACTACGTCTACATGTACAAAGGGCTCACGCATCCGGCCTATCGCGGACAGCGGCTGCACGCGATCGGCATGACGCTGGCGCTGCGCCACTATCTCGCGAACGGGCTCAAGGGACTGGTCTCCTATGTCGAGTCCAACAATTTCGACTCGTTGAAATCGACCCTGCGGATGGGCTACGCGGTGTTCGGCTCGATCTACGTGGTGACGCTCTTCGGGTGCACGCTCACGCGCGCCAGCCGGGGCTGTGAGCGGTTCGGCTTTTCGGTCGAGCCCGAGCGCGGGGCGGGCGCCTCCGCGGTCGGGCTACGACCCGTCGGCTGAGCGGGCGCTACGCGGACAGCTTGTCGCCGTCCGGCGGCGCCGCCACCTCGAACGCGTTGACCACGCCCGACAGCAGCGCGAAGTAGTTCGCCGCCGCCGTCAGCTCGACCATCCACTGCGCGTCGTGCCGGCTCTCGAGCGCGTCGAAGACCGCCTGGTCCACGCGGTTGGTGCGCATGAGCTGCCGCACGTACGTCACGATGCTCCGCTCCTCCGCCGGCAGCGTTCCCGCGTCGCCCTTCGCGCGCAGGACGTCGATCACGTCGTTGCCCACGCCGTTGGCGCGGGCGGCGCGGACCTGGGCCGCCCACACGTAGGCGGCCTCACGCTCACGCACCGCGGCCAGGATGGCCACCGAGCGCAGCTTCGGCTCGACGACGCTCTCGTCGCGGAAGAACGTGACGAGGCCCAGCACGCGCTCGGCCAGCCTGGGACTGTGCAGCAGCATGCTGAACGGTCCGCGCACCCCGCCGAAGATCTTCTCGACGGCGTCGACGACGCGATGGTGTTCGGCGACAACGTCGGCCTTGCCGGTGATCGGAGCGAGACGCGGCATGTTGGGCTCCTTCCTGGGATGGACGAATCTGCTACAGTCTCGACCAACGGGAGACTACACCATGCCGAAAGCGCTCGACGGAATCCGCGTGCTCGACCTGACTCAGTACGAAGCCGGCCCCTCCTGCACGCAGATGCTCGCGTGGCTCGGCGCCGACGTGATCAAGGTCGAGCCGCCGGCCGGCGAGCCCGGCCGCACCGCGCTCTCCGACAAGCGCGGCGAGGACGCCTGGTTCTTCCTCCTGCTGAATTCCAACAAGAAGGGCGTGACGCTGAATCTGAAATCGGCGCGTGGCCGCGCGATCTTCGAGGATCTCGTGAAGACCGCCGACGTCGTCGTCGAGAACATGGGTCCGGGCGCGATGGAGCGTCTCGGCTTCGGCTACGAGTCACTCAAGACGCTCAACCCGCGCATCATCGCCGCCTCCGTGAAGGGCTTCGGCAGCACCGGCCCGTACGCGGACTACAAGTCGTTCGAGTGGATCGCCCAGGCGATGGCGGGCGCCATGAGCATGACGGGCTCGCCCGACGGCCCGCCGACCAAGGCCATCGGGGGGCTCGCCGACACGGGCGCCGGCCTGCACACCGCCATCGGCATCCTCGCCGCGATCGTCCAGCGTCAGACGACCGGTGTCGGCCAGCAGGTCGAGGTCGCTCAGCAGGAAGCGGTGGTGAATCTCCTGCGTATCCACCTGCGCGAGAGCTACGTCACCGGCAAGCCGGCGCCGCGCCAGGGCAACCGCTCGGCGGCAGCGGCGCCGTCCAACATCTACCGCTGCCGGCCCGGCGGATCCAACGACTACGTGTTCGTCCACTGCGCGACGGCCGAGATGTGGAAGTCGCTCGTGACCATCTGCGGCCGGCCCGAGCTGGCCGGCGACCCCCGCTACGCCGACCGCCGCGACCGCGTGCAGTTCATCGACGAGATCGACGCGATGATCGAGGCGTGGACGGAGAAGCACACGAAGCACGAGGCGCTCGAGATCCTGGCCGGCGCCGGCATCCCCTGCGGCGCCGTGCTCGACTCCAACGAGGTGCTGGCCGACCCACACATGAAGGCGCGCGGCATGATCACCGAGCTGGAGCATCCGCGGCGCGGCAAGTATCCGATGCCCGCGAACCCGGTGCGGCTGTCGGCCTCGCCCACCGAGGTCGCCCGCGCACCGCTGCTCGGCGAGCACAACGCGGAGATCTACGGCCGGCTGCTCGGCTACGGCGACACGGAGCTCGAGCAGCTGCGCAAGGACGGCGTGATCTAGAAGATGGGGGGCCCCGAAATGGCCCCCCAAACCCCCCGAGCGTTCGGAGCGCCCCGGCGAAGCCGTGGCGCTCCTCTAAACCGCGTTCTACGCTGGCCCGAACAGGCCGACGTAGACGCCGCACGCGTCCGTCGGCGGAACCAGCATCGCCTGCTCGCCGGTGTTACGGATGCCGCGCGCCGGCGGCGGCATCCCGTGATCGGCCATCCACTTCGCGGCGGCGTCCATGCTGCGCGTCCGATAGAGCACCTGGAAGGGCCCGGGCCCCCGGCGCGCCAGCGCCTCGGCGGCGGGCCCGGGCTCGGCCGGCTGCGCAACCGTCAAGCCCGTCTCGCCGAGATCGAACACGGCCATGTCGGCCTTGATCACGTTGCCGCGCTGCACGCGCGGCACCGGCATGCCGAGCACCCGCGCGTACGTCTCGGCGGCCTTGGCGACGTCGGGGACGGCGATGTACACGCGCTCCGTGGCCAGCACGCCGTTGGGATGCTCGCCGGTGTGGCCGCGGCGCCGCTCGGCCAGCGGCGTGACGTGCTGGATGAACAAGATCGGCAGCGGGTGCTCGGGCCCGAGCCGCGCGAATCTCCAGCGCAGCTCCTGCCCGGCCGGCGTGCGGCGTCCGCCGTCGGAGGGCTCGCTCACGTCGACGCCGCGCCGCCGCATCGCCGCCACATCCGCCGCCAGGTCGTCGCTCTGCAGCGCGATGTACCGCAGGCCGCCGCCCCGCGCGAGAAAATCCATCAGGGTGGCGCCGGTCTCGTGCTGCCGGCCGCCGCGCACGCTCAGCAGCTCGAGGTAGTCGTCCTCGAAGAACGCGATCGCGTTGTGGGTGCCGCCGCTCGTGTGATCGCCGCCGGGATGGACGCTGAACCCGATGCGCGTGTAGGCCTCGATGCCCTGCCGGAGATCCGGCATGCAGATCATGACGTGGTCGATGCGGGTCAGCACGATTGCGTCCTCCCTGCCGTCAGTCGGCGATGTCGCACTCGGCGAGCCGCGCGGCCAGGAACGCGCGCTCGCGCGTGTTGTCGACGAGCCCCAGCGCCGCACGGTACTCCGCGGCCGCCTCCGCGCGGCGGCCGAGCCGGCGCAGGAATTCGGCGCGGGCCGCCGGCAGCAGATGATAGGCGCGCAGCGGCGCCACGTCGATCCGGTCGAGCGCGGCGAGCCCGGCCGCCGGGCCCTCGGCCATGCCGATGGCCGCCGCGCGATTCAGGTCCACCACCGGCGAGGGCGCGACCTCGGCCAGCGTCGCGTAGAGCGCGACGATGCGCGGCCACTCGGTGGCCTCCCACGACGCCGCGCGGGCGTGGCAGGCGGCGATGGCCGCCTGGAGCTGGTACGGTCCGCCATGCTCGATCGAGCCCGCGCGCGCGAGCCACGCGTGGCCGCGCGCGATGCGGGCTCGGTCCCAGCGCGCGCGGTCCTGATCGGCGAGCAGGACGAGGTTGCCGTCGGCGTCGGCGCGCGCAGCGGCCCGCGACGCCTGCAGCTCCATGAGAGCCAGCAGCCCGAGCGCCTCCGCCTCGTCGGGCATCAGCTCGGCGAGCATCCCGCCGAGGCGGATGGCCTCCGCGCACAGGTCGTCGCGCACGAGCGCGGCGCCGGTGTGCGCCGCGTAGCCCTCGTTGAAGATCAGGTAGACGACGGAGAGCACCGCCGGCAGGCGCGCCGCCAGCTCGTCGCCCTCGGGGACCTCGTAGACGAGGCCGCGCTCGCGGATCGCGCGCTTCGCGCGCACGAGCCGCTGGGCGATGGTCGGCTCGGGCACCAGAAACGCGCGCGCGATCTCCAGCGTCGACAGCCCGCCCACCAGCCGCAGCGTCAGCGCCACGCGGCTGTCGGCGGGGAGCGCCGGATGACAGCACGTGAAGATCAGGCGGAGCCGGTCGTCGGGAATGGTCTCGGGATCGGCCACGTCGGGACCCCCGGTCGCGCCGAGCCCGGTCTCATAGGCCAGCGACTCGGCGTGGGCGTCCGCGCGGCGCGCGCGGCGCAGCCGATCGAGCGCGCGCCGCCGTGCCGTGGTCAGCAGCCACGCGCCCGGCCGATCCGGCGTGCCGTGCGCGGGCCAGTGATCGAGCGCCTGGGCGAACGCCTCCTGGACGACTTCTTCCGCCGCGTCGATGTCGCGCACGATGCGCAGCACGGACGCGACGACGCGCGCGTACTCGGGCCGGAACACCTCCGCTACGCGCGCGGTGACCTCGGGCGCCGTCCGGTGAGCTCCCACGGTGGAGAGATCGTACTCGCCTCCCCGCGGGCGCGCCCCCCGAAGTGTCTACATCTGCCAGACGGGGCGCACGTCGACGAAGCCGCCCTCGCGGATCGGCACCTTCTTCGCCCACGCGAGCGCCTCGTCCTTCGACGCGCACTCGAGCAGGTAGAAGCCGCCCAGGCCCTCCTTCGTCTCCGCGAACGGGCCGTCCATCACCTGGCGCTGGCCGGCCTTGACGCGGACGCGGCTGGCCTCGTCTTCCGGCCGGAGCCGCTCCGACACGACCGCCTTGCCGGCCGCGCGCACCTCCTCGCTGAACCGCATGAAGGCCTGGACCATGGCCTGACCCTCGGCCGGCGACGGCGGTGCGGCGGTCTTGTTCTCGCTTCCGATGAGCAGCAGATAGCGCATAGAGCCTCCTCACACTAGGATGTCACGGGCCTCTCACCCATTACGACGCCAATGGAGCCCTCGAATCGACAGCCGGGGACGACGCGGTCCACGTTTGCCGCGCTGAGGGAGCGTAACTACCGCCTCTACTGGCTCGGCCTCGTCTGCTACGTCCTCGGCCACCGCGCCGAGTACGTCACCTTCTCCTGGATGGTCTGGGAGGTCACCCACGACCCGCTCTACCTCGGCTACCTCGGCCTCGCCCAGGGCGTGCCGCTCGTCGTCTTCCAGCTCTTCGGGGGCGTCCTCGCCGACCGCGTGAACCGCCTGCGGCTGCTGATCGGCACCCAGGTCCTGACCGCGGCGACGCTGGCGGCTGCCTTCGCGTTGAGCGTCACCGGGCGCGTGAGCGTCGAGCACCTGCTGGCGCTGGCGGCGCTGAGCAGCACGTTCCGCGCGTTCGACGAGCCGACGCGCCTGTCGCTCATCCCGCAACTCGTCGAGCGGGATCGGCTGCCGAACGCGATCGCGCTCGGCTCGATTCCCTGGCAGGCGAGCCGGATGATCGGTCCCTCGGTCACCGGCATCCTGATCGCCGCCTTCGGCGGCACCGTCGGCTTCGGGCTCGCCGCCGGCGCGTCCGTCGGCGCCCTCCTGCTCTACAGCCGCCTGCGCCTGCGCGCCGATCCCTCGCAGAGCGCGCACGCGCACATGGCGCGGCAGCTCCTCGAAGGGCTGAGCTTCGTCGCCCATGACTTCGTCTTCGCGGCGCTGATCGGTCTCGCCTTGTTCAACGCCGTCTTCGGCCTGTCCTACGTCACGCTGCTGCCGATCTTCGCCGACTGGTACTTCAACGCCGGCTCCATCGGCTACGGGCTGCTCAACGCCGCGCACGGCATCGGGGCGTTCGTCGGCACGCTCACGGTCGCGACGACCGCACACCTGATCGCGCGCCCGGGCCGGGCGCTGCTCGTCACCGCCGTCGGCATGGGGCTGGCCCTGATGGTGTTCTCGATGTCGCCCGCCATGGGGATGGCGCTGGGCATGCTGGTGTTCGTCGGCTTCGCGAACACGTTCTATCTCACGCAGGTCAGCACGTTCATCCAGTCGAACGTGCCCGACCGGCTACGCGGCCGCGTGCTGAGCATCTACGCGCTCTGCTGGAACCTGCTGCCGCTCGGCGGCCTGATCGGCGGCGCGCTGGCCGCGGCCGTGGACGCGCGCTTCGCGGTGGCGTTCGGCGGCGCGATGGTGGCGATCAACGCGCTGGTGCTGCTGACGTCGAAGCGTCTGCGGGCACTGGGCTATTGACGTGGGGGGGCCCGAAACGGCCCCCCACACCCCCCAACGCTCCGCTCGCCTACACGCGCGGCGCGCCCGGCACAATGGCCAGGTGGATCGGGTTCACGCCGGGCACGTGGCCGGCCAGCATGTGGATCGCGTGCTCGGCTTGCTCGAGCGGCAGCGAGGCGGTGTGCATCTTGCCGAACGGGTAGCGGCCGGACTCGATGATGTCGATGGCGCGGAACGTCTCGTCCACCGGCATGCTGAGCACGCCGCGGATCGTCAGCTCCTTGTAGATCACGTCGTCGACGGCGAAGTCCTGCGCCGGGCGCAGACCCTTGAGGCCCGCCACCACGATGCGCCCCTTGCGGACGGCGATGGCCACCGCGTGGTTCAGCGACTGCGGCGCGTAGGGCGTGGTGTCGACGACGACCTCGGCGCCGCCGGCCGTCGCGTCGCGCACGCTCGCAACCACGTCGTGCTTCTCGACGTCAATCGCGGCGTCGGCGCCCAGCTCGCGCGCGAGCGCCAGCTTGTCCGCGTCACGGCCAAGCCCCGTGATGACGACCTGCTTCGCGCCGGCGGCGCGCGCGGCGATCACGCAGCAGAGCCCGCGCTGCCCGGCGCCCAGGATCACGACGCGGTCGCCTGGCCCCGTGCCGGGGATCGACCCGGCCCACGACAAGCCCGCCGCCAGCGGGTTGAACATCACGGCGACGCCGGGGGGCAGCCTCGGGTCCATCTTCTTCATCACCGAGTACGGCGACAGGTACATGCGCTCGGCGTAGCCGCCCCAGAGGTGCGGCGCCTTGCCGACATCGGTGTAGCCGTAGGTGCCGCCGCGCCTGGGACACGCGCGCGGCTCCCAGCGCCGGCACGCCTCGCAGTGTCCGCAGCCGTAGCCCGAGCGCACGGCGACCCGATCGCCCTCGCTCACGCCCCAGCGCGCCTGCGCGTGTCGACCCGCCTCTTCGATGATGCCGAGCGGCTCGTGGCCGGGGATGACCGGATACGGCGTGTAGTCCTCGTGCTGCGGCTGCGCGCCCTCGTACTGCTCGTAGTCGCTGCCGCAGATGCCGCACGCCTCGATCCGCAGCAGCGCGTCGTCGGCGCCGATCGCCGGCCGCGGGAACTCGCGTGCCTCGAGCGTCTTGGGCTTCGTCAGGACGACCGCGCGCACCGTCTCACTTCGCGCCATCGGCGTCGACCTCCATCAGCGCGCCGAGGCCGCGGTGAAACGTCGGCGCGCCGCCGGGCACGAGACACGTCTCGAGTCGCGGTCGGCGCCGCGAAAGGCGAGGAGCGCGATCGCCACGAACTCGCGGACCTTGGCCGAGACGTGCCTGCCCTCGCCGAGCCCCAGCTCGTAGATCCGGTTGTAGGTCTCGACGAACTCCGGGTCCTGCCGGGCGGCGAACTCCCACTCCGGGTAGATGTAGCCGCGCGCCGCCTTCATCTTCGCGATCAGCGCCTCCGCGCGCCGTGTCGTGCTCTGCTCGGCCATCGTCACCTCCGCTTGAGTTTGGGCAGCAGCCGCGTCGCCGCCTCGTCGACCTGCGCCAGCTGGTCGCCGCCCGCGAAGCGCAGCGCGATGTGGCGCGCGCCCGCGTCGATCCAGCGCTGGATCCACTCGACGCAGCCCTCGATCGGTCCCGCGTAGCCGGCCTGGCGCGCCTTGATGACCTTGGCCGGCGCGGCGTAATAAGTCTCGAGGAAGCGGTCCATGCGTGTCTGGGCGGCGGCGGCATTCGCGTCGAGCGCCAGCGTCAGGTACGCGGCGCCCGTCACCGCGTCAGGCACCCTCCCTGCGGCGCGGGCCGCCGACTGGACCCGCGGGAAGTGCTCGGCGAAGAACTCGACGCTCGGGCCGGTCGGGAACCACGCGTCGAACCGCGCGGCCTCGCGCAGCGCCGTCGGCCCGCTGCCGCCGATCCAGATCGGCGGCCCCCCCGCACGCGGCGGCTTCGGCTCCATCGTCACGTCGTCCAGCGTGAAGTGCTTGCCGTGAAACGAGACGTGGTCGCGGCTCCACAGCGCGCGGCAGATCTCGAGCGTCTCCAGAAAGCGCCCGACCCGGCGCTCCCAGGGCACGCCGGCCGCGGCGAACTCCTTGCGGATGGCCGGCATGTCGGCGGCGATGCCGACGCCGAGGATGACGCGGCCCTCGGCGACGCGGTCGAGGGTGCCGACGACGTGCGCGAGCACGACCGGGTTGCGCAGCGCCGGCAGCAGCACGCCGGTGCCGAGACGCACCCGCCGTGTCCGCGCGGCGACGGCGGACATCAGCGTGAGCGGCTCGTGGCGCGGCCGCGCCGTCAGCGAGTCGCCGATCCAGACGGAGTCGAAGCCGGCGGCCTCGGCCCGCTCGGCCATCGCCAGCAGCGGGCCGGTCTCGGGGCGACCGGACATCACCACCTCGCGCGTCGGAATCAGCACGCCGAACTCGACGCCCATCTCAGACCCGGAAGTCGAGGATATAGAGCCCGCCGACGATCCGGTCGACGGTGTAGAGGATGCTGCGCTCGTCGATCAGGACGTCGTTGAGCTGGATGGCCCTGGTCGGCGACTTGCGCGGCCCCGGCGGCACGAACGCCGCGATCTCCTTCGGCTGGAACGGATCCCGGACGTCGAAGGCGCGCACGCCGCCGTTGAAGAAGGTGCCGACGACGACGTCCTCCGAGATGAAGCCGCCCGGGCGGTTCTCGTGCAGGTTGTGGGCGCCGAAGCGGCCGCCGCGCCCGGCGAACTTCTTCACGGGCGGCAGCGGGCACGTGCTGATCGGCACCAGCTTGTCCTCCCGCTGCGCGTCGACGATCCACACGAGCTTGGGCCAGTCCTTGGCCGCCTCGCGCACCGACTCGTCGCTGACGACGAGCAGGTTCCTGTCGAACAAGGGCACCACGGTGTGGCAGAAGCCGGGGAAGGGCGGCTGATAGTCCCAGCGGCCGAGCAGGCGCGGATGCGCCTTGTCGGCGACGTCGAGCACGAGCGCGCCGCCGTCGATGTAGCCGACGTAGGCGCGGTCGGGCCGCCGCGGATAGACGTTGGTGTTGTGCGCGCGGTAGCCGGTGTCGAAGGTCGGATGCCGCGGGAGCGCGGGCTCGGCGTCGCCCTCGCGCGTGCCGGGCAGCCACCAGCGACCGACCTCGCGCGGCCGCGTCGGCTGGCGCACGTCGACGATGCGGTAGCACTGGTCGTCGCGCGGGTTGCGCGGCGTGAAGTCGGCGGCGCCCGACGCCATGTGCACGTACTCGCCGTCCACCCACCACAGGTGATGCACGCCGCGCGAGGCGGGCCCGGAGGCGTCGAAGAGCACCACCGACTTCGGCTTCGCGGGATCGGCGACGTCGAAGATCTCGAAGCCGGCGGGCTTCATGCCGGGCTCGCGCGTCTGGTAGGCGACGACGAGCAGGTCGCCCACGAGGTCGAGCGAGTTGGAGCGCATCTTGTCGTGCGGCAGGGCGGTTTGCACGATGACGCTCGGCTTCTTCGGATTGGTGACGTCGACGGCGGTGACGTTCTTCGGTTGCGACTCGTGGGCGATCCACAGCACGCGCCGGCGGTCGCGCGTGAGCTGGATGGCCATGCCTTCGCCGCAGTTGCCGAAGCCGTCGAGGGGGTGGTGGGCGAGCAGCCGCATCGTGGGCATCGGATCTCACCTGTCTCTGGGATTGACGACGGCCCCGATGCTATCATCCGCGCACATGAGACGCGCCGTCGTCCTCGCGGGCCTCCTCGTCGCGCTCGCCACCGCCGCCGCCGCGCAGTCGCGGCCGCTCGCGGTCCGCCTGGCCATCCACACCTCCCTCATGGGCGCGCCCGACGTCATCGCCGTCCGCCAGGGCTACTTCAAGCAGGAGGGCCTCGACGTCGAGTGGCGTCGCTTCGCGCTCGGCAAGGAAGGCCGCGACGCGATGATCGCGGGCGCCATCGACCTCAACGCGACGGCGCCCACGCCGTTCCTGATCGGCCTCGACAAGGGCGTGCCCTACGTGGCGATCGGCGTCAACTCGCTCTTCTGTGGCTCGAACCACCTGGTGGTTCTCAAGTCGTCCGACATCAACACCGTCGCGCAGCTCAAGGGCAAGCGCATCGGCCTGCCCAAGGGCACCATCACCGAGTTCATCTTCGTGTCCAAGGTCGCGCCGGCCCACGGCCTCAAGGCGAGCGATTTCCAGATCGCGAACATCCCGGACGCCAAGGACCGCGTGCCGAGCATGGTGGCGAAGGCGGTGGACATGGCGGCGCTCGGCGATCCCTTCGTCGCCATCGCCGAGCACGAGGGCCTCATCCGCCCGCTCGAGGACTTCTGCCGGTACGACGTGATGCCGTTCATGCTGACGGCGACGAACAGGATCGTGCAGGAGAATCCCGCCTCCGTCGTCGCGTATCTGCGCGGCTGGCTGCGCGCCGTCCGGCTCCTCAAGGAGGAGCCGGAGAAGGCCGCGCAGGTCTACCTCGACGACCTCAAGACGCTGGGCCGCGAGGTCCCGCTCTCCGTCCTCGACCGGGCGCTGCGGCGCATGCGGTGGGAGCCCGAGATCACGCCGACGATGGACCGCTATCTCGTCGACATGGCCAGGGACATGCTCGCGGCCGCCTCCGGCGATCGCATCCGGGCCATGCCCGATCTCGCCAGGGGCGTGAACAAGGATCTGTTGCGAAAGGCCACGGCGTCCCGCTGAAACGTTCGATCCAGCTCGCCCTGCCCTTCCTCGTGGCGGCGACGCTCTGGCAGGCCTTCGCGTGGTGGGGTCCGTTTTCCCCCAAGCTCTTCCCCGGCGTCGACAAGATCGTCAGCGCGTTCGTGCGATTGATGGTGACCGGCATCCTGCCGGTCCACGCGTTCTGGACGCTCGTGCGTCTCGTCGTCGGCTTCGGCCTCGGCGCCGCCCTCGGCGTGGCCGTGGGGATGGCGATGGGCCGCTCGCGCTGGGCCGAGGACCTCCTGCTGCCCATCGTCAGCGTCGGCAACCCGATCCCCGGTCTCGCCTACGCGCCGCTCTTCGTGATCTGGTTCGGCCTCGGCGACGTGCCGGCGATCCTCCTCGTCGGCTTCGCCGCCTCCTTTCCGGTGGCCGTCAACACCTGGACCGGCGTCAAGACGGTCAAGGAGATCTGGATCCGCGCCGCGCGCTCGATGGGCGCCGGCGAGCGTCAGCTCTTTCGCAAGGTCGTGCTGCCCGGCGCGCTGCCCTATCTGTTGACCGGGCTGCGCCTGGGGCTGGCCCGCGCCTGGCGCGTGCTGATCGCCGTCGAGATGCTGACGTCGGTCCGGCTCGGGCTGGGCTGGCTCATCTTCGGCGCCCGCGAGTTCCTCAACACCGACGTGATGCTGGCGGGCATCGCCGTCATCGGGCTCGTCGGCCTCGGCCTCGAGAAGCTCGTCTTCGAGCGCCTCGAGCGCTTCACCGTCGTCCGGTGGGGAATGCTGACGGCATGAGCCGCGGCAGCGCGCGCAGCCTGCTGGGGGCGCTGGCCTCCGTCGTGGTGGCCGCGGCCGTCTGGGAGGTCTTCGCCCGGAGCGGCGTGTTCTCGACGGCGCTCACGCCGTCGCTCGCGGCGATCGTGCCCGCGCTCGGCCGGATGCTCGCGGACGGCACCCTGCTGCTCCACACGCTCTACACGCTCTATCGCATCCTGCTCGGGCTCGCCCTCGCCGCGGTGATCGGCATTCCGATCGGGATGCTCATGGGCCGCTTCGGCTGGGCGGAGCGGTTCGTGCTTCCGCTGGTGAGCGTGCTCTCGCCGATCCCGTCGCTGGCGTGGGTGCCGATCTTCATTCTCTGGTTCGGGCTCGGCGACGCGGCCTCGATCGCGCTCGTCCTCTACGCGGCGACGTTCCCCTTCATCCTCAACACGTGGACCGGCGTGCGCTCGGTCAACCGGATCTGGATCCGCGCGGCCGAGGCCATGGGGGCGGAGCGCGGCCGTCTCTTTCGCAAGATCGTGCTGCCGGGCGCCTTGCCGTTCGTGATCGCCGGCGCCCGCCAGGCCTTCGCGCGCTCGTGGATCGCCGTCGTCGGCGGGGAGATGATCGCCGCCACCAACTGGGGACTCGGCTGGGTCATCTTCGACTCCAAGGAGTACCTCAACGCGGACGTCATGCTCGCGACCCTGCTCGTGATCGGCCTGCTGGGCCTCGGCTTCGAGCGCCTCGTGTTCCAGCTGATGGAACGTCGCACCGTCGGCCGGTGGGGCATGGTGCGCACCGCCCGGACGTGAGCGCGGCCATCTCTCACCTCGAGCTCCGACAGATCAGCTACGTGTACGACGCCGGCGGACGCGCGGTGCCGGCGCTGCAGGACATCACGTTCGGCGTGGGCGCCTCCGAGTTCGTCTGCGTGGTGGGGCGGAGCGGCTGCGGCAAGACGACGCTGCTCAACATCCTCGCCGGGTTCCTCGGACCGACGCGCGGCGAGGTGCGCATCGGCGGCAAGGCGGTGACCGGCAAGGGGCTCGACCGCGGCATCGTCTTCCAGGACTTCGCCCAGCTCTTCCCCTGGCGGACGGCCCAGCGCAACGTCGAGTTCGGTCTCGAGATGAAGGGCGTGCCGCGCGCCGAGCGCGTGGAGACCGCGCGGGGCTTCCTGCGTCTGGTCGGCCTCGAGGCCTTCGCGGCCGCGTATCCCCACGAGCTGTCGGGCGGAATGCAGCAGCGCGCGGCGATCGCACGGGCGCTCGCGTACAACCCTTCCGTGCTGCTGATGGACGAGCCGTTCGCCGCGCTGGATGCGCTCACGCGCGACGAGATGCAGCGCTTCCTGGTCGACGTCTGGCGCGAGACGCGCAAGACCGTCGTCTACGTCACCCACAACGTCGCGGAGGCGGTGTACCTGGCCGACCGCATCGTCGTGCTGACGCCGCACCCCGGCACCGTGCGAGCCGAGGTGAAGGTTCCGCTCCCGCGCCCCCGCGATCCGCTGAGCGTCGAGTTCGTCGAGGCCCAGCGCCGCGTGCTCGATTTCCTGCGCTAGCCCGCGCGCGCCGCGCGGGGAACGATCGGCAGGATCAGCCGCGACGGGGTGTCGCCGCCGTGATGAATCGCCTGGTGCGCGGCCACGGGCTCGGTCTCGGTCGCGATCGGCCGCCCGGTGTTCGGGTTGCGATCGAATCGCGGGTAGTTGCTGCTGGAGACCTCGAGCCGGATCCGATGGCCGCGCTTGAACACCATGCTGGTGGGCCAGAGCTCGAGCCGGATCTCCGTCGGCCCGCTGCGCGGCGCGTACGCTCGGCGCACGATGCCGTCCGACACGTTGTACGGCGAGCCATCGGGGTGGACGTCGACGAGCTTGCCGGTGAAGTCGGTGTGCGCCGCGGCGGTGGACACGTAGAGGACGAGCGTCACCGGGCCCGTCACCTCCACGTCGGCGGCGAGCGTCGCCGAGGTGTAGACGAGGACGTCGTCTCGCCGCTCCACCGCGCGCTGCGACGCGATGCCCGCCCGGGGCCCGAGCATCGCCCCGCCCGCGCTCGGCACCGGATCACGCGGATCGTAGAGGTAGCGGTCGGGCGGCTCGGCCGAGGTCGCCGGCGCCGGCGCCAGCACGCCGTCGCCGCCGGCGCCGTTGGCGCGCCCTCCGCTGCGAAGGTAGTACGGCGTGGCGCGGGCGCGGGCCAGCGGCCACTCCGCCTCGTCGCGCCAGACGTTGTCGCCCATCACGTAGAGCGTGACCGCCTGGTCGTTGCCGGCGCGCGGCGCCGACGGGCGCAGGTGGCGATCGAACCACGGCAGGCTCGGCGCGAGGCTCTCCAGCCGGTAGTTGCGGGGCGTGCCGTGAGCGGGCAGCGTCACCGTCTCGGCATGCGCCCACGGGCCGACGATCAGTCGCGACGCTTCGGCGACGTGTCGCGGCGCGCCGGCGCGGATCCGCACGAAATCCTCGAGCTGCGTGGGCAGGAAGGGATCGTACCAGCCCGCCATCAGGAGGACCGGCGCCCGCAGGCGCTCCGGCCGCGACTCGCCGTCGACGGCGGCCCAATACGCGTCGCGCTCGGGATGATCCACCCATACGTTGAACGCCGGCACGTCCTCGACCGCGCGATCGTCGGCCGCGCGCAGCGGAAAGCCGGCGGCCGCGCGCTCCAGCATCGCCACCGACGGTGGATCGTCGCGATCGCCGCGGCTGCGGAGCGCCCAGTAGAGCGCGGTCTCCAGAGAGAAGGCGCCGCCGGGATAGAACATCCGATGCAGATCCGTGCTGCAGAGCTGGATGAAGAGCGCGGCGGGGCCGGGTTCTACCTGGTCGGCCACGACCCACTGGGTGTAGCCGAAGTACGAGCCGCCCCACATCCCGATGCGGCCGTCGTACCACGGTTGCCGCTCGATCCAGCGCAGCGTCTCGATCCCGTCCGCGCGCTCGTCCAGGAATGGAACGGCCCGGCCGCCGGATCCATAGTGTCCGCGCGTGCCCTGGATGACCACCGCGTAGCCGCGCTCGGCCCACAGCCGGCCGACGGTGGTCGCGAACGCCGTGTTGGTCGTCGTCTTGTCGAGGGGGACACGCACGAGGATCGTGGGGATGCGCGCGGCGCCCTTCGGTAGAAAGACGTCGCTCCTCAGTCGCACGCCGTCTGACGTCACCACCGCGACGCCTCGCTCGATCGCGACGTCGAACTCCGCCGCGCGGTAGTCGAGAACCTGAGCAACAACACCGGCCAGCACGCTGCAGGCGCCCACCGTCAACGCCAGCGCGATCAGCCCAATAGTCGCTCGCGCCCAAGACCTGCGCGTTGGCGCGGCGGGCGCCGGGGTCGCGGCATCGTCCGAGGGCCGTAGCCTCTGGGCATTGCGTCGGACCCGGCCGTTCATCGTGGCTCGTCAACGTCGCGGAACGCGTCGTCGATTTGCGTGCCCGAGGACGATGCCGCGCCCCGGGCGCCAGCCGCGCCCCGTCGCCGTGACGGCCGGCGCGCGAGCCTCAGCCCTTGCCCTTCTCGACGGTCGCGCGCTCGACGGCGAGCAGCTTCTCGATGTCGATCACGCCGAGCACCTCGTGCTCGACCGCCGTCCAGTCGGTCTTCTGAGCCTTCGCGCCGAAATCGTCGGCGAGGTCCGCGTAGACCTTCTTCCACGCGGCGTAGCCGGCCCACAGCGGCGTGGACGGGTCGGCGACGATCCTGTAGCCGAGCGCGCCGAGGTCTTTCAGGCTCATGCCGAGCGCAGCGAGCCCGCCGCGGCCCGTCAGGTACATGAGCGGGGCGCCGAGGCGCTCGGCGATCAGCCGCAATTGCTCGGGCGTGCGCGCCATCGAGAGCAGCACGAGGTCGGCGCCGGCCTTGCGATACGCCTCGCCGCGACGGAGCGCGTCGTCCATCGTGCTGGCACGCACGGCGTTGGTGCGGCCGATGATCAGGAAGTCCGGATGACGGCGCGCCGCGACGGCTTCTCTCACCTTGGCCGCCATCAGCTCCAGCGGGATCATGTGCTCGATGCCCACGTGATGGTGCGCGCGCTTCGGGACCAGCTGGTCCTCGATCTCGATCGCCTCGAAGCCGGCGGCCTCGGCCATGCCGATGGTGCGGTGCATGTGCATCGGATCGCCATAGCCGCACGCGCCGTCGAGGATGAGCGGCAGCGAGGAGACGGCGCGGATGTCGAGGGCGGCCTGGCACATCTCGCTCACGTTCAGGTTCGCCTCGACCTTGAGGTAGCCCGTCGCGCCGCCGCCGAGATACTCGGCGGAGAACCCCGACGCCTCGACCATCTTCGCCATCAACGGATTCAGGACGAGCGGCGCGGTGACGGGCAGCGGTCCCTGCATCAGGGTCTTGAGCGTCATGACAGCCTCCTACGCGCTGCCGGGGACCACGCCGCGCGGCAGCCGCTCGACGTGCGCGCAGATCTCGCCGGGTCGCGTGAGCCAGATGCGGTCGCGGTGTCTCGCGATGTGTTCCAGCGCGCGCCGCAGCTGCGGCAGCCGATACGGCCGGCCCATCACGAACGGGTGCAGCGAGATCGGGCACACGAGCGGCTGGCGCGCCGATTGCCGGAGCAGCTCGTCGAACTGGTCCACGATCATGTCGGCGAACTCGCGCGCGGAGTGCTTGTACCAGACGATGCCGCGCGTGTCGTTCACCTCGATCGGATAGGGCATCGCGAGCAGCCGCCCGCCGCGGGTCTTGAGCCACACGGGCTGATCGTCCATCGTCCAGTCCATCGTGTAGCGGTAGCCCGCCTCCTGGAGCAGGTCGAGCGTGACCGGCGAGTTCGAGAGCCACGGGCTCATCCAGCCGACGGGGCGCCGGCCCTCGTGCCGCTCGATGGTGGTGGTGACGCGCGCGATCATGGCGCGCTCCTGGTCCTCGGGCATGTGCTCCTGGCCCTCGGAGTTCGTCACGCCGTGACCGACGATCTCGTCGCCGCGCTTTCGCAGCCGCTCGGGGATGTCGGGGGCGGCCTCGTAGACCTCGACGTTCATCTGCGCCTCGGTCGGCAGGTTGAGCTCGTCGAAGAGGTCGAAGAGCCGCCAGACCCCGACGCGGTTGCCGTAGTCACGCCAAGAATAGACGCTGGCACTCATCGCCTGGTCGGGCGGCGCGATGGCGACGCCCTTGCCCATGCCGAAGCCGAACGCCTCGATGTTGACCGCGACGTACACGGCGAGGCGCGCGCCGTTCGGCCACGTGTAGTCCGGCCGCTTCGTGATGTTGGAGTAGTCGTAGCGTCCGTGGGTGGGTAGCGTCATACGACCTCCTACGGTCGTCGGGGCTTGAGCCGGATCTCCTCGTACGGATACGCGAACGCGTGGCCGGTGATCATGCCGAGCGCCGACTGCTCGACACGTGGCCCGACTCCGGACAGGAACGCGGGCTCGAGGATCGGCGCGAACATCACACGCTCGTGCATGAGCTGCTGGATGCGATGCAGCATCGCCTGCCGCCGCTTCGGGTCGACCTCCACGGCCTGCTCGCGGAAGAGGCCGTCGATGTCCGGGTAGCCGCCGTAGGCGCGGATGCCGCCCGTGACGACGAAGGCTTCGATCCGGGTCGACGCGTTGCCGGCCGCCGCGCTGCCTTGCCGCACGAGGTTCCGGAAGCTCTTTTCCTGGTCGGCCTTGTAGAAGGCCGCGCGCTCGAGCGGCCGCAGCTTCGCGCGAATGCCCACCGCGCGAAGATCGTTGATGACGGCCTCACCGGTCGCCGCGTACACGGCGTCGGTGGTGAGGTCGCCGGCGTCGAAGCCGCGCGGGTAGCCGGCCTCGGCCAGCAGCTGCCGCGCGCGCGCCGGATCGTGGGGGTACGGCGGCGCCGCCCAGAAGAACTGGAAGTCGCGCGGGATGATGCTCGAGGCGGCGCGCGCGAAGCCGAGGTACTCGGACTCGTTCAACGCTTTGCGATCCATGGCGAGGTTCGCCGCGAGGCGGACGCGCCGGTCGGCCCAGGGCGACTTCGGGTCGAACTGCTCGACGAACACCAACCATTCCGTGAAGGTCGGCACGGTCGCCTTGAGCGTGAGGCCCGGCGTGCGCCGAACCTCCTCGGCGAGCGGCCCGCGGATGGCGTAGGCGATGTCGGCCTCGCCACGCTTGAGCATGGCCAGGCGCGTGGTGTCGTCGGGCACCGAGCGGAAGATCAGCCGCTTCACGCTCGGCGGCTTGCGCCAGTAGCCCTCGTTGGCCTCGAGCACCAGCTCCACGCCGGGATTGAACGACACGAACCGGTACGGCCCGGCGCCGACGGGCGCGCGCTTGAAGCCGTCGTCGCCGACCCTCTCGACGTACTTCTTCGGCACGACCCACGCCGCGCCCGTCGCCGGCGTGCCGTAGAACGTCATGAAGTCCGGCCACGGCTGCTTCAGCCGGATGCGGACGCGCTGGGGATCGACGACGTCCACGCCGGCCACGCGCGCCTTCAGCGTGGAGGCGCCGCCGCCGCGGTACCGCTCGAGTGAGAACTTCACGTCCTCCGCCGTGACCGGATCGCCGTTGTGGAACTTCACGCCCTTGCGGAGCACGAACTCGTAGGCGAGCCCGTCCTTCGACACGGTCCACGACTCAGCGAGGCTGGGGGCCATCGGGTTGCCGGGCATCGGCTTCACGACCGCGTCGTGCAGCGCGTACAGCATCATGAACGGCGTGATGACCGAGGGCGTTTCGGCGGGATCGAACCACGTGGGCGCCAGTGAGATGTGGACCGCCCACGTCACGTCGCCGTCCGGCGCCGCGGCGGCCGGCGCGGCGACGAGGAGGGCGGCCAGGGCGAGGGCGACGGCCCGCGCGGTCATTGGATTTGCCGTCGGAGCGGCTTCGCAGGGCTCCGCCGCTCGACGGTCGGCGAGTCAACGCGCGCGCTCATGTCGTCACCGCCGCGCGACCAGGCGCCGGAACACGGCGCCGTACTGGAACCCGTAGTCCTCCGCGAGCGCGGCCGCGCCCTTCTTCAGGCGCTCGCCGATCGTCTCCCCGGTCGCCACGTTGAAGCCGCGCATCTGGCTCTCGTGACGCACGAGCGCGGCGATCTGGCGGTCGATCGACTCCGTGACGTCGACGATGACGTCCGGCTCGTCCGCGCCCCAGTACCAGAGCTCGCGGACCTTGTGCGGCGCCAGCCCCTCGTGCGTGATCTGCTCGGCGAAGTGCAGGTGGTCGCGCGCGAACGGATAGACGGCGTCGGTCGTGGTCAGTCCCGCCTTGCGGTGATCACGGTGCTGGAAGTTGCGGATGCGGTACGGGTCGTGCACGAAGACCGTGTGCGGCCGGTACTGCCGGATGGCGCGCACGACGTCGCCCAGGAACTCGCGCGTGTCCTCGAGGAAGCCGTCGGGGTAGCCGAGCATCACCAGGTGCTTGACGCGCATGAAGTCGGCGGCGGCGCGCTGCTCCTCGGCCCGTTGGGCCGCGAGCGCGGCCGGGGTGAGCGAGCGCTCGGTGGTGCCGGCATCGCCGTTGGTGCACAGCACGTACGTGACCTCGCAGCCGGCGGCGATCCACTTGGCGACGACGCCGCCCGAGCCGATCTCGGCGTCGTCGGGATGCGCGAACACCACCATCGCCCGCTCGGGCACGTCGGTCACGACCTGGAGCTTCCGGGGCTCGCGTGGCACGACGCGCATTCTACAGGAGGGCGGGGGTACACTCTCCGCCTGGGTAACGCAGTCACTCCCAAGCGAGGAGACAACGATGGCTGACGTGCTCACGGTGGTGGCGAAGATCCGGGCCGCGAAGGGCAAGGGCGACGCGCTGGCGGCGTTGCTGAAGGAACAGGTGGCGGCCGTGCGCAAGGCGGAGCCAGGCTGCCTCATCTATCGCCCGCACCGCTCCACGAAGGACCCCGACCTCTTCATCTTCTACGAGCAGTACAAGGACGACGCGGCCTTCGACGCCCACCGCAAGGCGCCGCACCTCGCCGCCTATCGCGAGCGCCGCGAGAAGGAAGGGCTGACCGGTGGTCCGGCCGAGGTCGAGATCTACCGGTCGCTCACCGACTAATATTAGCTGCCCGAAGCGATGAGCACGACCGCGCTCGACCTCGACGCCCTCAAGGCGCACGTCGGCCGCAAGCAGGCCGCGACCGACGTGCTCCTTCCCGGCCCCGCCAACCTCCTTCGGCTGGCCCTCGGCCGTTCGGAGCCCGAGCTGCATGACGGCGATCCCCTGCCGCCCGCGTGGCAGGCGCTCTACTTCCTGCCGCGCGTCGCGACGGCGGAGCTGCGGCCGGACGGAAGCCCGCGCGACACCGGCGTCGTGCCGCCGATGCCGCTGCCCCGGCGCATGTTCGCCGGCGAGCGCGTGCGCTTCCTCCGGCCGTTGCGCGTCGGCGAGAGCGTGCGGCGCGAGACGGTGCTGGCCGATCTCTCCGTGAAGAGCGGCGGCACCGGCACGCTCGTCTTCGCCACGGTGAGCAGCCGCGTGCTGGGCGCCGACGGCGCCGCCGCGCTGGAAGACGAGCGCCGCACGGTCTTCCGCGAAGAGGTGAAGGCGGGCGAGCGCAACCAGGCGCCGAAGCGCGAGCCGGCGCCGGCCGACGTGCCGTGGCGCAAGCGCGTCACGCCGGACCCGGTGCTGCTCTTCCGCTTCTCGGCGCTGACCTTCAACAGCCACCGCATTCACTACGACCGCGCGTGGGCGATGGACGTCGAGGGCTATCCGGGCCTCGTCGTGCACGGGCCGCTCACGACGACGCTGCTCGTGGACTTCGCGCGCGATTCGAACCGGGGGCGGCGGATCGTCTCCTACGCGACGCAGGCGCGCGCGCCGCTCTTCGACACCGCGCCGTTCGAGCTGCGCGGCCGCCCGACCGAGCGCGGCTGCGAGTGCTGGGCGGTCACCCCCGAGGGCACCGTGGCGATGAGCTGCGAGGTCGAGCTGGGCTAGCAGCTCGTCGAGGCGCGTCACGGCTTCGCCGGGGGTGCGACGAGGGGGGCCGGGGGAGTCCGAGGGGGGCGTAGCCCCCTTCGCTTGAACAAACGGGGGGCCATGTCGGCCCCCCCCGGGTTCAACATGACACGGCCTCCCGTGACAGGACGATACGGCGATCCGCGAGAGGCGCCTCCAAAGTCGCCGAGAGCATGCCGTTCGTCCGCTCATCGCCGTGGCGCGAAAGATGCTCCCGCCTCACCCCC
Organism: Candidatus Rokuibacteriota bacterium; assembly: GCA_003220225.1. Classification (GTDB taxonomy): domain Bacteria; phylum Methylomirabilota; class Methylomirabilia; order Rokubacteriales; family CSP1-6; genus AR12. The sequence continues at coordinate 21,014 of QHRU01000152.1, forward strand.
CCATGCGATGTGTGCGTCAGAGCGCGTGGCGGGAGGAGGTGACGACCGATGGCCGATCCGTTCAAGTGCACGAAGTGCGGAAAGACGTCGCCAAAGTTCACGAACTGCTGCGGAGTGCCGATGAAGAAGAGCTAGGTTCGCGCTGACGCCGACGGCCCGCCTGGACCCCCCCAGGCGGGCGCCGGTCGGCGACACACCTCACCTGAAACCCGCGATCAGCTCCTCGAAGGCGACCATCTGGCCGCCGCGCGTGGAGGAGGGCACGAGGATGACGGTCTTCACGCCGGTCGCCCGCCAGGCCTCGACGCCGTCGCGGACCCCCTTGGCGTTGCCGAACAGCGTGACGTCGCCCAGCCAGCGGTCGGACATCGTCGCGATCTCCTCGCGCTCGTAGCCCGCCTCGATCCAGTAGTTCTGGTAGTTCGGCAGCTTCACGTAGGGCGCGAGCGCCTTGCGCATCACGGCCGCGGCGGCGGCGCGATCCGGGTCGATGCACGTGGGAAGCATGTTGCCCACGAAGAAGCTCGGATCGTTGCGCCTGGCGTCCGAGAGATGGCGCAGCGACTCCGCCATGTGCGAGCGCGCGGCGTTGGCCCACACCGCGCCCTCGGCGATCTCGCCCGCGAGCGCGACCATCTTGCGGCGCAGCGTCGCCAGCGTGATCGGCGGCAGCGCGCCGACCTGCGGCGCGTAGGTCTTCAGCTCCGTGACAAACCTTCGCACGTCGTCGAGCGGTTTGCCCGGGTTGAGGCCGAGCCGAGCGTGGGCGGGACCGTGGCTCACCCCGACGCCGAAGCGGAAGCGGCCGCCCGACAATTCGTGGATGACCGCCGCCGTCTGCGCCCACTCGAACACGTGGCGCGTGTAGATGTGCGCGATGCTGGTGCCGAACGGGATCTCGCGCGTCGCCAGGGCCAGCGCCTCGCAGAGCGCCAGGCCGTCGCCCGGGCTCGGGCAGTAGATGCCCGTGAAGCCTTCCTGCTCGATTCGCCGGGCGAGGTCGAGCGTCGCGTGCCGCCGCCCCGCGACGGCGACGAGGCTCACCGCCGGCTTGGTCGTCATGAGTGTCTACAGCATCCGCGGATCGGGGTCCACGCCGAGCCCCGGTCCCTGCGGCACCGCGATGCGTCCGTTGACCGGGTTGATCGCGTCGCCCAGCGGGTTCTTCGCGAAGTCGCAATAGAAGCGCTCGACGAGGGTCTCGCCGGGCATGGCGGCGATGCAGTGGATCGACGCAAGCAGGCCGGGCCCGAAGTACGCCGAGTGCGGGACCACCGTCACCCCGAACGTTTCGGCGAGCGCGGTGACCCGGCGCAGCTCGCTCACGCCGCCGATCTTGGTCACGCTGGGCTGCGCGTAGTCGATGGCCCCGGCCTCGAAGGCGCGGCGGAAGTCCCAGACGGTCCCGTAGTTCTCGCCGGCCGCGGTGGGGATGCCGCCCCTGTTCCGCACCTCCGCGAGCCCGGCCACGTTCTCGGGCGGGAACACCGGCTCCTCCAGCCAGCGCAGGCCGAGCGGCGCCAGCCGTCGCGCCATCTCGACCGCCTCGACGACCGTCCACGGACAGTTCGTGTCGAGCATGATCCGCGCGCCGGTACCGGCGACGTCGCGCGCGGCCTTCACCTCCGGCACGGTGATCTCGTGCAGCTTGATGTCGCGATAGCCGCGCTTCAGCGCCTGCTCGGTGTAGAAGGCGACGGCGTCCGCCTTGCCGTAGCGCAGCAGGCTCGCGTACGCGGGCAGATCGGCGCGCGCGCCGCCGCCGAGCAGCCGGTAGAGCGGCAGCCCCGCGAGCTTGCCGGCGATGTCCCAGAGCGCGATGTCGATGCCGGAGAGCGCGTAGATGGTCGGCCCGTTGCGCCCGACACCGTGCAGCAGGCGCTGGAGGTCGTCGTGGATCTCGGAG
>QHRU01000153.1 GCA_003220225.1 Candidatus Rokuibacteriota bacterium
GGCGGCGCCGGACGGCGTGGAGGCGATCGCGCGGCTGCTGTTCACCGACTACCTGTTTCCGTTCGAGCTGACGTCGGTGCTCCTGCTGGCCGCGATGGTCGGCGTAATTCTGTTATCGCGCCGGCGGGAGGGTTAGGTCGTGGCGCCGGAGTCCTGGTACCTGGCGCTCTCGGCCGTGCTGTTCTGCATCGGCGTGGTCGGCGTCATCGTGCGCCGCAACCCGCTGGTGATCTTCATGTCGATCGAGGTGATGCTCAACGCCGCGAACCTCGCGTTCGTGGCCTTCGGCCACCGGCTGGGCACGGCCGACGGGCAGGCCGTCGTGTTCTTCGTGATGGCGGTGGCCGCCGCGGAGGTGGCGGTGGGCCTGGCCATCATCGTCGCCATCTTCCGCCTGCGCCGTCGGCTCTCGGTGGACGATTTGAGCCTGATGCGCTGGTAGTGCGAGCCGCAGCACGTCGCGGGGCTGGGGCCCCGCCGTGCGAGGCGAGCATATGATAGAGAACTAGGGGGCAGGGGGTAGGGAATGGCCAAGGCGATGACTCAGAAGGCGGCGCCGGGGCTCGGGCTCGACGCCGACCTCGCGCGCAAGCTTCTGCGCGACATGCTCCTCATCCGCCGCTTCGAGGAGAAGGCGGCGGAGGCCTACGCCCTCGGCAAGATCGGCGGGTTCCTCCACCTCTCCATCGGCGAGGAGGCGGTGGCCGCCGGCGCCACCTCGGTCCTCCGGCCCGACGACTACGCGATCTCGACCTACCGCGAGCACGGTCACTGCCTCATCAAGGGCTCCGATCCCCGCCGCGTGATGGCCGAGCTGTTCGGGCGCGTCGACGGGCTCAGCAAGGGCAAGGGCGGCTCGATGCACCTGTTCGACAAGGAGCACAACTTCCTCGGCGGCCACGCCATCGTCGGCGCCCACCTGCCGATCGCCGCCGGCGTGGGCTTCGCCATCAAGTACCGCGGGGGCGACCAGGTGGTCCTGTGCTACTTCGGCGACGGCGCGGTGCCCGAGGGCGAGTTCCACGAGGCCCTGAACCTCGCCGCCCTCTGGAAGCTGCCCGTCATCTGGCTCTGCGAGAACAACCGCTACGCCATGGGCACCTCGCTCGAGCGCGCGCTGGCCCAGACGGAGATCTGGAAGTTCGGCGAGACGTACGGGATCCCGTCCGAGCCGGTGGACGGCATGGACGTCCTGGCCGTACGCGCCGCCGTCGGGCGCGCGGTCGAGCGCGCGCGGCGCGACAAGACGCCGGCGCTCCTCGAGGTGCGCACCTACCGCTTCCGCGGCCACTCCATGCGCGATCCGGCCGGGGCCGTGTACCGCACCAAGGAAGAGGTCGAGCGCGAGAAGCTGCGCGACCCGATCCTCCTCTTCCGCGACCGCGTGCTGAAGCCCGGCGTGCTGTCCGAGGACGACGTGAAGAAGATCGAGAAGGACGTCAACGACCTCGTGGACGAGGCGGTGGCCTTCGCCGACGCCTCGCCGGAGCCGCCGGCCTCCGAGCTCTTCACCGACATCTTCAAGGAGAGCGCCTGAGATGGCGGTGATGACCTACCGCGAGGCCCTGAACCTCGCGCTGCGCGAGGAGCTCACGCGCGACCCCAACGTCTTCGTCATCGGCGAGGAGGTCGGGCTCTACGAGGGCGCCTACAAGGTCACCCAGGGGCTGCTCAAGGAGTTCGGGCCCAAGCGCATCGTGGACACGCCGATCGCGGAGTCGGGTTTCACGGGCGTCGGCATCGGCGCGGCCATGGTGGGGCTGCGGCCGGTGGTCGAGATGATGACGTTCAACTTCGCGCTGCTGGCCCTGGACCAGATCGTCAACTCGGCGGCGAAGCTCCACTACATGTCGGGCGGCCAGTACAACGTGCCGCTCGTCATCCGCGGTCCCGGCGGCCCCGCGCACCAGCTCGCCGCGCAGCACTCGCAGTCGATGGAGGTGTACTTCTACCACGTGCCGGGGCTCAAAGTCGTCCGACCCTCCACGCCGATGGACGCCAAGGGCCTGTTGAAAGCTGCGATCCGCGACGACAACCCGGTGATCTTCATCGAGTCCGAGACGCTCTACAACGTGAAGGGCGAGGTGCCGGAGGATCCCGACTTCGTGATTCCGCTCGGCCAGGCCGTCGTGCGCCGCGAGGGCACCGACGTCACCGTCGTCGCCTACATGGGCATGATGTACCGCGCGATGGAAGCCGCCGAGGAGCTCGCCAAAGACGGGATCTCCGTGGAAATCGTCGATCCCCGGTCCTTGCAACCCCTCGACACCGCGACGATCATCGGCTCCGTGCGCAAGACGCACCGCGCGGTGGTCGTCGAGGCCGGCGCCGGCTTCGCGGGCATGGGCTCGGAGATCGCCACCGAGATCACCGAGGAGGCGTTCGACGACCTCGACGCCCCTGTGCTGCGCGTCACCGGCGCTCAGGCGCCGATGCCCTACGCGCGCAACCTCGAGCGCGCCAAGACGCCGACCAAAGAGAAGATCGCGGACGCGATCCGTCGCGTCTGTTACGCCAACGGGAGCCGCTGACCATGCCCGTGACCAAGGTCGTGATGCCCAAGCTGTCGGAGCAGATGGAGAGCGGCAAGATCATCAAGTGGCTCAAGAAGGAAGGCGACCGCGTCCAGAGCGGAGACATCCTCGCCGAAGTGGAGACGGACAAGGCCGACGTCGAGATGGAGGCGTTCGGCTCCGGTGTGCTGCGCAAGATCCTCGTGGCGGCCGGCAACAAGGCGCCGGTGGGCTCGTTGATCGGCGTCATCGCCGAGGAGAACGACGACATCGGCGCGGTCGTCGCGCAGGCCGGTTCGGGCGCGCCGGCGGCGGCGGCGAGTGAGGCGAAGGCGCCGAGCGGTGCCAAGCCCGGCATGGCCGACCGACCGGCGGCGGTGCCGCCGCAGCCGAAGAGCGAGGATCCGGCGGCACGCAAGCCGTCGCCGAGCACGGGTTCGGAATCGCCGGGTAGCCGGCGCGTGCAGGACGCCGTCGCTGCGGCGTCGGTTCCGCAGCCGAGCGGTGACGGCGGGCGCGTGAAGGCCTCGCCGCTCGCCAGGAAGATCGCCGCGCAGTCGGGCGTCGATCTCAAGCTCATCCAGGGCAGCGGGCCCGGCGGTCGCATCGTGCGCCGTGACGTCGAGGCCGCGTCTACCGCGCCGGCGGCGGCCGCGGTGGCTGCGGCGCCCGCGCTGCGGCCCGTGGCGCAGCCCGCGGCGGCCGGCGCCGAGTACGAGGACCTGCCGCTCAGCCCGATGCGCTCGGCCATCGCCCGGCGGATGCCGCTCAGCAAGGCACCGGTCCCGCACTTCTACGTCACGTCGGAAGTCGCCATGGACCGCGCGTGGGAGCTGCGCGAGGAGCTCAACGGCCTCGAGGGCCAGCCGAAGATCTCGGTCAACGACTTCATCATCCGCGCCTGCGCGCTGACGCTGCTCCAGCATCCCGGCGTGAACGCGTCGTTCCAGGGCGAGTCGATCCGCGTGTTCCACCGCGTCCACATGGGCATCGCGGTCGCGCTGGAGGAGGGGCTCATCACGCCCGTCCTGCGCGACGTGCACGCCAAGTCGCTCGCCCAGATCGCCGTCGAGGCGCGCGATCTCGCCGAGCGCGCGCGGCAGCGCAAGCTGCGCACGCAGGAGCTGTCGGGCGCGACCTTCTCGATCTCCAACCTCGGCATGTTCGACGTGCGGGACTTCTCGGCCATCATCAACCCGCCGGAGGGCGCGATCCTCGCCGTCGGCTCCGTGCGCCGTGTGCCCGTGGTGAGCGACGAGGGCCTCGGCGTCGGCCGCCGCATGGCCCTGACGATCTCGTGCGACCACCGCGTGATGGACGGCGCAATGGGCGCGCGCTTCCTGCAGGACGTCAAGAAGCTCCTGGAAGAGCCGCTGCGGCTCCTGGTATGACGACCATGGTCCGCCCGAACGTCGGGCCCCGGAGCCCTGCGAAGGGGCCCCGACGGTGAATCAGTTCGATGTCGTCGTCGTCGGCACCGGACCCGGAGGCTACGTGTCCGCCATCCGCGCGGCCCAGCTCGGATTGTCGGTGGCGACGGTCGAGGACGACCGCCCCGGCGGCGTCTGCCTGAACTGGGGCTGCATCCCGACCAAAGCGCTCCTGCGCAACGCCGAGGTCGTGCACCTGTTCGAGAAGGCCGCGGACTTCGGCATCACGATCGACAGGTTCCAGGCGGACTACGCGGCCGCGGTCAAGCGCAGTCGCAGCGTGGCCGACCGCATGGCCAAGGGCGTGGAGTTCCTCTTCCGCAAGAACAAGATCACGCTCTTTCCCGGCACCGGCTCGCTCACGTCGAAGAACGTCGTCGAGGTGAAGGGCGAGGACGGCGCCTCGACGCTGGAGGCCGGGCGCGCGGTGATCCTGGCCACGGGCTCCGAGCCCAAGTCGCTGCCCGGCGTGACCATCGACGAGAAGACGGTGATCTCGTCGAACGGCGCCGTCCGCAACGAGGCGAAGCCGAAGTCCATCGTCGTCATCGGCGCCGGCGCCGTCGGCGTGGAATTCGCCGACGTCTACCGCTCGTACGGCGTGGAGGTCACGCTGCTGGAGGCGCTGCCGCGGATCGTCCCCCTCGAGGACGAGGAGGTCAGCACGCAGCTCACGCGCAGCCTCTCGCGCCGCGGCATCACGATCAAGACCGGCGCGAAGGTGAGCGCGGTGAAGCCGGGCGGCGCGGGCGCGGTGATCGACACCGACGGCGGCAAGCTCGAGGCCGAGCAGGTGCTGATGGCCGTCGGCCGCGGCGCGCGCACGAAGGGGGTCGGCCTGGAGGCGCTCAACATCGCGCTGGAGCGCGGCTTCGTCAAGGTCTCGCCGACCATGGAGACCTCCGTGAAGGGCGTCTACGCGATCGGCGACATGGCGGGCGCACCGCTGCTCGCGCACAAGGCGATGGCCGAGGGCGTCGTGGCGGCCGAGGCGATCGCCGGGAAAAGCCCGCGGCCCGTGGACTACGGCAACGTCCCCTCGTGCACCTACTGCCGGCCCCAGATCGCCTCGATCGGGCTCACGGAGGCGAAGGCCAGGGAAGGCGGCCGCGAGCTCGCCGTCGGCAAGTTCCCGTTCACGGCCAACGGCAAGGCGGTGGCCCTGGGTGACACCGAGGGCTTCGTCAAGGTCGTCGCCGACAAGAAGACGGGCGAGCTGCTCGGCGTGCACATCATCGGCCCCGAGGCCACGGAGATGATCCACGAGTTCGCGGTGGGCCGCACGCTGGAGGCGACGCTCGAGGAGATGATGCACACCATCCACGCGCACCCCACGCTCTCCGAGGCCGCGCTCGAGGCCACGCTGGCCGCCCTCGGCCACGCCATTCACATCTAATCTCGGAGGGGGGCTTCGCCCCCCTTCCGACGGTCGTCGCGCGCCTTGCGGCGCGCTCCTCCCTGCCTCCCCCCAGAACTCGATTGCGCCGGCAAAGCCGGCGCTCGAACCGGCGCGAGGCACGACATCGGCATCGGTCTTCGCGTAAACTCCTGGCGATGGACTTCGAGCTGACCTCAGAGCAGCAGGCGCTGTGCCGGCGGGCACGCGACCTCGCCGACCGTGCGTTCGCCGAGCGCGCCGCGCGCTGGGACGCCAGCGAGGAATACCCGTGGGAGAACGTGAAGGACCTCGCGGCCGCCGGCTTCATGGGGATGACCGTCCCCGAGGCCTTCGGCGGCGGGGGCCGGCCGCTGCTCGACGTGATCCTCGTCATCGAGGAGATCGCGCGCGCGTGCGGCATCACCGGGCGCATCGTGGTCGAGGGAAATCTGGGGACGGTCGGCGCCCTCGACGCGTACGGCAGCGAGGCGCAGAAGCGGCGGTGGTTTCCGTGGGTGCTGGAGGGCGAGAAGCCGGCCATCGCGATCAGCGAGCCGGCCGCCGGCTCCGCCGCCACCGACATGGAGACGCGCGTCGAGGAGACGCCGACCGGCTACCGGATCCACGGTCACAAGTGCTGGATCACCGGCGCCGGGACCTCACGCCTCTACCTGGTCTACGGGCGCTTCGGCGGGCGCGCGGGCGCGGAGGGCATCGGCGGCGTCTTCGTCGAGCGCGACACGCCCGGCTTCCGCATCGGACGCCGCGAACTCATGATGGGCCTGCGCGGGATCCCCGAGGGCGAGCTGCACTTCGAGGGCTGCGCGGTCCCGCGCGACAATCTCCTCGTCGGTCCCGGCGACGGCTTCAAGAAGCTGATGGCCGCCTACAACGGCCAGCGCCTCGGCGCGGCCACCGTCGCGCTCGGGCTCGCCCAGGGCGCGTACGAGAAGGCCCTCGCCTACGCGACGGCGCGCAAGCAGTTCGGCCGGCCCATCGGCGACTTCCAGGGCATCCGCTGGAAGCTCGCGGACATGGCGATCAAGATCGACGCCGCGCGCCTCATGATCCACCGCGCGGCCGCGCGCGCCGGCCACCGCTTCCCCGACGCGCTGGAGGCGGCGAAGGCCAAGACGTTCGCCGCGGAGACGGCGCAGCAGGTGACGAGCGAGGCGCTGCAGATCCACGGCGCGGCCGGCTACGGCCGCACGCTGCCGCTCGAACGGATGATGCGCGACGCGCGCATGTTCGCGATCGGCGGCGGCACGCTCGAGATGATGCGCAACCTCGTCGCCGACCGCATCCTCGGCTCGCACGTCGACTGGCGGCGCGCCTGATGACGTGGGGGCCCCGATATGGCGAGGTGCCGCGTAACGTTTGCACCCGCGCGGCGTTTGACGTATTGCTAGTGATTCGATGAGACAGCCCGCGTCGCGCTTGCACCCGTTGCTGATGATCGGTGTCCTTCTGCCGCTGCTGCTCGTCGGCGCCACGGTCGCGCACACGCACGACGGCGCCGGCATCGGGCTCTACAACCAGGAGCACGATCTCGTGCTGATGGGCGCGCTCGGGTCGGTGGCGCCGCTGCCGGCCCTCGTCGTCGCCGTCGCCCTCGTCGTCGTTGCCCTGGTCGTCTCCGCGGCTCCCGTCGCCGTCGACTCCTCGACGCGCCGGCTCGAAGTCTCGCGCGCGCCTCCGACCGCCTAGCTCCCCTCGCTCCGTCGTCGTCTCGTCGCGCCCCGTCGGGCGCGGACCACTTTCGTTCCTGGGGAGGACAGCATGCGTGCATCGGGGATCGTCGTCGTCGCGCTCCTCGTCGTGCTGATCGCGACGCCCGCGCTCGCGCAGGACGCCGGCGCGCTGCGCCGCGAGATCGAGCAGCTTCGCAAACAGCTCGAAGGCTTGACCGAGCGGCTGCAGCGCCTGGAGGCGCAGCCGGCGCCGCAACCTGTCGCGCCGCCGCCGGTCGCCCAGCCGGCGCCGCCCGGAACGATGCAGCAGCGCGGACCGGGGGGTGGCACCGGCCTCAGCGCTGAGGAGCTGCTCCGGCCGCGCCAGCCGTTCGCGCTCTACCAGCAACGCGGCTCGGGCCAGCTGCTCTTCGACATGGGCATCGCCGGCGACTTCGTCGCCAGCGTCACCCAGCGCAACGTCGCCAAGGCGAATGGCGGAACGTTCGCGGGCCAGGAGAACCGCTTCTTCCCGCGCGAGGTGGAGCTGGAGCTGTTCGGCCAGATCGATCCGTACGCACGCGGCGAAGTCCGGATCGAAGCCGGTGAGGAGGCGCCGGGCGCCGAGACCTCGGTCCACCTCGCCGAGGCGACGCTCACGCTGCTGACGCTGCCCTACGGCACGCAGGTCAAGATGGGCCAGATGCGCACCCGTTTCGGCTGGTCGAACCAGATCCACGAGCACGACCTGCCGTGGATCGACCGGCCCAACGTGCTCAGAAACTTCTTCGGCGGCGAGGGAGTCACGGAGAAAGGCGTCGAGGTCACGATCGTCCCCGACCTGCCGTTCTATCTGGAAGGCCTCGTCGGCGTCTTCAACGGCGACAACGAGACGGCGTTCGGCCGCGGCTCGCTGCGCGATCCGCTGCTGACGGCGCGCCTGCGGACCTTCTTCGAGCTGACCGACACGCAGGCGATCCAGCTCGGGATCTCCGGGGCCAGCGGCCAGACGCCGGGCGAGTTCCGGAGCACGTTCGCCGGCGCCGACGCGCGCTACAAATTCCGGCCGGAGAGCTGGCTGCACCCGCTCGTGACGCTCACCGCCGAGGCCATCTACGGAATCCGGAAGATCGAGGTCCTCGACGAGACCGGCACCACCGGGCCAGAGGGACGCACGCGCGACCGCTTCGGCTGGTATGCGGGCCTGGAAGTCCAGCCATGGCGCCGCTGGGCGGGCGGCGTGCGTTACGACTGGTCGCAGTTCGCGCTGATGCCCGGGCGCGAGTGGGCGGTCGAGCCGTACATCACGTTCTGGCCCTCGGAGTTCCTGCGCTTCCGGCTCGCCTACAAGCGCACCGAGCGCGACCGGTCGGTGGACTTCGCCGGCAACGGCGGCAGCGCGCGGATCGCGGACGAGGTGTTGTTCCAGGGCACGTTCATCCTCGGCGCCCACCCGGCGCATCCATTCTGAGGGAGGCGAGGCGCATGGCACGCTCGATCACCACGCTCGTCCTGGCAGCCCTGAGCGTCGGGCTCACGTTCGGCGGCGCCGACGCCGCCGACAAGGTCCGGGTCGTCACCACGATCCCGGACCTCAAGTCGCTCACCGAGGCGGTCGGCGGCGACCTCGCCGACGTCGAGTCGCTGACCCGCGGCACGCAGAACTTCCACGAGGCCGAGGTGCGGCCGAGCATGATGCTCAAGCTGCGGAAGGCCGACCTGCTCATCGAGAATGGCGTCGAGCTGGACTCGTGGGTGGACGTCGCCGTCAACGGCGCCAACAACCCGAACATCGTGCGCGGCGCGCGGGGACGCATCGAGATCTCGCGCGGCATCCCGCTGCTCGAGGTGCCCTCCACGCGCGTCGACCGCTCGATGGGCGACGTGCACCCGCTCGGCAACCCGCACTTCTCGCTCGATCCGGGGCTGGCGCCGATCATCACGCAGAACATCCTCGACGGCCTCGTCCGGATCGCCCCGCAGCACCGCGCGGCATTCGAGAAGAACCGCGCGGCCTTCCTCGCGAAGGTCGACGAGCAGATGGCGCGCTGGACGAAAGCGATGGAGCCGATGCGCGGCGCGAAGGTCGTGGCCTATCATCCGAGCTTCATTTATTTCGTGACGCGCTTTGGCCTCACGCAAGTCGGTACGGTCGAGGACCGGCCGGGCATCCCGCCCTCGCCCCAGCATCTCGTCAACCTCATCCATCAGATGAGGGAGGACCGCGTCAAGGCGATCCTCGTGGAGCCGTGGAACGACATCAAGCTCGCCACGCGCGTCGCCGAGGAAGCCGGGGCGAAAGCCCTCGTCATGGCCTCGGCGGTCGGGGCGGTGAAGGGCGCCGACAATTACCTCGCCGCCATCGACTACAACGTCACCGCACTGGTGAACGCGCTACGATAGCTGCGCATGGTCTTCGACCTGTTCGCGATCCTCTGGGCTCCGTTCCTCATGTGCCTGGTGCTCACGGGGATCCACGCCTATCTCGGTGTCCACGTGCTCGCCCGCGAGGTCGTGTTCGTGGACATCGCGATGGCGCAGATCGCCGCCCTCGGTGCGACCGCGGCATTCCTGCAGGGGTACGAGATCGAGCAGTGGGAATCGTACGCGTACAGTCTCGCGGCCACGCTGCTCGGCGCCCTCGTGCTCTCGATCACGCGGAGCCGCCGGCGTAACGTCTCGCAGGAGGCGGTGATCGGCATCGTCTACGCGGTGTCCTCGGCGGCGGCCGTCCTGCTGGCCGATCGCGCGCCGCACGGCGCCGAGCAGGTCCGCACGATGCTCGTCGGCAACCTGCTCGCCGTGCGGCCGTTCGAGGTCGGCAAGGTCTTCATCCTCTATTCTCTCGTCGGGCTCATGCACTGGTTCTGTCGCCGGCCGTTCCTGCTCATCTCGACGGACCCGCGCGCCGCCTTCGAGGCGGGCTGGCGTGTCCGGCTGTGGGACTTCTTCTTCTACGCGTCGTTCGGCGTGGTGGTGGCGAGCTCGGTACGGATCGCGGGGGTGCTGCTCGTGTTCTCCTACCTGATCGTGCCCGCGCTGGCCGGCGTGATGCTCGGCGGCACCGTCGCCGCGCGGTTGCTGATCGGCTGGGCGTTCGGCACCGTGGTGAGCGTGATCGGCATGGTGGCCTCGGCTGCGCTCGACCTGCCGACGGGCGCGACCGTCGTCTGCGCCTTCGGCGTGACGCTGATCGCGTTCTGGATCGCCACGCGCGTGTCGCGTCGGCTCGCGGCGCTCGGCGCGGGACCGCCGGCGCCGGCCGGGCATCCGCGGCGGTGACGCGCGCCGCGGTGCTCCTGCTGCTGGCGGCGACGCTGGCCGGATGTGCGACCGCGCCGCCGAGCGTGGGGAGTCTTGCCGGCGAGTGGCATGGCCGGATCTCCACACCGCGCGGCCACACCGGGGCCCGGCTGACGCTGGCGCCCGACGGCCGCTACGAGGGCGCCGCGTTCTTCGACGGCGGGGACCGGCCGCTGCACGGCGCGATCGTGGCGCTGCCGGACGGTCGGCTGCGCTATGTCGGCAGCGAGGGCGACGGCAAGGTCAGGGGCGACGACGGCGCGACCGGCGGCGTGTTTCGCCGTAGAATCGGTCCGTGAGGCGCTTCGTCGCCGCGACCCTCGTCCTCGTCGCCGTGCTGGCGCCGGTGCTGGCCGCCGCGAACGTGCCGGACCCCACGTGGATTGCCGGTATGTACGACGGCGGCGACGCCGACGAGGTCCTGGCGCTCGTCTGGGACGAGACGCCCGGGCTCGCGGCGGTGCCGCCGGCCCTGCTCGAGCCGCATGCCGTCGTGATCGAGCTCTCCCCGCGGGTCGCGCCCCCGGCGCGGTCCGTCGCGCGCGCCGCCGCCTCCCGCGCTCCTCCGCTCGCCTGAGCGTCCCGTGCGCCCGTCCGACGTCTCAGCCACGAGAGGAGAACGCCATGTTTGGTCTGGGGACGCAGGAGCTGCTGGTCATTCTGGTGATCGTGCTCGTGCTGTTCGGGGGCAGCAAGCTGCCGGAGATCGCGCGCTCGCTCGGCAAATCCATGCACGAGTTCAAGAAGGGCATCAACGAGGGCGCGTCGGAGAAGGAGAAAGAGAAGGACGAGAAGCCTCAGTGATCCAGCACGCCCACGCGCGCGAAGAGGAAAAAGCCGTTCAGCGTGCTGAGGACGCCGAGCGCGGCCACGACCATCGAGAAGACGAACATGGCGCGTGAGGTGGCCAGGATGGCGACGGACGAGCAGACGATCGCGATCTGGAGGAACACCTCGGCGAACTCGAAGTAGCGATCGCGGGTGCGGTAGAAGTCGCGCTCGTGCTCGAGCTTCTTGGCGTCCTTCTCGATGTCCTTCTTCTCGGCGTTGTAGCGCTTCTCCTCCTCGGCGAACCTCGTCGCGAGCGCCTGCTGCTTCTCCTGCCGCGGGCCGCGCCCGGCGGCGGTGTCGGCCAGCTCCGCCTGCATCACCAGCGCCTGCGCGCGATAGAGGTGCTCGCGGATGACCTTGGCCTGGTAGAAGGCCCACTGGTCGGAGGACTGCTGCTGGGCGAGCAGCATGTGCTTCATCGCGTTGCTGGCGCCCAGCGACGCGATGGCGAGGATGACCGCGTAGACGGCGGTGGTGAGAGCGACGCGACGGCTGAACGACGTGTCGCGTCGCTCCTCCAGCTCCTCGGGATCGGGCAGCTCGACTTCAGCCACGCGGCGGCGTGTTGCCCTTGCGGATCTCTTCCTTCATCGCGTCCTTGCCCGCCTCGAAGGCGGTCATGAGCCGCTGCGTCTGCTCCTCGAACACCTCGCGGCTCTTGTCGAGCCAGTCGCCCGCGCGGCCCTGCGCGTCGTTCGCCAACTCCTGGGCGCGCTTCGCGAACTCGCCGCCGTGCTCCAGCAGCTGGTCGCGGATCTCGCGGCCGGCCTTGGGGGCCAGCAGCAGCGCCGAGGCGGCGCCGATGATCCCACCCAGGAAGAACCAGCCCAGATATCCCGCCGCGTCGTTCCGGTCATTGGCCATGGTGATCTCCTTGGTTCTTCGAAAACCGGGACACGAAGACGTCGAGTCCCTTCTTGAGTCCGACCGCCACCCCGATGAGCTGGCCGGCGCGCGTGAGCCCGGCCAGCCCGGTCACGGCCCGGCCCACGCCGTCGGCCACGGCGTTCACGTGTTCCGTCATCTCGCCCACGCGCTCGATCTCCTCCTTCGCCTCGCGGCTGAGCGTTCGCACGTCCTCCGACAGCGCGTGCACCTGGCCGATCAGCGGCCGCAGCTCCTGCTCGACGATGGTCAGCACCGTCTCCGCGCGCCGGGCCATCCGCCGGAGCGCCAGGATGGCGGGGACGGCCGCCGCCGTGAGCACCACCGCGCACCCTACCAACACCGCCTGCGCCCAGGGTTGCATGGAGACTGAGATTATAATCATAGCCATGTCGCCGGACGAGCGTCTCGAGGAGCTGCGGCGCCGCAACCGCGCCGCCGAGCTCGGCGGGGGCGAGGAGCGCATCCGGCGCCAGCACAAGGCCGGCAAGAAGACCGCCCGCGAGCGGCTCGAGCTCCTGCTCGATCCCGGCTCCTTCCTCGAGCTCGACCGCTTCGTCGTCCACCAGACCCACGACTTCGGCATGGCCGAGCAGCGCATCCCGGGCGACGGGGTCGTCACCGGCTCGGGCCGCATCCACGGGCGCCCGGTGTTCGTCTTCGCGCAGGACTTCACCGTCTTCGGCGGCTCGCTCTCCGAGACGTACGCGCGGAAGATCTGCAAGATCATGGACCTCGCGATGAAGACCGGCGTCCCCGTGATCGGCCTGAACGACTCGGGCGGCGCGCGCATCCAGGAGGGCGTCGCCTCGCTGGGAGGATATGCGGACATCTTCTTGCGGAACACGCTTGCCTCGGGTGTCGTCCCACAAATTTCAGCGATCATGGGCCCGTGTGCGGGAGGCGCGGTCTATTCGCCGGCGATCACCGATTTTGTGTTCATGGTGAAGAACACCTCCTACATGTTCGTGACCGGCCCCGACGTCATCAAGGCCGTCACCCACGAGAGTGTCTCCGCCGAGGACCTCGGCGGCGCGACCACGCACGGCACGACGTCGGGCGTCGCCCACTTCGCGTCGGACAGCGAGGAGGAGTGCCTGGCCCTCATCCGCGAGCTGCTGACGTTCCTGCCGCAGAACAACACGGAGGACCCGCCGCTGCGGCCGACGCAGGATCCCGCCGAGCGGCGCGACGAGTCGCTGCAGTCCATCGTGCCCGGGCAGCCGAACAAGCCGTACGACATGAAGGAGATCGTCCGCGCGGTGCTCGACGACCGGTATTTCTTCGAGGTGCAGGCGACGTTCGCGCCGAACATCGTGGTCGGCTTCGGGCGGCTCGGCGGGCGGCCCGTCGGCATCGTGGCCAACCAGCCCGCGCACCTCGCGGGCTGCCTGGACATCGCCGCCTCCGTGAAGGCGGCCCGCTTCGTGCGCTTCTGCGACTGCTTCAACGTGCCGCTGGTGACCTTCGTCGACGTGCCGGGCTTCCTGCCGGGCACCGCGCAGGAGTTCGGCGGCATCATCAAGCACGGCGCCAAGCTGCTCTACGCGTACTGTGAGGCCACCGTGCCCAAGCTCACCGTCATCACGCGCAAGGCGTACGGCGGCGCCTACGACGTCATGGCCTCCAAGCACATCCGCGGCGACGCCAACTTCGCGTTCCCCACCGCCGAGATCGCCGTGATGGGGCCGGAGGGCGCCGTCAACATCCTGTACAAGCGTGAGCTGCAGACCACCGCCGATCCCGGCTTCAGCGAGGCGCGGATCCGCGAGTATCGCGAGAAGTTCGCCAACCCGTACGTGGCCGCCGAGCGCGGCTACGTGGACGAGGTCATCGAGCCGCGCGACACGCGCGCGCGGCTGTGCGCGGCGCTGGCGA
This sequence comes from Candidatus Rokuibacteriota bacterium, assembly GCA_003220225.1. Classification (GTDB taxonomy): domain Bacteria; phylum Methylomirabilota; class Methylomirabilia; order Rokubacteriales; family CSP1-6; genus AR12. The sequence goes on from QHRU01000153.1 coordinate 13,889, forward strand.
TTCTCAAGACCAAGCGCGACGCCAACCCGCCGAGGAAGCACGGCAACATCCCGCTGTGAGGAGTCCTCGATGAGCGGCAGCGAGCGCCGGCCCGAGACGTCCTGGGGCGAGCCCGTCCCGCGCGTGTACGGGCCGGCCGACGTCCCCGCCGACGCGGCGCGCGAGGCGCCGGGCGAGTTCCCGTTCACGCGCGGCATCCACCCGAGCGGCTTCCGCTCGCGGCTGTGGACGATGCGCCAGTACGCGGGCTTCGGCTCGGCGGCGGAGACCAACAAGCGCTACCGCTACCTGCTCGAACAGGGGCAGACCGGACTCTCGGTGGCCTTCGACCTTCCGACCCAGATGGGATACGACCCCGGCGATCCGATCGCGCGCGCGGAGGTCGGAAAGGTCGGCGTCTCGATCGCGACGCTGGAGGACATGCAGGACCTGTTCGAGGGCATTCCGCTCGACCGCGTGTCCACCTCGATGACGATCAACGCCACCGCGGCGATTCTCCTCGCCCTCTACGTCGCCGTGGCGCGCCGCCAGGGCGTGAGCCCGACGAAGCTCTCGGGCACCACGCAGAACGACATCCTCAAGGAGTACATCGCGCGCGGCACCTACATCTTCCCGCCCGGCCCGTCGATGCGCCTGATCACCGACGTCTTCGCGTACTGCCGCGAGGCGGTGCCCCGGTGGAACACGATCTCGATCTCGGGCTATCACGTGCGCGAGGCCGGCTGCACCGCGGTGCAGGAGGTCGCGTTCACGCTCGCCAACGGCATCGCCTACGTCGAGGCGGCGCGCCAGGCCGGGCTCGAGGTGGACGCCTTCGCGCCGCAGCTGTCATTCTTCTTCAACGCCCATAACGACCTGATCGAGGAGGTCGCGAAGTTCCGCGCCGCGCGGCGCCTGTGGGCGCGCATCATGCGCGAGCGCTTCGGCGCGCGCGACCCGCGCTCGCAGACGCTGCGCTTCCACGCGCAGACGGCCGGCAGCATGCTGACCGCGCAGCAGCCCGAGAACAACATCGTGCGCGTCACCGTGCAGGCGCTCGCCGCCGTGCTGGGCGGCTGCCAGTCGCTGCACACCAACTCGATGGACGAGGCGCTGTCGCTGCCCACCGAGCGGGCGGTGCGCATCGCGCTGCGCACGCAGCAGATCCTCGCCCACGAGTCGGGCGTCGCCGACACCGTCGACCCCCTCGGCGGCTCCTACGCCGTCGAGCGCCTCACGCGGGACATCGAGGCGGCGGCGGAGGCCTACATCACGCGGATCGACGCGCAGGGGGGCGCCGTGCAGGCGATCGGCTTCATGCAGCGCGAGATCCAGGAGGCGGCCTACCGCTGGCAGCGCGAGGTCGAGGACAAGCGGCGCGTCGTGGTCGGCGTCAACGAGTTCGTCACCGACCACGAGCCGCCGGCCGTGCGCTTCTCGGTGGACCCGGGCGTGAGCGCGGCGCTCGCCGAGCGCGTGGCGCGCGTGCGGAAAACGCGCGACGCCGGCCGCGCCGCGCGCGCCCTCGACGCGCTGGAGACGGGCGCCCGCGGCCGCGCCAACCTCCTGCCGCTGATGGTGGACGCGGTGGAGCAGGCGGCGACGCTCGGCGAGATCTGCGATCGGCTGCGCGCGGTGTTCGGCGCGCACCAGCCTTCGGTGACGTTCTGATGCGGCGCGCGCGCGTGGCGGCCGCCGCGCTCGCCGGAGCCCTGCTCGCGGCGGCCATGGTCGCGGGACTGGCCGCCGCCGGCGCGGCCGACCGCATCGGCGCGACGTTCACGCTGATGGCCGACGAGTTCATCCAGGCCTTCCAGCCTGTCGAGGGCATCGTCGTCTCCCTCGACGGCGACGAGATCTTCCTCGACATCGGCGCCACGCGCGGCGCGCAGGTCGGCCAGGAGTACACGATCTTTCGCAAGGGCGCGCCCTTCCTGCACCCGCTCACCGGCCGGCCGCTCGGCCGCTACGAGGACGTGCTCGGCTGGGCCCAGGTGAAACGTGTGCAGCCGGAGTTCGCGATCGCGGCGTTCGTGCGCGCGCCCGACAAGCCGACGCCGCAACCCGAGGACGGCGCGCGCATCACCCGCGGGCGCATCAAGATCGCCGTCGCGCCCGTGCTCGACATGACGGCGACCGGCGCCGACCTGCGCCGCGTGCCCTACCTGCTCGGCACCGTGCTCGAGCGCAGCAAGCGCTTCCAGGTGGTGGACCCCATCGCCGTCGGCGACATGTTCGCCAGCGGTGGGCTGCGCGTCGAGGAGATGCTCGCGCGCCCCGAGCGTGCCGTGCGCGCGGCGAAGAACCTCGACGTCGCCGGCTGGGTGGTGCCCGTGCTCCTCGAGCGCCGCGGTGGGGTCACCCTCGACGTCACCTACATCTCGGCCATCACGGGCGTGGCGCTCTTCTCGCGGCGCCTGCCGCTCCTGCCGAACAGCGCGGTGGAGGAGCAGCGTTTCCCCTGGGAGCCCCCGGTGGAAGACTGAGCCCCACCTCTGGTAGGACAAGCCGATGTGCGCTATGCTCGCCGCCGCATGAAGACGCGGCACCTCGTCTGGCTGCTCCTGCCGGTCGTCGCCCTCTCCGGTTGCACCACGATGAAGACGATCCTCGGCGTCCGCGATCCCGGCGAGCCGTCGGTCGTCATCAAGTCCGCCGAGACGCGCTGGCTCCTCATCAAGAACCCGCGCTTCGGCGACGTGCCGAGCGAGCCAGAATACGTGTGGGTCGAGGAAGACAAGGTCCCGACGACGATCACCACGCTGCTGCGCGGCCAGTCGGCGATCATCGCGCAGCCGGAGATCGTCGCCAAGTACGGCTCGCCGCCCGGCGGCGGCAAGATCAGCCCGCGGCAGGGCACGATGTACCAGACCGCCGAGGCGGCGAAGACAACCGTCGCGAACAATCGTGGCGGCTCGGCGCTCGCCACCGCGCCCGCGCGCGCCACCGCGTCCACGGCGGCGACGCCCGTGTCCGCGCCGGCGCCCAAGCCGCCCGAGCGCGGCTACGTCGTGTACGTGGACAGCGTTCGCATCGTGATCGACCTCACCAACCTCGACGGCCTCCGGCCCGGCAGCATGCTGAGCCTGCGCCGCGACCGGATCCCGATCGTGCATCCCGTCACCGGTGAGCTGCTGGGCGAGCTCGACGAAGAGGTCGCCACCGCGCGCGTGACGGAGATCCGCGACCGGTTCTCGGTGGCGGAGGTGCAGAGCGTCGCCCCCGGCGCCGAGGTGCAGGTGCGCGACCGCGTCGTCCTGAAGTAGGCGGTGTGTCGACGCCGACGCTCGAGCAGGTCCTCAAGGAGCGCGTCACCGCTCTCGTCGGGGACGACCTCGCCGCCGTCGAGGCGGAGATCCGGCGGGAGCTCGCCTCCCCCGTCGGCCTCATCCAGGAGATGGGCGGCTACATCGCCGGCGCCGGCGGCAAGCGCCTGCGCCCCATCTTGTTGTTGCTCGCGGCGCGCCTCGCCGGCTATCGCGGACCCCGGGCGGTGCGCCTCGCCTGCGGCGTCGAGCTGCTGCACACGGCCACCCTGATCCACGACGACGTGGTGGACCAGGCGCCGCTGCGCCGCGGCCAGCCCTCCGCCAATGCGCAGTGGGGCGACGACGCCTCCGTGCTCGTCGGCGACCACCTGTACTCCAAGTCCTTCGCGCTGCTCGTGCGCGACAACGACCGCGCGATCATGGAGACGCTCGCGCGCGCGACCGTCTCGATGACGGAGGCCGAGGTCTACCAGCTCCAGCTCAAGCGCAGCGGGCTCACCTCCGAAGCGGACTACGTGCGGATCATCACCCAGAAGACCGCCTCCTTCATGTCGGCCTGCTGCCGCATCGGCGCACTGCTCGGCGACGTCGAGATCGCGCAGCTCGACGCGCTCACGCGCTACGGCCTCGACATCGGCGTCGCCTTCCAGATGTCCGACGACTCCCTGGACTTCGTGGCCGACGAGCGGCGGCTCGGCAAGGCCATCGCCGCCGACCTGCGCGAGGGCAAGCGCACGCTGCCGCTCATCGCCATGCTCGAGCGCGTGGGCGAGGCGGAGGCCGAGCGCGTGCGCGCGATGCTGCGCCGGCGGGCGCTGGAGCCCATGGAGATCGAGGAGATTCGACGCCTCGTGCTCGAGCACGACGGCGTCGACTATGCGCTCGAGCGCGCGCACGGCTACGCGCGCGACGCCAAGCGTGACCTGGAGGTCTTCGCCCCGTCGGAGGAGCGCGAGCTGCTGACCCTCGTCGCCGATTTTGTGGTCGACCGCGACCGGTGAGCGGCCGGGGGGTTCGGGGGGAGCGGCGCTCCCCCCGACGTCAATGGTCCCCATCGTCACGCTGACCACCGACTTCGGCGCGCGCGATTCCTACGTCGCGGCGATGAAGGGCGTGATCCTCGGCATCGCGCGCGAGGCCCGGCTGGTGGACGTGAGCCACGAGGTGGCCGCCCACGACGTGACCGAAGCCGCGCTCGCCCTGGAGGCCGCCGCCCCGTTCTTCCCCGCCGGGACCGTGCACCTCGCGGTGGTCGATCCCGGCGTCGGGACGGCCCGCCGCGGCCTCGCGATCGTCACCGACGGCGCGCGCTTCGTGGGCCCCGACAACGGGCTCTTCACGCCGTTCCTCGACGGCCGCAACTGGCGCGCCTTCGAGCTGACGGCGCTGGACTACCGTCTGCGCGCGGTGAGCCGCACGTTCCACGGGCGCGACGTGTTCGCGCCCGCGGCCGCGCACCTGGCGCTCGGCCTGGCGCCCGAGCGGCTCGGCCCGCCCGTCGACGACCCCGTGCGCCTGCACTGGTCGACCGTGCGCGAGGCGCACGGCGCGGTGGCCGGCACGGTGCTCCACGTCGACCGCTTCGGCAATCTCGTGACCTCGATCCGCGCGGAGGCCTTCGAGTCGTTCGGCGCGGTCAGCGTGCGGCTTGCGGGCCGCGCGCTGCCGTTCGTGCGGACCTACGGCGACCTGACGCCGGGACAGGCCGGCGCGCTGGTCGGAGGCAGCGGCCGGCTCGAGATCGCGGTGCGCGAGGGCAGCGCGGCCGCGCGGCTGCGCGCGCGCCGCGGCACGCCCGTGGTCGTCAGTCGTTCTTCGCCGGTGCGGAGGGTGCGGCGGCGCCCGTAGCATTCGAGGCGCTCGAGGTCGACGACGCGGCGTCGCTGCTCTTCGCCGCGGGCTTGTCGGCCGAGCCCTTGTCCGCCGTGCCCTTGTCCGAGCCCTTGTCCGAGCCCCTGTCCGAGCCCTTGCCCGAGCCATTGGCGGCGGGTTTCTCGGCTTCCCTCGCCTTCTTGCGGGACTCCGACGGGTAGTCGGTGACGTACCAGCCCTCGCCCTTGAGGATGAACGGTGCCGGCGACAGCAGGCGCTTGACGTGGCCGCCGCAGACCTCGCAGATGGTCAGCGCGGGCTCGGTGATGCGCTGGCGGATCTCGAAGACCCGCTGACATTTTTCGCACTGGTACTCGTAGGTAGGCACGATGATAGAAAGGTATATGGGAGGGTCCAGGGTGTCAATGAAACGCCGGTTTGGCCTCGTCCTCGCCGCCTCGGTGCTCCTCACCGGGTGCGCCGCCCGCATGACCGAGATGCAGCGGCTGCAGGCGCAGAACTCCTACGAGCGGGCCCTCAGCCAGCTCAACCAGGGCCAGTCGGCGCTGGCGCTGTCCTCGCTGCAGGAGGCCACCACCCTCAATCCCCGCTCCGCGCTCTATCACGACACCCTCGGTCTCGCGCTGCTCGACCTCGGCCGCATAGATCAGGCGCTCGCCGAGCTGACCAAAGCGGTGGACCTCGATCCGAACCGTGGCGACTCCTATTTCCACCTGGGCACGGCGCTCGCCGAAGCCCGACGCTGGGAAGACGCGGTCGCCACCTATCGCAAGGCGATCGTCCTGCCCTCCCTGACCGCGCTGGACCTGGCGCACCAGAACCTGGGCCTGGCCCTGTTCCACCTCGGCCGCTACCGCGAGGCCGAGGAGGCGCTGCGCTTCGCGCTGAGCCTCGACCCCCAGCTCCAGGCCGCCTACTACAACCTGGGCCTCGTCCTGACCGCCGAGAAGCGCCCGGAGGAGGCCAAGGCCCTGTTCCGGCGCGTCCGCCAGATCGCCCCGGAGTCGCCCTTCGGGCAGGCGGCACTCGAGCGCCTCCGAGCCCTGGGAGAGGGCGGTTAGCTCCCTCCGACTAAATGTAATTTCTACTTGACGTTGCAGGCCGTCCACCGTATAACCCACCCGCAGTCCGTAGTCTGCTTCTGTTGTGGCTGTCGGCCCAGGTGGCACACAGCAGTTCGTTGCTGCAGCTCACCTCTCTTTGAGGAGGCTGTAATGAGGAGACTGTTGGTACTCGCAGTCGCCCTCGTGGCCATCCTCGGGGTCCTGGCTCCGCCTGCCCTTGCGCAGGCGCCTGCCCCGAAGGTCACGATCACAGGGCTCATCGACCAGGTCGGCACGTACACGAAGAACATGAGCCAGTACGACGGCAACCTGAACATCAACCGCGACGTACAGCTGTACGGCCGCACGCGTGGCCGGTTCGACGTCATCGGCGAGGTCGGCAAGGCCAAGGCCGTGCTCGGTATCGAGATCGACTCGTACTGGGGCCAGACGGGCTTCACCGACAGCAACAACGGTCCGGGCTGGCAGTGCTCGTCGGTGAACGGCTCCTGCGTGAGCGGCGCCGTCGGCTCCGGCGCCGAGTCCTCGTTCGACCTGAACACGGACACACAGGGCAACCTGCAGATCAAGTGGCTGTACACCGAGTTCCCGCTGCCGCTGGTCCCGCTGAACTCGGTAATCCGGCTCGGCGCCCAGCCGTTCGGCACCGCCGCGACCTACAAGCTCGCGACCTACGCCAACGGCGACTTCCCGGGCGTGAACCTCGTGGTGGACCTGGCGCCCGGCGCCAAGCTGATGCTCACCTACGTCGCCGTCGATGAAGCCCTGACCGGCAAGCGCGACTTCTTCCCGGTGACCTTCGGCGGCTCGTCGAGCACAGACGGTAAGTGCACCGGCACCGCCGGTGGTCCTGTGCTCTCGTGCATCCCGCAAAGCCGCAACGACAACTGGGCCCTCATCGCCAGCTTCGAGATGTCGCCGTTCAAGGGCCTGGACATCAAGCCGATGTACTCGTACTTCGAGGCTATCGGTCAGACGTCTCAGGCCGCGCGTCAGGGCCGCGGTGGTGTCGCCGTCGCGTCGTCGATCAGCGGCGTCACCGGCGGTCAGAGCAACTCGCCGTTCAATCCGATCGGCGCCGCCGCCGGCGTTGGGGCGGCCGGGGCTGCGAGCAACGACGGTGCCGGGACGAACACCCTCGAGACTCGCCACACGCTCGGC
>QHRU01000049.1 GCA_003220225.1 Candidatus Rokuibacteriota bacterium
CGACCTTGACCGTGAATTGCCGGCGCGGATGCTTCGTGCTGCACTCCCACAATCGGCGTGTGGTCGTGTAGCGCGTGACCGGCGCGCCGCAGATCGGGCACGTCACGCCCTTCGGCCAGCGCGTGGCGACCATCACCGCCTGGCAGTGGTCGGGGTCGGCGTAATACCGCACCGCGTCAATGAGGGTCTTTGGGGAGCGGGCCGTGGTGTCCTTCATGGCGCTGAGTCTACTACCTAGGGGATAACTGTGTCAAGTATATCGTTACCTCTATAGTTGTCCGGCTCACCAGGGAGATCTCCGGAGGCGAACGCTCGCCACGCGTGTCGGTCGTTTTTAATTTGGCGTGGTCAGCCTGACCCGTTTAGCCTGGGAGCAGGCGCGTTGCGCGCCCGCAACACCCGGCGAGCTCCCGAACGAAAACGACGTCGGCCGGGGCCGACGGTACTTTAGAGGTCACGATGCGCGGATGGCTCGGAAGTCTGCCCGCGCCATCGGGGTGACGGCATGAGCGCGCGCCGCTTGCGGAAGGTCGTGATCGCGGACGACGAGGAGGAGATCAGGGACCTCCTCGCCGAGTACCTCCAGGCGTATGGGTGGGACACGTTCCGGGCCACCAACGGCCTCGAGGCGCTGCTCCACGTCAAGCAGCAGCGTCCCGCCGCAGTCGTCCTCGACCTCAACATGCCGCGCCTCGGCGGCATCGACGCCCTGAAGCGCATCCACGCGTTCGACCCCTCGATCGGCGTCGTCGTGCTCAGCGCCTACATCGACGACGTCGTGCGCCAACAGGCCGAAGCCCTGGGGGCGAAGGCGATTCTCGACAAGCCGCTCGATCTGGCTCGGCTCCTGGCCGCTCTCGGCGGAGAGGCACCGCCCGTCCCGGCGCCCTCGCGGCCGCCCGCCGCCGAGGCCGCGATCGACACACGGCCCGCGCAGCAGCGGACGATGCTCGTGGCGGACGACGATCCCGCGATCCGGGAGATGTTCGAGGAGTTCTTCGTCGCGAAGGGATACCAGGTCCGCACAGCGGTCGATGGCCCGGCGGCGGTGAGGGAGCTGACGGGGCGGGCGCCGGACGTCGTCCTGCTCGACATCGACATGCCGGGCCTCAGCGGGGTGGATGCGCTCCCGACGCTCAAGGCGCTCGCGCCTGGCACCGCGGTGATCATGGTGAGCGGGACGACCGACGTGGAGGTCGCCAGACGGGCACTCGCCGCCGGGGCGTTCGACTACGCGACCAAGCCGGTCGACCTGAATCGCCTCCTCGAGAGCGTCGAAACGGCCGTCGCCATGGGCGGCCTCGGTCTCTAGCTCGGTCACGCGAGGCCGAGGCGCTCCTTCAGCGGGCGCACGCGGTCGCGTGAAACGGCCAGCTCGCTGCGCGCCGCGTCCTTGAGCCGCACCGCCAGGCGGCCGTCGGGATCGGCCCGCAGCTCGGCCACCCACGCGAGGTTCACGAGGATGCCGCGATTGATGCGCAGGAAGCGCTGAGGATCGAGCCGCCGCTCGAGCTCGGCCAGCGTCGCGTCGAGCATGTGCTGCGTGCTCGCCGTCACCGCATAGGTCGCGCGGTCCTTCGCCAGCACGTGCGTGACCTCCTGGACCGGGATGAGCTGCACGCGGTCGCGCATGCGCGCGGCGAGGTGGTCGAGGAAGGGCGCCGCGCGCAGGTGCTGCGCCAGCCGGCCCAGGGCCTCGCGCACGCCGTCGTCGCCGGGTCCGGCGCGCCGCGCCGCGACGCGGTCGAGCGCGTCATCGAGCCGCTTGCGCTCCACCGGCTTGAGCAGATAGTCGACGGCGTTGACCTCGAACGCGCGGACCGCGTGCTCGTCGTGGGCGGTCGTGAAGACGACCATCGGTCCCGGCGGGACGCGCTCGACGACCTGGAAGCCGCTGAGGCCCGGCATGTGGATGTCGAGGAACAGGACGTCGACGGGTTTCGCGGCGACCGCGGCGAGGCCGTCGACCGGATTGGTGGCGCGGCCGACGATCTCGACGCGTCCGGTGGCCTCCAGCAGGCGGGCGAGGCGCTGGAGCGCCAGCGGCTCGTCGTCGATGAGGAAGGCGCGGAGCAGGGCGCGCCCGCTCACGAGAGCCCGGCGCGCGGCAGGGCAACGGTCACCAGCGTGCCGCCGTCGCGGCGCCCGATCTCGAGGCTGGCGTCGGCGCCGAACCGCGCGGCGAGCCGGCCGCGCAGGTTGTCGAGGCCGTGCCCGGCCCGTATGGCGTCGGGGCGGAAGCCCGGCCCGTCGTCCCACACCGACAGCCGGACCTGATCACCGCGCACCGTCGCCTCGACGCGGAGCCGCCCGCCGTCCAGGCGCGGGGTGATCGCGTGCTTGATGGCGTTCTCCACGAGGGTCTGGATCGCCAGCGGAGGCACCGCGCAGCCGGCGGCCTCGGGATCCACGTCGATCGCGTACGTGAGACGCTCGCCGAATCGGGTGCGCTCGATCTCGACGTAGTCGGTGACGATCTTCAGCTCGTGGTCGAGCGGCACGAGGCCGCGCTCCGTGGCGTCGAGCGCGAAGCGCAGCAGCGCGGCCAGGCGCTCGATGGTGCGCTCGGCCTCCTCGGGGTTGTCCTGGATCAGCGCCGAGATCGCGTTGAGCGTGTTGAACATGAAGTGGGGCTGCAGCCGCGCCTCCAGCGAGGCCAGCCGCGCCTCCAGCGCCATCTTGCGCGCGCGCTCGTGCTCCAGCTCGCGCTCGCGCAGCGCGGCGGTGACGGCGTCCAGGCGCCGGCGCTGGGCGTCGTAGAGGCCCATGCTGATGCCGAGCGTCAGCGTGATGAGCACGCAGATGCTCAGGTCGTGGCCGAAGCAGGTCCAGAACGGCTCGCGCGGCCGGAATCCCAGCAGGGTGATCACGCCGCACGCGAGCACGGTGCCGACGACGGCCAGGGGCAGGAGCGCGGCGATCTTCAGTCCCCAGCCCAGCGGTGCCGGCTGCCCCTCGACGCAGCGGCGCAGCCACGGCATCGTCAGCGACACCAGCACCGTCATGCCGGCGGCGTGGACGAGCGCGCTCTGCAGCGTGACCGAGATCTCGCTGTGGCCCGCGAGGGCGAACAGCGCCGTCAGGATGCCCGCGGCGCTCACGCTCGCGAGGCCGACGCGGAACCAGTGCGTCGACGTCAGGCGGCGCATCGTCTCAGCGGAGGGCACACGCCGATCGTATCAGGATGCGCCCGCATCCGACCGCCGGTCGCGGAACGCGGCGCGGACGGCGCCGGTCACGAGCAGCGCGACCCCGACGCCGACGGTCGTCCAGTGGCGGGGGATCCCGAAGGCCGCCGTCAGCGCCACCGCGAACCCCACGAGCGTCACGATCAGTCCCGCGAGCATCAGACCGAATCCGGGGCGCCGGCATGCCATCTCAGAACCTCCAGGTGGTGGTGAAGGTCACGCGATCGTTCCTGTCGAACTGGCCGTACAGCGTGCGGTGCGGGCCCTCGAAGAGGTCGGCGCCGACCGACAGCGTGACGGCGCCGCTGACCAGGTAGTCGATCCGCGGGCTCAGCCGGAAGTCGCCGCGGTTGACGCCGGCCACGAAGAGCACGGTCGGGTTCAGCGTGTTGTCGAAGAAGCCCGTGGTCGCGCGCAGCGTCACCGACGTCGTCACCTGCGCGGCGACACCGGCCCGCGTCAGGTTCGTGGCGGAGCCCATGAGGACCTTCTGGCTGAGCTGCAGCGCCGTGTCGACCGTCTCGAAGAACGTGTAGTCGACGCCGACGAGCCAGTCGAGCGTGTCGCGCCCGACGACGCCGTCGGGATCGAGCGGGTTCGCCGTCTCGTAGCGCTTGCCGAGGGTCAACGCGGCCTCGGCGCGCATGACCACCGGCTCGAAGCTCTTGGCCAGCGTCGCGCCGATGATGTGCAGCCGCGGATGCTGGGGGTCGAGCACGACCACCTCGGGCCCGGGCGGCTGCGCGACGCGGCGCTGGAAGAGGACGGGCGACTTGTCGGCCTCGTCGTAGTAGATGAGCGCGACGTCCCAGCCCTGCCGGAGCACCGACAGCCGAACGCCGCCCTCGCTGCGCGCGAGGCTGAACTCGTCGGCGTCGTCGGGCAGCCGCACGACGGGGTTGCGGAAGCGGTAGGGGAAGCGCGCGAACTGGAACTCCGCGCCCTGCTTCGGGAGCTTGTTGGTCCGCGTGTCGGGCGTCCACACACCTTCGACGCTCACGCCCTCCGCCAGCCGGTACGTGGCGTCGAGCGCCCAGATCGGGATGCGCAGCTCGCTGAAGTCGGGCAGCACGAACTCGCGGAAGTCCTTGGGGTTCACGACGTCGGTCACGAACGTGCTGATCGCCTCGCCCCACACGATCTGCTGGCGGCCGAGCCTCACGTCGAGGTCACCGAGTCCGACGATCAGCAGCGCCTCGCGCAGCGAGAGGTCGGTCTTCTGGTCGCGCTCGACGTTGGCGGGATAGCGGTCGGTGGCCTCGAAGACGGCGTCGTACCAGCCCCGGACGGCGGCCCGCACGGCCACCGACTCGGAGAACGCGTACTTGCCGTCGAGCCAGCCGAGCGTCTTGAGCTTGCTGACGTCGCCCGGATCGTGCAGACGGTAGGCGAACTCTTCGGCCAGCCGGCCCCGCAGCCGGAGCGCCTTCGCCCACGCGGGCGGCTCCGCCTCGTCGGCGCCCGCCGGCGCGACGAGCGCGAGGAGCAGCGCCGCCGCCAGCACCCGGCGCATGTCAGTCGAGCGTCCTCATGTAGTTCTTGTCGAAGTACTTGTCGGGCAGGTCGCGGACGGTCAGCTCGCCGTAGTCGAGCACAGAGCGCCGGTCCTTGCGGATCGCGTCGGTGAGCGTGAGCCGCGTCGCCAGCCGGTGGCCGCCGACGTCCTTGAAGTTGTCGAAGAGGCCGGTCTTGAGCAGCGTGCCCGTCGCCGCGTAGAACTCCGCCTTCACGGGCCGCCGGCCCTCCTTCGACACCCAGTACTTGATGGCGGAGTAGGTGACCTCCTTGCTCTTGGCCTTGAGGTCGAGCACGTGGCAGGCGACCCCGTCGACGGACTCCTCGCCGGCCAGGGTGGCGTCGTAGTCGCCGGCGTAGTCGGCGCGCGCGATGTCGCCGTTGGCGACCTGGCCGACCAGGCGCTGCGAGAACGGAATGCGCACGGGCTTGCCGGCATCCGGGAGATAGATCCAGAGGTCGCGGCCGAGCGCCAGCAGCGAGCGCCCGACGTTGCGCGGCGGCGCCACGAACTTGACGAATACGCGGCCGCCGCCCTTGACGAAGACCTCGAAGCCGTCCACCGAGGGCGCCTTCTTCGCCTCCTGGCTGGTGATGCTGATCTTCCACACGAAGCTGTCGGCGGGCCGCCGCGCGCGGTCGGCCTCGCGCACGAGGTCGGTGGCCTCGTCCGCGCGCGCGCTCGAGACGAGCACGAGCGTGAGGGCGACCGTGAGCGCCAGCCTACACATGCCGGAGGGCCTCCACGACGTCCAGGCGCGCGGCGCGCCAGGCGGGATAGAGCGAGGCCAGCGTGGCCGCGACGATCGAGAGCTGGAACGCCTGCGCCAGCACCGCGGGGACGACGAAGATCTGGACCATGAAGCCGCGCGTGGAGCCCGGCGGCGGCGGGAGCTGGATCCCGACGGCGGAGATGGCCTTGGCGAGGACCACGCCGAGCACGACGCCGGCGACGGCGCCGAGCACGCCGAGGACGAAGCCCTCGAGCACGAACATCGACACGACGCCGCGCCGCCGCGTCCCCAGCGCCATCACCGTGCCGATCTCCCGCGTGCGCTCGAAGATGGCCATGGTCATGGTATTGGTGATGCCGAACACGACCATGATCGAGACGATCAGCGTGAGCACGGCGAAGATGCGGCCGAACAGCTCGCGCACCTGGTGGTAGCGGAGCGCCAGGTCCTCCCACGTCTTGATCTCGAGATCGAGGCCACGGTCTCGGATGAGTCGCTCGAGACTCTCCCGGACCCGCGCCGTATTGTCAGTGGCGTCCAGCAGCAGCACGACCGACTGCACCTCGCCGCCCTCGAGGTCGAGGACGCGCTGGGTCTCGGGCAAGCCGATCCGGAGAAAGCGGTCGTCGTAGGCCTTCTCGCCCGACTCCCACACGCCGCGCACCTTCACGGCCAGCGCATTGATCGCCCCCGCCTTGGTGGTGGTGAGCAGCATGAGGTCGTCGCCCGGCTTGACGCCGAAGGCGCGCGCCAGCCCGACGCCGAGGGTGATGCCGCGCGGCTCGCGCGTCGCCAGCTCCTTGCCGTCGACGATCACCGCCAGCGCCGAGAGGTCCATCTCGCCCTCGGGCACGACGCCGGAACCGACGAAGGCGGTCGTGGTGTCGCCGGTGGAGACGAGGCCGGAGAAGCCGAGGCGCGCGGTGACCGTCTTGACGTGCGGGAGCCGGCGCAGCTCGTCGCGCAGCGCCGGGTAGTCGGCGATCAGGTAGTCGAAGGGCGCCAGGTTGCCCTTCTCGGAGTAGCCCTTGCGATAGATCTGGATGTGGCCGACCTGGCTCCGGATGGTGGACTCCCGCACGCCGTAATAGATGGAGTGCACGAAGCCGCCGAACACGATGATGGCAGCGGCGCCGAAGCCCATGGCGGCCAGCGTGATCAGCGTGCGGCGCCGGTTGCGGAAGACGTTGCGGAGGGCCAGCTTCGCGTAGAGCGCCATGGCCTAGAGGCCCCTCAGTTCCTTGTCCATGGCCGCCGCCTCGGGCGCGGCCGGGTAGAGGGCCTTCGCCTTCTCCCACGCGGCGCGCGCGGCGCCCGGCTGGCCGGTCTTCTTGAAGGCGAGGCCGAGGTTCAGGTAGACGGCCGGCATGACGCCGTCCGGGACGGCCTGCGGCTGCGCGTCCTTCATCGCGACGACGGTCCTCAGATCCTTCACCGCCACGTCCGCCTTGCGGAAGAGATCGGGCACGCGCGTGGCGGTGATGCCGCGCACGACGTAGACGACGAACGCGTCGGGGAAGCGCTCGACCGCTTCGTCCATTGTGTCGAAGCCGCGCTTCACCCAGCCGGCGGCCTCCATGCCGCCGATGCGCGCGGCCTTGCGCACCTGGGCGCTGCCGAGCCAGGCCAGCGCCGACGGGTTCTTCGGATCCACGGCGACGGCCTTCTCGAACAGGGCGATGGCGTCGTCGGGGCGGTCGGCGTCGAGCGCCTGTCGTCCCTGGGCGACGAGGTCGCCCGTCTGGGGCTCGACGTGATCCGGGCGCAGGACGGCGAGGATGCAGAGCACGGCGATGGCCAGGAGATGTCTCATCGAAGCCTCCCGTCGGAGATTTCCAGCACGCGGTCGGCGGCCGACATGATGCGCGGGTCGTGGGTGGAGAACACGAACGTGACGTCGCGCTCGCGGTTGAGACGCCGCATCAGCTCGACGATGTCGCGGCCGGTGGCGCTGTCGAGGTTGGCGGTGGGCTCGTCGGCGAGCACGAGGGCCGGCTCGCCGACCAGCGCGCGGGCGATGGCCACGCGCTGCTGCTGACCGCCCGACAGCTCCGGCGGCCGGTGGCGCGCGCGGTCGCCGAGGCCGACCTGCTCGAGCGCCGCGCTCACGCGGGCGCGCCGGTCGCCGCCGCGCGGCCGGATCAGCAGCGGGTACTCGACGTTCTCCCAGGCGGTGAGCACGGGGATGAGGTTGAAGGTCTGGAAGACGAAGCCGAGCTTGCGCGCCCTCAGATCCGCGCGTCCGCCCGAGGAGAGCGCGCTCACCGACTCGCCGTCGATCAGGACCTCGCCGGCGGTCGGCGTGTCGAGGCAGCCGATGAGGTTGAGGAGCGTCGTCTTGCCGCTGCCCGACGGCCCGGCGATGGCCACGAACTCTCCGGTGGCCACGGTGAACGACACGTCGTCGAGCGCGGCGACGCCGACCTTGCCCAGGCGGTAGGTCTTGCTCACGTGGTCGACGGCAACCCGATAGTCCATCGGCGACCCTTCCCGGCCGGCAGGTGTCCGGCTCGCGCTCACCATGCGGTGCTCCGCGCGCGCCGTCCACGGCCATCTGACGAGCGGTCGAAATCAGGTGACGAACGGTCGAAACGGACGGACGAGCGGGCCTCACGGAGATCGAGGAGCGGCACGGGTTTCCCGGGCTGCTCCGAGCGTTGGGGGGGGTGGGGGGGGGCCATTTCGGGGCCCCCCATATTCAATCGGCGAGGTCGGACGGCAGCCGAGGACGCTCGGAGACGGTCAGCATCATCTCGCGCGACTGACCCTCGCGCACGACGGTGATCTTCACGCGCTGCCCGACGCGCAGCGTCTTCACGCGCGCGATGTACTCCGAATGGCTGCGGACCGGGGTGCCGTTGATCTCGGTGAGGATGTCACCGCCCAGCAGGTACTCCTCGCCCTGGACGACCACCGAGAGGTTGCCCCCGCGCACCCCCGCGCGGTCGGCGGGCGAGCCGTCGTAGACGACCTCGACCAGGTAACCGGGCGTCACCGGCATGCGGACGACGCCGCCGAGCTTGTTGTCGACGGCACGCCCCTGCATGCCCAGCCACGGCCGCACGACGCGGCCCACCTCGCGCAGGTCACGCAGGATCGACTTGGCGGCGTTGATCGGCACCGCGAAGCCGATGGACTGCGCGTCCTCGGAGATCAGCGTGTTGATGCCGACCACGACGCCGCAGCGGTCCACCAGCGGCCCGCCGGAGTTGCCCGGATTGATCGGCGCGTCGGTCTGGATCATCGGCTCGTCGGAAATGCCGGGCAGCAGCCGGTTGAGCCCGCTCACGATCCCGCGCGTCATCGTCTGTTCGAGGCCGATCGGGTTGCCGATGGCGACCACCTCGTCGCCGACCCTGACCGCCGACGAGTCGCCGAGCCGCGCCGCCGGCAGCGCGGCCGCGCTTTCCACGCGCAGCAGCGCGACGTCGAGCACGGAATCGAGCCCGAGGATGCGCGCGGGCGTCTTGTTGCCCGAGTCGAGGGTCACCGACAGCGAGGCGGCGCCGTCCACCACGTGCGCGTTGGTGAGGATCTGGCCGTCCTTCTCGATGATCACGCCGGAGCCGACGATCGTCTCGAAGCGCCGCTGCGGCTTCGCCTTGTTGATCTTCATCGCCTGGATCGAGACGACGGCGGGGGAGACGCGCTCGAAGACGACGGCCAGCGGCTCCGCGCACGACTGCGCCGCGGCCACGGTCGGAAGGAGGAGCGTGGCGAGCAGCGCGAGCCCAAGCCGCATAGAACCCGGATGATACACTAGGCAAAACGATGCGCGCGTTTCTCGTCGCCCTCGTCCTCCTCGTCCTCGCGGCCGGCGGCGCGGCCGCCCAGTCGGGCGAGCGCGTGCTCGCGGCCACCCTCGAGAACGGCCTGCGCGTGCTGCTGCAGGAGGACCACCGCAGTCCCATCGTCTCGTTCCAGATGTGGTACCGCGTCGGCTCGCGCAACGAGGCGCGCGGCGCCACCGGCATCGCCCACTTCCTCGAGCACATGATGTTCAAGGGCACGCCGACCCACGGACAGGGTCAGTTCGCGCGCCTCGTCGAGCAGAACGGCGGACAGGACAACGCCTTCACCTCGCAGGACGTCACCTCCTACTACGTGAACATCGCCGCCGACCGCATCGACCTCGTGATCGAGCTCGAGTCCGACCGGATGCACAATCTGAAGCTCGACGCCAAGGACATCGCCTCCGAGCGCGAGGTCGTCATCGAGGAGCGGCGTACGCGCACCGAGGACGATCCCGGCGGGTTCCTCGGCGAGGAGGTCTCGTCGATCGCCTTCAGGAGCCATCCCTACGGGGCGCCGATCATCGGCTTCATGGAGGACATCAAGCGGATCACGCCCGAGGAGATTCGCGCCTTCTACAAGACCTACTACATGCCGAGCAACGCGATCCTCGTCGCCGTCGGTGACTTCAAGGCGCCCGAGGTGCTCGCGAAGATCCGCGCGAAGTTCGGCAAGATCCCCAGGGGGGCCACGCCGCCGCCGGTGCTCGCGGTGGAGCCGCCGCAGAACGGCGAGCGCCGCGTCGTGGTGGCCAAGCAGGCGCAGCTGCCGATCGTCTACGTCGGCTACCACGTGCCGAACCAGACGTCCGCCGACGCGTTCCCCCTCGAGATGCTCTCGACGATCCTGTCCGAAGGCCGCGCCTCGCGGCTGTACAAGCGGCTCGTGTACGAGCGCCAGCTCGCGCTGGAGGCCGGCGGCGACTACAACTACTTCTCCCAGGACCCGAACCTCTTCTGGTTCTGGGCGACCCCGATGCCCGGCCAGACGGCGGAGGCGATGGAGAAGGCGCTGCTGGCCGAGATGGAGACGCTCAAGAAGGAGCCGGTGACCGACGAGGAGCTCCAGCGCGCGAAGAACCAGGTGGAGGCGACGTTCGTCTTCCAGGAGGACTCCGTCCACCGCCGCGCGGCCCTGCTGGCGCGCTTCGAGCTCATCGGCGTCTACGCCGACAAGGACCGCTTCCTCGAGCGTCTGCGCGCGGTGACCGCGGCCGACGTCCAGCGGGTGGCGCGCGCGTACTTCGCGGACGACAGGAAGAACGTCGGCGTGCTCCTGCCGCGGCCCTGATGGGCGCGCGCGTCCTCAAGGTCGCCCGGGCGGTAGACTGGGTCATGCGCCTGCGCCGTCCGGCCGCGGTGCTCGTCGTGCTCACGCTGCTGCTCGCGCTGCCCGCGGGCGCTGCCGGGCCGATCGCGCACCGCGAGGTGCTGCCCAACGGCATCGTGCTCCTCGTCGCCGAGCGGCCCGCGGTGCCGATCGTCGTCGTGCGCACGTTCGCGCACGCGGGCGCCGTCCTCGACCCGCCCGACCGCGCGGGCCTCGCGAACCTGACCGGCGCGCTGCTGACGCGCGGCACCGCCAAGCACACGGGGCCGCAGCTCGACAGCGCCATCGAGTTCGTCGGCGGCAGCCTCTCCGCCGGCGCCGGCCGCGACGGCCTCGGCGCCTCGCTCGCCGTGCTGAAGAAAGACCTCGGCCTCGGGCTCGACCTGCTGGCCGAGGTGCTGCTGACGCCGACGTTTCCGCCGGACGAGCTCAAGCGGAAGGTGGCGCAGATCCAGGCGGCCATCAAGCGCTCGGAGGAGGATCCCGGCACGGTGGCCGGGCGTGCCCTCGCGCGGCTCGTCTTCCCCAGGCATCCCTACGGTGTGCCGGTGGAGGGGACGATCGAGTCCGTCGGCAAGCTCACGCGCGACGACGTCGTGCGCTTCCACGGCGGGCACGTGCGGCCCGACACCACGGTCGTGGCCGTCGTCGGCGCCATCACCGTCGACGACGCGCGCCGCGAGGTGCTGGCGCGCCTCGGGGGCTGGAAGGCGCCCGCGGAGCCGCCGGCCAGCGTGCCCACCGTCGCCGCGGGCGGGCCGCCGCAGACCGAGACGATCGAGAAGGACCTGACGCAGGCGACCATCGTGCTCGGGCGCCAGGCCATCCGCCAGACCGATCCCGACTACTTCCCGCTGACGGTCGCCTCGTACGTGCTGGGCGGCGGCTCGGCCTCGAGGCTCTATTCGCGCGTGCGCGAGGAGGGCGGGCTCGCCTACGCCGTCTACTCCCACGTCAGCCCGGCGAAGTACGGCGCTTCGTTCAGCGTGTCGGCGCAGACGCGCACGGCCGAGGTGCCCAAGGTCATCGAGATCATGCGCGAGGAGCTGGCGCGTATGACGCGCGACCCGGTGACCGAGCGTGAGCTGAAGCTGGCCAAGGACTACCTGATCGGCAGCTTCCCGCTGCGCCTGGACACCTCGGCGAAAGTGGCCGACTTCGTCGTGGCCGTCGAGGAGCAGGGGCTCGGGCTCGACTACGCCGACCGCTACAAGGAGCGCGTGGCGAAGGTGACCGCGGCCGACGTGCAGCGCGTGGCCGCGAAGTACTTCGCGCCGGACTCGTTCAACCGCGTGGTCGTCGGCGCGCCGCCCAAGCCGTGAGGCGCGCGCTCGCCGCGCTCGCCCTGGCCCTCTGGCCGGCCGTGGCCGCGGGCGCCTCGCTGACGCTCGACGCGAAGGGGCAGCAGGAGGCCGTCCGCGTGGGCGAGAAGAGCGTCAGCAACGACGCCTTCGACGCCGAATGGCGCGTCGAGAACGCCACCGGCGACTCGCTGAGCGTGCTCACGCCGTTCCATCGCCTCGTCGTCGCCGCGCGGCACGCGACGTTCAACGGCAAGCCGCTCAAGCCCGGCGAGCCCGAGACGCTCCTCAAGGAGACCCGCGACCGTCTGGTGCTGTGGGTCGAGCTGCACGGCGCGACCGAGGGCTTCGCGCGTCTCTACACGCCCCGCCTCGTCGTCCGTGATCGCGAGATCAAGGCGGCCTTCGTGCAGAACGAGCGCACGGCCCACCGGCAGGAGAACGGTCGCTACCTCGCGCGCTGCGTGTACGGTTTTCCGACGCGCGACCTCGACGGGCGCGCCAAGGCCTCGCTGATCGTCGAAGACAGTGCCGGCCGCGACGTGAGCACGTTCGCCATCGACCTCGGCACGATGCGCTGAGCATGCGCGCCCACGGCTGGATCGGTCTGGGCCTCGTGCTCGCCGCCGAGGCCGCGCTCCTCAGCGGCCAGCCGCTCGTCGCGCGCTGGTTCACCCCGCTCGTCTGGACCGGCTACGTGCTGTTGGTGGACGCGCTCGCCGCGCGTCTGACCGGCCGCTCGTACCTCACCACCGACCGCGTCGAAGGCGTGCTCGTGGGGCTGGCCTCGGTCGGCTGCTGGTGGCTCTTCGAGTGGTACAACGCGCCGCGCTTCTGGCGCGGTGGCGCCGACGCCGCCGGCCTCTGGTGGCGCTACCAGGGCCTCGAGCCGAACCTCTTCCTGCGCCGCCTCGGCTACGACTGGTCGTTCGCGACGATCTTCCCCGCGCTCTTCCTGACCGCGACCGTCCTCCGCGCCCGCGTTTTTCGCCGCGTGCGCGTGAGACCGTGGCGCCCGCCGCGCGCGACCCTGCGCGCCCTCGTGGTCGTCGGCGCCGTGGCGGCGGTGCTGCCGCTCGTCGTCGTCTCCGCGTGGCTCGTGCCGCTGGTGTGGGCGGCCTTCACGCTGCTGCTCGAGCCGCTCAACGCGCGCGCCGGGCGGCCGTCCTGGCTCGCCGACCTCGGCCGCGGGGACGCCTCGCGGCTGGCCGCGCTGCTCGCCGCGGGCGTCGTGTGCGGCGCGCTGTGGGAGTTCTGGAACTATTGGGCGGCGACGAAGTGGACGTACAGCGTGCCCTACCTCGGCCACGTGAAGGTCCTCGAGATGCCCGTGCTCGGCTATCTCGGTTTTCCGGCGTTCGCGCTCGAGTGCTTCGCGATGTACCAGTGGCTGCGCGGCCGCCTGGGCGCCGTCCCGCCGCCGCCGCTGCCCTGACGTTGCCGGGGCTGGACGAAATCGCCGGAGCGGGTGCAGCATAGGACCCCATGAGCGCCCTCACCGTCCGGAGCAAGGCTCGCGAGCAGGTCATCGACATCACCGAGGACGTCGCGGCGCTGGCGGCGTCGATGAGCGACGGCGTGTGCAGCCTCTTCATCCAGCACACGACGTGCGCCCTGACCGTCCTCACCAACGAAGAGGGCATCGCCGAAGATCTGCTCAGCGTGCTCCATGGTCTCGTGCCGCAGACGACGGCATACGTCCACGACTCGGCCGATCACGTCCGCGCTCACGTGCTCAGCGCGCTCGTCGGGCCGTCTGTCTCGGTGCCGGTGCGCGATGGGCGACTCGGCCTGGGTCAATTCCAGCGCATCGTGCTGGTCGAATTCGAAGGCCCGCGCCAGCGCACGATCGAGGTCGCCGCCGGCGCGGCGCTATACTCAACGCCCACACGCCCAGGAGGTCCCGCATGAAAGCGATCCGAATCCACGCGCCCGGCGGTCCCGACGTCATGAAGCTCGAGGACGCCCCCGAGCCCCAGCCCAAACCGGGCGAGGCGGTCGTCAAGATCGAGGCGGCCGGGGTGAACTTCATCGACGTCTATCAGCGCAGCGGCCTCTACAAGCTCGAGATGCCGCTCACGCTGGGCCTCGAAGCGGGCGGCACCGTGACGGCCGTCGGTCCCGGCGTCACCGAGGTGAAAGTCGGCGACAAGGTCGCCTACACGGGCGTGCCCGGCGCGTACGCGCAGTACGCGGCGGTGCCGGCGGCGCGGCTCGTGGTGCTGCCGCAGGGCGTCTCGACCAAGCAGGGCGCGGCCATCATGCTGCAGGGCATGACCGCGCACTATCTCGCGTGCTCGACCTATCCGCTGAAGAAGGGCGACACGTGCCTCGTGCACGCGGCGGCCGGCGGCGTCGGCCTGATCCTCTGCCAGATCGCGCGGCTGCGCGGCGCGCGCGTGATCGGCACCGTCTCCACCGACGAGAAGGCCAAGCTCGCGCGCGAGGCGGGCGCCGAGGAGACGATCCTCTACACGAAGCAGGACTTCGCCGCCGAGACGAAGCGCATCACCGGTGGCAAGGGCGTGCAGGTCGCCTACGACTCGGTCGGCAAGGACACGTGGGAGGGCAGCCTCAACTCCTGCGCGATCCGCGGCATGATCGCGCTGTACGGCCAGTCGAGCGGCCCCATCGGCATGATCGATCCGCAGATCCTCAACGCCAAGGGCTCGCTCTTCCTCACGCGCCCGAGCCTGTTCCACTACATCGCCACGCGCGAGGAGCTGCAGCAGCGCGCCGGCGAGCTGTTCGGCTGGGTCCGCGAGGGCAAGCTGAAGCTGCGCATGGAATTCGAGTTCCCGCTCAAGGACGCCGCGGAGGCGCACCGCGCGCTCGAGGGCCGCAAGACGACGGGCAAGGTGCTGCTCATTCCGTGAACGTCGCGCAGCTGCTCGAGCGCTCGGCGCTCTACCACGGCGCCCGGACCGCGCTCGTGGCCGGCGACCGGCGCTGGACGTACCGCGAGCTGGACGCCGCCGTCTCCGCGCTCGCAGGGGGCTTCGCCGGTCTCGGCCTGTCGTCCGGGGAGCGGCTCGGCCTGCACCTGCCGAACTGGCCGGAGTTCGCGCTGGCGTACTACGCCGCGCAAAAGTGCGGGCTGGTGCCGCTCTCGCTCAACGTCACCTACAAGGCCGAGGAGATCGAGTACATCGTCGGCGACGCGAAGCCGACGGCCGTGATCACGGCCGATCCCGTCGCGGGCAGCCTGCCGTCGCGCGACCGGATGCCGTCGGTGCGCCACCTGCTCGACGCCAAGGACCTCGGCTCGCTGCGCGGCGCCCCGCGACGCGCCCGGGACCTCGAGCGCGAGGAGACGGCGGCCATCCTCTATACGTCGGCCACCACCGGGCGCCCCAAGGGCGTGATGCTCACGCACGCCAACGTGATCTCCAACGCGTACGCGACCGTGCACCACCTGAAGATGAGCCCCGACGACCGCGGGCTCTGCGCGCTGCCGATGTTCCACTGCTTCGGCCAGAACGCGATCATGAACTCGCTCGTGACGGCCGGCGGCACGATGGTGATGCACGAGCGGTTCGTCCCCGACACGTTCGTCGACGCGATCGCCGCCCAGCGCATCACGATCTTCTACGCCGTGCCGACCATGTACATCCTGTTCCTCGCCATGGAGCGCCCGCTCGACTTCGCCTCGGTGCGGCTCTACTTCTCGGCGGCGGCCACGCTGCCCACCGACGTCGAGCGCCGCTGGCACGCGCGCTTCGGCCACTGGATCCAGCAGGGCTACGGTCTCACCGAGACCTCGCCCTTCGCCTCCTACAACCACGACGTCGCCTTCAAGCCCGGCTCGGTCGGCACGCCGATCGAGAACGTGGAGATGAAGATCGTGGATCCCGAGGACCGCGAGGTCGCCGACGGGGAGCTGGGCGAGATCGTGATCAAGGGGCCGAACGTCATGAAGGGCTACTTCGCGAACGGCGCCGCCACGGCGGAGTCGATCCGCGACGGCTGGTTCCACTCCGGCGACATCGGGTATCGCGACGCCGACGGGTACTTCTTCATCGTCGACCGCGTGAAGGACATGATCAACGTCTCGGGCTTCAAGGTCTTCCCGCGCGAGGTCGAGGAGGTGCTGTTCCGCCACGCGGCGGTGAAGGAGGCGGCCGTCGTCGGCATCGCCGACCCCGTCCGGGGCGAGGCGGTGAAGGCGTTCGTGGTGCTCGTCGAGGGCGCCCGCGCGAGCGCCGAGGAGCTGCAGGCGCTCTGCCGCGCCGCCGTCGCCGACTACAAGGTGCCGGGACGTATCGAGTTCGTCCCGGCGCTGCCCAAGAATCCCACCGGCAAAATCCTGAAGAAAGACCTGCGCGCGCGGGGATAGCGGATAGAATGACTTCGAGGAGGTGCGCCATGAGACGGTCCACCCTGGCAGTCGCGGCGCTCGCGCTCGCGGCGCTACTCGCCCTGCAGGCCGGTGAGGCCTGCGCGCGCGCCGGCAGCGGTGGCAGCCGCGGCTCGCGCTCGTCGTCCACGCCGGCGCGGCCCGCGCCGACGTCGCCCACGAATCCCTCGAGCCCCTCGCGGCAGCTCGCGTCGCCCACGCCCGCGCCGGCGCAGCCGTCGCGCGGCTGGATGGGGGGACTCATGGGCGGTCTCGCCGGCTTCGCGCTCGGCGGACTGCTCGGCAGCATGCTGTTCGGCGGCGGGTTCGGCGGCGGCATCGGCCTCCTCGAGATCCTGTTGATCGGCGCCGGCCTCTTCCTGCTGTTCCGCTTCGTGAGCGCCCGGCGTCAGCAACAGCCCACGTATGCGACGGCGGGTGCCCCGTACCCGAGCGGCGATGCGTACGCGGGAGGCAGCGCCTACGGCGGCACCGCGCCCCAGGAGACGGCGACGCCCGAGATGCCGGCGGTGGCCAGCGACCTCGACCGCGGACTCGGCCACATCCGCTCGATGGATCCGTCGTTCGATCCGGGATTCGTCGCCGACGCGGCGCGCGGCCTCTTCGGCGACGTGCAGCGGGCGCTGACGGCGCGCGACATGAGCCCGGTGAGCGGGCGACTCACGTCGCGGATGTACACGGAGCTCACCGAGCAGTGCGATCGCCTGCGCGCGGCGCGGCAGACCAACCGCATGGAGGCGATGAATCTCCGGCGTGCCGACGTCACCGAGGCCTGGCAGGAGTCGGGCCAGGACTTCGTGACCGTCTACCTCGGCGGCTCGCTCGTCGACTACACCGTGGACGACGCCACGGGCACGGTGGTCGCCGGCGCGAAGGCGCCGCAGGAGTTCGAGGAGTTCTGGACGTTCGCGCGTCCGGTCGGGCCGAACCCGTGGAGGCTGTCGGCCATCCAGAGCTCGTAATCGGAGGTTTCTCGTGAGGCGGCCCGTGAAGTGGCTCGTGGGCGCCGTCGCGGCGGTGGTGGTCCTCGTCGTGGCGGCGCTCATCCTCGTTCCGTTCCTGGTCGACACGCCGAGGGTGCAGGCGCTGATCGCCTCCAACGCCTCGCAGGCGCTGGGCCGCCCCGTGAAGTTCCGCTCGATGTCGATCTCCGTCCTGCCGCTGCCCGCCGTCGCGCTCCACGGGCTCGAGATCGCGGAGGATCCGCACTTCGGCACCGAGCCTTTTCTGAAGCTGGAGACGGGGAAGGTCCGTCTCAAGCTCGTCCCGCTGCTCACCGGACGCGTGGAGCTCGGCGACATCAAGCTCACGAAGCCGGTCATCACGGTCATCCAGGCCGCCGACGGCCGTATGAACATCTCGACGCTCGGCGCCGGCCCGAAGGAGCCGCCGTCGGAGCCGAAGGCGGCTGAGCGCGCGCCGCGCGGCGGCGGTGGGACGGGCGGGGGCGGCGCCGCGCCGGCGGCGGCGATCTCGATCGACCACGGCGCCGTCGCCTACATCTCGCACGGCAAGGCCGGGGCGACGTCCCAGTATCGCGTCGAGGACCTCGACCTCACGCTCACCGGGGGGGCGCCCCAGCTCGCGTTCAAGGGCGACTTCAAGGTGAAGCCGGGCGACCTCGTCGTGAAGGTCGCCGACGGTCAGGTCGCGCTCAACGGCGGCAAGTCGCTGACCGAGGCGCCGCTGCGCGGCGTGGTCACGCTCGACGGCAAGGACATCGGCGAGCTCGTGAAGAACGCGCTGGGCCCCACACCGGCGTTCGGCGGCGCGCTCAAGGGGAAGCTGGCGCTGTCCGGCACCCTCGGCTCACCGGCCGTGGCGGGCGACATCGAGCTCGCCAAGCCCTCCGTGTCGCAGCTGCAGCCCTCGTGTCCCGAGCCCAAGCGGCGCACGCTGACGCTCGGCACGCTCAAGCTCAACGCCGGCTACCGCGACCAGGTGCTCGCGGCGCGCCCGCTCACGACGGCGCTCGGCGACGGCACGATCACCGGCCAGCTCTCGCTGTCGCTCGCGCAGGGTATGCGCGTGCAGCTGGCGGACCTCGCCATCAAGGCGCTGCCGCTCGAGAAGGCGCTCGTGGACTACCTCTGCCAGGGCTACGCGATCACCGGCGCGCTCGACCTCACCGGCGCCACGTCGTTCAGCGCGCACGACGTGTTCAACACGCTGTCGGGGCCGGGCGCGTTGAAGATCGGGCGCGGAAAGGTGGTGGGCCCGCGCGCCCTCGCGCTCCTGGGCGGCATCGTGCGTCTGGGCGGCGCCGTGTCCTCGCTGTTGAGCGCGGACCTCCCCAACGTCGGCGACTCGCCGCTCGAGTTCGAGTCCATCACCGGGACCTACCAGATCGTCAACGGTGTGCTCAACACGAAGGACCTGCTCTACACGAGCCGTCCGATGAAGATCCTCATCGCGGGCTCGTATGGCTTCGCCACGGAGCGCATGGACCTCGACATGACGGTCTCGCACGGGCGCGGCGAGCTGAAGGCGAAGGTCACCGGCCACGCGTCGTCGCCCTCGATCCGCGTCAACCCGGCCACGATCCTGCGCGAGGTGGATCGCGGCGGCACGATCGACAAGGGCCTCGGCGACCTGCTCAAGAAGATCCGCTGAGCCGTCTTGCCGATGACGTTTCCCGTCATCCGCGTGCCGATTTGGTCTCGGGGAGCCGCGGGGATTCTCGCCTGGCGTGCCCGTAGAGGGTCGCCGGCGCCGATTCATCGTCCACTGGGCTCGCACCTCGGGAGTGGTATCGACTTTGCTTCGAGGGCGCGGCATGCGAATCAGTCGATCCCGGCTATTGTTCCTCATCGTCGTGCCCGGTCTGGTGCTCGCCTGGTACGTGAGCGCCCTCTTTGGAGTCGAGGGGCGGATCGCCTGGCTCGCGAACCAGCCCGGCGTGACCACGGCCTTTCAACATCCTGAGAGCGGCAAAAGCGACGCGCTGATCGCGCTCATCTCATTCTCACTGCTGACGCCAATCGCGCTCGGCGTCCTGGTGATCGCCCTCGTGCTGTTGGTGAACGCGCTCGCGGCCCTTCTCGTGTCGTTGCGGCTTCCGGCGTGGCTCTCGGCGCCGGTGGTCGCGGTGACCTCGATCTACGCCATGTACGCGACGAGTCCGTCCTGGCTGCCGATGTCGCTCTACGCCCTCGGTATCGTGGCGCGCGCCTATCTCGTCTACTCCTACGGCCAAGGGTCGGCCCTGCAGTGAGCGGGGGTCCGAATATCTGCCAGGGAAGGCACCCGTTGTCGGCTACACTCGTACCAACGGTGCGTCGACCGACTTCCCATCCATGGCAACAGCTGGCGCTGCTGGCCCTGTTGAGCACCTTGATTCTTGGCGCCGGCCCCTGGCCGCCTGTCCATGTCGACGATTGGGCGGCGCACGGCGTCGGCCCCCTGGACCTGTCCGCGGCCTGGCGCATCTATCCGCCCGCCCATCGCGCGATGGTGTTCAAACAGCCGCCGGCGATTGCCCTGGACAATGGCCGCCGGGTGCTGCAGCTCGCGACCGACAAGGAAACGATGGCCATCGGGCGGCCATTTGCCGTCGATGCGAGAGAGACACCGTGGCTCGTCTGGGAATGGAAGGCCCTGCTGCTCCCGGAAGGTGGCGACGTCCGCTCTCCGCGCCGCAACGATCAGGCAGGCCGTGTGATGCTCCTCTTCGAAGGCATGCGGGCCATTCTCTACGTGTGGGATACGACGGCCCCGATCGGTGCGGAAGCACGGTCGGACAGTCTGGACCTGTTTCAGCGCGTCCTCATCGTCGTTCGCTCGGGCCCGCAAGGCATCGGAGAGTGGCAGCGCGAGAAACGCGATGTCTATCGCGACTACCGGCGGTTGTTCGAGGATGAGCCCACGCCCATCAAGTGGGTCGGCTTCGAGAGCCATTCCGACGACGTGAGAAGTCAGAGCTCGGTCTTGTTCGGGTCCGTTCGTTTCGAAGCGCGCTGAGATCGACGGCTCCTCGCGCTAGCGAGTCCCGCTGAAGCGACCGCCGCCCAGCTTGCCCGCCTCCACGAGCCCCACGAAGAACGCGTAGAGCGCGTCGTACTCTCGGTAGCGCGCCTCGCCGAGGCGGCGCACGGTGTCCTCGCGCAGCGCGCGGTACATCGTGAGCCGCTCCCTCAAGATCGCCCGCCACTCGTCGGTGAGGTCCTCCGCCTCCACGCCGCGAAAGCCGACGCGACCGAGCAGCGCGCGGTAGCCGTCCAGCGACTGCAGGGTGACCGCGGCCATCCAGTCCTCGAGCCGCGCGCGCTCGACGTCGCCCAGTCCCGGGTGCGCGATCCAGTCGCTGAACGCGAGGCGGCCGCCGGCGACGAGCACGCGTCGTGCCTCCGTCAGCACCGCGGCCTTGTCCGCCACGTGCAGCAGCGCCTCCTGGCTCACGCAGGCGTCGAAGCGTCCGGCGCCGAACGGGAGTGCGGTGGCGTCGCCGCGGACGACGCTCACCGCGTGACGCAACCCGACGCGGCGCGTAAGCCGCTCCATGCCGGCCGCGCGTCCGGGGTTCAGCTCGACGCCGACCACGCGGCAGCCGCGGCGGGAAGCCAGAAAGCGCGCCGGACCTCCCAGGCCGGCACAGATGTCAAGGACGCGGGAGGCGGCCGTGATCCCGGCGCGCCGCGCCAGTGCGTCCACCGCGCCCAGGCCGCCGTAGTGGTCCTGGTCGAAGGGATAGAGGTCGTCCGCCGTGAGCGCGTCGGCGCTCCCGCGCGCGCGCCGCACGGCGTCGAGCACCTGGCCCTCGCTGATGGGATGGCGGTCGTAGAAGTCGATGATCCGCATGCCCGTTGGTTGAAGCGCCCGGCCTTCCATGATACAAACCACTCGTTTCGACCTCACCCCGCGAGGAGACAAGGCGCCATGAGCACCGTCAACAAAGCCGGCCTCGAGGATGTCGTCGTCTCGACGTCGGACATCTGCTTCATCGACGGCCGCGAAGGCCGCCTGATCTACCGCGGCTACGACGTGGACGACCTCGCCGCCCAGTCCACGTTCGAGGAGGTCGTCTACCTCCTCTGGTTCGGCGCGCTGCCGTCGAAGAAGGAGTACGACACCTTCTACAAGACGCTGAATTCGACGGCGACGCGCAGGCTGCCGCCCAAGCTCATCGCGCTGCTGCGCACGCTGCCGAAGAAGACGACGCCGATGGAGGTGCTTCGCACCGGCGTGTCCGCGCTCTCCGCGTTCGATCCCGACCACGACGACCAGTCGCGCGAGGCCGAGATTCGTAAGGCGATCCGGCTCACCGCGCAGATGCCCACGCTGGTCGCCGCCTGGGAGCGTCTGCGCCGCGGCAAGGCCCCCGTCGCGCCGGATCCCAGGCTGAACCTGTCGGCCAACTTCCTCTACATGATGTTCGGCAGGAAGCCCAGCCCCCTCGCCGTGAAGACCTTCGACGTCGCGCTGATCCTGCACGCCGATCACGAGTTCAACGCCTCGACGTTCGCGGCACGCGTCACCGCCGCCACCCTCTCGGACATGTACTCGGCGATCACCTCGGCCATCGGCGCCCTCAAGGGGCCGCTGCACGGCGGCGCCAATGAGCAGGTGATGCTGATGGTCGACAAGATCAAGGACCCGGCGAAGGCGGAGGCGTGGATCAAGAAGGCCATCGCGGACAAGGCCCGCATCATGGGCTTCGGCCACCGCGTCTATCGCGTGGAGGATCCTCGCGCCAAGCACCTGCGCCGGCTCGCCACCGAGCTCGGCAAGCAGAACGGCGACGAGAGCAAGGTGAAAATCCTCAACATCGTCGCGCGCGTGATGACCGAGGAGAAGCACATCTACCCGAACGTGGACCTCTACTCCGGCGCGGGCTACGCGGCCATGGGCATCCCCACCGACCAGTTCACGCCGGTCTTCGCGATGAGCCGCGTGGCCGGCTGGGCCGCGCACGTGCTCGAGCAGCACGGCAACAACCGGCTGATCCGGCCGCGCGCCGAGTACACGGGCGCCACGCGCGCCACCTACGTTCCCATCGCGCAGCGCTAGAGCGGGCGACGTGCCGGCCCTCGGTGTCGGCATCGTCGGCGCCCGCTTTGCGGCGGACCTGCACGCCGTCAACTACCGTCCACTCGTTCCCGCCCGCGTGAGGCTGGCCGCCGTCTGCTCGCGCACGCGCGCGGACGTCGAGAAGTTCGCCAGGCATCACGAGATCCCGCGCGCGTTCACCGACGTGCGGCAGCTGGTCGAGTGTCCCGACGTGGACGTGGTCGACGTGTGCTCGACCACGGACAGCCACCACGAGGTCGCCATCGCCGCCGCTCGCGCCGGCAAGCACGTGATCGTGGAGAAGCCGCTCACCGGCTTCTTCGGGCCCGCCGACGTCGACCGCCAGCGGATGCTCGACACGGCGCTGCGCAACGCCGACGCCGTGCTCGACGCCGTCGCCAAAGCCGGCGTCGTCCTCTGCTACGCGGAGGACTTCGTCTACGCGCCACCGGTGGCCAAGCTGCGCCGGCTGCTGGACGCGAGCGGCGGCGCGATCATGGAGTTGCGCGCGGAGGAGAGCCACTCCGGCTCGCACTCCGCCTACGCTCGGCGCTGGCAGACGGCGGGCGGCGGCGCCCTGCTGCGCATGGGCAGCCATCCCGTCGGCGTCGTGCTCCACCTCAAGCACCACGAGGGCCTCCGGCGCTCCGGCAAGCCGATCCGCGCGCGCTCGGTGCTGGCCGACGTGGCCCAGCTGACGAAGCTGCCCGGCATCGCGGGCAAGACGCCGCACCACCGCACGGCGGTGGAGGACGTGGAGGACTGGTCGGTGGCGCTCATCACGTTCGAGGACGGCACGAAGGCCACCGTGCACAGCAACGACGTCACCCTCGGCGGCGTCCGCAACACCGTGACCGCGTATCTCACCAACGCCGTGATCAACGCCAACATCACGCCGAACACGACGCTGACGGCCTACGCGCCCGACGCCGCCGTGTGGGGCGACGAGTACATCAGCGAGAAGGTCGAAACAAAATCGGGATGGCAATTTCCAAGTCCTGAGGAAGATTGGATCCGCGGCTATCCGCAAGAGCTGGAGGATTTCGTGGCCGCTATTACCGAGCGGCGCGAGCCGCTCTCGGGCGGCGCGCTCGCGCGCGAGACGGTCGAGGTCATCTACGCGGGCTATCTCTCCGCCGCCACCGGCCGTCGCGTGGACCTGGCGCGCACATGATCCCATTCACCAAGGGGCACGGGCTCGGCAACGACTACATCGTCATGGACGAGGCCGACCTGCCGCGTCCGCTCGACACGCGGGCCATCGAGCGCGTCTGCGACCGCAACTGGGGCGTCGGCTCCGACGGCATCTTGCTGAAGGTGCCGTCGACCCGTGCGGACTTCGGGCTGCGCATCTTCAATCCCGACGGCAGCGAGGCCGAGAAGTCGGGCAACGGCCTCCGCATCTTCGCCAAGTACCTGTGGGACCACGGGCACGCGCGCGGCCGCACGACGTTCAGCGTCGACACGAAGGGCGGCGTGGTGGAGTGCACGTGCCACGAGCGGGACGGCCGCGTGAGCTTCGTCACCGTCGAGATGGGCACGGCGAGCTTCCGCTCCTCGGCGATTCCGATGACCGGCCCCGACCGCGAGACGGTGGCGGTGCCGCTCGTGCTGCCGGACGGCGGCAAGGTCACGGCCACGGTCGTGTCCGTGGGCAACCCCCACTGCGTCGTCTTCGTGGACCGTCTCGACGAGGCCGAGGCCAGGCGCGTCGGCCCGCTGCTCGAGCGGCATCCCGTGTTTCCCCAGCGCACCAACGTGCAGTTCGCGCGCACGGCCGGACCCGACACGCTCGACATCCTGATCTGGGAGCGCGGCGCCGGCTACACGCTGGCCTCGGGCTCGTCGTCCTGCGGCGCGGCGTCGGCGGCGGTGAAGAACGGCCACTGCCGCCACGGGCGCGTCGCGGTGCGGATGCCCGGCGGCACGCTCGTCATCGAGGTGCGCCCCGACTGGTCGCTGCGGCTCGAGGGACCGGTGGAGGAGGTCTACACGGGCGCGCTGTCCGACGAGTTCGCGCGCGACTGGCTCGGCGGGGCGTGAAGCGCGTCTGCGTCTTCGCCGGCTCCAACGCCGGCGCCCGGCCGGAATACGCGGCCGCCGCGCGCGCGCTGGCCGCGGCGTGCGCGACGCGCGGGCTCGGCATCGTCTACGGCGGCGGCTCCATCGGGCTCATGGGCGTGCTCGCCGACGCGGCGCTGGCGGCGGGCGTCGAGGTCGTCGGCGTGATCCCGCGGCCGCTCGCCACGAAAGAGCTCGCGCACGCGGGCCTCAGCGAGCTGCGCCTCGTCGAGAGCATGCACGAGCGCAAGGCCACCATGAATTCGGTGGCCGACGGCTTCATCGCGCTGCCCGGCGGTCTCGGCACTTTCGAGGAGGCGCTGGAAGTGCTCACGTGGTCGCAGCTCGGGATTCATGCGAAGCCGGTCGGGGTGCTGAACGTCGAGGGCTACTACGACGGGCTGTTACGCTGGCTGTCGCATGCGGTCGGCGAGGGGTTCGTGCGCCGCGAGCACCTCGGGCTGCTGCTGTTCGCCGACACGCCCGCCGAGCTGCTCGACCGCTTCGCGGCCTGGACGCCGCCACCCGGCCCACGTCCCTGGCTGCGTCCGACCCAGGCGTGACAGGCGCTGAAGTCTCACTCCGCGTGGTGGCGGACCGGATGCTCGCGCTGCCGCGGAACGCGCAGGCCGAGGGCGCGCGCGACGGTCTGACCGTCGTGCCCGAGTGAGCGCTGCGGCTCCGCCGCCTACGGTCGCACGACGAGGCGCGGGTGCCGCCGCCAGAAGTAGGCGGACATCGCGCCCGCCGCCAGCAGATTCGCGACGAGCACCGAAGGCCAGGGGATCAGGCGCAGCACGGGCGCCGCGAAGACGAGCGCGGCGGCGACGAAGCCGAACTCGAAGACGACGGCGAACAGGAGCAGCCCGAAGCCCCACGACGGATTGCGCTCCACCATCCCGAGCAGCCGCGACGCGATACCGCCCAGCGCCGCGAAGACCAGCATGTGGACCCACGTGAACATGCCGACCATCTCCAGCGAGACGGAGAGCGTCTCGGGCGAGCCGAGTGCCCCGCGCCGGAAGATGGCGGTGCCGAGCACGGTCGGCGTGTAGAGCGGGTGCCCGGCGGCGGTGTCGAGCAGCAGGAACCAGACCGCCACGGTGGCGGCGCCGATGACACCGGCGATCATGCCCTCCTGGTAGAGGCGCGCGGTGTCGGGGACGGGGTCGGACAGGGCGTCGACGGTCGGGGTCACGCGAGCGGCCATGATCGGCTCCTTCCCGGGTCCGATCGACCCTCTCTCTGGGACGCGCCGATTCTACTCCCGCTCAGTCCCAGCGAGGCTGGCGCGGCGGGGGAGGCCACGACGTGGCGCCCGGCGCGCACGCGACGTGGTACATCTCGCCGTCGAAGAAGACGAGGGTTTCGCCATCGTCGATGACGCCGCCGCACGCCGGGCAGGTGCGCTCCCGCTCGTCCATGCATCCAGTCTACCGCCGGGGTGAAGCCCGGCTGGGGGCGCAGGTCGAAGGCTTACCTCGTCGGCGGGTCCGTCTCGCTCGAGCGTCGCAAGTCGAGCATCGGCGGCAGGTTCGGCGCGGTGTCCAGATCCTCGAGCCGGGTGATCTGCGTCATGTGCCCGACGATCTCCCCGATACGTGCCGCGGCGGCGAGGATGCGGTCGAAGCGATGGCGCTCCGCGACACCGGGTCGGTCCGCGAGTATCTGGGCGTGCCCGACGATGATCGCCAGGGGATTGTTGATCTCGTGAGCGGCGGCGTTCGCCAATCGCGTCACCGCCCGAAGCCCTTGAGCACGCACCTCCGCCTCGAGCAGTCGCGCGTTCTGCAGGAGAATCGAGGCTTGCTGGCCGATCGCCTGGAGAAGCGCGATCTCCCCCACCGACAAGCGGCGGGGCTGCGTCCACCAGACGAGGTGCAGGACGCCGGAGACCTGGGCGCCGCCGAGCAGGGGAATGAACGCGCAGGAGCGATGGGGGAATCGCGCGAAAAAGCTGTTGGCGAACCGCGCGTCGTTCGGCGCGTCGTCGCTCCACACGACCTGGCCTTGCTCGAGCAGGGCGTCGCTGAAGCGCGCGTCCACGAGGGGCAACCGCGCCTCCCGGAGTCCCTCACGCACCGCCTCCGGGATGTGGTAGCCGGCGACGGGCGACACCTCGGCGCGCTGACGGTCGATCACGTACGCCGCCACGGTGTCGGCGCCGGTCAGGCGACCGAGCTCGCGACAGATCAGCCGCAGCGCGCCGGTGAGATCGCTGGTGGCGCCGAGGATTCCTGCGACGGACACCAGCGCGGCCATCTCGCGGACCCGGGCGTCGAGCGCGCTGCGGCTGGCTTCGAGCTCCTCGCGCTGCCGGCGCGCCTCGTTCTGTCGGCGAGCCTCCTCGAGCACGGCCGCGGCCTGCCCGACGAAACCCGCCACACCCTTCCGCTGGGTCGCCGTCAGCTCGATCGGAGCCCGGGCGTCGAGCGCCAGGACCCCGAGGAGCCGCCCGTCAACCACCAGCGGTGCGCCGGAGAAGCTCGCAAGACCGTGACTCTTGCGCCAGTCGTGTCCGACAAAACGGGCATCGCGGAAGACGTCGGAAATCTCGAGCGGCGCGCGGTTGGCGGCGATCCATCCCACGGCGCCGACACCGTACGGGAGCGTCACCAGCGGGAGGCTCGCGGCGCCCTCGCCGAGCGCCGCGGCCACGCTCAGCGTGCGAGTGCGTTCGTCGGCCGACCACAACGTGACGAGTGCGACGCTGGTCAGCGCCGCGAGGTCGCGCGCGACGTGCTCCAGCGACGTCTTCGCCTCGGGTGGGAATTGCGCGCCGGGCGGCTCGACACTCATGCTGTCGCTCAGCGCGCGGCGACGCGGTCGGCGAGGCGCGCGGCGAGCCATCCGCCGGCCACGGCCGCCGCGAGCGTGAGCGCGATGCCCACGGCCATCGTCGCGGCGTCCGGATGCACGTGAGCGAGCGCCCTGGAGCCGAGCATCCGCGGCAACATGACGATCAGCAGGCCGGCGCCGAACGCGAGCGAAGCCGCGCGCGGACGGCGGCGCGCGTCGACGAGCGCCAGCAGCGCGGCGCCCACCACCGGGAAGACGCGCGGCAGCGCGGAGCCGCCGACCGGCGTGCCGTTGCGGCGCGCCATCTCGTGCGCCACCGCGATCGGCGACGTGCCGTCGTCGGCGGCCAGCACCTCCTGGATTGTCGAGGCGGGCTGCAGCAGCGCGAAGCCCGCGCCGGCGACAGCGACGATGGAGAGCTGCGTGAGAAAGCCCAGGAGCACGACGGCCACCGGCGCCCAGCGCAGCCCGGAGAGCCGCGCGCCCAGCACCAGGCTGAACGCGAAGAGCAGCGCGGCCAGCACGGGCCACGTGAAGAAGGAGAGGCCGCCGTGGAGGAACGCGATCCGCCACGACGGATCGGTGGCGATCGCGAACGTCCCGAAGAGAAACGTGGTGGCCAGCGCCAGCGCGAAGGCCCGGGCCCACGACCCTACCGGCCACGCCTCGCGCGCGATCAGCAGGCAGGCGAGCGTGTTGACCTGGGCGCCCAGGAGCCCGAGCAGATGCGGCGGGCTCCACAGCGTGATGTCGGGACCGAACAGCCGGTGCGAGAGGTCGTCGATCGGCGCCGCCACGATCACGAGCGCCATGCCGAGCCACGCCAGGTGGAAGCCGCGCGTGCCGACGAGGCCGAGGAGCCTGATCGCGCCCGGTGTGGGCCCGCGCTCGCGCGCCGTCCAGCTCTCGACGGCGATCACGCCGAGCGACACGATGACGGCCACGGCCACCGACGCGTAGATGAGGATGTGCGGCGCGATCCAGAACGAGTCGCGGCCGATCAGCACGTGCCAGCGGATGTCCCAGCCGAGCCCCCAGCCCGCGGTGAGCTTGCTCGTCAGCAAGATGCCCAGCGCGGCGCGGCGGAGGGCGACGACGTCGACGTCGGTGGCGACGCCGGGGACGGCGAGGGCGCCGGGGCGGCTCATGGGCCGCATTCTACCCGCGACGGGTCCAGGCCAGCAGGTCGTCGAGCGAGCGCGTGTTGAGGATCTGCGCGGGGCCGAGCCAGGCGCGCCGGGCGACGGCGACGCCGAGGTCGACGTTGTCGAGCTCGGAGAGGTAGTGCGTGTCGGTGCTGATCGAGAGCGGCACGCCTGCCTCCGCCGCGCGCCGCGCGTGGACGTCGTTGAGGTCGAGCCGCTCGGGTGAGGCGTTGATCTCGACGGCCTTGCCGTGGGCGCGCGCGGCGGCGAAGACGGCGTCGAGGTCCACGTCGTAGGGCTCGCGCGAGCCGAGCCGCCGGCCGGTGGGGTGGCCGAGGATGTCCACGTGGGGACTCTCGAGCGCCCGCACGATGCGCGCGGTCATCGTCGCGCGGTCCTGCTTGAAGCGCGAGTGCACCGAGGCGACGACCACGTCCAGCTCGGCCAGCACCTCGTCGGGAAAGTCGAGACGGCCATCCTCGAGGATGTCGCACTCGCTGCCGGCCAGGATCCGGATCGCGTGACGCGCCTGCACCGCGCGGATCTCGGCGCGCTGCTGGCGCAGGCGCTCCACGCTGAGGCCCTGCGCGATCGTGAGCGAGCGCGAGTGGTCGGACACGATGACGTACTCGTAGCCGCGGGCCTCGGCCGCCTCGACGAGGCGCTCGAGCGGATGGTGGCCGTCCGACCACTCCGTGTGGTCGTGAAGGTCGCCGCGTAGCTGCGCGCGCTCGACGAGCGCGGGCAGCCGGCCTTCCCGCGCCGCGTCGATCTCACCGCCATCCTCGCGCAGCTCGGGCGGGATCCAGGGCAGGCCGACGGCCGCGTAGACGTCTTCCTCCGTCTCGCCGGCCACGCGCGCGCCCGTCGCCTCGTCGAACACGCCGTACTCGCTGATCTTCAGCCCCCGGCGCACGGCCATCTCGCGCAGGCGCACGTTGTGGGCCTTGGAGCCCGTGAAGTACTGGAGCGCGGCGCCGAACGCCTCGGGGGCCACCACGCGCAGGTCGACGGCGAGGCCGTCCTGGTGCCGGACGGAGGCCTTGGTCTCGCCGCGCGCGGTGACCTCGGCCACCGACGGCAGGCTGACGAGGGTCTCGATCACGCGCGCGGGCGCCGTGGAGGTGACGAGGATGTCGATGTCCTTCACCGTCTCGCGCATGCGCCGCAGCGAGCCCGCGATCTCCAGCCGCTCGACGCCGCCGTGCGCGCTCAGCGCGAGCGCGACCTGTCGTGCCACCTCACGTGCGGCTGGCAGCAGCGCGCGCGCGCGGCCGGCCCTGTGCTGCGCGATCGCCTTCAGGAGGTTCTCGCAGGTCTTCTTCTGGATGCCGGCCACGCCGATGATCTGGCCGCTGCGGCACGCCGCTTCGAGCCGCTCGATGGTGTCGATGCCCGCGACCTCCCAGAGCGCGCGGGCGGTGCGCGGGCCGAGGCCCCGGACCTCGAGCAGGCTCAGGAAGTCGGGCGGCAGGTTCTCACGGAGCCGCTCGAGCAGCTCGATGCGGCCGGTGGTCAGATACTCCTCGATGCGCGCGCCGATCTCCTTGCCGATGCCCGGCAGGGCCCGCAGACCGCCGCGCGCGGCGACGGCGGCGACGTCCTCCGAGAGGGTCTCCAGCGTCTGGGCGGCGCGCTGCCAGGCGCGGATGCGGAAACGGGACTCGTCGCGCACCTCGAGGAGGCTCGCCATCTCGTAGAAGAGCCGCGCCAGCTCGAAATTCGTCACCCCATGCAATTTACCACCCGGGCGCGTGATACACTCCGCTCGCCAGTGATCGCGACGTGGTGCTGGGACCTCCTCGAGCCGTACCTCCGGCGCAACCTCACCAACCGCGGCGTCGAGCGGCCGACGCGCAAGCACGTGCTGGAAGAATTCGCGCGCGTGTGGCCCGACGTCACGGCCACCCTCGGCGTGCAGGAGCCCTACGCCGGGACCATCCGGTTCAAGTGGCTCGTGCGCCTGCCGTCGGCCGACGCGGAGCCGTTCCTCGACGACCCCGAGGGCTGGATCGCCGCGCGCTACGGCGGCGGCAAGTTCAAGCTCAACCTGCACCACGGCATGCACTTCGTGAACACGAAGAATTTCAAGCCCGCGGGCGAGCCGCGCTGGGCCGAAGTTCCGGCGTTGGACCTGGACGCGTAAATCGGGGGACGACGATGCCGAGCGAGGAAACGCGGCGGGTGCTCAAGGTGTTCGGCGTGGCGGTGACCAATCTCGAAGACGCGATCGACCGCAAAGCCCCGGTGGCGGAGATCATGAAGTGGGACGCCGAGGTGGCCGAGCGCACGCGCGAGGTGCTCTCGCTGGTGGACCGGCTCCGCAGCCGCCGCATCGGGTGACGCGGCCCGTACGCGTGGACGCCTCCGGCGTCGCGCTGGAGCTGTCCGCGACGCCGCGACGCATCGTCTCGCTGATCCCGAGCACGACCGAGCTGCTCTGCGCGCTGGGTCTCGCCGACGCCCTCGTCGGCGTCACCGTCTATTGCGTCGAGCCGCGGGACGTCGTGCGCGGCAAGACGCGGGTGGGAGGCGAGAAGGACCCGGACCTCGCCGCCATCCGCGCGCTGGCGCCCGACCTCGTCGTCGCGAACGTCGAGGAGAACCGCCGCGAGGACGTCGCCGCGCTCCGCGCCGCCGGCATCGCGGTGTGGGTGACCTATCCGCGCACGGTGGCCGAGGGGTTGGCGATGATCCGCGAGCTCGGCGAGGTGACCGGCGCCCGCGCTCGCGCGCGGGCCCTCCTCGACACGCTGGAGCCGCTCTACGCGGCCGCGCGCGCACGCGCGGCCCGGCGCGCTGCCGTGAGCGTCTTCTATCCCATCTGGCGTCAGCCCTGGATGACGATCGGCGCCGACACCTACGTGCATGATCTCCTCGCCACGTGCGGCGGCGCCAACGTGTTCGCCGACCGCGGGCGCTATCCGACGATCACGCTCGACGACATGGCCGCGCGCGGCCCCGAGGTCATCCTCCTGCCGGACGAGCCGTTCCGCTTCCGGCGCGCGCACCTGCGCGACTTCGACGCGTACCCGGCCGTGCCCGCCGTGCGCGACGGGCGCGTCCATCTGGTGGACGGCAAACCCTTCTCCTGGCACGGCCCCCGGCTCGCCGAGGCCCTCACTAAGTTGCCGGATTTACTGGCCGGCGTGTGATTGGCCTCGGCAGGGCGGGCCGGGCTATGCCAAGATCGCAAGACGGGCCGCGCGTGGCGGCGCCGGGAGGGCCGAATGGCTGACACCTGTCCCCGTTGCGGCTTCGCGGAAGTCGCCAGCGACAAGTGCCCGAAGTGCGGTGTCGTCATTGCCGTCTACCAGGCATCGCTCGACAAGATGCGTCGCGGGCCACAGGCGGGCGGCTCGCCGCTCGTGCGGTCGTCCACCCCCGCCAGCACGACACCCACGCCGAGCGCCGCCCCGCGGCCGTCTCCGGAGACGCCGACGCCAGCGGCCGCGCGGCCGGCGCCGGCGACGACGGGGACGCGCCACGCGATCTTCCGCGGCTCGGGCTCCTCGCTCTTCGGCATCCACGTGATCAACGCGCTGCTGATCCTCGCCACCCTCGGCGTCTACTTCTTCTGGGCGAAGGTGCGCGTGCGCAACTACCTCTGGAGCGAGAGCGAGTTCGAGGGCGATCGCTTCGCCTACCACGGCACCGGGCGCGAGCTGATCATCGGGTTCGCCAAGGCCGTCGCGTTCTTCTTCCTGCCCATCACCCTGCTGAACACGGCGCCCGAGCTCCTGAAGGCGTCGCCGATCGTCGTCGTGGCCGCGCGCATGACCGTCTCGATCCTCGCCGCCGTCTTCATCCCCATCGCGATCGTCGGGGCACGCCGCTACCGCCTCAGCCGCACGTCGTGGCGTGGCATCCGCTTCTCGCTGCGCGCCTCCACGCGCCAGTTCGTGGGGATCTGGATCCGCGGCTGGATGCTGACCTCGCTCACGTTCGGGCTGTACTACCCGTCCTTCGTCACCAGTCAGCAGCGGTTCCTGACCAGCAACACGTGGTTCGGCTCCCAGCGCTTCGCCTTCGACGGGCGCGGGCGCGATCTCATGGGGGTGTGGCTGGGGACGATCGTGCTGTTCCTGCCCACGCTGGGACTCTCGTGGTTCTGGTTCGCCGCGAAGCGCCAGCGCTATTACGCCGAGCACACGCGCTTCACCGGCGCGCGCTTCCGCTCGACGGTGACGGCGCCGAAGCTCGCCTGGCTGACGATCTCGACGTGGGTGGGCCTGCTCCTCACCGCCGGCCTCGCGTGGCCGTGGCTCACGGTGCGCAAGACGCGGCGCGGCTTCGCGTGGCTCTCGCTCGAGGGGCCGCTGGCGCTCGACACCATCACGCAGCAGGCGCAGCAGGTGAGCGCGACCGGCGAAGGCCTCGCCGGCTTCTTCGACGCGGACTTCGGCCTCATCTGACGTATGGCCATGTGGGGTATCGAGGGGTGCCAGGGCTTCGCCGGGGCGCCCGGAGCGCCTTGGGGGTATAGAGGGGCGCCCCGGGTTCCCCGGGGAGCCCCGAACGTGTGGGGATGTGGGGGCCATTTCGAGGCCCCCACCTCCAATTGACGTTGCGGCTCGACTGGGAGGCCGCGTACCTCGACGGCCGGACGGCGGCGCGCCGCCGCGCCACCGTCCACATCACGCGCACGGGGCTCGACATCACGCTGCCCGAGAGCGGCGCGCGGCTGTTCTGGCCCTTCCGCGAGATCCGCCAGACGCAGGGCACCCACGCCGGCGAGCAGGTGCGGCTCGAGCGCGGCGGCGAGCTGTCGGAAGCGCTGCTGATCGGCGACGTCGGCTTCCTGTCCGCGGCGCGCGCGG
The DNA here is from genome assembly GCA_003220225.1 of Candidatus Rokuibacteriota bacterium. GTDB lineage: Bacteria > Methylomirabilota > Methylomirabilia > Rokubacteriales > CSP1-6 > AR12. Next base: position 33,048 of record QHRU01000049.1, read on the forward strand.
CTGCGCCCGAGGCGGCGCACTTCCACGAGCCCGGCCGCCGCCGTCTCCGCGTGGGGCTCACCTTCGCCGCGCTGGTGGCCGCCATCGCGCTGGCCGTCGGCATCTACTACGTCGGCATTCCGGCCGTCGCCGCGGTGGCCGCCGCGCGCGTGCCGGTGTCGTGGGAGGAGAAGCTCGGGGGGGCGATCGTCGACCACTTCGCGCCGCCGTCCGGGCGCTGCGAGGATCCCGTGCGGCAGGCGAAAATCGACGGCATCGTCGCGGCGCTGACGGCGAAGGCGCGGCCACAGCCCTACACGTTCCGGATCACGGTCGTCAACAGCAGCGTCGTCAACGCGGTGGCCGCGCCGGGTGGCCAGCTCATCCTGTTCCGCGGCCTGCTGGAGCGCACCGACAGCGCCGAGGAGCTGGCGGGCGTGCTCGCCCACGAGGTGGAGCACGTCCTGCATCGCCACGTGACGCGCGCCATCTTCCAGCAGGCCTCCACGGGCGTGCTCATGGCCGCGCTCGTCGGCGACGTTTCGAGCGTCGTCGCCTACGGGCTCGAGGGCGCGCGCACGCTCGGCGATCTCCAGATGAGCCGTGCCGCGGAGGCGGAGGCGGACCGCGAGGGGATGCGGCTGCTCCAGGAGGCCGGGATCGATCCTCAGGGGATGATCACGTTCTTCGAGAAGCTGTCGCGCCGCGAGGGCGGGCGCGGGGGCGATCCCGTGACGCGTTATCTCAGAACGCACCCCACGACAACGGAGCGGATCGCCACGCTGCGCGCGCTGGCCGCGGCGGCGCCGAAGCCGGAGCGCCGGCTCCTGCCCGACGACGACTGGAACGACGTCAAGAGCCTGTGCGGGGAGCTGCCGGCGCCGTCGCCGCGGTGATGAGCCCGCGCACGCGCCACGGCAGGGCGGGCGTCTCGGTCAGCCGCACCGCGAGCGGGGAGAGCGCGTCGTCGATCGCGTTCGCGATCGCCGCCGGCGGCGAGATCGCGCCGCCCTCGCCGAGCCCCTTCATGCCGAGCGGGTTGCGCGGCGAGGGGAACTCGAGGTGGACGGTCTCGATCGCGGGCAGGTCGCTCGCGACGGGCACCGCGTAGTCCATCAGGCTGCCCGCCAGGAGCTGTCCCTCGGCGTCGTAGGCCATGTCCTCGAAGAGCGCGCCGCCCACGCCCTGCGCGACGCCGCCGTGCACCTGGCCGTCGACGATGATCGGGTTGATGACCTTCCCGCAGTCGTGCGCGACGACGTAGCGCACGAGCTTCACCGCGCCCGTGTCGCGATCGACGTCCACGATCGCGACGTGCACCGCGCTCGCGAAGGTCACCGTCGGCACGTGGTGGTACGCCGTCGCGTCGAAGTCCGGGGTGACGACGCCGGGCCTGGCGAAGGTCGGGAGGGCCGCCTGCACGACGCGCGCGAAGTCGACGGCGGAGGCCGGCGCGCCGCGGACGAACACGCGGCCGTCCTCGATCTCGAGGTCCTGCGGCGCCGCCTCCAGCAGCGCGCCCGCCGCCGCCAGCACCTTCGCGCGCACCCGCCGGGCGGCGTCGACGATCGAGTTGCCGGCGGTGACGCCGCTGCGGCTCGCGAACGTGCCGACGCCGAAGGGCACCCCGGCCGTGTCGCCGCCGGTCACGGTCACCCAGTCGAGCGGCACGCCGAGCGCGTCGGCGGCGACCTGGGCGAACGACGTCTCGTGGCCCTGGCCCGAGCACACGGCGCCCGTGGCCACCCGCACGCGGCCGGCGGCGTCGAGGGTGACGCGCGCGCCCTCGAAGGGGCCGATGGCGGTACCCTCGACGTAGCCGGAGATGCCGATGCCGCGCCAGACCCCGCGCGCGCGCAACGACTCCTGCTCCTTGCGGACGCGGTCGTACTCCGCGGCGGTCAGCGCGGACTCGAGCGCGGCCGGGAAATCGCCGCTGTCGTACACGAGCGGGTTGCCGTCGCGGTACGGCATCCCGAAGTCGAACGGCAGCTCCTCGGGGCGGATGTAGTTCTTCCGGCGCACGTCGGCGGGATCCAGCCCGAGCCGGCGCGCCAGACAGTCGACGGCGCGGTCCATCGCGAACACGGTCTCGGGCCGGCCGGCGCCTCGATAAGGAGCGTTCGGCGTCTTGTTCGTCACGACGGCTCTGACGTCGACTTTCATGTCGCGTATTCGATAGGGCCCGATCAGATGAGCCACGGTGTTGTAGGGCAGGACGACGCCCCAGACGTTGTAGGCGCCGAGGTCGAGCCAGATGCGGTCGGCGAGGCCGACGATGGTGCCGTCGCGCCGCGCGCCCAGCCGGATCGTGTGGGTCTGGTGCCGCGCGTGCGCCGCGCCCATCATGTGCTCGCGCCGGTCCTCGATCCACTTGACGGGCCGGCCGAGCGCGCGCGCGGCGATGGGGATCAGCGCGTCCTCCGGGTAGCCGGACGCCTTGGTGCCGAAGCCGCCGCCGAGGTCGGGCGCGATCACGCGGATGCGGTGGGGCAGCAGCTCCAGCGCGGTCACCAGCCCCTGCTGGACGAAGTGCGAGACCTGCGTGCTGTTCCACGTCGTGAGCGTCCCGTCGCGCCGGTCCCACGCGGCCACCACGCCCCGGCCCTCGAGCGGCATGCCGACGTAGCGCTGGATGCGGAACGTCTCCTCGAGCACGACGTCGGCCCCCGCGAGCGCGCGCCCGGCGTCGCCGATGGCGTGGCTGAAGCCGACGGCGACGTTGGTGCCCCAGTCGGGGTGCACCAGCGGCGCGCCGGCCTCGCCGGCGGTGAGCATGTCCACCGCGGGCGGCAGCGGTGCCCACTGCACCTCGATCGCCTCGACGGCGTCCTCGGCGCGGCCGCGGTCGTCGGCCACCACCATCGCCACGATCTCGCCGACGTGGCGCACGCGCTGCGTGGCGAGCGCGTACTGCGGGGCCTGGCGGATGTCGAACTTCACGGCGGCGGCGAGGCCGGGCGGCGGGGCGCCGAAGAGCGGCAGCGGCTTCATCCAGCGCGCGAGGTCGGCGTGGGTGAAGACGGCGACGACGCCGGGCATCTTCTTCGCGCGCTCGGTCCGAATCGCGACGATGCGCGCGTGCGCGTGGGGCGAGCGGAGGAAGGCGGCCTGCAGGAGGCCCGGCAGCGTCACGTCGTCCACGAAGCGGCCCTCGCCACGGAGGAAGCGCGGATCCTCCCGGCGAAGGACGGCGGCGCCGAAATACTTGGCGCCCATCTAGGCGGACGGGGGCGCGCTCAGGCGCGGCTGTCGCGGATGGGAATGATCCAGTCGAGCCACGGCGCGACGGCGGCGATGAACAGGCCGGGCAGCGCGACGCCGCTGATGAGGCCGAGGATGCCGAGGAACGTCAGCGAGATCACGGTGACGGCGAGGTCGAGCAGCACGGTCATCTACTCGACCTCCACGATCATCTCGATCTCGACCGGAATCTGCATCGGCAGCGAGCCCATGCCCACCGCCGAGCGCGCGTGCTTGCCGATCTGCTCGCCGAACACCTCGACCATGAGGTCGGAGAAGCCGTTCATGACCTTGGGCTGCTCGCCGAAGTCCTCGGTGGCGTTCACCATGCCGAGCACCTTCACGATGCGCTTGACCTTGTCGAGGCTGCCGAGCTGCGTTCGCACCGTCGCGAGGAGGTTCAGCCCGACGTCGCGCGCGACCTGCGCGCCCTGCTCGGTCGAAAGGTCCTTGCCGACCTTGCCGCGCGCCGTCATCTTGCCGTCCGCGGTGCGCGTCGGCCCGTGGCCCGACACGAACAGGAGATTGCCGACGCGCACGGCCCCGACGTAGTTCGCGAGTGGCGTCGGCGGCGTGGGGAGCGTGATGTTCTTGGCCTTGAGATTGGCTTCTGCGCCCATGGAGAGCGAGCCTCCTTCGCGGGAACTGACAACCGCGCGTCATCGTGTCACACTACGCCGTGCCCGTCAAACCTCCCGCGGTGATCCCGGTGCCCGCCGCGACGCTCGTGCTGCTCCGCGACCGCCCCGCCGGCGGCTTCGACATCCTGCTGATGCAGCGACACGCGAAAAGCAAGTTCGCCGCCGGCGACTTCGTGTTTCCCGGCGGCAAGCTCACGCGCGAGGACAATCCACCCGACGCGCTCCGCTGGTGCACCGGTCTCGATCCCGCGGCCGCGGCGAAGACGCTCGGGCTCGAGGACACCGAGCTGGCGCTCGCGCACTGCATCGGCGTCATCCGCGAGACGTTCGAGGAGGTCGGTGTGCTCCTCGCCACGTCCGCCGACGGCGGTCCGGTCCGCGTGGCGCCGTCGACGCTGACCGCGTGTCGGCGAGCCTGCCAGGCGGACAACCGCGCGTTCTGGGAGCTGGTGAAGCGGGAGGACCTCCGGCTCGCCACCGACCGGCTGGTCTACTTCGCCCACTGGATCACGCCCGAGGGCAATCCGCTGCGCTTCGACACGCGCTTCTTCGCCGCGCCGATGCCGCCGGACCAGACGCCGACGGGCGACGACAAGGAGGTCACCGACCTGCGCTGGCTCGCGCCGGCCGAGGCGCTCGAGACGCAGAAGCGCGGCCAGATCTCGCTGCGCAACCCGACGATCCGGAACCTGATGCTCTTCACCGACGCGACGTCCACGGCCGACGCGCTGGCGCGGCTACGTGGTCGCACGGTGACGACGATCGCGCCGCGCATTCTCATGCAGCCGGATGGCACTCGGCGCATCCTGATGCCCGGGGATCCGGAGTACTAGCGGCCGAGATGCCTATGTCGCTGGTGCGTCCCTGAGAGAGGCGACCAGTGGATGCAGGACGTCGATCGCGTAACCGAGGTCGAGGCACTCTCCGAACCAGGCGGGCCTTGAGGTCTGCGCGTCGATGTGAAGTCCTCGTGCGTAGTTCTGCGCTCGCAGCGTCTCGACGGGGTCGGTTGGCACCGTAGCCGGCGGCGGGACTTGCGAGAGTAGCTGTCCATCCGGCCGTCGGAATCTCAGCTCTCCATCGGGCTGCCGCTCCACCTGATAGCCCTCCTCGTGGACCGCGCGGTGGTGGCGGCGACAGAGCATCGCGAGATTCGACAGCGTCGTCGGACCACCGTTGGCCCAGTGCCGGATGTGATGACCCTGACCGAACGGCAGTCGGCAGCCGGGGAAGCGGCAACCTCTGTCTCGATGCTGGAGCGCCCGGCGCAGTGCCGGCGGAATAGTCCGCGTCCGCGCACCGACGTCCGTAACTCGGCCAGCTGGGTCGTGTCGCATGACGACGCGGCTCGCATCGCACGCCAGGCGCTGAGACGTTTCTGCAGAAACGCGCGTGCCGGCTTCGAGGACCGACTGACCTGGCGCGTCCGCGTCGGCGAGCACCTGGGCATCGACGTGGACGACCACCTGGTAGCGCTCCCCCGGCGCACCCGGATCAATGCCGTGGTGGAGCGCCGTCTCTACGATGAGGGCCAGGGCATCGGCCTGCTGCTGGCCCAGCGTCGGCGGGTCGTCGGCGATGATCAGCCCCGTGCGCGGCAGTCCGTCGGGTGGCGTTTCCGCGGGAACGTCGCGTCGGCGCTGATCCAGCGCTTCCCGGCCTGCCTCCAGCGCCTTCATGAGGACGGCCCCCGCCTCCGGTTCCAGACGCCCGCGGATGACGACCATACCGTCTTCGTCTTGACACACGTGAAGTGTGCGGCTCCGGTGGCGGCGAGTGCTCTCCCGCGCTTCGACGATACGATCGACCCGGCGCCAGCCCCGGACGATGCGCTCGACGTGTTCGGCGGTGCCCGCCCGGCCGACCTCGAGCAGCCGCTCCTCGGTCTCGGGTGTCGCGACCCGGGTCAGCGCGCGGACCTTCGAGTAGGACAGCTCGCCATGCGCGAGCGCCTGGGCGAGCCGCGGCAACGAGCCGAGAGCCCGCGCCACGCGCACCCGTTCGCGCGCCGCGCCGGGGTCGAGCCCGATGCGCCACGTGAGCCACGCAGCGCACGAGGCGAAGCCGTTGCCCCAGCCGCCGCGGGCGTCGAACTCGCGGATGAGATCGAGCAGGCGCGCGGTGGCGGCGTCGAGGTGGGCGGAGAGCTTGGCGATCTCGTCGCCGAGCCGCTCGAGCTCCACGAGGTGCGCAGGGGTCGGGACGACCTTGCGAGTGCTGAGGTTCATCGGCGCGTCCTCCATGGCTCTGCGCCGACCTTACACCCCGCTTTTCGGCCGTCTCCGACGCCGCCAGGACGCACGATCCGCGACGATCCCGATTGTTTCGACGAACCCTTGTCCGCGCGCATCCCCGCGTCCCCACCGGCCGCTGGTGCGGGATCCGCGATCGATTGCTGACGCGCCGCAGGCGCCCGGGTTGAACGTTGTCAAGAGTGGAAAATTGGATACACGTGCGGCGTGCTACCCTCGCGCCCATGACCGACGAGCAGACACGCCTCCGCGGCTATCTCCAGGCCCAGGGCGCCAAGCAGACGCCCACCGAGATCATCGCGAAAGTGGAGGCCGCGATGGCCGATCTCGCGACGGCGGCCCGCGCCGTGCCGTCCGCGCGCTTCGCCGAGCGGCCGGAGCCCGAGGAGTGGAGCGGCAACGAGGTGCTGGCGCACGTCGTCGCTGCCGACACGTACTTCGGCGGCGGCGTCGTGGCGATCCTCGAGAGCCGGCCGGCGCCCGCCCGCGGCGAGGGCCGCGGGATCGAGAACGCGCCGCTGCGCACGGCGGACGCGTGGCTGGAGATCCTCGGGCGGCAGCGGCGGACGCTGTTCGAGCGCGTGCGCGCCGCGGAGCCGGCCGCGCGGCTCGACGTCACGATCGAGCACCCGTTCTTCGGCCCGCTCAACTGGCGCGAGACGCTGCTGTTCACGCGCTTGCATGACCTCGATCACGCCGGCCAGCTCGTCAAGATCGCCGCCGCGTTCGGCGCGGCTCCGCCCGTCCGATGAACGTCGCGATCTCGCTGCGGCTGGCCACGGAGGACTGGGAGCAGGGCAGCGCCTACGTCGTCGAGGCCGAGCGGCTGGGCGCGCATTCGGTGTGGACGCCGGAGGCGTGGGGCCACGACGCCGTCGCCCCGCTCGCCTTCCTCGCCGCGCGCACCTCGCGCATCCTGCTCGGCACCGCCATCATGCAGGCCGGCACGCGCACGCCGGCGCTGATCGCGATGACCGCGCTGAGCCTCGCGTCGATGTCCCACGGCCGCTTCCGCCTCGGGCTCGGCGTCAGCGGGCCTCAGGTCATCGAGGGCTGGCACGGCATCCGGTTCGACCGTCCCGTGCGGCGCCTGCGCGAGACCATCGAGATCGTCCGCCGCGCCACGCGCGGCGAGCGGCTCGAGTACAAGGGCGAGGTCTACCAGCTGCCGCTGCCCGGCGGCGAGGGCAAGGCGCTGCGCGTCGGCGCCACGCCGCGGCCGGACATTCCCGTCTATCTCGCGACGCTGTCCCCGCGCAGCCTCGAGATGACGGGCGAGGTGGCCGACGGCTGGCTCGGCACGTCCTTCATGCCCGAGCACGCTCGCGTGTTCCTGGACCACCTGGCTGTCGGCGCCAAGCGCGCCGGGCGCTCGCTCGACGCGCTCGACCTGCACGTCTCGGCCGGTGTCGTCGCGTTCTCCGACGACGTCGCGCGGCTCGTCCCGCCGCGCAAGCCCGGGCTGGCGTTCAGCCTCGGCGCCATGGGCTCGCGCCGGCACAACTTCTACAACGACGCTTACCGGCGCGCGGGCTACGCGGACGTCGCCGCCGAGGTCCAGCGGCTGTGGCTCGACGGCCGGCGCGACGAGGCGACGGCGCGCGTGCCCGACGAGCTGGTGCTCAAGACCAACCTGCTCGGCACCGAGGCGATGGTGCGCGAGCGGCTGGCCCTCTACCGCCGCGCGGGAATCACGACGATTCGCGTGGAGCCGGCCGGTGAGACCCTCGACGCGCGGCTCGCCAACCTCGGGCGCCTGCTCGAGCTGGCCCGGAGCTTGTGAGAGGAGCGACCCGATGGACCTGAACTACTCCCCCGAAGAAACCGCCTTCCGCGACGAGGTCCGCGCCTGGATCGGCGCAAATCTGGCGGCCGACGTCCGTGACAAGGTCCTGAACTACCGTGAGCTGTCGAAGGACGACCTGCTCGGCTGGCACAAGAAGCTCGCGACGAAGGGGTGGGTGGCGCCCGGCTGGCCGAAGGAGTGGGGCGGCACCGACTGGACCGTCGTGCAGCGCTACATCTTCGAGGAGGAGTGCGGCGCCGCCGGCTGTCCGCCGATCGTGCCGTTCGGCGTGCGCATGTGCGCCCCCGTGCTCCTGCGCTTCGGCACCGACGCCCAGAAGCAGCGGTTCCTGCCGCGCATGTACAACGGCGAGGACTTCTGGGTGCAGGGCTACTCCGAGCCCGGCGCGGGCTCCGACCTCGCGTCGCTCAAGACACGCGCCGTGCGCGACGGCGACCATTACGTCGTCACCGGCCAGAAGATCTGGACCACCCTCGGCCACTACGGCGACTGGATCTTCTGCCTCGTCCGCACCGACCCGAAGACCGAGAAGCGGCAGGACGGCATCTCGTTCCTCCTGATCGACATGACGACGCCGGGCATCACCGTGCGGCCGATCGTCCTGCTGGACCAGAGCCGCGAGGTGAACGAGGTCTTCTTCGACGAGGTGAGGGTGCCGGCCGAGAACCTGGTGCACGAAGAAAACAAAGGATGGACCGTCGCAAAATTCCTGCTGGGTTACGAGCGCATGGGCACCGGCAACATCGCCGTGTCCAAGCGCGAGCTGGCGCGTGTCAAGGAGCTGGCCGCGCGAGCCGGCCTGCTGGACGACCCGCGCTTTGCCGACCGCCTGACCCGGGTCGAGGTCGAGCTGATGGCTCTCGAGATCACCAACCTCCGCTTCCTCGATCAGCTGCGCGGCGGCCGGCCACCCGGCGCCGAGGTCTCGCTGCTGAAGATCAAGGGGACCGAGATCCAGCAGGCGCTCACCGAGCTGATGCTGCAGACGGCGGGACCGCTGGCGCAGGCCTTCCGGCCGCTGGAGGCGCGCGCCGGCTTCGACGCCTTCACCGCCTCGCTCATGCCGCGCTACTGCAACGTGCGCAAGGCCACGATCTACGCCGGGTCGAACGAGATCCAGCGCAACATCATCGCCAAGGCGACGCTCGGCCTCTAGGCGGAGGAGAACATGAACTTCGAGTACAGCGACGAGCAGCGCCTCCTCTCCGAGACCCTGCGCAAGTTCCTGAACACCGGCTACGGGTTCGACGCGCGCGCCAAGATCACGGCCACCCCCGCGGGCTTCAGCGAGGACGTCTGGGCCGCCCTCGCCGAGATGGGCATCCTCGGCGTGCCGTTCGACGAGAAGTTCGGCGGCTTCGGCGGCACCACCGTCGACATGATGGTGGTGATGGAGGCGCTCGGCGAGGCGCTCGTCGTCGAGCCGTACCTCGCCACCGTCGGTCTCGGCGGGCGGTTCGTCGCCCGCGGCGGCGCCGCGCCTCAGCAGGCGCGCATCCTGCCCGCGCTGATCGCCGGCAAGACGAAGATGGCGTTCGCCCAGACGGAGCCCGAGGCGCGCTACGACCTCGCGCGCGTGGCCACGCGCGCGACGCCGTCGGGCGACGGCTGGGTCCTCGAGGGCGACAAGCGCGCGGTGCTGCACGGCGGGTGCGCCGACCTCCTGGTGGTCTCGGCGCGCACGGCCGGCGGCGACGGCGACGCGCGCGGGATCAGCCTCTTCCTCGTCGAGCGCGGCGCGGCCGGGCTCGCGATCGACGACGCCCGCACGCTCGACAACCTGCGCGTGGCCGACGTGCGCCTCTCCGGGGTCCGGGTGGGGCGCGACGCGCTGCTCGGCGCCGAGGGCGGGGGACTCCCGCTGATCGAGGAGGTCGTCGATTACGCCACCGCGCTCGTGTGCGCGGAGGCCGTGGGCGCCATCAAGTACGCGCACGACGCGACGCTGGACTATCTCAAGACGCGGCGCCAGTTCGGCGTGCCCATCGGCTCCTTCCAGGCGCTGCAGCACCGCATGGTCGATGTGCTCATCGCCTACGAGCAGGCGCGCTCCATCGCGACCCTGGCGTGCGTGAAGGTCGACACCGCGGATGCCGCCGAGCGCCGGCGCGTCGTCTCGGCGGCGAAGGTCAAGATCGCCGACGCCGCCCGGCACGTGAGCCAGGAGGCCGTGCAGCTGCACGGCGGGATGGGCATGACCGAGGAGCTGAAGATCAGCCACACGTTCCGGCGGCTGACGACGATCGCGCAGGCCTTCGGCGACGCCGATCACCACCTGGCGCGCTTCGCCGCCGCGCGCGCGAGCGCCTAGCGCGACATCCGGCCGGATAGATCCTTGATCTGTCCGGCGCGGAGAATCGTGACCGTGAGCGTCGCGCCGGGACCCAGGCGTCGCAGCTCGTCGCGGATCTTCTCGTAGCTGGCGAGATAGCCGACGGGGATGAAGCCGAGCCCCTCGCTGCCGCCCGACTTCGAGATGTTGTGGCTCACGATGCCGATGACCTCGCCCGCGATGTCGAACATCGGACCACCGGAGTTGCCCTGGTTGATCGTCGCGGTCGTCTGGAAGAAGTCCGCGAGCGGCATCTGCTTGTACACGGTGTTGGCGCCCCAGCGGGCGCTGATCCAACCGACGCTCATCGAGTAGACGAGCCCATACGGCGCGCCGACGACGATGACCTGATCGCCGACGCGCACCGCGTCGTCCGACGAGATCAGGACGCCGGAGCCGACTTCCTTGACGACCTGCGCGCCGCCTCCCGTCGTCGCGTCACGCCCCGTGGCCCGAATGACGACGACCGACGGCTGGACCCTTCGAAACACGTCGCCGACCGTTTGTGCCGAGAGGCGCGGCGCCGGTGCGACCACCACCGCCACGACCATCGACGCCGCCAGCAGGGACGCGCGCACGCGCGTCACACGGCCGCGGCGACGGGCTCCGGCACGCGCAGGCGATAGACGCGCACCGGCTCCTCGACGTTGCGCAGCGGCACCTCGCCGAGGTCCTCGAGGCCGATCCGCGACGGCAGGCGCGCCGTCGTCGCCTCGCCGAGGTGGATGGCGTCGTCGCCCAGGGCGGCCAGCCGCGCGGCGACGTTGGTGACCGGCCCCGAGGCCGTGTAGGTCCAGCGCGTGCCGGCCGTGCCCTCGATCTTGGTCGCGCCGACCGCCGCCCGGCCGGAGTTCACGCCGACGTGCAGCGCGATCGGCTCGTCCAGCGGCTCGGCCGCGTTGATCTCGCGCGCGCGCCGCAGGAGGGCCAGCCCGGTGGTCACCGCGGAGCGGGCGTGGCGCCGGGGATCGGCGTCCTGGAAGATCACCATGAGCCCGTCGCCCGCCGTCTCGTTGACGTCGCCGCCATTTTTCAGAATTTCGTCGAGGAAGGCGCCGAAGTAGCGCTCCACGAGCCGATCCACCGTGGCCGCGTCCAGGCGGCCGGCCAGCCGCGTGTAGCCGGCGATGTCGACGAAGAGCACGGAGACGTCCGTCTCCCGCTTGGCGAGCTCCGGCGCGTCCGGCGCCTGCTCGATCAGCCGCTGCACGGTGCGCGGCACGAACTTCGACAGGCCCGCGCGGATCGACTCGAGGATCTGCACGCGGCGCAGGGCCGCCTGCAGCGCGTGGTAGGCGCGCGCGTGCTCGAGCGCCACCGCGCTCTGGGTGGCCACGATCTTGAGGATGCGCAGGTTCTCGGAGGTGTAGGGCAGGTCGCGCCGGCGCGGTCCGAGCACCAGCAGCGCGGTGAGCCGCTCGCGGAAGACGACCGGCACCGCGACGTCGGCATCCAGCGCGTCGAGGTCGGCGAGACACGCCTGGCGGATGTCCTCCAGCTCCGGGTCGGCCAGCAGCGTCTCGCGCGACAGCGGCTCGCGCCGGCCGGCCAGGCACGTGGCGAGCACGGCCTGGGCCGCGAGCCCGTCGCCGCCCCCCACGCGTCGGAACGCGCCGCGCTCGTCATCGGCGAGCAACAGCGTCACGCGCTCGGGATGCAGGATCCCGTCGACGGTGCCCCCGATCAGCGCGGCCAGGCGATCGAGCTCGAGGGTCGTGGTCATGGCGTCGGCCAGCCGCGCGAGCGCCTGCCCGGAGTCGTAGCGGGCCCGGAAGAAGAGCCGGTCGAGCAGCGCCTGCGTCCGCGCGTAGACGCGGTTCACCACGAGCACGACGATGAAGGCCACGAGCAGCGGCGCCACCACGCCCGACATGGCGAGGTCGAGCCGCGCGAAGAGCACGTTGAGCGAGGTCAGCAGGCCGGCGTAGCCGAGCGCCACCATGGCGGTGACCACCGAGTACACCGTGCCCGCGCGCACCACCGCGCGGATGTCGAAGAGCTGGTAGCGCACGATCGCGTACGCGACCGCCAGCGGAAACACGAACGCCAGCCGCCACACGTCGGCCAGGAATGGGATCTGCTCGTGGAGGACGACCTCGAGCGTCGTGCCGATGACGGGCACGAGGTAGCCGATGCCGAAGCCGGCGAGCAGCACGCGCGCCCGCTGGCGGATGAGCGGCGTCGAGCCGGTGCGCGCCGTGCTGCCGAGACCGACGAGCAGCTCGACCAGCGCGACCGTCCAGTAGATCGCGATCAGGCCGGCGGTGGCCGTCCAGGAGTCGCGCGACATCGGCGCCTGCAGCCAGAGCCAGAGCGCCGCTGACATGGCGTACGGCACCCACACCACTCGGGGCCAGCGCCGCGCCACGGCGGTGCGCTCGGGGAACACGAGCGCCAGGTGGGCGAACAGCGCGGGCCAGAACGTCCACGCGAACAAGAACAGCTCGGTGAAGCGGTGCGTGCCCGAGAGGTCCCAGGAGCCGACGTTGACGACGACGGCGGTGAGACAGAAGGCGAGGAACAGCCGAGTGGTCGGGGCCCCGGGCCGCAGGAGCGCGACGAGGGCGCCGAGCCCGAGGACGAGGATACCGGACAGCAGGTTGTCGACGACGAAGTGCTTGAACGTCCGCAGCGTCATCTCGCGGCTGACGATCTCCTCCTCGACGAGCGACCCGCCGCGCACGAGGAGGTAGCGCAGCTTGGTGCCGGCGGGATAGCGCTCGACTTCGTGCTGCAGCTCGCGACAGGAGCTGACGAGGTGGCCGTTCACGGCGCGCACGAGGTCGAACGGCTCCACGGCCGTGCGCTGTCTGCCGCCGACGCCGACGAGGAGATTCTCCATCACCGGGAAGCCCGTCCACGGCTTGCCGATCCTGCGCCAGGCGTCGCGCGTCACGACGCCCATGAAGAGGACGGCGAGCACGATGAGCACAACGTAGGCAGACTTTTCGAGCCGCGTGCAGCGAGGCATCGTCCGAGTTTACCCCAGACCGCCGCGGCGTCGAGCGCTCAGGCGCGCCCGACGAGGGGGCCGAAGCGCGCGAGCAGCTCGGTCTCCGAGAGGTTGCCGGCCTTGGCGAGGGCGGCCAGCGCTTCGGGGTTGGTGAAGTCCTCGGGCTTGAGGCGGATCATGTAGGCGGACAGCGTCTGGTACATCTCGGACTCGACGTCCACGTAGCGCACGCGCACCTTGCCGGTCTTGGGATCGACCATGAGGCCGAAGGGAATGGGCACGAGGCGGCCGGCCTGGATCGTCACCATCGCGCTGCTGCCGCCCTCGAGCAGGAAGCGCACCGCCCAGTAGCCGAGGCTGCGGCAGTACGAGATGTCGGTCGCGCCCGGCGGCGCGCAGCGCAGCTCGTAGCCCATGTCCTTGGCCACGATGGTCACGTCCACGCCGCGGCTCTTGAGGCTCGCCGTCACGCGGTCCTTGAGCACGTGGCCGATGTCCAGCTCGGCGAGCCGCACGTTGCCGTAGGCGTCGCGCTCGACGTTGCCGAGCGTGGCGAGGTCGAGCTTCTCCCCGAGCCCCTCGGAGAGGATCGCCACGCCGTGCTCGCGGCCCTGCACGCGCCGCTTGATGATGGCGCCCTCCAGCGTGTCGGCGAGGCGGTCCAGCGAGATCTGCGGCTCGGGGAACTCCTCGGCGATGAGCGTGAGCGTGGCCGCCGCCGAGCCGCCGATGCCGAGCGCCAGGTGGCCGGCGTGGCGGCCCATGACCGTGATGAAGAACCACCGCTCGGTGGTCTGCGCGTCCTGCATCAGGTTCCGGACGAGCTCCTTGCCGAGGTTGCAAGCGGTGGGAAAGCCGAAGGTGACGATGTCACCGGGCAGGGGCAGGTCGTTGTCGATCGTCTTGGGCACGTGGGCCACCGTGAGCCCGGGCACCGTCTTGGCCAGCCGCGAGGCGGAGTACGCCGTGTCGTCGCCGCCGATGGTGATGAGATGGTTCACGCCCAGCCGCTGGAGCGCGTCGCCGACCTGGTGGATGGCCTCCGCGGACTTGCTGGGGTTGGTGCGCGAGGTGCGGATGATGGAGCCGCCGTCGAAGTGGATGCGCGAGGTGTCGTTGATCTCGAGATCCACCACGTGCTGCGTGTCGCCCTGCACGAGCCACTTGAAGCCGTCGTAGCAGCCGAGCACGCGCAGCCCGTGGTTGCGCGCCTCGATGGTGGCGGCGGCGAGGACGGCGTTGATGCCCGGCGCGGGGCCGCCGCCGACGAGGATGGCCAGCGTCTTGTTCGCGCTCACCGCTCAGCGCACCTCGCCGCGCGCGGCCACCGGCCACACCGTCTCGACCTTGCCGTCGCGGACGCCGTAGACCTCGTCGACCATGTTGCTCACCACGCAGCAGTGGTTCGGCACGACCTCCACCACCTCGCCGATGGCCGGGCGCGCGCGGCACGCCGAGAGGTCCACGACGCCGTGCTCCTCGGAGAGGTTCACGACCGCGGCCTCCGGGTACTCGAGCAGGTGGCCGTAGCCGGTCACCGTGTAGAGGTCGGACGTGAAGACCTTGGTGCCCGCGTCGAGGATCGCGCGGTCGCGCGTCGGCGTGCTCACCACCGTGCAGCGCACGCGCATCGCGCAGTCGTCCCAGGTGGCGGTGCCGGAGGCCACCACCATGCGGTCGTTGTAGATGTAGGTGCCGGCGCGGTGCTCGGTGAGCTGGGGAATGTTCTGCGCGGCGAAGATCGCGGGCGTGCCCCCGCCCGAGACGACGGGCACGGGGACGCCCGCGCGCTTGAACAGCTCGAGCGCGCGCTCCAGGAACTGGCGCGTGCCGGGCTCGCGGTTGGGGAAGGTCATGAGGCCCTCGAAGCGCAGGCCGCCCAGCCGCATGGCGGTTCGAGCCAGCTCGAGCGCCGCCTCTGGGGTCTGGACGCCGTTGCGCCCGAAGCCCGTGTCGCACTCGACGAGGAACGGGATCTCGGTCCCCGCCGCGCGCGCCGCCTCACCGAGGCCGCGGGCGACGACCTCGTTGTCGAACACGACGGCCAGCCGCGCGAGCCGCCGCGCCAGCGCCAGCAGCCGCTCGCTCTTGGCGCGCCCGAGGACGTTGAAGGTCAGCAGCACGTCGTCGGCGACGCCGGCCTCGGTGAACACCTCGACCTCGCCGAGCTTCTGGCAGGTGATGCCCTGAGCACCGGCGGCCATCTGCATCCGGCCCAGGGCGGGAATCTTGTGCGTCTTCACGTGCGGCCGGTTGGCGATGCCGTGGCGGGCCAGGTGGTCGTGCACGCGGCGGATGTTGCGCTCCACGATGTCCAGGCGCACGGTCACCGCGGGCGTGTCGAGGTCGGTCACGAGGGCCACCGGATGAGTGAAACACGGCCGCGCGGCGGCGACAAGCGCCGCGCGCGGCTCAGCGGGACGTGCCGGCGTCCGCCGCGCTGGATGCCTTGAGATCGAGCATGGGCGGCAGGTCGGCCGGCCAGTCCTGCGAGAGCTTGAGTCGGGCGAGGCTGTTCATCCGATCCAGGATCTCGGCGATACGCGCGATCGCCTCGCGGGACGCGTCGAGGCGCGGCTTCGTCTCCGGCGCCGCCGTGCGGGCGATGAGGTCGAGCTGGCCGTAGATGACGGCCAGCGGATTGTTGATCTCGTGGGCGGCGGCGTGGGCGAGGCTCGCCACGTGCTGCTGCAGCTCGGCCTGGCGCCGTGCCTCCTCCATCCGGCGGCGGTCGGTGATGTCGCGCGTGAAACCGCGCGTGCGCACGAAGTGGCCGTCCTCCCAGAGGGCGTTGGACGAGATCAGGACGTCCTTGATCGAGCCGTCCCTGGCGCGCATCCGCGCCTCCCAGGCGTCCACCGTCTCGCCGCGGCCGAGCCGCGCCAGGATCTCGGTGACCAGCTCGGGGTCGACGTGGAACTCGGCGATGTGATGCCCGACGTACTCCTCCACCGCGTAGCCGAGGAGATCCAGCTCGGCCTGGTTGGCGCGCAGGATGGTGCCGTCGGCCCCGATCCAGTGCAGGCCGATGACGGCGTTCTCGAAGAGCTCGGTCTCGGCGTTCTCGAAGAACTCGGCCAGCGTGCGCTCGCTGCGGAGCAGCGCCGCCTCGGCGTGTGCGCGCCTGGTGATGTCGAGCGCCACACCCAGCACCCCCACGATCCCCGCGCTGCCGGCCCGCCACGGCTCGACGTGGACCTGATAGACACGGCCCTCGTGGCGCAGCTCGTACACGGCGGGCACGCCGTCCAGCGCCGCGCGGTGGGCGGCCAGCGTCGGATCATCGGGGTCGCGCGTGCCGAGATAGTCGCTGAGCGACAGACCCACGACCTCGTCGGCGCCCAGCCCCAGCGCGACGAGGCCGGCGCCGCGCGCGTAGTGGAAGCACAGGTCCCGATCGGTGGCCCACACGATCGCCGGCAGCTGTTCGAGCAGCAGCCGGAAGTCGATCTCCTTCAGAGCGTCCATCACTCGAACTACACCATCGGACCCGCGCTTCGGGAAGACGGAAAATTATTTCCCAGTTTCGCCACGGGCTGTCAGGCCACGGGTTTCTCAAACTCGGCGGGGGGTTAGAAATAGGCGATCAGACGCCCGCACGCGATGACGCCCACCCAGAGCCCGATCGAGAGCACGCCGTTGACGCGCGCGGCCATGGGGGCGCGGATCTCGGTGTCCCAGTCGCCCACGGTGCGGAACGGCCAGCGATGGAAGATGCCCGCGTTCAGGAACGCGGCCACGAGCAGGACGAGCTTGAGGCGCAGGGCGGGGTTCGTCGCCATCTCGGTCGCGTGGGCGGTGAACATGAGGGCGCCGGTGGGGACGACGAGCAGCAGGCTGAAGCGCGCCCACGGCAGCAGGTGACGCTCGAGCGCGCTGACGGCGAGCGGCCGCGAGCGGCCCAGCAGGCGCGCGTCGAACATGAGGGCGGCGCCGACGAGCGTCACGAAGCCGACGATGTGGACGATCTCGACGGCCGGGTAGAGCCACGTCCACTGCCGCATGGCGACCGCCGCCGCGGAAGTCTCCAGCCAGACCAGCCAGGCGGGGCCGCTGGGCGGGTGCATCAGCCACCGCTCGGCGGGCGACTCAACGCAGCTCGGTGGTCTTGTCGCCGATGGTGATGCGCTCGGCGCGCATCTCGCCCGGATCCGAGCGGTTGGGATAGCCGACCACGCTCGCTTTCGTGCCGGCCTTGAGCATGTCGCGCGGCAGCCCGCGGTTTTCCATCCGGGACGGCGGCGCGAGCACCACGAGCCACGTCTTGTCCGGCGTCTCGAGCTTCACGTAGCCGTGCGGATGCTCGTAGCCGGCCTCGCGGATGACGCCGCTGAGGCTCAGGACCCGGCTCGCGTCGTAGCCGCTCCAGCCGTGGTGGGCGAGGGCGGCGGCGGGGGCCAGTACGAGCAACGTCGACACGGCGATTAGCGTGCGCGATCTCATCGTCGTCCTCCCGGGTGCTCCATTATGGCCGCGCGCTCACGGCGTCGCCAGGTCCGCGGGTACCAGGCGTCCCGCCACCGTGAAGCGGTCGCCCCCGAGCGGCGTGAACACCACCAGGCCGCCCTCCGCGGGCATGTCCCCGGTGGCGTCGCGGATGTTGAACCCATGGGTGACGAGGACGAGGTTGCCGCCGGCCGGCGGCGTCGCGAGGCGCGCGCGCAGCTCGCGCGCGCGCGCGGCGACCCGCTCAGCGTCGCGGGGCGCGGCGTTCAGCGGCGGCCACGGCTCGGCGCGTCCGAAGGCGAGCCGCGCGGTCTCCAGGCAGCGGCACCACTGGCTGGACAGCACGCGGCCGAGCGGAGAAGGATGACCTGGCCGCCGCTACGCAGGAGCGTCCAGAGGGCGTCGTCGGCGGCGGCGGGCGCGACGCCGGCCACGAGGGCCAGCGCCGCGCACGCGGAGACCAGCCACCCCCGCATGCTACGCGCGCTTGAGGAGGTCCCGGTCGATCGGCAGCGTTCGGATCCGCTTGCCGGTGAGCGCGAAGAGCGCGTTGGTCACGGCCGGCGCCACGGGCGGCACACCGGGCTCACCGAGGCCGCCGGGGGCCTGGCCGGAGTCCACGATGATGGTCTCGACCTTGGGCGCCTCGGCGATGCGCATCATCGGGTAGTCGTGGAAGTTGGACTGCTGCACGCGCCCCTTGTCGAGCGTGATCTTGCCGTAGAGCGCGGCCGTGAGCGCGTAGATGGCCCCGCCCTCCATCTGGGAGCGCACCTGGTTCGGGTACACCGCGATGCCGCAGTCGATCGCACACACGATGCGGTGCACCCGCACGCCGCCGTCGGGCGCCACGGAGACCTCGGCCACGTGCGCCGCGTACGAGCCGTACGAGAACGCCACCGCGATACCGCGCGCGCGGCCGGCGGGGAGCGGCGTGCCCCAGCCCGCGCCCTTGGCGGCGGCGTCGAGCACGGCGAGGTGACGCGGCGCCTTGCCGAGCAGCGCGCGACGGTACTCGTAGGGGTCCTTGCCCGCCGCGTGGGCCAGCTCGTCGATGAAGGACTCCGTGATGAACGCGTTCTGCGACGAGCCGACCGAGCGCCAGAAGCCGATCGGCACGCCGAAGTCCTTCTCCACCCACTCCACCCGGATGTTCGGGATGTCGTAGGGATGGTTGCGCGCGCCCTCGACGGCGGCGGGATCGATGGTGCCCTTGGGCGCGCGCCCCTTCTGGATCAGGATGCCGGGCCCGACGATGCGGTGCCACCAGGCCACGGGCTGGCCGTTGGCGTCGACCGCGGCCTTGAAGACGTTGTACGTCGCCGGCCGGTAGAAGCCGTGCTGGATGTCGTCCTCGCGCGTCCAGATGACCTTCACGGGCGCGTTGACGGCCTTCGAGGTCTCGACGGCGTCGGTGACGAAGTCGGGCTCGCCGCGCCGGCCGAACCCACCGCCCAGCAGTGTCGTCACCACCTCCACCCGCTCCACCGGCACGCCGGCGAGCTTCGCGGCGAGCGCCTGATGGCCGCCCGGGTTCTGGGTCGGCACCCAGAGGGTGACGCTGTCGGGCATGACGTGCGCGGTGGCGTTCATCGGCTCCATGCACGCGTGCTCGAGAAACGGCACCTGGTAGACGGCCTCGACGACCTTGCCGCCGGCGCCCAGCGCCTGCTCGGCGTTGCCCTCGTTGCGCGCCACCTGGCCCGCCTGCCTGGACATCGCCTCGTACTGCTTGCTGATCGCAGCACTGGTGAGCGGGGCCAGGGCGCCCTCGTCCCACGTGACCTTGAGCGCGCGGCGGCCCTGCAGCGCCGACCAGAAGTTGGTGGCGACGACGGCGACGCCGTTGCTGACCTGCACGACGTGGCGGACGCCCGCCACGGCCTTGGCGGCCGTGGCGTCGAAGGACTGCACCTTGCCGCCGAATACCGGGCAGCGCTCGATCGAGGCGATCAGCATGCCCGGCACCTTCACGTCCATGCCGTAGACCGCCCTGCCGTCGGTCTTGACCGGGATGTCGAGGCGGGCGATGCCTTCCTTGCCGATGTAGCGGAACTGGTCCTTCGTCTTCAACACCGGGTTCTGCGGCACCGGCAGCTGCGAGGCTTTGTCCACGAGCTGCCCGTACATCAGTCGTCGTCCACTCGGACGATGAATGACGACACCCGGCTCCGTTTCCAGCTCGCTCTCCGGAACGTTCCACTCCTGCGCGGCGGCCTGCTTCAGCATCTGGCGGGCGGCGGCGCCGGCCTTGCGCCACATCTCGAGGTGGTCGCGCACGCCGCGGCTGCCGCCGTAGGCCTGGTTGCCGGTGACGGGGTTCGCGTAGAGCTTGGGGTTGGCCGGCGCCTGCTCGATCCGGATCTTGCCCCAGTCGGCGTCGAGCTCGTCGGCGATGATCATCGGCGTCGCGGTCATGGCGCCCTGGCCCATCTCGGGCACCGAGTTCGTGATCGTCACGACGCCATCGCGATCGATCTTGAGCCACTGGTTGGGCGCGAAGACGCCGGGCGTCTGCTGCGCGGCGGCGTCCAGCGGGAGGCGGAAGCCGATGACGAGGCCGGCGCCGAGCGCGGCGCCGCCCTTGAGGAGCGCGCGACGGGTGATCTTCGGGTTGCGGTTCATCGCGTGCCTGCCTTCTTCATCGCGGCCGCCTTGTGGATCGCGGCGCGGATCCGCTGGTAGGTGCCGCAGCGGCAGATGTTGCCGGCCATGGCGGCGTCGATGTCGGCGTCGGTCGGGCTCGGCTTGGCCGCGAGCAGCGCGGCCGCCGACATGATCTGGCCCGACTGGCAGTAGCCGCACTGCGGGACCTGCTCCTCGACCCATGCCTTTTGCAGCGGGTGCTCGCCCTTCGCATCGAGCCCCTCGATCGTGGTGACGCGCCGGCCGCGCGCGGCCGAGGTGGGCGTCACGCACGCGCGCACGGGCTGGCCGTCGAGGTGCACGGTGCACGCGCCGCACTGCGCGACGCCGCACGCGTACTTGGTGCCGGTGAGGCCGGCGGCCTCCCGGATCGCCCAGAGCAGCGGCATCTCGTTCGGGACGTCGAGCTGCTGTTGCCTGCCGTTGATCGTCACCGGAATCGCCATGGGCTGCTCCTCTACGGGGTGAGCACGATCTTGCCGAACTGCTTGCCCTCGGCCAGGCGGGTCTGGGCGGCCGCGCCGTCCTTGAGCGGAACCACCTCGTCGATGATCGCCTTCAGGCGCCCCTGGAAGAAGAGGCGCATGACGTCGTTGAACTCCTTCCGGTTGGCCATCGTGGAGCCGATGATGTGCACCTGCTTCCAGAACACGAGCGGGATGAGCGTCTCGCCGACCGGCCCCGAGGTCGAGCCGCACGTCACGAGTCGGCCGCCGCCCTTGAGCGCGCGGATCGAGTCCTTCCACGTGGCCGCGCCGACGTTCTCGATGACGACGTCCACGCCGCGCTTGTCGGTGGCCTCGAACACCGCCTTCGTCCACTGGGGGTTCGTCTTGTAGTTGATGCCGACGTCAGCGCCGAGCGTCTTGGCGCGCTCGAGCTTCGCATCGCTGGACGAGGTCACGATCACGCGCGCGCCGCAGAGCCTGGCGATCTGCACGGCGGTGGACGACACGCCGCCCCCGACGCCGATGACGAGCACGTCCTGGCCCGGGCCGACCTTGCCCTGGGTCACCACCATGCGCCACGCCGTCATGTTGGTGAGGACGAAGGACGCGGCCTCTTCGTCCTTCACGTGGGCCGGCAGCGGCAGCACGTTGTCGGCGCGCACGGCCACGAGCTCGGCGAGGCCGCCGCGGACGTGCTCGCCGAGGATGCCGTATCTCACGCAGAGGCTGTCCTCGCCCGCCGCGCAGAACTCGCAGCGGTCGCACGTGAGGTTCGGGTTCACGACCACGCGGTCGCCGACCTTCACGCCCTGCGCCGCCGCGCCGACCTCCACGACCTCGCCCGCGATATCGCAGCCGGTCCAGAAGGGCAGCGGCGTCTTCAGCGTGGGAATGCCCTCGCGGACGAACAGGTCGAGGTGGTTCAGCGCGCACGCCTTCACCCGGACGAGAACCTCGTGCGGCGCGATCGTGGGATCCGGAACGTCCTCGTACCTGAGCTTGTCGGGACCGCCGAACTCGTGGAAGAGGAGCGCGTTCATCGAGAGCCGTTGAACTCCTGAATCACCCGGGGCAACCGGGGATCGTCGAGGGTCGGCTGCTTGTCGGGCTGGTAAAACGCCGTGCGGTCGAGGAGCCCCGCGTAGCGCTCCTTCAGCCGCGCCGCGATCGTGGCGTAGGAGCCGACGACGGCGTAGGTCTCGAGCATCTCGTCGGTGATCAGATCGGCCATGCCCTTCCAGTCGCCTTCCACCGACTTGCGGTGCAGGTGGGGCACCAGATCCTGCCAGCCGTGGGCGGCCAGCACGGGCTCGTAGGTGCGCGTGGAGGCGTAGAAGGCGATCTGCTGCTTCACCGCCTGCTTGTGCCGAGCGATCTCCTGCTCGGTGTCGCCGACGATCACGAAGCTGGAGGTCGCATAGGTGAAATCGGCGCGCGCGCGCCCCGCCTTCGCCATGCCTTCTTCGACAGCCGGCCGCACGAGCTCGCGCAGGTACTTCGGGCTGTTGAACGGGTGCACGTGCAGGCCGTCGCACACCTCGCCCGCCACGCGGCACATGGTCGGGTTCACGCCCGCGATGTAGACGGAGATCCCGGGATGCTCGATGGGCCCCGGGTTGAAGAACGGCGTCATGAGGTCGAAGCGGAAGAACTGGCCCTTGAAGGCGAGCGTGGTCCCGTTCTGCCAGCAGTCCCAGATCGCGCGCATGGCCAGGACCACCTCGCGCATCTTCGGCGCCGGCGACTCGAACTTCACCGAGAAGCGGCGCTCGTTGTGGCCCTTCACCTGCGAGCCCAGCCCGAGGATGAAGCGCCCGCCCGAGGCCTTCGCGAGGTCCCAGGAGATCTGGGCGAGGATCATCGGGCTGCGCGGGAACGCGACGGCGATCGAGGTGCCGAGCTTGATCTTCGACGTCACGGTGGCCGCGACGGCGAGCGGCAGGAACGGATCGTGCTGGGTCTCCGCCGACCAGAGGCAGTCGTACCCGAGCGCCTCGACCTTGCGCGCGTAGTCGGGGATCGACTCGAGATCGTGGGTCAGCATGCCGACGTCGAGCTTCAGCGGGGGCCTCCCATGGCGCGCAATCTTACCAGCACGGCCTCGGCCTCGCGCGCGATGCGTTCCACGACCTCCGCCGCGCCGGGCAGGTCGTGGACGAGCCCCGTCGACTGGCCGGCGTAGAGCGCCGTGTACTCGGCGTCGCGCTGCTGCGCGGCGGCCGCGAAGACGTCCAGCGCGGCGCGCTGCTGCATGAGGGTCGGAAGCACCGGGGCGCCCGACGCGGCATAGTCCTCGGTGAACCGGTTGCGCAGCGAGCGCGCCCACAGGCCGGTGTACGCCTCCGTCAGCGTCGTCCCCCCGTCGCTCTCGAGCAGGCGCTTCTTCCACACCTCGGAGGCCATCGATTCGCGGGTGGCGACGAAGCGCGTGCCGAGCAGCGCGCCCACGGCGCCGAGCGCGAGCGCGGCGACGAGCCCGCGGCCATCCGCGATACCGCCGGCGGCGACGACGGGCACACGGACGGCGTCCACCACCTGGGGCACGAGCGTGAGCGTGGCGACGCTGGCCTCCTCGCGCGGCTTCTTCACCCACGTCGAGCGGTGCCCGCCCGCCTCGCCGCCCTGGGCCACGACGATGTCCACGCCGTTGGCCTCGACGGCGCGCGCGTCCTCGACGGTCGCCACCATGGCCACGACCTTGATCCCGCGCTCGTGGCAGCGCCGGACCATCGCGGGCTCGGGATTGCCGAGGCCGATCGACCACACGGGCACGCGCTCCTCGAGGATCACCGCGAACTCCTCGTCGATGAGGTCGGGCATCCCGGGGGCGGGCTGGTCGGTCGTCGGAATCCCCAGTCGCTCGCGGAAGACGTTCAGCTGGGTCTGCACGGCGCGCATCGTCGCCGCCGGCACGCGCGCGGGATCGACGGGCGGGCGCAGCTCCGTGTGCAGCCACTGGTTGACGCCGAACGGGCGGTCGGTCACCGAGCGCACGTGGCGGATGCGCTTGCGCAGCTCGTCGGCGGTGACGCCGAGACCGGCCACGATGCCGAGACCGCCGGCCCGCGACACCTCTGCCGCGAGCTCGGGGCCGGCGGCGCTGCCCATGCCGGACTGCACGATGGGGTACTCGATGCCGAGCAGGTCGCAGAGGGGAGTGCGCAGGCTCATCGGACGAACTCCTTCAGGGCCAGCTCGCGCAGCTTCACGCGCTGGACCTTCTCGCCGTGCGGGCTCGGGGTCCGCGGCACGTCGTCCACGAAGCGGACGCCGCGCGGGATCTTGAACGAGGCGATCTTGCCGTGACACCACGCGCGCAGCTCCTCCTCGGTGACCCGCGCCCCGGCCTTGCGGATCACGTAGGCGACGGGGGCCTCGTTGCTCCCGGGATCCGGGATGCCGACCACGAAAGCCTGCGCGACGTCCGGATGCGCGAGCAGGAAGTCCTCGATCTCGCCGGGCGCCACCATGTGGTGACTGATCCGCAGCGTCTCCTTGAGGCGGCCGCTGAAGATGACGCGCCCTTTGTGATCCCGCCGCCCAAGATCGCCGCTCTTGAACCAGCCGTCGGCGGTGAAGGCGGCCTTCGTCTCCGCGGGCATGTCATAGTAGCCGCGCGTCACGAGCGCCCCGCGGAACTGCAGCTCGCCCTCCTCGTCGACGGCCGCGATCGCGCCGGTCTCCGGGCGCGCCACGCGCGCTTCGAGCCCGGGCGCCGGCCACACGCCGGGCAGCAGCCGGTCGGCCGCGGGCTCGTCGAGCTCGTGCAGCAGCGACATCGCGTTGACCTCGGTCATGCCGTAGGGCTGGAAGGCGAGCGGCATCAGCCGCTCGAGCACCTCCTCGAGCAGCCCGTGACGGCCGCCGCCCGTGGCCGCGACGCCGCCCGTGCGCAGCGAGGAGAGATCGCGACGGCCGACGTCGGGGTGGTCGAGCAGCGGGATCAGCATGCTGTCGACCGCGTTCCACACCGTGCAGCGCTCGCGCTCGATCAGCATGAGCGCGCGCAGCGGATCGAAGACGTCCATCAGCACCAGGCACGCGCCGTGGCTCCACGCGGTGAGGGGAATGTTGACGCCACCCCACGTCCCGGCGGCGGGCAGCGCGTGGAGAATGCGATCCGCGGGCGTGAGCCGCAGCGTCTCGCCGCAGTTCCAGCCATGGGGCACGCAGTTCGCGTGCGTGATCATCGCGCCCTTGGGAAACGACGTCGTCCCCGACGTGTAGAGGATCGTGAAGGTATCGTCGGGCGCGACGGCCGCGGGCGCGAGCGTGCCGGCGGCCATCAGATCGCTCACGCGATGGCAGCCGGGGTAGACGGCCTCCGAGTCGACGATCACGTGGCGCAGTCGCGGGAAGCGCGCGCTCGCGAGCTCGCCGGGCACGGCGTCGGCCAGCTCGGGCAGCAGCGCCTCGAGCGTGTCGAGGTAGTCCACCGGGCCGAGCCGGTCGGTGGCCAGCAGCGCGACGGCGTGCGACTGGCCGAGGATGTAGGCCAGCTCGTGGGCGCGGTAGCGCGGGTTCAGGGCCACCACGACCACGCCGAGGCTCGCCGCCGCGTACTGCGCGACGAACCACAGCGGGCGGTTCGGCAGCCAGATCGCCAGCGCGTCGCCCCGGCCCAGGCCGAGGGCGGCGAGGCCGGCCGCGAAGACGCGCGCGCGGTCGCGGACGGCGGCGAAGGTGAGCCGCGCGTCGTCGAACACGATGGCCTCGCGCGGGCCGTGGCGCGCGGCGATCGTCTCCAGCAGCGACCACGCCGTCGCCCGCGCGAAGGGGTTGGCCGCCACGTCAGTCGAGGTGGTAGAGGACCGACGCGTTCTTCCACGCCACCCGCTCGGCGACGTCGGGGGGCAGCTCACCGAGCACGCGGCGCGTCCACGTCATGAGGCGGTCGAGCATGGCCGGCTCGAACAGCCGCGCCGCCAACGCGTCGACGCCCATGAGGAAGCGGTCGGGCATCTTCGCGATCAACGCCTTCCACGCCGGATGCAGCGGACCCTTCTCCTTGGCGAGCGACGGCGTGCGCTGAAAGTGCATGCCCGAGAGGTCGACCCTGAGGTTGGCGTTGCGCCCGAGCAGGCGCTCGAGATCGCGGGGCTTCGCCTCGCCGGCGTGAGCGAGGACGATGACCGCCTCGCGGTGGGCGGCCAGCGCCGCCTCGAGCGAGGCCGCGGCGGCGGGCGTCAGCTCGTCGTGGATCACGATCGGCACGCCGCGCTGCGCGGACAGCTCGAGGATCTTCATGAACGCCGGCGCGGAGGGATCGCGCTCGATCTTGCGGCTCGCCTGGCGGATGTGAACCTCGCCCATCACGCGGGCCTTGGTGCGCGCCAGCTCCACGTCCAGCTGGCCCGCCGCGGCCATGTTGGTCGGATCGGGCACGCGCACGCCGGCCGACACGAGGTCCGGATACTTCTTGACGGCGGCCTCGATCCACTCCACCTCGTCCGGCTGCACGCCGCCCACACCGAGGAGCACGACCTTGCGGACGTTGTGGCGCTTCATGGCCGCGACGTAGGCATCGATGGCCGTGGCGTTCGGCAGATGGGAATGCGCGTCGATGAGCGGACCCGTGTAGTCCGCGGCGGCGGCCGGTCCGACGACGGCGAGCGCGGCGAGCAGCGTCAGCGCGAGAGCGCCCGCGCCTCTCATACGATCCCGTCGCGCTTCAAGCTCTCCAGCTCGGCCTCGCTCACGCCGAGCGCGCCGTAGACCTCGCGGTTGTGGGCGCCCAGCTCGGGCCCCGCCCAGCGCACGGTCGCCGGGGTGGCGTCGAGCCGCGGCGTCGGCGCCGTCATCCGCACGGCGCCGAGGGCGGGATCGGGCACGTCGATCAGGATCCCGCGCGCGACGACGTGCGGGTCCTTGGTGATGTCGGCGATGTCGTAGACGGGGCACGCGGTGAGGTCGCTCGACTCGAAGAGCCCGCGCATCTCGTCGAGCGTGCGCTGGCCGATGGCGCGGGCGATCGTGGCGTCCACCAGCTCGTTGAACTCGACGCGCGCGTCGTTGGTGGCGAAGCGCGGGTCTCTCAGGAGGTCGGCGAGGCCGAGCGCGCCGAACACCGCGGTCGCCGAGGCCGGCGTGGACGCCGAGAGCGCGATCCACTTGTCGTCCAGGGTGCGATAGGTGCCGCGCGGGCTCGCGTTGTCGGAGGTGTTCCCGTGACGCTGGCGCACGACGCCCCCCAGCGCGTAGCCGGCGGCGTCGGGGCCGAGGACGGAGAGCAGCGGCTCGTAGAGCGAGATGTCGACGACCTGGCCGCGTCCCGAGACCTGGTCACGATACCGGAGGGCGGCCAGCACGGCGCTCGCCCCGGCGAGCGCCGCGACCATGTCGGCCATCGGGAAGGACGGCAGCGTCGGCGGCCCTTCGGCCTCGCCCGTCGTGTGGGCGAAGCCGCTCATCGCCTCGACCATCGTGCCGAAGCCGGGGCGGTCGCGGTACGGGCCATCCTGCCCCCAGCCCGACACGCGCGCGAACACGAGCTTCGGGTTCGCCGCGGAGAGCGCATCCCAGCCGAGCCCCCAGCGCTCGAAGGTGCCGGGCACGAAGTTCTCGAGGAGGACGTCGGCGTCGCTCACGAGCCGCTTGAGCAGCGCCTGGCCGCGCGGCTGGGTGAGGTTGAGCGTGATCGAGCGCTTGCCGCGCGCGTACACCTTCCACCACAGCTCGCCGCGATCGCGCAGCCACGTGCGCAGCGGATCGCCGCCGCGCGGGTTCTCGACCTTGATGACGTCGGCGCCGTGATCGGCCAGCACGGTGGCGAGCACGCCGCCGGCGATCAGCCGGGAGCAATCGATCACGCGGAGTCCCGCCAGCGCGCCGCTCATGGTCGATCGTTATGATACTCCCGCGCGCGAGGGATCAGACGCCGCCGACGCGTGCCGCGAGGTCGAGCACCTCGCGCGGGTCGACGTCCGACACGAGCGCGTAGCCGAGGCCGTGGGCGCGCCACATCACGACGGTGAAGCCGCGCGCGCTGTCACGGTAGACGTCGTGGGCGCCCGCGCGCTGCCAGCCCGTGCTGGGCCACGGCAGGCCGTCGGGACGGAAGACGAAGAGCGTGACGGTGTGCAGGCGCAGGCCGTAGACGAAGGCCGCCGCCCTGCGGTCGAGGAACCACGCGAGCGCGCCGCCGCGCAGCGGCACCTCGCGGTCGCCGACGAACGGCAGCACGGGGGAGAAATCGAGGCGTCCCTCGAACCACGGCCGCACGCGATGGCCGTCGCCGCTCTCGATCTCCAGCGGGCGCTGCGCCTGCGCGATGCGCAGGTGATCGGCGATCGCCTCGTTGACCATGGTGGCCGTGGCCACGCGCGTGGCGGCCGTGCGCTGGTAGAAGACGACCGGGGCGGTCACGAGCAGCACGAGCGCGGCGGCGAGCGCGGGAGCCCAGGCGCGCCGCCAGAGCAGCCGGCGCGGTGCGGGCGCCATGGCCAGCACGCGCTCGACGCGTCCGACCAGGCGCGCCGGCGCCGGGCGGTGGGGCAAGCGATGGAGCGCTTCGGTCAGCTCGGCGTCGACCGCGTGGTCATGGTCCATGGGGTTCATCGCGCGTAGTCCCGCAGCCGGCGCCGCAGCGCCGCGCGCGCCCGGGCGAGCCGCGACTTCACCGTCCCGACGGGACACTCGAGCACCGCCGCCATCTCCACCTCGCTCAAGTCTTCCAGATCGAGCAGCACCACCGTGCGCGCCTCCTCCGAGAGGCTCATCAGCGCGGCCTCGATCTCCTCGGCCACGACCTTGCGCAGCCGGTCCAGCTCGAGGTCGTCGCGCAGCCACTCCTCGCTCGCCGCCGCGTCCGCGACGTCGACTCCGCTCACCTCGGGGCTGGCGCGCCGCCGGCGGTAGAGGCTGATGAAGGTGTTCCGGAGGATACGGAACAGCCACGCCTTGAGGTTGGTCCCGGGCGTGAAGCCCGCGGCGCCGGCCACGGCGCGGGCGTAGGTCTCCTGCACGAGATCCTCGGCGTCCGTCTCGCGGCCCGTGAGGTAACGCGCCAGCTTGTAGAGCGCGTCCACGTGGCCGAGCGCCTCGCGCGCCAGCGCCTCATGCATGCCGAAACCATAGCACCGTTGACACCTTCGTCACCCTCCGCAACGCGCGAGCGCCCGAATCGTTCCCATCGCGCCATCTGGGAACGACGCGTGTATCGGCGCGTTGGCGCATGTGAAGGAGGCTGACGATGACCCGCGGATTCCTGACCATGACCCTTGTGGCGGCGGTTGCGCTCGCCGCCGTCGCCGATGCGGCGACACCACCGAGCGTGCAGATCAAGGAGTTCAAGTTCGTGCCGGCGCTGCTGACCGTGCCCGTGGGCGCCACCGTGACGTGGATCAACGGCGACGAGGAGCCGCACACGGTGACGGCGACCGATCGCGCGTACACGTCCAGCGGGCTGGACCGCAAGGAAACGTACGCGCATCGCTTCACCACGCCCGGGACGTACACGTACTTCTGCGCCCTGCATCCACACATGACCGCAACCGTCGTCGTGAAGTGACGACGTCGCAGGAGGATTCCATGGAACGGCGACACTTCATGCAGTGCCTGGCCTGGGCCGGGACCGGACTGGTGTGGGCCGCGCGCGGCGGCGTGCTGTCCGCGACGGTGCTCGGCGAGGCGTCGGCCGCCGGCGCCGACTTCACGTTCGGACAGATCAGCGACACGCACGTCGGCTTCGGCGGCGAGGCCAACAAGGACGCGATGGGCACGCTGCGCGACTCCATCGCGGGCCTCAACGCGCTCGAGCCGCGTCCGGCGTTCGTGCTGCACACGGGCGACCTGTCCCACGGACAGAAGCCCGGCGCCTTCGACACGCTCGCGGAGTCGCTGAAGGCCGTGAGGACGGAGAAGATCGTCTACATCCCCGGCGAGCACGACGTGGCCATCGATGGCGGCAAGGAATTCCTGAGCCGCTACGGCGCCGGCACCTACGAGAACCGCGGCTACCGATCGTTCGACTACCGCGGCGTCCACTTCGTCGGTCTCGTGAACGTGCTGGCGTACAAGCCGGGTGTGGGCGGCGCCCTCGGTGACGAGCAGCTCGACTGGCTGCGGAAGGATCTCGAGCCGCTCACGGCGAGCACCCCCCTCGTCGTCTTCTCCCACGTGCCGCTCTGGGCCGTGTATCCGGCATGGGGCTGGACCACGGCCGACGGCGAGCAGGTGATCGGCATGCTGCGCCGCTTCGGCTCGGTCACGGCTCTCAACGGTCACATCCACCAGGTGCTCCAGAAGGTCGAGGGGAACATCACCTTCCACTCGGCGCGGTCGACGGCCTTCCCGCAGCCCGCGCCCGGTGCGGCGCCGACGCCGGGGCCGATGAAGGTGGAGGCCGGACAGCTGCGCCGCCTGCTCGGCGTGCGCGAGGTCCATTACGTGGAGGGCACGGCGCCGCTGGCCGTCGTCGAGCGCCCGCTCGCGTAGCCGCTATACTCGCGGCGCCGATGATCGTCGTCGCCGCGAATCCTTACAGCGGGGCCTCCGACAATCGCCGCCGCGTCGAGGCGCTGGCGCGCGAGCTCGCCGCGCTCGGTGAGCACCCGTGCGTCGTGTGGGGCGCGCGCGAGCGCGCGGCGATGCTGGGCGACCGCGCGGCGATGACCGGCTGCCGCGCCGTCGTCGCCGCCGGCGGCGACGGCACCGTCGCGCAGGTGATCAACGAGCTGCCGCCCGGCACGCCACTCGCCGCGTTCCCCGCCGGCAACGAGAACCTCTTCGCATCCGCCTACGGCTTCGCCGACGATCCCGCCGCGCTGGCGCGGGCCCTGGCGGCCGGACGCACGCGCACGCTCGACCTCGGCCGCGCGTCGGGGCCGGGGCGGAGCCGCCTCTTCGCGCTGATGCTCAGCGCCGGGCTGGACGCGGAGGTCGTGCGCCGCCTCATGGCGTGGCGGACGACCGGGTCGACGCTCCGCCGCGTGCGGCGCGCCTCGTACGTCGCGCCGCTCGCCGCCTCGCTCTTCACGTATCGCCATCCGCCCGTGCGAGTGGTCGCGGGCGAGGCCGCGGCGAGCGGCGCCTACTGCGTCGTCGCCAACGCGCCCGCGTACGCGCTCGACCTGCCGCTGGCGCCCGGCGCCCGCGCCGACGACGGCGCGCTCGACTGGGTGGTCTTCGAGCGCGGCGGTCTCGCGGCGCTCGCGAGCTACTCGTGGGCGGTGTGGCGCGGCCGCCATCTGGCGCGCGACGACGTGCGCATGGGCCGCGCGACGCGGCTCACCCTCGACGCGGCGGCGCCGGTCCCGGTGCAGGCGGACGGCGATCCGCTGGGGACGACGCCGGTGGAGGTGGACGTGGTGCCGGGCGCGCTGACGCTGATCACGTCGGGTCGTGGCGGCTGAGGGGCGTCACGCTACCCTCAGCCGCTCGGTGCGCCTAGGCACCTGTCGCGAAATCGAGGAGCGCCACCGAGCAGAGGAGCGCCCGGGTTCACCCCGGGCGCTCCGAACGTTTGGGGGGTATGGGGGGCCCTTCGAGGCCCCCCATCTCCATCAGACGCGCGTTCGCACCCAGCCGTACCGCTCGTTGCTCGGATCGCCTCCGGCGGCCAGGTACACGCTCCGGCGCCTCGAGAGTGGTCGGATCACCTCCTCGATGCGGCGATGGGGTACGTGTTGCGGACTTGGGCGGACGGACTAGCGCTTGGACGTCTGCTTGAAGTGCGCGGCGAGCGCGTCCATCACGCGGGCCAGCGCTTCGCTCTCGGTGCGGCCGGTCGCGGTGACCTTGTACTCGATGGCCTCGGCCACCCACTCGCCGCCGTCGTTCTTGTAGACCTCCACCTCGAACTGCATCGGCGGCAGTCTATAGCACGGTGTATCATCGGGCAACTTTCGACGGGAGGATGCCATGTCGGTCTTCGTCACGCGCGACGAGACGCTGCCGCCGGCCTACTCGCAGGCGCTCGAGTCGCACGCGCTCCCACCGCTGTGGACCGCGCTGCACGTCCTGCTGCCGAAGGAGCGCGTCACCGCCGCCGTGCCGCACCGCTGGTCGTGGCGGGAGGCGCGGCCGCTGCTGCACGAGGCGGCGCGCCTGGTGCCGATCGAGCAGGCCGAGCGCCGCGTGCTCGTGCTCGAGAACCCCGGTTTGAAGGGCATGTACCGGATCACCTCGACGCTCTTCGCGGGGCTCCAGGTGATCCTGCCCGGCGAGACGGCGCCGAGCCACCACCACACGCCCGCCGCGCTGCGCCTCATCGTGGAGGGCGAAGGCGCGTTCACCACGGTGGACGGCATCAAGTGCACGATGGAGCGCGGCGACTTCATCATCACGCCGCCGATGCGCTGGCACGATCACGGCCACGAGGGCGCCACGCCTGTTGTCTGGCTGGACGGCCTGGACATCCCGCTCGTGCGCGCGTTCGACGCGTCGTGGGTGTCGCCGCTGCGTCCGGCGCGCGTGCCGGAGCCGGCGAGCGACGCGGCGCAGGCGGAGTTCCGCTGGCCCTGGCGCGCGACACGGGGCGCGCTGGAGGGGCTGGCGGCGAGCACGCCGAAAGACCGGCCGGTCACGCGCGCCTACGTGACGCTCACGGGCGCGCCGCCGGTGGCGACCATGGGCGCCGACGCGCACTGGCTGCGGCCAGGGGAGCGAGCGCGAGCGGGCCGCTCGACGGCGGGCCGCGTCTTCCACGTGATCGAGGGCCGCGGCCGTAGCCGTATCGGCGAGACCGAGCTCGCGTGGGAGCCGGGCGATACGTTCGTGGCCCCGCCGTGGCACTGGATCCAGCACGACAACGGCAGCGCCGGCGAGCCGGCGTGCCTGTTCTCGTTCAACGACGAGCCCGCGATCCGCGCGCTGGGCCTCTGGCAGGAGGAGCGCCCCTGACCGCGCGAACATTGCTGGGATCGTCGCTGACCATTATGATCGTCGCCGCCGGTGCTCCGGCCACAGCGATGCAGGCGAGCGTCGATCCCCGGGTCGAGGCCGAGGTCGCCCAGGGCCGCAGCCGGGTCCTCGTGGAGCTGCGCATTCCCGACGGTGTGCGGCCGGACGGGGAGCGGCGCCGGGCCATCGCACGCGCCCAGGACGACGTCCTGTCTCGTCTGCGGCGTACCGATTTCAGGCTCGTCCGCCGGTTCGAGAGCACGGCGTTCCTGGGGCTCGAGATCGGCCCATCCGCGCTCGCGGCGCTGCGAGCGATGGGGGACGTCGTCGCCAGCATCGTCCCGGATTCCGTGCTCCGGCCCTCCGACCGCTAGGAGCCCCCCAATCTTCTAGGCGGGTGGGCCGGCCGCGCGCCAGGCGAGCACCCGGTCGGCGTACAGCCGCAGCACGACGCCCTCGCGCTCCAGGGCCATCGTGCGGTACTGCGCGTACTTCGCGCGCAGCAGCTCGAGCGCGCGCGTGAAGTCGGCGCCCGCGTTCAGCACGTCGGCGTGGCCCTCGACGCTCACCCACGCCAGGCGCGTCCAGTCCTCGTCCCACACGTCGACGAGGAGCGAGGCGTGGGGGTTCTCGCGCACGTTGCGCAGCCGGCGCAGGTCGCGCGTGCGCTTGGGCTTGTCGTCCACGGCGGAGTAGAGCGCGGCGCCGTCGAAGGCGAAGCACACGGGGACGAGCAGAGGACGGCCGGCGGCGTCGGCGGTCGCCAGCCGGCCGACGCGGGCCTCGCGGAGCATCGCGAGGGCCCACGCCGGCGCGGAGGCGGGCGGGCTCACTACCTGATCAGCTTCGCGTACTGATCGAGCAGCGGCAGGACCTTGTCGCGCGGCTCGGGGGGCAACAGCAAGATCGATCGCGTGACGCCGGCGGAGGCGAACTGGTCGAGCACGGCCTTGTCCGGCGGGGTGGCGAAGGCGGAGACCGAGATCGTCTTCATGTCGCGCCCGGCCTTGGCCGCGCGCGCCTTGAGGTCCTTCAACCCCTCCAGCACCTTCTCGGGAGCGCGGCCGCGCGGGTACCAGCCGTCGCAGAAGTCCACCACGCGCTGCAGCGTGTAGCCGCTCTCGCCGCCGAGCAGGATCGGCGGGTACGGCTTCTGCGCGGGCTTGGGCCAGGCCCAGATCGGGTCGAAGTTCACGAACTGGCCGTGGAACTCGGCGACGTCCCTCGTCCAGATCTCCTTCAGCGCGCGCACCTGCTCCTCGAGCCGCTTGAAGCGGGACTTGAACTCGGTGCCGTGATGCTCCATCTCCTCGGCGTTCCAGCCGCCGCCCAGCCCGAACTCGAAGCGCCCGTGCGAGAGCAGGTCGAGGCTCGCGACGGACTTGGCCGTCGTGATCGTGTCGCGCTCGATGATCAAGCAGATCCCCGTGCCGACGCGCAGCGTCTTCGTCGCCGCCGCGGCCGCCGTCAGCGCGACGAAGGGATCGAGGGTGTGCTTGTACTGCTCCGGCAGCTGCTGGCCGCCCGCGAACGGGCTGCGCCGGCTGGTCGGGATGTGCGTGTGCTCGGGCACCCACAGCGACTCGAAGTTGCGCGCCTCGGTCTCGCGCGCCAGCTCGTCGATGCGGATCGCGTACTCGGTGGCGAAGATGCAGACGCCGATGTGCATGCGGGATCCTCCTGGTTCAGCGGGTCGGGGTGGCGCCCGGCGCGGGTGGGCTGGGCACGAGGGAAAAGTGCGTGTGCGTGGCGAGCCAGCGGCCGCCGCGGCGCTCGAAGGCGAGGGTGCACCGCCCGGGGCGCGGGAACGTGCCGCCGTCGGCGAGGGTGCCGCGCGAGTCCCAGGTGGCGGCGATCCAGCCGCGATCGCCCGCGATCGCGCCGCGCGCGTTGTCGACGTCGATCGTGAAGTCGCGGATGACCGGCCACACGCGGTGCCACTGCTCCTTCTCGATCACGTCGAGGCCCTGGACGAAGGGCACGACGGTGCCGAAGGCGACGATGTCTGGCGCGCACAGCCGGCGTCCGGCTGCGAAATCGACGGCGCGCACGCAGGTCTGCCAGGCGCGCAGCCAGTCGCGGAGGGGCGCGAGGTCGTCGGCCATCAGGACGGGAAGATCGCGTCGGGCATGAAGGCGGAGACGATCCAGTTCGGCGCGTCCACGATCTCGCTGATCTTGAGGTCGGCCGCCACCGAGCAGATGACGTAGGCCTCCTCACGCGAGAAGCCGCGCGTCTCCACCAGGTGGTCGATCATGTAGCGCACCGCCTGCTGCGCGGCCGCGAAGAGATCGGGCCCGTGCGCGGTCGTCGCGTAGTGCGGGCCGTGGTTGGTCGCGTGCGATGGCGGCGCCGGCGTGACGAGCTGCGGCTCGGGCAACCGCCGGCCGCGGCGCAGGCCGAACCTCAGCGTCACGCGCCCCATCATCTCGACGGCGGTGACACACACCTCGCCGTCGCCCTGCGCGGCGTGGGCGTCGCCGACGCTGAACAGCGCGCCCTCGACGAGCACGGGCAGGAAGAGCGTCGCGCCGGCGACGAGCTGCTTGATGTCCATGTTGCCGCCCGCGCGCCGCGGCGGCATCGTGCTGTGGCCGCCCGGCTCGTCGAGCGCCACGCCCATGACGCCGGGGAACGGCGCCAGCGGCACCGCCACGCGGTGGTCCATGCGCGCGTGCCGTCCATCGGAGATGTCCCAGATCTGGAGGAACGGCTTGGCGAAGTCGGTCTCGGGCAGCAGCCCTCGCCCGGGGCGGATGGCTGTCCAGCCGAAGTCCGCGCCCGGCTGCACATCGAGGATCTCGATCACGAGCGTGTCGCCCGGCCGCGCGCCGCGGATCTTCACGGGGCCGGTGAGCGGGTGACCACGGAACGGGCCGCGGCGCAGGACGTCGTCGTGCGTCGAGCCCTTCGAGTAGAAACGGTTGGCGGCGTCCCGCGTCTCGAAGACCACGGTGTCGCCGGGATCGACCTCGAGCCGTGGCGGCAGCGCGTTGTTCCACTCCTGGTGGATCTCCTCGTGGCCGAGCTGGTGGGTCTTCACGCGGCGAGCTCGGTCCACGCCACCATGCCCGTGCCCGAGCGCCAGGCGACGGCCGGCATGTAAGCGAGCACGTCGGCGGGACCGCGCGTGAACGCGAGCGCCACGATCCAGGCGAGCAGCTCCGCGGTGCCGCCGGATCCGGCGGCCTCCAGCCGCTCGAGCGTGCACTCGCGCAGCAGCCGCTCGTGGTCACCGAGCTTGAGGAGATCGAGGAACCAGCGGTCGAAGTCCTCGTCCACCCAGAAATAGCGCGGCCCGCCGGGCTCGTGCGAGAGCCCGCCGGTGGCCACCACGGCCACGCGCAGCGGAGCCGGATAGGCGCGGATGACCTCGCGCAGCACGATGCCGACCCAGTAGGCGCGCTCGGGGCGCGGGATCGGCGGCACCGTGCAGTTCATGGTGACGGGCACCAGACGGAAGCGCGCGTCGGGGTTCAGGTAGTGCGTCGGCACCGAGATGCCGTCGTCGAACTGCATCTCGCCGCCCAGGTGGGCGAGCGCCAGCCCGCGCCGCGCGCCCTCGTTGACGAGGAAGCGCGCGAGCCCCGGCTCGCCGGGCACGCGGTACTTCTCCATCCCGAGCCACTCGTCGAACCAGTCGGCGGGCCCCACGTGCGCCTCGGCGATGCCGACCGTGTACTCGGGCGTGTTGTTCATCGGCCAGTTGAGCAGGTGGTCGTTGCTGAACATCACGAGCACGTCGGGTCGCGCAGCCTCGAGTCGGCGCCGCATCTCCGCGGTGGCGCCCAGCGCGAGCTGCTGGTACTCCTCCGACGCGCGGTCGAACCAGCCGGTGAGGCCGGGCGAGTGCGTCATGGCCATGGCGGCGACGATCTGGGCCACCGTCAGCTCCGCTCGCGCCGTGCCGGGGAGACCGTCGTCTCGAGCCGCGCTTGCAGCGCCAGCGCCTTCGCCGTCTCTTCGGGGAAGGCGCGCGTGTAGCACTCGAGGGCGGCGCTGGCGTTGCTGTTCTGCGCCGCGCCGAAGAAGAGGCGCAGGATCTGCGGCACGTAGTACTGGTGGACGCCGAGGTCCATCAGGCGCCTGGGGTCCTTCGCCTGCACCGCGTCGATCTCCGCGCGGCTCAGCCCGAACTCGCCCGCGAGGGCCTCGAAATCGGTCAGCCAGCGCTCGCGCAGCCGCGCGTCGCGGCGCACGTGGAACATCATCTGGTTCAGCGGCAGCGTCTTGTCGCAGCGCTCGACGTTACCCATTTATCGTGCGAGGGGGGCTACGCCCCCCTCGGACTCCCCCGGGCTGGCCTTCAGCACCTTCGGGTTCACCTTGAGGAACATGATCACGCAGCGCTCGGCGCCGAGGTTGCGCACGTCGTGCGGCACGTTCTTCGGGAACTTCACGATCGCGCCCGCCGGCACCACGACCTCGCGGCCGTCGATGGACATGTTCGCCGCGCCCTGCAGCACGAAGATCGCCTCCTCTTCCTTCGGATGGCTGTGCATCACGGTGGACTGACCGGGCTCGTAGCAGGCGATCTCCGACCAGAGCTGATCGGTCTTGAAGAGCATCTTCCGCACGCGCTTGTCGGGAGCGAACGCTTTCAGCGTGTGCAGGTCGAACACCTGCGCGACGCCCGTGGTGGCGGCGACGGCGACTTGCTCGTCCATGGGGCCTCCTGCGGCTGCCTAGTGTACCGCGGGCCGTCGAATCCAAGAGCCGCGGCGCGGCATCTCTACGGATGGGAGGCGAAGACCATGATGCAGGCATTGATCGCTCCCGTGGTGCTGGCGACGTTGGTGGGGCTGTGGCTCGCGTGGCTCAAGCGGCGCGAGCGTGCGGAAGATCGCGCGCTGACAGTACGGGCGGAGATCCAGAGCGCGGTCAATCGCGCGCTGGAGGGCGAGTCGCTGCTGGCCGTGCAGGTGGAGCCGCCGTCAAGCTTCCATTGCGGGCGCGTCGTGCTCTCCACGCCGACGGGCTACGAGTGGCTCGTGCACGAGGCGTGGAATCCGGTGATCGAGCACGCCCCGAAGGACTACGAGGTCGTGCTGCGCCACGCCGCCTGAGCTGGTCTGATCTGGCTGGTCTGTTCCTGATCACGGGCGTGGTCAGAAACAGGCCGCTGACGATGTTCTAACCACCCTTCAGGTAGACCAAAAGTCGTATTTCCGAGTACTTACAAGCCTGGTAACTCGTGGTACCAGGATTGCGTTTGCACTGCCGCATGGTCGACGTGATCGTGCAAATCACGGGGCTGGTGGTGCTGACCGTCGCGGTGCTGAATCTGGCGCAAGGGGCGCTGGTGGCGGCGCGGTTGGTGGCGCACGTCACGCGACGTTACCCGCACCTCCGGCTTGATCTGTGGTTCCCGCGCTGGGAAGAGGTACGCGACGCGCACGTGTGGCTCGCGACCTGGCGAGGAATCCTGCGTTCTGGTGATCCGACAATGGCGGCCATCCGTACGGACGGCCGTATCGTCATAGCCCGCCACGTTCAGCTCATGCTCTCGTCACAGGCATGGGTGATGGTGGTGGCCACGATGGTGCCGCGGCTCTCGTAGCTTCGGTGCCAGCCCGGAGGCGGCCGGCGGTGGCGCGACCACGACCGTCTCCGGGCTCAATTCTTCCTCAGTCGGTCGGATTCACCATCAGGCGCACCGTCACACGGCGCAGCTTGGCGTGCTCCGCGTTCGCCGCGACGAGCACGCCCATCCCGATCGAGTGGATCCGGGCGATGTCCGTGCCGTTCTCGATCAGGTAACGGCGCACCGACTCCACGCGCCGCTGGCTCAGTCCCACGTTGTACTCGCGCGTCCCCGTG
Organism: Candidatus Rokuibacteriota bacterium; assembly: GCA_003220225.1. Taxonomy (GTDB): domain Bacteria; phylum Methylomirabilota; class Methylomirabilia; order Rokubacteriales; family CSP1-6; genus AR12. The sequence continues at coordinate 71,457 of QHRU01000049.1, forward strand.
GGGTCGGTGTAGCCCTCGAGGTCCACCGTCAGGTCGACGTTCGTCTTCAGCTCCTTCACGACGCCCAGCAGCGCGGTCTGCGCGCCGTCCGACAAGTCGCTGCGGTCGAATCCGAACTGCACATGCAGCGTCTCGACCACGTTGCGCTTGTTGCGACCGGTCCAGACGCGCGTGAGCCGCGCGTTCACCTCGTCGGCGCGGCCGAAGGCGGCCTCGGCGCGGCCCTGCGCCGTGCCCGCGGCCGTGCCGACGTCCTTCACTGCGACGTCCACCTGCGCGAAACGCTCGTCCATCTGCGCCTGCCTCTTGCCGAGCTTCTCGTTGACCCAGTCCTTCGTCGCGCAGCCCGCCGTGGCGACCGCCACGAGCACGAGCGGCGCGCTCCACGTCACGATTCGTCGCATGGCCTGGTCCTCCTGTTGGCGTTGCACTGCGAGCGCATCCGGGGGGAGCCGGGCCAGTGCAACGCGCGAGCCAAGGGCGGAAGTCCGCAAGTTTGGACCGCGCGGTGTCGCGCGCGTGGCGGCGGCATGACACTCGCGTCAGAGCGGTGACGGAGATGACACGGCCGCGTGGGAAGAACTTTTCCGTGGGCGCACCGGTCGGGCGCTAAAGGCAGACGCCGATCTCGCGTCCGGGCTCGGCCGCGCGGTAGGTGTCTTCCTCGACGCGGTGCCAGCGGCCCTGGGTGTCGCGCACCCACCAGTCGTGCACGAGGCGGTCACGGCGCACCTGGCCGACGCGGCCGAGCTCGTCGGTGCGCACGCCCCGAAACTCGCTGTCGAGCCGCGTGCGTTCCTCGCGCCGGTCGGCCACGACGGTGGCCGGACGGCATGCGAGGGATGCGCAGCCCGCGAGCAGCGCGACGAGAGGCGGCAGCAGGAGGGCACGGCGGCGCACGGGCGATTGTCCCACGCGCCCGCCCTTGACATCGGGCCGCTTTGATCGGACAGTGACGCGCACCGATGTTCGGAGCGGTTCGGGCGCCCCGCGTATACGAGCACATCGTCGCGCAGATCGAGCGCGCGATTTACGAGGGACGGTTCGCGCACGGCGACAAGCTCCCGCCCGAGCGTCAGCTCGTGCGCGAGTTCGGCGCCAGCCGCGTGGCCGTGCGGGAGGCGCTGCGCGCGCTCGAGCACCGCGGCCTCGTCGAGGTGCGGCAGGGGTCCGCCGGCGGCTATTTCATCCGCGAGCTGGACGCCATGCCCGTCGTGCGCGACCTGTCGACGCTCTTCCGCCTCGGCCGCGTGTCGCTGCCGCAGCTCGCGGAGGCGCGGGCCCTGCTCGAGCCGGAATCGGCGCGGCTGGCCGCCTCGCGCGTCACCGACCACGAGCTCAAGATGCTCGGCGAGTGCCTGGAGACGCGCACCGAGCCCGGGATCACCTCGCGCCGGCGCCGGGCGCTGGACGCGGAGTTCCACCGTCAGGTGGCCGCCGCCGCCCGCAATCCCGTCCACGCCGCGGTGACCCACGCGCTCACCGCGCTGGAGATCAAGGTGGTCGCCCAGCGCGCCGAGCTCACGCCGGAGGACGACGCCGCCATCATTGCCGCGCATCTCGCGATTCACGACGCGATCGCTCGCCGCGACGGCGACACCGCGCGCACGGCCATGTACGCGCACATCCTGGACGTCGAGCGCCGGCTCGCCCGTGGCGTCGTCACGCGCGCGGCGTCCTGACCCTCGGGAGGCTCCCGTGAGCGCACGCCGTGCCGTGGCCACCCTCGCCGCTGCCGTCACGCTCGTCGCCGCCGCGCCCTGCGCCGCGCAGGCGCCGATCCGGATCGGCGAGATCAACTCGTTCAGCGGCATCGGCGCGCCGTTCACCGGCCCCTATCGCCAGGCCATCGAGATGGCGGTGGAGGAGGTCAACGCCCGCGGCGGCGTGCTCGGCCGAAAGGTCGAGGTGCTCTTCCGCGACGACAAGGGGCAGCCGGCGGAGGCGGTCAAGCACGCCCAGGAGCTGGTGGCGAGCGAGAAAGTCAGTCTGATCTCCGGCACCTTCCTGTCGAACGTCGGCCTCGCCGTGTCCGACTGGGCGAAGCAGAACCGGACGCTGTTCGTCGCCGCCGAGCCGCTCACCGAGGCCATCACGTGGGCCAAGGGCCACGACCACGTCTTCCGCGTGCGACCGAACACCTACGAGCAGGGGCGCATGCTCGCCGAGAAGGCCGGCAAGCTGAAGTACGTGAAGTGGGCGACCATCGGCCCCAACTACGAGTACGGCAAGCGCGCGTGGGAAACGTTCCGCGATCGCCTCAAGGAGCTGAAGCCGGACGTGCAGGTCGTCGGCGAGCACTGGCCGACGCTGGGGAAGCTCGAGGCGGGGCCGTTCGTCACCGCCATCCTCAACCAGAACCCCGACGCGCTCTACGTGTCGCTCTTCGGCAGCGATTGGATCGCGTTCGTGCGCGAGGCCAAGAAGCGCGGGCTCTTCGACAAGACGTTCGTGGTCGGCATCCTGCTCGGCGAGCCGGAGTACATCGACCCGCTCGGCCTCGAAGCCCCCGAGGGCATGCTCGTCACCGGGTATCCCTGGTACGACATCGGCGCGCCGCCGCACAAGGACTTCGTCGCGCGCTTCACGAAGAAGTACGACAAGAACCCGGTGCTCGGCTCGCTCGTCGGCTACGTCACCTATCTCTCCATCTTCGAGGCGATCCGCAAGGCGGGCTCCACCGACACCGACAAGCTCGTGGCCGCCTTCCGCGGCCTGCGCGTGGAGACGCCGATCGGACCGATCAGCTATCGCGCGTCCGACGGGCAGTCCACGATGGGCGCGTGGGTCGGCACCACCAAGCTCGACGCCAGGCGCGGCGTCGGGATCATGGTGAACCACGAGTACGTGCCGGGTGAAAAAGTGCTGCCGTCCGACGACGACGTGAAGAAGCTCCGAAGCGGCAACTGAGCCCGTCGCTCTTCCTCGTCCAGCTCCTCGCGGGGCTCGCGCACGCGATGGTCCTCTTCTTCATCGCGTCCGGGCTCTCGCTCATCTTCGGCGTGACCCGCGTCGTCAACTTCGCGCACGGGTCCTTCTACATGCTCGCCGCCTACCTCGCCTACACGCTGGCGGCGGCGCTGCCGCTGGGCGGCGCGTCCTTCTACGTGGCGGTGGCCCTCGCCGCGCTCGCCGTGGGCGCGCTCGGGACGGTGGTGGAGGTGGGCCTCCTGCGCCGCGTGTATCGTGCGCCCGAGCTCTACCAGCTGCTGCTGACCTTCGCGCTCGTGCTCGTCGTCTCCGACGTCGTCAAGCTGGTCTGGGGCAGCGAGAACAAGACAGGGCCGAGCGCGCCCGGGCTCGGCGGCGCCGTCCGCATCGCGGGCCAGCTGGTGCCGACGTACGACCTCGCGCTCATCGCGCTCGGGCCCTGCGTGGCCGCGGCCCTCTGGTGGCTGCTCTATCGCACCCGTTGGGGCGTGCTCATCCGCGCGGCCACTCTGGACCGCGAGATGGTGGCGCTGCTGGGCGTCGACCAGGCGCGGCTGTTCACCGGTGTGTTCGCGCTCGGCTCGCTGCTCGCAGGGCTGGCGGGAGCCCTTCAAGTGCCGCGGCAGGCGCTCACCACCGTGATGGACGCGGCGATCATCACCGAGGCCTTCGTGGTCGTCGTCGTGGGCGGCATGGGCTCGGTGCCCGGCGCGCTCCTGGCGGCCGTCGTCATCGGCGTCATCGACGCTTTCGGCGTGCTCGTGCTCCCGCGCGCGTCGCTCGTGCTGACGTTCGTGGTGATGGCCGTCGTGCTCGTCGTGCGTCCGTGGGGTCTGCTGGGGCGGCCCGAGGCCCAGGCGCGGTCGGCGGGCGGCGCGATCACCGCCGGCCGCGGCGTCGGCGTCCCCCGCTGGCTGATCGCCGTCCTCGTCGCGGTCCTGCTCGTCGTGCCGCCGCTGCTGCCCACGTTCTACGTCTGGGTGCTCGTCGAGATCCTCGCGTTCGCGCTCTTCGCGGCGAGCCTCCACCTCCTGATGGGGACGGGCGGCATGGTCTCGTTCGGCCACGCGGCGGCCTTCGGCCTGGGCGCGTACGGCGCGGCGCTGCTCGTGCGGTGGGCGAAGGCGCCGATGCTCGTCGCGCTCGCGGCCGCGCCGGTGACGGCCGCGCTGGCCGCCGTGGTCATCGGCTTCTTCTGCGTGCGGCTGTCGTCGATCTACTTCGCGATGCTCACGCTCGCCTTCGCCCAGATCGCCTACGCGATCGTGCACCAGTGGTACGACGTGACGGGCGGTGACAACGGCCTCCTCGGCATCTGGCCCGCGCCCTGGCTCGCGTCGCCGGTCCGCTACTACTACCTCGCCCTCGCCGCGTGCGGCGCCGGTCTCGCCGCGCTGGCTGCGATCGGCCGCGCGCCGTTCGGGCTCACGCTGCGCGCCGCGCGCGACCACGCGCGCCGCGCGGAGGCGGTCGGGATCGACGTGCACGCGCACCAGTGGCGGGCCTTCGTCGTCGCCGGCTTCTTCGGCGGGCTCGCGGGCGGCACCTTCGTGTTCCTCAAGGGCAGCGTGTTCCCCGAGTCGCTGGCGGTGCCGGTCTCGGTGGAGCCGCTCGTGATGGTGCTGCTGGGGGGCGTGCACTCGCTGGCGGGCGCGCCGCTCGGCGCCGCGCTCTACAAGCTGCTCGACACCGTGGTGACGCGTTACACGGAATACTGGCAGCTCGTGCTCGGCGTCATCCTCGTGGCCCTGGTGCTTGTGTTTCCGCGCGGGATCCTCGGCGTGCTGGGGGCGCGCGAGCGTGGCTGAGCGCGCCCCCGTCCTGGAGGTCGAGAACGTCCGGCGCGCGTTCGGCGGGGTGCGCGCGGTCGACGGCGTGTCGTTCGCCCTCGAGCGCGGCGAGATCCGCGCCCTCATCGGCCCCAACGGCGCCGGCAAGTCAACCTTCTTCGACATCCTCACGGGTCAGCTCCGCGCCGACGCGGGCGAGGTGCGCTGGCGCGGTCGTCCCATCGGCGGGCTGCCGCCGCACGCGATCTGGCGCCTGGGCATCAGCCGCACCTTCCAGATCACGGCCACGTTCGCGACGCTCACCGTCCTCGAGAACGTGCAGGTCGCGCGGCTGTCGCACGCGGGTCGGAGCCGCGTGCTGCTGATTCCCGCCGCGCGGCTGGAGATCGCGCCGTCGCGCGCGCTGCTGGAGCAGGTGGGGCTCGCCGAGCAGGCCACGCGGGCGGCCGGGGTGCTCGCCTACGGCGATCTCAAGAAGCTGGAGCTCGCGATCGCGCTCGCCAACGATCCCGCGCTGCTGCTGCTCGACGAGCCCACGGCGGGGATGGCGCCCGGCGAGCGCGGCGCGCTGATGGCGCTGACGGCGCGGATCGCGCGTGAGCGCGGGCTCACCGTGCTCTTCACCGAGCACGACATGGACGTCGTCTTCGCGGTCGCCGAGCGGATCATGGTGCTGCACCAGGGCCGCGTGATCGCCGACGGTCCGCCGGCCGCCGTGCGGGCCGACCGCGAGGTGCAGGCCGTGTACCTCGGCGAGGATCCGTGATGTTCGAGCTGGCGGACGTCCACGCGGTCTACGGCCGCAGCCGCGTGCTGCACGGCGTGAGCCTGCGCGCCGGCGAGGGCGAAGTGGTCGCGCTGCTCGGACGCAACGGCGCCGGGAAGTCCACCACGCTCAAGGCGATCGTGGGCGTCGTCGAGGTGACGGCGGGCGACATCCGCTTCGAGGGGCGCTCGCTGCGCGGCGTGCCGACGCATCGCGTGGCCCGGCTCGGGATCGGGCTCGTGCCGGAAGACCGGCGGATCTTCGCCGATCTCACGGTGGCGGAAAATCTCTTGGTAGGTGCGCGGCCGGACAGCGGCTGGACGGTCGATCGCGTCTTCGGCCTCTTCCCCAAGCTCGCCGAGCTCGCGCGCCAGCGCGGCGGCAGCCTCTCGGGCGGCGAGCAGCAGATGCTGACGATCGCACGCACGCTGATGACGGGCCCGCGCCTGCTGCTCCTCGATGAGCCCTCGGAGGGGCTGGCGCCGGTCGTCGTCGCCGCGCTCGCCGAGAACGTGGCCGCTCTGAAGCGCCAGGGGCTGACCATTCTCATGGCCGAGCAGAACGTGAAGTTCGCCCGCCGGCTGACCGACCGCGCCTACATCATCGAGAAGGGCCAGATCCGCTTCGAGGGGACGATGGCCACCCTCGACGCCGACGAGTCGCTGCGCCGCGCGTACCTGTCTGTTTGAATGGGGGGCCCCGAAATGGCCCCCCATACCCCCCAACGCTCGTCGCGCCCCGGCGCAGCCGTGGCGCGCCTCGACCCCCAACGCTCGTCGCGCCCCGGCGTAGCCGTGGCGCGCCTCGACCCCCAACGCTCGTCGCGCCCCGGCGCAGCCGTGGCGCGCCTCGCCCCCCAACGCTCGTCGCGCCCCGGCGCAGCCGTGGCGCGCCTCGGTCGCGGGTATGATTTTTGCGGTCTGTTCCGGTCGATGGCGGGCGGAGGACCAACTGCCTGTTCGTCGAGGCCGCGCTCGTCGCCAACGCCGTCGTCGACATCACCGCGGTGGCCGAGCGCAAGCGCCTGGCCATGCAGGCATTCCCGAGCCAGCAGACGGAGTTCGACTATCCGCGGGCGATGGACGGCCTCAACACCTACCGCTCGCTGCACCGCGGGCGCGCCCGCGGTCTCGCCGAGGCGTTCCACGTCGCCGAGCTCGACGTGTACCGCCGGCTGTTCGACCTGATCGCGATCGGCCGGCGCCGCGCCGCGACGGCGTAGCGCGCGCTCGCGCGCGAGGGTTGCGTCCTTCCGCCCGATTTGACACACTCGCGCGACGGAGGCCCCGCGCGATGAAGACGCTCGTCCGCAACATCGGCACGCTCGTCAGCGGCGACATCGGCCGGCCGCTGCTCGACGCCGACGCACTCGTCATCCGCGACGGGCAGATCGCCGCCGTGGGCCGCGGGCTCGACGAGGACGCCGACACGGTGATCGACGCGCGCGGCACCACGGTGCTGCCGGGGCTGATCGACTCGCACGTCCATCCGGTCTTCGGCGACTTCACCCCACGCCAGCGCACCATGGACTTCATCGACTCCGGCATGAACGGCGGCGTGACCACAGCGATCTCGGCGGGCGAAGTCCACCTGCCGGGCCGGCCCAAGGACATCGTCGGCCTCAAGGCGCTCGCGATCGTCGCCGCGAAGTCCTACGCGAACTTCCGGCCCGGCGGCGTGAAGGTCCACGCGGGCGCGCCGATTCTGGAGCTCGGCATGACCGAGGGCGACTTCGCCGAGATGGCGGCGGCCGGCGTGCGACTCGTCGGCGAGATCGGCCTCGGCTCGGTGAAGACGGGCAAGGACGCGGCGCCCATGGTGCGCTGGGCCCGGGCGCACGGCATGACGGTGACCATCCACACGGGCGGGCCGTCCATCGCGGGCAGCAGCCCGATCAACGCGGACGTCGTGCTGGAGGCGGCGCCCGACGTCGTCGGCCACGTCAACGGCGGCACGACGTCGATGACGCCGGCCGAGATCGAGCGGCTCGTCGCGACGGACATGGCGCTCGAGATCGTGCAGTGCGGAAACATGAAGACCGCGCTCCACACGCTGCGCGTCGCGCGCGACGCGCGGGCGGCGCACCGGCTGATCATCGGCAACGACGCGCCCTCGGGAACCGGCGTGATCCCGCTCGGCGTGCTCCGCACGCTGAGCGTGCTGGCCGCGCTCGGCGGGTTGCCGCCGGCGGAGGCGATCGCGTGTGCCACCGGCAACACGGCGCGCGTGTACAAGCTCGACTGCGGCGTGATCGCCGCCGGCCGAGCCGCGGACCTCGTGATCTGCGACGCGCCGACCGGCTCGATCGCCTCCGACGCGCTCGGCGCCCTGGCCGCCGGCGACCTGCCGGGCATCTCGATGGTGCTGATCGACGGCCGCATCACGATCGGCCGCAGCCGCAACACGCCGCCCGCCGCCCGCGCGGCCGAGGTCGTCAAGGGGCACGGGCCCGCGGGAGCCGGCCACTAGTGCGCGTTCGGCCGTTCCGCGGTTATCGCTACGCGATCGGCAGGGAGCGAGAGATCAGCAAGGTCGTCGCGCCGCCGTACGATCAGATCAGCGCCGAGCAGCAGGACGCGCTGTACGCGATGAGTCCCGCCAACATCGTTCGCGTCTCGTACCCCAGGGACGACGGCGACAAGTACGCGCGGGCGCGCGCCACGCTGGACGCGTGGCTGGCCGAGGGGGTGTGGGGGCAGGAGGAATCGCCCGCGATCTATCCCTACCATCAGACCTATCGTGTGGGCAGCCGGGAGGTCACGCGCGTCGGCCTCGTCGCGCTCGGACAGGTGACCGACTACGCGGGCGGCGAGGTGCTGCCCCACGAGCGCACTCACGCGGGGCCGAAGCAGGACCGCATGCGGCTGCTCGAGGCGACGGGGGCGGACACGGGACTGCTCTTCATGGTGGTCGCCGACGCCAGCGGCGCCCTGCTGGAGGCGTCGAGGCCCGGCGGCGAGCCCATCGCGGAGGCGCGCGACCTCAGGGGCGAGCGCCATCGCCTCTGGCGCGTGACCGACGCGGCGGCGGTCGCGCGCGTCCAGGCGGCGCTCGCCGCCGCCCGCGTGATCATCGCCGACGGCCACCATCGCTACGAGACGGCGGTGGAGTACGCGCGCCGGCATCCCGGCGCCGACGACAAGCTGATGGCGTTCTTCAGCCTCGACGCGCCGGGGCTGACGATCTTTCCCAACCATCGGCTCGTCCACCGGGTGGACGGGTTCTCGCTCGCACGATTGAGCGCGGGCGCGCGGCGCTGGTTCGAGGTGGCGCCGCTCGCCGATCCGCTGGCGTTCCGACCGACCAACCGCGCGCTCGGCGTCGTCACCGCCGATAGCGCGGTCACCCTGACGCTCCGGCCCGACGCCTTCGACGCGCTGCCGTGGCCGGCCGGCACGTCGCGGGCGTGGCGCGAGCTGGCGGTGTCGATCCTGCACGAGGGCGTGCTGAAGCCGCTCGGCGACGTCTCCGACGAAAGGCTCGACGCCGGGACCCACGTGGAGTACACGGCGGACCAGGAGGAGGCGGTGCGCCTGGCGCGCGCCGGGCGCTATCAGGCGGCGTTCCTCATCGCCCCGACCACGCTCCCGGAGCTGCAGGCGGTCGTGCGCGGCGGCGAAGTGCTGCCGCAGAAGTCGACGCACTTCTATCCGAAGCTCCTGGACGGTCTGGTCTTTCATCGTATTTAGCGTCGGAGCGGCTTCGCAGGGCTCCGCCGCTCGACGTTCGGGCGACGGTGGCGCGAGGAGACTGAGAACATGGTGAAGATCCGCAAGCTGGTCACGCTGGTCGAAGAGATCCTGAGCGACGGCGGCCGGGAGGCCAAGCACCCGGTGCGCAAGGCGGCGGCGGTGGTCGTGCTCGAGAACCCGTTCGCCGGGCGCTTCGTCGACGACCTCACGCCGCTCATCGACGCGGGCGAGGAGCTGGGGGCGCTCCTGGCCAAGAAGGCGACCGAGGCCCTCGGCGCGCCCGCCGAGTCCTATGGAAAAGCGGCGATCGTGGGCGAGCAGGGGGAGTACGAGCACGCGGCGGCGCTCCTGCATCCGAAGCTCGGCGCGCCGCTCCGCGCGGCGGTCGGCGGCGGCAAGGCCATCATCCCGTCGGCGAAGAAGCTCGGCGGACCCGGGACGGGGATCGACGTGCCGCTGCACTTCAAGGACGCCGCGTTCGTGCGCACCCACTACGACGCCATGGAGGTCCGCATCCCCGACGCGCCGCGCGCCAACGAGATCGTGCTGGCGATCGTCGTCACCGACGGCGGCCGGCCCCACCCGCGGATCGGCGGCCTCACCAAGGACGAGGCCAGGAAAGAGGACGGCCAGCGATGAGACACGGTCTGCGCATCCCGTCGTTCGCGCTCGGTCCGAAGACGGCGACGCTGGAGGAGATGGGCCGCTATCTGCGCCGCGCCGAGGATCTGAGATTCGAGGCCGCGGTGACGATCGACCACCTGCTGCTGACGCCACCGGCCTACGCGACGACCTGGCTCGAGCCGCTGTCGATGCTGTCGGCGCTGGCCGGCGTGACGCGCACGATCCGTCTCGGCACGATGGTGCTCGTCCTGCCGCTGCGCAATCCCGTCTATTTCGCCAAAGAGTGGGCGACCCTCGATCTGCTCTCGGGCGGCCGCTCGATCCTCGGCATCGGCGTGGGCTGGCACGAGGAAGAATTCGAGCTGATGGGCGTGCCCTACAAGGAGCGTGGGCCGCGCATGAACGAGGCGATCGAGGCGGTGTGCGCGCTGTGGGCGGGCGACCACGTCACCTACATGGGCAAGTTCTATCGCTTCGAGAACCTGACCATCGACCCCAAGCCCGCGCAGAAGCCGCACCCGCCGATCTGGATCGGCGGCGGCACGCAGCCCTCCGAGAAGGTCTACGGCCAGACGGTGCCGAACATCGATCCCGTGCTCCGGCGCATCGCGAAGTACGCCGACACCTGGGTGCCGCACTCCTCGGCGACGCCGGAGATGGTGAAGGGCGACTGGGACAAGGTGCAGCGCTTCGCGCGCGAGGCGGGGCGCGATCCGGCGAAGATCGGCCGCGTGTACTCCAACTTCGTCTGGGTCCTCGAGAAGGGCGAGAAGCCGGAGTCGGCGATCCCGCACTTCTCCGTCTACTCCGGCATGGACCTCGACTACTGGAAGACCTATTACCTGCTCGGCACCGCCGAGGAGGTGGCCGAGCGCATCAGCGCGCGCATCGCCGCGCTGGACCACGGCGTGGACTGGATCGTGCTCAATCCACTGAACTGGGGGCTCGAGCAACTGGAGCTGATCGCGGCCGAGGTGCTGCCCCGCGTGAAGGGCGGATCCTGATCCGTTACACCGGCGCGCGCGTCAAACGGGTCGAGGACCCGCGGCTGCTCCGCGGCCGCGGGCGCTACGTGGACGATCTCGTGCTCCCGCGCCTGCTCCACGTGGCGTTCGTGCGCAGCCCGCATGCCCACGCCGTCGTGCGCCGCCTCGACCCGAAAGCGGCGCAGGCGGTGGACGGCGTCGTCGCCGTCGTCGGCCCCGCCGACCTCCGCGCCCAGCCGCTGGCGCCCCAGCTGGCCGGCGATGGATTCCGGCCCACCGCGTGGCCGGCGCTGGCGAGCGAGCCGCGGTTCTGCGGGGAGGCGGTGGCGGCGGTCGTGGCCGCGTCCGCCTACGCGGCGGCCGACGGCGCCGAGCGCGTCGGCGTGGCCTACGACGTGCGTCCGGCGCGGGTCAGCCTCGAGCAGGCGCTCCGTGACGACGCGGTGTTGTTCCGCCGCACCCACCGCCGCGGCGACGTCGAGGCGGCGTTCGCCAGCGCGCCCGTCGTCGTCAACGAGACCTTCAGCCACGGCCGGCTCACCGCCTCGCCGCTGGAGCCGCGCGGCATCATCGCCGACTGGGACGGCGAGACGCTCTCCGTGTGGGCCTCGAGCCAGACGCCGCGGATCATGCGCACGGCCCTGGCGGGCGCGCTCGGTCTGGACGAGACGCGGGTCCGCGTGCAGATCCCCGACGTCGGGGGCGGCTTCGGGCCCAAGATGCACGTGTTCCCCGAGGACGTGGCGGTGGCGGCGCTCGCGATGCGTCTGGGCCGCCCCGTGAAGTGGATCGAGCCGCGCCGCGAGAACCTCGCGGCCGCCTCGCAGGCCCGCGAGCAGCGGCTGGAGGTGGAGGTCGCGGCCGACGCCGGCGGCCGCGTGCTCGCGCTCAAGGCGCGGGTCGTGTCCGACGCCGGCGCCTATCACGTCTATCCGATCACGGCGGCGCTGGAGGCGCTCGGCACCGCCAACATCCTGCCGGGGCCGTACCTCACGCCCGTCTACGCCTACGAGGCGATCGCGGTCGCGACCAACAAGCCGCCGCTCGGCGCCTACCGCGGCGTGGGCATGACGATGGGCGCATTCGTGATGGAACGCCTCCTGGACCTGATCGCGGGGCGGACGGGACTCGATCCAGCAGACATTCGGCGGCGCAACTTGATTCCGCGGGAAGCCTACCCGTTCACGTCGGCGAGCGGACAGCGCTACGACAGCGGAGACTACCCCAAGGCGCTCGAGCAGGCGCTGGCCGCCGTCGACTACGACGGGTTCCGCCGGGTGCAGGCCGAAGGGCGCGTTCGGGGTCGGCTGCTCGGGATCGGCCTGGCCTGCTACACGGAGTACACCGGCATGGGCTCCGCGGTCTTCCGTGGACGCGGGATGCGGGAGGTGCCGGGCATCGAGGCCGCCGTCGTGCGCGTCGAGCCCGACGGCACGGTGCGCTGCGCAACCTCGTTTCCCTCGCAGGGGCAGGGGCACGCCACGACGATCGCGCAGATCCTCGCAGACCGTCTGGGCGTTGCGCTGGAGCGCATTCGCGTGGAGCCGGCCGACACGGCCGCCGCGCCGCTCGGCAGCGGCACCTTCGGCAGCCGGGGGGCCGTGTCCATCGGGGGCACGGTCACGGCGGCCGCGGAGCGCCTGCGGCCCCGGATCGCGGCGCTCGCCGCGCACCTGCTGGAGGCGGGCGTGGCCGACGTCGTGCTCGAGGACGGCCGGGCTCACGTGCGCGGCTTCCCGGAGCGAGCGGTGACGCTGACCGAGATCGCGCGCGCCGCGTACGCGCCGCTGTTCGGCGGCCTGCCGTCCGGGCTCGAGCCCGGGCTCGAGGCGACCGTGTATTTCGATCCGCCGGGGCCGACGTTCTCGGGCGCGGTCCACGTCGCGGTGGTCGAGATCGATCCCGAGACGGGGCGCGTCAGCATCCTGCGCTACGTGCTGGTGGAGGACTGCGGGCCTGTCGTGAATCCGACGATCGTCGAGGGCCAGATCCACGGCGCGGTGGCCCAGGGGATCGGCGAGGCGCTGCTCGAGCGGATCGTGTACGACGACACGGGCCAGCTCGTGACCGGCACCCTGATGGACTACGCGCTTCCCACGGCCGGCGACGTGCCCTCGTTCGAGATCGGTCACCTCGAGACGCCGTCGCCGACGATGCCCGGTGGGATCAAAGGCATGGGCGAGGGCGGGACCATCGGCGCGCCCGCCGCCCTCGCGAACGCCGTCGCTGATGCCGTCGCGCCGCTCGGCGTCACCATCACCGCGCTGCCGATCGCCGCCGAGCGGCTCGCGCGGTTGCCACGTCCCCCACAGAGAAAGGTCTGATCGCTCATGGGCAAGCAGGATCTCGAGATCGCGCGCACGGTCACCCTCAAGCCGATCCAGGAGATCGGCGCCGCCGTCGGGCTGGCGCCGGGTGACCTGGAGCCCTACGGCCACTACAAGGCGAAGGTCGGCTGGGACGCCATCGCGCGCCGCCGCGACCATCCCGACGGCGCGCTCGTGCTGGTGACCGCGATGACGCCGACGCCCGCGGGCGAGGGAAAGTCCACGACCACCGTGGGCCTCGCCGACGGCCTCCGGCGCCTGGGCAAGCGCGCGGTGGTCGCGCTGCGCGAGCCCTCGCTGGGCCCGGTGTTCGGCATGAAGGGCGGCGCGACGGGCGGCGGCCGCGCGCAGCTGGCGCCGATGGAGGACATCAACCTCCACTTCACGGGGGACATGCACGCGATCGGCGCCGCGCACAACCTCCTGGCCGCGATGCTCGACAACCATCTCACGCAGGGCAACGCCCTCGGGATCGACACGCGCCGCGTGCTGTTCAAGCGCGTCGTGGACATGAACGACCGCGCGCTGCGCAACATCGTGCTCGGCCTCGGCGGGCCGGCCCACGGCGTGCCGCGTGAGGGCGGCTTCGAGATCACCGTGGCCTCCGAGGTCATGGCCATTCTCTGTCTGTCCGCCGACCTCGTGGACTTCAAGGCGCGCGCCGGGCGCGTGGTCGTGGCCGAGACGGCCGACGGCGCTCCGGTCACCGCGGCCGATCTGCGGGCGGCGGGCGCCATGGCCGTGCTGATGAAGGACGCGATCAAGCCGAACCTCGTGCAGACGCTCGAGGGCACGCCGGCGCTGGTGCACGGCGGCCCCTTCGGCAACATCGCCCACGGCTGCAACTCGGTCATCGCGACGCGTCTGGCCCTCAAGCTGGGCGAGATCGTCGTCACCGAGGCGGGCTTCGCGAGCGACCTCGGGGCCGAGAAGTTCCTCGACATCAAGTGCCGCACGGCGGGGCTCGTGCCGTCGGTGGCCGTGATCGTGGCCACCGTGCGCGCGCTCAAGATGCACGCCGGGGTGGCGTTGACGGAGCTGCCGGGGGAGGACGTCGGCGCCGTGCGGCGCGGCTGCGACAACCTCGCCAAGCATGTGGAGAACGTGCGGCTCTTCGGGCTGGCGCCGGTGGTCGCGCTCAATCACTTCACCGGCGACACCGACGCGGAGGTGGCGGCGGTCCTCGAGACGTGCCGCGGCTGGGGCGTGCCCGCGGAGATCTCGCGCGGCTGGGCCGAGGGCGGGGCGGGCACGACGGATCTCGCGCAGATGGTCCTCGACACGATCAAGGGCGCCGACCGCACGGCGTTCCGCTTCCTCTATCCCGACGACCTGCCGCTCGAGCGGAAGATCGAGGTCATCGCAACGCAGGTGTACGGCGCCGCCGAGGTTCGGCTGCAGCCCGCGGCGGCGCAGAAGCTCGCGCGCTGGCAGACGATGGGCCACGGGCGGCTGCCGGTGTGCATGGCCAAGACCCAGAACTCGCTGTCCGACGACCCGAAGAAGACGGGCCGCCCGCGCGGCTTCACGCTCACCGTGCGCGACGCGCGGCTGTGCGCCGGCGCCGGCTTCGTGGTCGCCTACGCGGGCGACGTCCTCACGATGCCGGGGCTGCCGAAGGTGCCCGGCGCCGAGGGCATGGACGTGGACGCCACGGGCCACGTCACCGGGCTCTTCTGAGGATGCGGCGCGCGAGCGGGATCGCGCAGACGGCACTGGTCGTCGCGTTCCTCGCCACGGCCGTGAGCGGTTGTGAGCAGGGCGGCCCGGCGTCGACGTCGCCCGCCTCGACGGCAGCGACGAAGGCCGCGGGCTCGCTGAGGGCGCGCGCCGACGAGCTGAGCCAGCGCGGGCAGTACGAGGAAGCGCTTGCCGCGTACCGGGAGGCGCTGCGGCAGGAGCCGAACGACCTCGCCCTCCGCTACGCCGTCGCCGTCACCCTCGCATCCCTGAACCGTCGCGCCGAGGCGACCGAGGCGTACCGGTGGGTGTTCTTCAACGGTCTGCCGGGATCGGAGCTCGTCGAGAAATCCGAGACGTGGCTGCGTGCCGCCGGCGCCCTGGCGACGACGACCGAGCCGGTCCCCGACAAGGCGATCGAGAAGACCGCGACCGACACGCGAATCCGCGGCCACATCACGTGGGCCAACGTCGATCCCGGACGGCCGGCGCCGCGCGTCCACCTGCGGCTCGAGGGCACCGACGCGAGCAACAAGGGGACGGTCTACAACACCGTGGCCAGCTTGAACGCCGACTACGAGTTCGCCTCCGTGCCGCCGGGCTCCTACCGGCTCACCGCTCAATCGCCGCTGATCGCCGTACGCTTGTGGGAGCTGAACGTCACGGTCGAGGAAGGCACCGCCACCGTCGTCGACCTCAGCGAGGCCTCGAGCGTCGCCCCGGGCACGTCCTTTGCCGTGAAACCTCGCTGAGCCGGACGCTCAGCGCGCGGCGTTGAGCTGCGCCAGCCGTGTCGAGGCGCACTCCCAGAGCAGCGGAATCGCCCCCGCGATCGCCCGTCCACGCGCCTGCGCGTTGTTCTGGCCCGCGCGCTCGGCGACGTAGGCGACGTTCTTGACGGGCGCGCAGAGGTCGAGGGCGGGGCTGCGCGAGACCGGCTCCCACGCCTGGGGCGTGTCCACCGCGCGGAGCCGCCAGGCGGCGACCGCGAGGAGGTGCAGGTCGAGGATCGCGCGCGCATCGCGTTTCACGTCGGGCGGCGCGTCGCTGTCCAGGTATCGACCGACGACCGTCTGTGCGACGCTCACGTGCGCTTCGTAGGAGGGCAACGAGGTCGTCGGTCCGCTTGTGGCCTGCACCCGGCGCAACACGCGAACCGCGTTGCCGAAGGTTCCGGCCATGTTCTGCGCCGCCGCCGCGCCGGGGTCGGGCGACGGGGTGGACGCCGCAGCGACCGGAGACTCGGGCTCGGGTGCGTTGCCGACGTAAAGGACGGCGCCGGTGCCGGCGAGGACGACGAGCGCGGCAAGGCCGAGCCACATCGTGCGGGACCTCGGTCGATCGGGCGCGGCGGCCTTCGTGAGGTCATCGCGCAAACGCTCCTGCTCGCGCAGCGCCGCTCTCACGGTCTCGGCGACGTTGGCCGTTCGCGCCGGCCCGGCGGCGCGCTTCGCCGACGCCGGCTTCCTGGGCTCGAGCTCGGCGGCCGATGCGGCGACCGCCCGCCGGAGCACCTCCTCGAGCTCCGGGCTGGGAGCCTTCCGATCGCGTGTGTCCGTCGGCGGTGCCGCGGGCGTCGCGGGGGCTCGCCGCGCCGCGGGGGCTGGCGTCGCCGCCGCCGCGGCCTCCTCGGCCTCGAGCGCCTCGCGCATCGCGCGCTCGAGCTCGGGGCTCGGCGTCAGTCGCGGCGGATCGGGCTTGCGCGGCGCCGTCGGCGCTGCGACGACAGGCCGGGGTGGCGGCGCCGACGGCGGTACGCCGGCCAGGAAGGGCGCGTGCATCGCCTCGTCAGCGGTCACCCGGCGGTCCAGGAAGGCCCCGCACGCGCACGTCAGCGTCAGCAGATACCCTCCCGAGGGTTGCGGGGTGACGGCGGGCGCGACGCTCCCGCACGCGCGGTGCGTCTCGGCGAAGCGCATGACGTCGGAGAAGTCGACCATCCGCGGCGCCGCGCTCAGGGTGCCGGTGTGGGATCAGCTCGACTTGGGGAAGTCGTCGCGCGTCTTGAGACTGTTGTCGGGGCCGAGCTCGATCAGGGCATCCTCGCCGGGCCGCAGCACGACCTTGAGACGCCATTTCGGGGTGCCCACGTTGTCGTCGGTCATCTTGTACGTGCCCGCCGGAATCCTCTCGAACTTGTAGTTGCCCTCGCGATCGCTCCGCACGTGGAAGCTCATTCGCTTCGACGTGCCGTCCTCCTCGAGGGCATAGAGATGGATCTGAGCGCGCTTGAGCGGCTGCGTGCCCTGACCTTCGTCCCAGACGATGCGCCCGTGCACGCCGCTGTCACCGACTCTCTCGTCCCTGACCGCCGTGTCGGCGACGGCAGCACCCGCGCGAGCCGCGCTGCGGCTGCGTGCGCCGGCCAACCAGTCGCGGGCCACGCGCGCCTCGTCGGACGTGACGGCTGCGTGAGCGACCACCCATTCGAACTCGGTCATCGCCTCGTCCCGTCGGTCCAGCCACGAGCTGGCGATGGCCAGACGGTAGTGGAGGAGGAGATCGTCCGGGCTCTTCTGGATGGCGACTCGGTAAAGGGAGGCGGCGGTGCCCCAGTCCCGCTGCTCGAAGGCTCTGTGGCCCGCGGCGGCGTGATCGACCTCCGCCGTCGGCGGCGCTGACGGGGCGGACCGCTGCTGGCAGCCCGCCGCGGTCAGGGCGATGATGGCGAGCAGGGCGAGGCCGGCGAGTCTCACGTGCCGGAGACCTCCTTGTACGTTCCGGGCTTCACAAACCAGTTCTGCGGGATCGTCCCGCCGCCGGTGCGTACGGACGGGCAATTATACGTGATCGGCGCGTTGCCGATGTCATCGGTGTCGACGTTCGTCGAGGCCGCATCGACCCGATTCGTCGAGATCACCGCGCCCGTGATGCTGCCGGCGCCCGCCCCGCGCAGCGACACATCGTTCTGCGCGTAGATCAGTCCGTTCATCGTGATGTTGCCGCTGATATCGATAGTACCGGCGACGACGAGCCAGCCGTTCCAGCCCGAGCTCCAGTTGCCGCGGACATTGACGGTGATGAGGTCGCTGCTGGGCGAGCTGTTCGTCAGCACGTTACCGGACGGCGTATCGACGAAGACGATGCCGTTCGGCGGCGGCGACGTCCACTGCTGGCTCCCCTGGTAATACGTCCCGTTCTGTCTCGCGAGCGACTTCAGCATCGCGATGTCGCTGTCGCTGAACTGGAAGCTGCCGAAGCTGGAGTTCGGCTGGTTCGGAGCGACGTCCGATCCGCCCGCCGGCCCCGTGATGTTCGGCCGGCCGTTCGTGTTGATCGGCCCCTGCGCGTAAGCGGCGGCCGTCGGCGTGACGCCGGCGCAGTACTGCGCGCCCTGCGCCGTCGAGGCGGTGATCGACGCCGAGCCGCCGACCTGGATCTGGGTGCTCGTTCCCGGCGGCTGCTCGCCGCCCGCGCACACCGCGCACGGCGGGTCGAGGAACTTCACCTTCGTCACGGTCGTCTGGATCTTCTTGATCGCGATCGGGTTGACGTTGTTGGGCACGTAGCCGACGGCGGTGATGTTCCGCTCGTTGGCCGCGCCGCCGTTGGTGACGGTGACGATGAAGCCACCGACGCCCGCCGCCACGTACTGCGAGCCGTCGTACGGCACGGGCACCGGGTTGGGTAGCGGATCCGCCAGGGCGCCGGTGGCGGCGGGGTTGGCCTCACCTTTCGTCAGCGCCCACAGCGCGCGCTCGAGGCCCGACTCCGCGATGGCCCGCGCCTGCGCGTTCGCCATCTGGTTGCTGGCGATGAAGGGCTCGGTGGAGGTGAAGGCCAGGACGGCCACGGTCAGCGCGGTGATCAGCGCCATGATGATCAGCGTCATCGGCACCACGATGCCGGCGTCGGATCCGTGTCGGCGTGCGGGTGAGGCGTTCATAGGTTCCTCAGGCGACGACGAGGGGCAGCGTGTTGACGCCGCCGATCATCCTCGCGGCGACGGACGGCGCTGACCGCTGCTGGCGGCCAGCAGCGGTCAGAATGATGCCGAGGGAGCGCGACGGCCGCGCGAGTCTCAGGATGTCCCGGGGACCTCTTTGTACGTTCCGGGCTTCACGAACCAGCCCTGGGGGATGGTGCCGCCCCCGGTGCGCACGGACGGACAGTTGTAGGTGATCGGCGCGTTCCCGATGTCCTCCGTGTCGACGTTCGTCGAGTTCGTGTCCACGCGGTTCGTCGAGATCACCGCGCCCGTGATGTTGCCACCGCCCGTGCCGTGCAGGGTCACGTCGTTCTGCGCGTAGACGAGCCCGTTGAGCGCGGTGTTGCCGCTGATCTGGATCGAGCCCGCCACGACGAGCCAGCCGTTCCAGCCCGAGGGCCAGTTGCCGTGGACGTCCACGCCGATCATGTCGCTGTTCGGCGAGCTGTTCGTCAGCGGGTTGCCGGACGGCGTATCGACGAAAATGATGCCGTTCGGTGGCGGTGACGACCAGCTCTGGTTGCCCTGGTAATACGTCCCGTTCGCCTTCGCGAGCGACTTCAGGGTGACCATGTCGCTGTCGGTGAACAGGAACGGGGCGAAGTTGGCCGCCGGCTGGTTCGTGAGGATGTTCGAGCCGCCCGACGGCCCTGTGATGCTCGGGTTGCCGTTCGTGTTGACCGATCCCGCCGAATAGGTGGCCGCCATCGGCGTGACGCCGGGGCAGTATTGGGCGCCGTTCGCCGTCGAGGCGGTGATCGACGCCGAGCCGCCCACCCGGACGTTCGTCGGGTCGCCTGGCGGCGCCTCGCCGCCCGCGCACACCGCACACGGCGGATCCAGCCACTTTATCTTGGTCACCGTCGTCTGGATCTTCTTGATCGCCACCGGGTTGACGTTGTTCGGCACGTAGCCGACGGCGGTGATCGTGCGCTCGTTCACGACGCCGCCGGGACCGACCGTCACGATGAACCCGCCCACGCCCACGGCCACGTACTGCGAGCCGTCGTACGGCGCGGGCACCGGCGCCGGCAGCGGGTCCGCGAGTGAGCCGGCCGCGCCCGGGACCGCGTCACCCTTCGTCAGCGCCCAGATCGCGCGCTCGACGCCCGATTCCGCGATCGCCCGCGCCTGGGCGTTCATCATCTGGTTGCTGGCGATGGCGGGCTCGGTCGAGGTGAAGGCCAGGAAGGCGACCGTCAGCGCCGTGATCAAGCACATGATGATGAGCGTCATCGGCAGCACGATGCCATCCTCTGATCCGCGTCGGTGTACGAGTGAGGCGTTCATAGGTTCCTCAGGCGAACGCGGTCCTCGAAGACCGCCCGCTGGTTCGCCAGATTGTACCCGCCCAGGCCCGTGGCCTGGGGTTGAGTGGTGACCTGGATGTCCACCACCCGCGCGTTGGCCGCCGTCGTCGTCAGGACGTTGGTGTTGTCGTAGTAGGTCAGGACGAGCGCGTTGACGCCGCCGATCAGCGTCTCGGGCTGCGCCGCCGCCGGCACGGGGTTGGTCTGGTTGCGCTGCAGGTTCGTGCCGGCGAGGGAGTACTGGACCGTGACCGTCGCGCCCGTGTCGTCGATGTACTGGAAGGTCACGCTCGTCGCGCTACACGCCGTCACGACTGAGCCCGAGCGCAGGTCGTGCGCCATGCGGTCGACCGCCGTCCGCGCGTTTTGCTGCACCTCGACCCGTCCGGAGCCGTACTGGTAGGCGTTCTGGCCCCCCTGCAGCGCCACGAACGTGCCCGCCAAGACGACCCCGACCACCGCGCAGGCGATCAGAAGCTCGGTGAGGGTGAATCCGCTCTGATTCCTGAGGGTCGTCAGCCTGGTGGTCTTCATGGTGTTCACCGTTGGGCGAGGATCATGCTGACGGTCACGGTCTTGGCGGCTGCCGCCGTCGTCGTCGACGTCAACGGCTGGAAGGTCACGGCCACCGTGACCACGCGCATGCCGGAATCGGTGATGCCCGCGCACGCCGTGACCCCGCAGTCGGTGATGCGCGTGGTGCGCGAATAGCCGTTGAAGCCGGTGATGGCGGTCGAGCTCTGGTCCGCGAACCACGTCAGCGCACCGCCCGAAGCCACGTTCACCGCGCCGAGCGTGCACGACTTGCCGGCGGGGACGGTCGGTGCGGAGGTGGGGTTGGCCGAGACGCCGAGGCAGTCGTTGTCGGGAGTCGAGGTCCACGGGATGTTCTTCGCCTCTTCCATCTTCTGGTTGGCGAGGAACGTCGCGGTGGACGTCTGGTTGCCGCCCTGGACCGCGGACGTCGAGTACGGGATCACCGAGAGCAGCGCGACGAAGGCGATCGTGATGATGACCGCGGCCAGCAGCACTTCGGCGAGCGTGAACCCTGCTTCGGACCGGCGGACCCTTCCCTTTGGAGACATGTGTGGAATCGTATGCAACGCCGGTGCCCTGCCGCAAGACGCTTTCAGATACGTGGAACTTCGGCTCGTTACGGCTGGTGGAGCGGACGGCGGTGGTCAATTCTAGACCAGTCCGAGTGACAAGAAACGCGCCGTGAGGCCGAGTTGTCCCGAAGGGTTGTCCAGACGTCAGGACGTCCCGGGCACGTCCTTGAACGTCCCCGGCTTCACGAACCAGCCCTGCGGGATCGTGCCGCCACCATCGCGCACGGCCGGGCAATTGTACGTGAGCGGCGCGTTGCCGATGTCGTCGGTGTCGACGTTCGTCGACGACGTGTCCAGCCGGTTCGTGGAGATGACGGCGCCGCTGATCCTGCCGCCGCCCGCGCCGTGCAGCGTCACGTCGTTCTGCGCATAGATGAGCCCGGTCAGGTTCATGTTGCCGCTGATCTGGATCGAGCCCGCCACCACGAGCCAACCGCTCCAACCCGAGCGCCAGTTGCCGTGGATGTCCACGCCGATGATGTCGCTGTCGGGCGAGTTGTTCGTGAACGGATTGCCGGACGGCGTATCGACGAAGATGACGCCGTTCGGCTGCGGCGAGGTCCAGTGCTGGTCCCCCTGGTAGTACGTCCCGTTCGCCTTCGCGAGCGACTTCAGGATGGCCATGTCGCTGTCGGTGAACAGGAACGGAGCGAAGCTCGACGCCGGCTGGTTGGCGGCGATGGCGACCCCACCCGGCGGCGCCGTCAGGTCCGGGTGGCCGTTCGTGCCGATGGAGCCTGATGCATAGGCGGCGGCCGTCGGCGTGACGCCGGCGCAGTACTGGGCGCCCGACGCCGAGGAGCCGTTGATCGAGGCCGAGCCGCCGATCTGGATCTGGCTCGCCGTTCCCGGCGGATTCTCGCCGCCCGCGCAGATCGCGCACGGCGGATCCAGGAACTTCACCTTGCTCACCACCGTCTGGATCTTCTTGATCGCGATCGGATTGGTGTTGTTGGGAACGTACCCGATCGAGGTGACGACCCGGTCGTTGCTCGCCGCGCCGTCGGCAACGGTCACGATGAAGCCGCCGGCGCCCATGGCGACGTACTGCGATCCGTCGTACGGCGCGGGCACCGGCGACGGCAGCGGATCGGCCAGCGCGCCCGTCGTGCCCGGGGCGGTCTCACCCTTCGACAGCGCCCAGATCGCGCGCTCGAGCCCCGACTCGGCGATGGCGCGGGCCTGGGCGTTCATCATCTGATTCATCGCGATGGATGGCTCGCTCACGGTGATGGCCAGGAAGGCGAGCGTGAGGGTCGTGAGCAGGCCGAGCACGATGAGCGCCATGGGCAGCGCGATACCGCTCTCGGACGATCGGCGCCGCGACCCCAGTGAGCCTTTCATGGGTTCCTCGGGCGAATCGGTGATCCATCCCTACTCACGACCCGGTCTTCGGGCCGGTCAGCGGACACTAGCCGACCGACAGCGGATGGTCAAGCGGGCAAGTCGAAGAGCGGGCAAGTCGAAGAGCGTTCACGCGCGCCGGCGCGCGGTTGGCTGGCCTGCGCCACGCCTTGGCGGGAAGGCCGCCGGCTCCGCCGTCGACACGACGGCGGAGCTGGGCGCGGTGCGCTCCTGACGCCACAGCAGCGGCAGCGCGAGCAGCGGCACGAGGCCGATCGCGCCGACGCTGACCATCAGGCGGCCGAGATTCGAGTAATCGTGCTGGGTCACGGCGAAGGCCTCGTTCAGGTACTGCGTGAACAGCTGGCTGGCCGAGAGCGCCAGGTTCATGAGCGAGGCCATGATCGCGAACATCGTGGCCTCGCCGCCCGGCGGCGCGGTCTTGGCGATCAGCACGAGCATCGGCACCATCGCGAGCTGGTTGAGCGGCGCCGAGATCGTCGTGTCGATCAGCGCGAGGCTCCGCGCCGAGATCCCGAGCCACTCGTGCAGCCCGTAGAAGAGGCCGATGTTCGGGAGATAGAGGATGGTGCCGGCCACGATGACCCAGAACAGCGTGAAGCTCACCGGACGGCGCACGATCGTCTGCCTGAAGACGAGCAGTCCCACGAGGCCCAGCACCGACGACACCTGGGCCAGCAGACCCAGGAACCGCTCGTCGAAGCCGAGGCGGTCGATGGCCCAGTAGCTGTAGCCCTGGCCCACGTCGGGCGTCGCGCGGAAGATGAAGATCACGAGCGCGGCCACCATCACCGCGCGCGTGACGCCCATGCGTGTCAGCAGAAACGACAGGAGCGCCGCCGAGACGACGAGCACGATTTCCTGGGCCCCGGCTATGCCCGACATCTCGAGCGCGACGCCGAACACCGCGTACCCGAGGCCGACCAGCAAGACCAGCCGCGCGCGTCCGCCGCCGAGCACGTCCGCCGCGCGCGCCGCGGCCGCCGTCGCGTCGCGCCACCGGGGAATGAACACGACGCTCAGGGCGACGATGACCGGCAGCGCCATCGCGCACGTGAAGACGCCGCGCGGCCCGACGAGAGCCGCCAGCCAGCCCGAGGGAAGGCCGACCGCGATCCCCCCGGTCAGCGTCGCGATCCGCCCCAGCGTCTGGATCTGGCCGATCTCCTCGTCGTTCCGCGCGATCTCGACGCTGAGCGCGTCGGCGACCACGTCCTGGACCATGTAGCCGATCGTGACGAGCAGCGCGGCCGCGAGGTAGACGGACTTCGTCCGCACGGTCGTCGCCAGCGCCGCGTAGCCGGCGAGCGTGCACAGCGCCCCGAGGATCAGGTACGCGCCGCGACGGCTGCCCAAGATCGGGCGCACGTCGGAGGCGACGCCGACGACCATCTTCATGCTCCAGGGCAAGCCGAGCCAGAAGGCGATCCCCGCCGCCTCCGCCGGACTCAGGCCGAGCGTCTCCTTCTCGAAATAGAGGAGGGCGATGCTGGTGACCATGCTCGCCCCGAAACAGAGATACGTGAGCAGGACCGGGAGGTAGGCGAGGCGGAAGCCGCCGAACCAGCGTCGAAGCGCCCCACCCACATTTCACATCGTACTACGCGGTAGGACGCGGTCTTGAGAGGGTACAGTCAGGGTGTGATGGGAAAGAACTTAGCGCCCGATTTGGGCGTTTACCGATCAGGGAGAAAGGCTGTTAAAACGTGATTTCAACATGTTATAAGCGTACCCCATGATTGGCAGGCCCTTTGCTAGACTTTTGAGCAGGATGCAATTCCTACATCGGGCCATCGGGCGATGGCGGTCCAAGCCGCGGCCGCGTTACGCGCTGGCCCTGGCCGGTGGGGGCGTCATCGGCGGCATGTACGAGGTCGGAGCGCTGGCGGCCCTGGAGGAGCGGCTCAACGGCTCCGGCCGAGGCTTCGACGTCTACGTCGGCTGCAGCGCCGGCTCCGTGGTCGCCTCGCTCCTGGCGGGCGGGGTCCGCGCCCGCGAGATCTACCAGATCCTCGACGAGGACCTGGACGACCCGATCAACTTCGGTCGCAACGCCGTGTTCGCCGGCGACGCCTTCCGTCGCGCCTGCGGCCGTTTCGGCCGGCTGATCTGGGCCTTCGGCAAGAGCGCCATCCGCGGACGCGGCTCGATCCCCGACATGCTCGCGCGCGCGGAGCGCGACATGCCGCCCGGCTTCTTCTCGCTCGACGCCCTGGAGGAGTATCTGCAGACCGCGTTCGCCTCGCGCGCGCTCTCCAACACCTTCGCCGAGCGGTCGCGGACGCTGCTGATCCCCGCCATCGACCTCAACACCGCCGAGCGCGTGGTGTTCGGCGCCGGCGAGCTGCGCGACGTGCCGATCAGCAAGGCGGTGGCGGCGTCGTCCGCCATTCCCGGGTTCTTCGATCCGTACCCGATCAACGGCCGCGACTACGTCGACGGCGGCGTCGGCTTCAGCGGTCACGCCGACCTCGCGGCCGAGGCGGGCGCCGACGTGGTGTTCGTGGTGAACCCGCTCGTGCCCAACCTCCAGGACGGCAACGGCAACGCCTCGATGACCGCGCGCGGCATGTACACGATCATGGAGCAGGCAGGGCGGATCTACAGCCAGAACCTCCTGACGCTCGGCCTCGCGACGCTGGCCGTGAAGTTCCCGCGCACGGCGTTCTTCCTGCTCCAGCCGCCGCGCACCAACAGCCTGCTCTTCGGGCCCTCGATGGGCTTCGAGACGAGCCGGGCGGCCCTGCGCTATGGCTACACCTCGACGAAGGAGTGGCTGGATCATCAGGGCGCGCCGCTCGTCCGGCGCCTGTCGGTCGCCGAGGTTTAGGAACCGGTTAGATGGGGGGCCCCGACATGGCCCCCCAAACCCCCCAAGCGCTCGGGCCGCCCCGGCGCAGCCGTGACGGCCCTCGTTATCCCGACAGGCTCCTGACTAGCCGGCCGCGCGCCGCGCGAGCGCGCCGAGCCCGTCGTACGCCGCGTACTTGTAGGTGTCGCCGAGCGATGGGTAGTTGAAGACGGTGTTGATGAACGCGTCGATCGTCCCGCCCACCTGCAGCACCATGAGCCCCACGTGCACGAGCTCGGCCGCGATCTCGCCGATGACGTGTACCCCGAGCAACGTCTTGTCGGGATAGCGGAAGACCAGCTTCAGCTCGCCGCCGAGATCCCCGGTGATCTGTCCGCGCGCGTTGGTGCGGTAGAGCGCGCGGCCCACGCAGTAGTCGATCTTCTTGCTGCGGCATGACTCCTCGGTCTCGCCCACCATCGCGATCTCGGGAATCGTGTACACGGCCAGTGGGAAGATCGGCGCCACCGCCGTCTTGTACTTGAGGTCGAACGCATGGACCATGGCGACCCGCGCCTGCTCCATCGAGGTGGAGGCGAGAGCCGGGAAGCCGATCACGTCGCCCGCCGCGTAGATGTGCGGCACCGCCGTCTGATAGCGCTCGTTGATCGTCAGCAGGCCGCGCTCGTTGACGGCGACGCCGGCGCGCTCGAGCGCGAGCCCCGCGACGTTGGCCACGCGCCCGGCCGCTACCAGCACCGCCTCCGTCTTGAGCGCGTCGCCGCCCTTGAGGTCGAGCCGGATGCCGTCGGCGTCTGCGTCGTAGCGGATCACCGTCTCGCGCAGCCGGACGTCGACGCCGAGCAGCTGCATCTGCAGCCGCAGGCGGTCGGCCACCTCGCCGTCGAGGAAGCCGAGGAGCCGGTC
This sequence comes from Candidatus Rokuibacteriota bacterium, assembly GCA_003220225.1. GTDB lineage: Bacteria > Methylomirabilota > Methylomirabilia > Rokubacteriales > CSP1-6 > AR12. The sequence goes on from QHRU01000049.1 coordinate 97,683, forward strand.
GCGGCCGTCGAGCAGCGTCACGCGAATGCCGAGCGCGGCGAAGATCGTGGTGTATTCGCAGCCGATCACGCCCGCCCCCACCACGGCGAGGCTCTGAGGCAGCCGCTGCATCGCGAGGATCTCGTCGCTGTCGTGCACGCGCGGGTCGCCGAAGGGCACCCCGGCCGGGCGCGTCGGCACCGATCCGGTGGCGATGAGGACGACACCGCCGTGCAGGCGGCGCTCGCCCACGCGTACGGTGTGGGGGTCGTCGAACGCAGCCTCGCCGCGGACGAGGTCGATCTGGTGGCGCTCGATGTTGGCGTTCACGACCTCGCGCAGCGAGCGGACGACCTCCTGCTCGCGGTACATGAAGTCTTGCACGGTGAGGTCGGGCTTGACGGAGTAATCGACGCCGTAGAGCCCGCGCTGCCTGAGCCCGGAGAAATAGAGCGCGGTCTCGCGCAGCGTCTTGGACGGTACCGTGCCCGTGTTGATCCCGGCGCCACCCACGTGCGGCGCGCGCTCCACGAGGGCGACGCGCTTGCCGAAATAGGCGGCCTGCGCGGCGCCCTTTTCGCCGGCAGGCCCGGAGCCGATCACGATGAGGTCGTAGTGGTCCACGCTCGGTTACCCTACGTCGGAAGATGCGCCGGGCGCAAGCACTGGAGTGCTATGGTGGAAAGCGTTGGCCAAGCGGTATCGACTCAGCCCGCACGAGATCCTGCCGCTCGCGAGGGGACGGGGCTCGTGCCTTGCGAGCGACCACATCACCGTCGAGGGGCGGCCCGTCGGCTTCATGTATCGCGAGGAACCCGACACCGAGTTCGACAGCGGCTGGCGCTTCCTGAGCGGGCTCGAGACCGACGCCTACGTGAACGATCTCGCCAACGTCGGCCTCTACGACGTCAACACCATCGCCAACTACGATCGCGACATCATCCCGCTGCTGGATGCGCCGCCCGGCTCCGCCTTCGAGCGTGACGACGACGGACGGTTCGTGTCGGTCGCCTTCGAGCCGCCGGACGACTAATAAGTGGGGGGCCCCGAAACGGGCCCCCCACACCCCCCCAGCGCTCGGCAGCGCCCCGGCGAAGCCGTGGCGCTCCTCGTCGCCGGCCGCCCGGCGGCCTCCGTCAGGCGGGCTCCGCGTTCCAGATGTCGCGATGCAGCCGCCACCGGCCGGCGGACCGCTGCCAGACGACGACGTACTTGACGTTCGCCGTGGCGCGCTGACCGCCCGGCGGCTCGAGGCTGAGCGTCGCGTGGCCCACCTCGCACGCGGTGTCACCGTCGACGTCGAGGTCGACGGTCTTCAGGGTGACGTCCCTGAGGCCCATGTCCTTCATCACGGTCGACCACAGCTGTCGGATGCCGTCCTGGCCGCGCACGATGGGGCCGTCGGGCGGCAGCGCCATGGCGGTCCCCGTGTACAACGACGCGAGTCGATCGGGATCCTGGGCGCGCACCGCATCCTCGAACATGCGATTGACCTTGCCGATGTCGATCAGGCTCATGGTGTCGACTCCTCAGTGGCCGGGCGGTCGGTAGCCGATCTGCTTCTTCGTCGCCTGATCCATCTCGTCGGTGGTCAGCAACACCGTCGTCTTGACGCCGACGAGACCGCTCGCGTTGATCGCGAGCGACAGCGCGGCCGCCGTCACGTTGTCGGGCAGCTCGGCGATGCCGATGGCGTCGGCCTCGCCGAACGTGAAGTAGAAGGCCTCCAGGCGCCCGCCCTGCTGCTTGACGAGCGCCTCGAGGTTGGTGCGGCGCTGGCTGGCGCCCTCCTTCATGAGACCCTTCGTGCCTTCCGGTCGGTACGAGCCTTGGAAGAGATACTTGGGCATCGAGCACCTCCGTTCGGATTGGACGTCCCTGACAGGGGCTCGGGAGAGAGGCCCTGAACGTATGCCCGGCCGTCCGCGCTTGTCAACCGACGTTCAGCGCTGGTGCATCGCTCTCAGCGCCGGCCGCCGGCGAGCCGGACGGCTTCCGGCGCCGCGCGCAGCCGCGCCATCGCCACGACGCCCAGCGCGGGACCGATGGCCAGCGTCGCGAACGCCCAGCGCCAGCCGACGGCGCCGACGATCGGCAGCAGCGCCCAGATCGAGACGTTGGTGAGGGCGAAGCCGACGCACGTCTGCATGGTCAGCGCGGTGCCGACGTAGGTGGGCGGCGACAGCTCGGTGATCGCCGTCGAGAACTGCGCCGAGTCGGCGATGACCGTCACGCCCCACACCAGTGCCAGCGCGAGCGTGACCTCCGGCGGCCCGCCGAACGTGAGCCCGATCGTGGCCGCGCAGAGGCCGCTCGCGGCCATGGCGGCGATCGTCGCGGCGGTGCGGCCCCAGCGGTCGGAGGCGACGCCCCCGAGGTAGCAGCCGAGCGCGCCGGTCGCGATGACCACGAAGGTCGCCGTGCTGGGGGAGAGCCCGCCGTAGCGGGTGGTGCCGGCGGCCCGGGCGCTTTCGAAGAGGAACAGGCCGATCCAGGCCCACATCGCGTAGAGCTCCCACATGTGGCCGAAGTAGCCGAGGCACGCCAGGCGCGGCCCGCGCTCGCGGAACACGGCCAGCGCCATGCGCGGATCGAAGCGCGCCGAGGGGAAGCGGTGCGGGCCCTCGCGGACGAGCGCCACGACGACCACGGCGCCGAGCAGGGCCAGGCCCGAGGCGGCGAGCAGCGTCTGGCGCCACGGCAGCGTCGTGATGCCGCGAATGAGCCACGGCGTCGCGGAGCCCACGGTGAGGGCGCCGATCAGGATGCCGATCGCGAGCCCGCGGCGCTCGCGGAACCACGTGGCCATGATCTTCATGGCGGGCGGGTAGGCGCCTGCCATGGCGACGCCGGTGACGAAGCGCAGGGCCAGCGCCGGGGCGAGGGAATCGACCCAGAGCGCGAGCGCGGCGTTGGCCGCGGCGCCGACGAGCGCGCTGCCCGCCATCAGGTGGCGGGCCGACCAGACGTCCGGGAGGTTGCCGAGGGCGCTGGCGAGGGTGCCGGCGATGAAGCCCAGCTGCACGGCGATGGTGAGACCGGCACTGCCGCCGGCCCCCAGCGCCCACTCGCGCTGCAGCGCGGGGAGCACCGCGGAGGCGCTGAACCAGAGGCTGAGCGCGAGCAGCTCCGCCAGCGACAGCACGGCGAGCTGCCGCCAGCGCTCCGGCACAGAGACTACTCGACGACCTTCTTTGCGCGGAGGCCGGCGATCTCGGCGGCCGACATGCCGATGTCTCTGAGGACGACGTCGGTGTGCTCGCCGGCCAGGGGCGCCGCCGAGCGCACGCTGCCGGGCGTCTCCGAGAGCTTGATGGCCACGCCCACCTGGCGCACCCGGCCGTGCGTGGGATGCTGGGTATCGACGATCATCTGCCGGTGGTTGATCTGCGGGTCGCGCACCATCTCCTCGACGTCGTAGACCTTGCCCACGCACACGTCGGCCTTCACGAGCAGGTCGTACCACTCGTCGCGATCGCGCGAGCGGATGATCTTCTCGATCTCCTCGCGGGCGGCCTGCTCCTCGCGGTTCGCGGCGCGCACGAACTGATCCGGCTGGCGCGCGAAGCGCTCGAAGTCGGGCCGGCCGATGGCGCGGCAGAAGTTCGCCCAGAGCCACGGCTCGGTGCAGCCGATGGTCAGCAGCTTGGCGTCGCGCGTCTCGTAGATCGCATAATAAGGATAGGAGCCGCCCAGGAAGCCCTCGCCGCGCTTCGGCGCCTGGCCGTCGGAGAAGAAGAACCGCATGTTGGGCGTGGCCGCGAGCAGCGAGACCGTCGTGTCGAGGTACGACACATCCACGTGCTGGCCGCGGCCGGTGCGCTCGCGTCCGAACAGCGCCAGCACGATGCCCAGCGCGCCGTGCAGGCTGGCGCCGGCGTAGTCGGCGACCAGGTTGAGCGGGATCACCGGCTTCGTGCTCCCCGCGTCCCCGATGAGGTTCAGCACGCCGGCCAACGAGAGATAGTTCATGTCGTGCGCCGGATAGTCGCGGTACGGGCCGTCTTGCCCGAACCCCGAGAGCGAACAATAGACGATTCGGGGATTCAACGCCCGGATCGTCTCGTAATCCGCCCCCAGTCGCTTCATCACGCCGGGCCGGAAGCCCTCAACGATGACGTCCGCCGTCGTGGCGAGCGTGCGGAAGATCGCCTGGCCCTCGGGCGCTTTCATGTCGAGCGTCATCGAGCGCTTGTTGCGGTTGGTGAAGGCGTGGATGGTGCGGCGCACCCACTCGTCGCCGGCGGGCCGCTCGGGGTCGGGCGAGTCGATCTTGAGGACTTCGGCGCCCATGTCGGCCAGCATCATGGCCGGCATCTCCGCGGGCGGGACGCGCGCCAGCTCGAGGATCTTGATCCCGTCGAGAACGCCCATCGCGCTACTCCTGCTCCGCGACGAGCCGCGAGGTGAGCGCGCGGACGTCCGGCACGTCCTCGAGGCGGCGGATCTGCTCGGCCACGCCCTCCGCGGCGTCGGCGCCCAGCACCGGCACGGCGCAGCCGAGGAACTTGGCGTGCAGCTCGGCGTCGCTGAGCGGCGTCGCCGGATGGCCCGCGGCGCCGCGCGGCGTGGACTCGAGCGTGGTGCCGTCGGCCAGGCGCACGGTCACGCGGCTCCACGCGTGCTGCTCCAGCTCGTTGGGCAGCACGGGATCGACGACCATCCTCACGCGCTCCATGAGGTCCCGCGTGGCGGTGTCGCGCACGGGCCCTGGCTCGAAGTCGGCCAGGCCGACGGCGCCGCGGGCCAGGGCAGCGGCCGCGCAGTACTGCATCGAGAACTTCCGCTCCAGCCCGTTCGACGGCCGCGCGTGGCGCAGCACGTCCGGCACGACCGCGTTGACGCCGACCTCGACGGCCGCCACCTTCGCGGGATCGATCCGGTGGCGCGCGCGCAGCTCGAGCAGCGCGTCGATCGCCGAGTGTGTGAGCGCGCACGAGGGATACGGCTTCACCGCGATGCCGGAGGCGGTCAGCTCCCAGCGCGTCCCGAGCCGGTCCAGCGCGTCGGCCGGGAGCGTCGCGCCGGAGAACGCGGCCACGTAGCCCTGGCGGCCCTCGAGCGCGGCGTCGGAGGCCGTCAGGCCTTCACGCGCGAGCTGCGCGGCCCGGATGCCGCTCTGCGCGGCGTGGCCCGCGTGGTACGGCTTCGTCATCGAGCCGAAGTTCTCCTTGAGCCCCGACGCCATCGAGGCGGCGATGCCGAGGGCGTGGCGCGTCTGGTTGACGTCGAGTCCGAGGAGCCTGGACGCGGCCGCGGCGCAGCCGAGGGTGCCGATGGTGGAGGTCGCGTGCCAGCCGCGCGTGTAGTGGCCGGGATTCAGCGCGATGCCCAGCGCGACGTCGATCTCGAAGCCGATGACGTACGCGAGGACGAGCGCGCCGCCGTCGGCCGTCTCGGCCTCCGCGCCCGCCAGCGCGGCGGCGAAGAGGGGCACGCTCGGGTGGCCCATGAGGGCGAAGTTCGTGTCGTCGAAGTCGTGGGCGTGACCCGCGGCGCCGTTGGCGAGGGCTGCCCACCCCGGCGCCGCCCGCAGCGAGGTGCCGAGCACCGTGCAGAGGGCAACGCCGCCTTCCGCGCGCGCGACCGCGCGCACGCTCCTCGCGACGGGCTCCGTCGCCCCCGCGACCATGACGCCGATCGAGTCGAGCGCGGCGCGTCGCGTCTGCGCCAGCACCGCGTCGGGACAGTCGCGCAACGACGTCTTGACGACGAACTCGGCGAGGCGGGTGGTGGCTGTCATGGCAGGCACGATAGCGGAGGGTCCGGGCGGTTGCAAGGGACGAGCGGGTGGACGACAATCCCGGCCATGACGAACCGCCGCGTGCTGCTCAAGAACCGCCCCGTCGGCGAGCCGAAACCGACCGATTTCGAGGTGGTCGACTCGCCGGTGCCCACGCCGAAGGACGGCGAGATCCTCGTGCGCACCGTCTGGCTGTCGCTGGATCCCTACATGCGGGGGCGGATGAACGACGTGAAGTCCTACACCGCGCCCGTCGAGCTCGGGCAGCCGATGGTCGGCGGCACCGTCGGCGAGGTGGTGGAGTCGCGCGACGCCGCGTTCCGGCCGGGCGACTTCGTGCTGTCCTACGGCGGCTGGCAGGCCTACCACGTGGCGAAGAGCGGCGGCGCGCGCGTGGGGCCGTTCGGCCCGCTCAAGCTCGATCCCAAGGCGGCGCCGATCTCCACCGCGCTCGGCATCCTCGGCATGCCGGGCATGACCGCGTACGTCGGCCTCTACGACATCGGCCAGCCCAAGCCCGGCGAGACGGTCGTCGTCTCCGCCGCCGCCGGCGCCGTCGGCTCCGTCGTCGGCCAGCTCGCGAAGATCCGCGGCTGCCGCACGGTCGGGATCGCCTCCTCCAGGGAGAAGTGCGAGCACGTGCTCAAGGACCTCGACTTCGACGCTTGCGTGTCCTACCGCGTGCCGGAACTCGGGACCGTGCTGCGCGACGCCTGTCCGAACGGCATCGACGTGTACTTCGACAACGTCGGCGGCGACGTGCTGAAGGCCGTATTGAAAAACGTCAACCCGTTCGCGCGCATCCCGCTCTGCGGCATCATCTCCCAGTACAACGCCACGGAGATGCCGCCGGGGCCGAACCTGGCGCCGGTGCTCGTCAACCGCGTCACCATCCGCGGCTTCATCGTCAGCGACCACGCCGACCGGATGCCGCAGTTCCTCGCCGACTGCTCGCGCTGGCTGCGCGAGGGCAAGCTGAAGTACCGCGAGGACATCGTCGAGGGCCTCGAGAAGGCGCCCGAGGCGTTCATCGGCCTGCTGCGCGGCCGGAACCTCGGCAAGATGCTCGTCAAGGTCGGCGAGGATCGCACGCGGCGCTGACGTCACGCCGACGGCGGCAGGAGCGGCGGGCGACCGAATCGCGCGCGGAGCCGGTTCACGGTGGCCAGGATGCCGGGGCGCCGAGCGAGCGCCTTCTCGACACGCCGCCGGCCGGGGAAGTCGACGAGCATCAGGCCGATCAGCACCATGAGCAGCCCCTGTCCCGGCACCCCGGGGACCGACAGCAGCACGCCGAGCAGGATCAAGATCACCCCGAGGGCGTTTCGTCCCAGGCCACGCGGCGAGCGCCACGACGCGGCCCGCGCTGCGTGGGCGGCGTCGTCCTCCGAGAAATAGGTCACCGGCAGTCGCAGCACCACCATGGTCGCGACGGCAAGGGTGAGCGCGGTCGCGCCGAGCCACAGCGCAAGGGCGAGCAGCAGCGTGACCGGCGACAGGCAGAACGCCATTCCGCTCGATCGTATACTGAAGGGCATGTCGGTCGAGTTTCGCGAGGAGCCCTGCCGCAGCGCGCTGAACCGCGTGCAGGGCATGCCCTTCAAGTGGTCGCTCAACCCGTACATGGGTTGCGCCCACCGCTGCACGTTCTGCTACGTGCGCGGCTTCGAGCGGCGCGCGGACCGCCCGGCCGGCGAGGCGTATGGCCGCTCGGTCCGCGTGAAAGTCAACGTGGCCGAGGTGCTGCGCCGCGAGCTGGGGCGCAAGTCCTGGCAGCGCGAGGTCGTCGCCATCGGCGCCGCCACCGATCCCTACCAGCCCGCCGAGGGCCGCTATCGGCTCACGCGCGCCTGCCTCGAGGTCTTCGCCGATGCCCGCAGTCCGTTCAGCATCATCACGCGCGGCCCGATGATCGTGCGCGATCTCGACGTGCTCCGCCGCGCCGCGACGCGCGCCGAAGTGCACGTCACGTTCTCGGTCCCGACGCTCGACACGGAGATCTGGCGGCGGACCGAGCCCGGCACCGCGCCGCCGCGCCAGCGCCTGCGCGCGCTGCGGATGCTGATCGACGCCGGCATCGACGCGGGCGTCGGCATCGCCCCCGTGCTGCCGGGGATCTCGGACCGTCCCGAGCTGCTCGCGGACGTCGTGCGCGCCGCGCGCGACGCCGGAGCGACCAACGTCTGGTGCAACGTCCTCTATCTGCAGCCCGGTACGCGTGAGCACTTCATGGAGCACCTGGCGCGCGACTGGCCGGAGCTGGTCCCGAGCTATCTCGCGCTCTACCGGCGGCCGTATCCGGGCCGCGCGACAACGGAGCCGGTGAAGGGCACCGTGGCCGCGCTCAAGAAGCGGTTCGGCGTCGCTGACCGCCGTGTCCGTCCGCTCGAGCCGTCGCCCGCCGCCGAGCAGCTCGCGCTCGCTATCTAGTAAATTGGGGGGCCCCGAAATGGCCCCCCAAACCCCCCAACCGCTCGTCGCGCCCCGGCGAAGCCGTGGCGCGCCTCGACCGCCCAACCGCTCGTCGCGCCCCGGCGAAGCCGTGGCGCGCCTCGACCCCCGCGCGCTCGTCGCGCCCCGGCGAAGCCGTGGCGCGCCTCGACCCCCGCACGCTCGTCGCGCCCCGGCGAAGCCGTGGCGCGCCTCGACCCCAACCGCTCGTCGCGCCCCGGCGAAGCCGTGGCGCGCCTCGATACTGCGACAGGCTCCTGATACGTCTCTTCCGCGTCACGCTAGGCGGCGCGCGGCGCGTCGGCTATCATCGCCGCATCATCCAGACGGAGTTCCTGCACGAGACGGTCCGACGCATCTGGGGTTATGATCGCTTTCTTCCGCTACAGCAGGAGGCGATCGAGGGTGTTCTCGCCGGCCGCGACTCGCTCGTCGTCCTGCCCACCGGCGGTGGCAAGTCGCTCTGCTACCAGGCGCCCGCCGCGCACCTGCGGCGTCTCGCTGTCGTCGTCTCGCCGCTGATCGCGCTCATGAAGGACCAGGTGGACGGCCTGCGCCAGGCCGGCGTGCCGGCGGCGATGGTCAACAGCAGCCAGACGCCGGCCGAGCGCGCGGCCGTCATGCGCGCCGTCGACGGCGGCGGCGTGCAGCTGCTCTACGTCGCGCCCGAGCGCCTGGTGATGGACGGGTTTCTCGAGCGCCTGCGGCGCGCGCAGCCGGCCTTCGTGGCGGTGGACGAGGCCCACTGCATCAGCCAGTGGGGCCACGACTTCCGGCCCGAGTACCGCCAGCTCCGCGTGATGCGCGAGGCGTTGGGCGCGCTCGCCGTCCACGCCTACACGGCCACGGCCACGCCGGCGGTGCGCGACGACATCGTCGCCGAGCTGCGGCTGCGCAATCCGCTGGTCCTCGTCGGCTCCTTCGACCGCCGGAACCTCGTCTACCGCGTGCGCCCACGCACCGATCGCCTCGCGCAGGTGGTCGCCGCGATCAACCGGCACCGAGACCAGGCGGGCATCGTCTACTGCATTCGCCGCAGCGAGGTGGACGAGCTGACGGCGGCCCTCACGCGGCGCGGCTTCCGGGCGCTGCGCTACCACGCCGGGCTGATGGACGAGGAGCGCCGCGCCAACCAGGAGGCGTTCGTCAACGAGCGCGCCGACATCGTCGTGGCCACGGTCGCATTCGGCATGGGCATCGATCGCTCGAACGTGCGCTACGTGATCCATACCGGCATGCCGAAATCGCTGGAGCACTACCAGCAGGAGGCGGGCCGCGCCGGCCGCGACGGCCTGGAGGCCGAGTGCCTGCTGCTCGTCAGCGGCGGCGACTACGGCCTGTGGAAGTCGGTGCTGGCCCCCGACGGCGCGGAGCTCCCGCCGGGCGCGCTGCGCAAGCTGGGCGAGATGTACGCGTTCTGCCAGCAGGCGGTCTGCCGCCACCGCGCGCTGGTGACGTACTTCGGCCAGGCCTACGAGCGCGAGGACTGCGGCGCGTGTGACGTCTGCCTCGGCGAGACGGTGCAGGGCGACGCCGCCTCGGACGCGGCCGTGCGCCTGCTCGAGGCCGTCGAGGCGCTGCGCGGCCGCTTCGGCGCCATCCACGTGGCCGACGTGCTGGTCGGCGCCGCGACGGGACGCATCGCGCAGCTGGGCCACGACCGCCTGGCGGCCTACGGCGCGCTGCGCGGCGAGAAGAAGGCGCAGGTGCGCGCGTGGATCGACCAGCTGATGGCCCAGGGACTCCTCGCCCGGACGGAGGACGAGTACCCGACCGTGACGCTGACGGAACGGGGCCGGGCGGTCCTGCGCGGCGAGGCGGCCGCGCCCGCGCTCACCAGCGCCGGCGCCGTGCGGGCCACGGCGGCGGATGCGGCGGAGGCGGCGGGCCGTGAGCGGGCCGCCCGCCCGACGCCAAACGGCGCCGGGGACGACCGGCCGCTCTTCGACGAGCTGCGCGGGCTGCGGCGGCGCGTGGCCGAGGAGCGCGGCGTGCCGCCGTATCTCATCTTCAGCGACGCCTCGCTCCGCGACATGGCGCGCCTGCGCCCGACGACGCTCGCGCAGTTCCGCGAGGTCAAGGGCGTCGGGGACTGGAAGCTCGAGACCTTCGGCGAGCGCTTCCTGGCCGTGGTCCGACACGCCGTCGCCGGCGTCCCCGACTAGCCCTCAGTTCGCGACGTTCGCCGTCCGGATGGACCTCAGCCCGCGTTAGACTCCCGGCAATCGAGTCCCGGGAGGGCGCCATGGCTGACGAGACGACCCCCACCACGCCGCCACCGTCGCCGGCCGGCTTCTTCTCGAAGCCGCCGCAACGTCCCGGTGTGACTCCGCCGCTCCGGCCAGCCGCGCCGCCGCCTGCGAAACCGAGTCCGAGAGTCGGCGAGGCCGCCGAGCCGCATCCGTGGACCCGCTACTTCGCGCGGATGACGGACATCATCCTCTTCAGCCTTGCCTCGGGCATCGTCCTCGGACTGGTCGCGCCGGTCGTGGTCAAGACCGTCAACGGCTACCTGCTCGGCCTCCTCATCGTCTTCGCGTGGGTCTTCGTCGAGAGCGCGCTGCTGGCGACATGGGGAACGACGCCCGGAAAGTGGCTGCTCGGCATCACGCTGCGCGCGCGCGGCGGGCGGCCGCTCGAGGGCGGCGCCGCGCTCGGCCGGTCCTTTTCCGTCTGGCTCCGCGGTCTCGGCCTCGGCCTGCCGATCGTCAGCCTCGTTACCCTGATCAAGGGGTACAACCGCCTCAAGCAGACGGGCGCGGCGTCGTGGGACGCGAAAGGCGGATTCGAGGTGACGCACCGGCCGCTCAGCGGCGGCCGGCTCGCGCTGCTGATCGCGATCGCCGCCCTGTTCGTCGTGTTCGCGCTGATCGGCGCGCTGGCCGGCTAGACAGTGTCGAGGGGCGCCCCGGGTTCCCCGGGGCGCTCCGAGCGTTGGGGGGTGTGGGGGGCCATGTCGGGGCCCCCCACGCACCACACGCGTGATCGAGGAGCGCCACGATTTGGCGACGCTCGCGCTGTTCCAGGCGTAGGAGGCGCTCGTCGCGGTGCCGGAGGTCGTGTAGACCCGCGTCGAGTCCAGGCTGAGCGTGAAGGAGATGGGCGTGCCGCTGGTGCCCGTCTCCGACATGCCCACCGTGACGCTGCCGGTGACCGTCGCGCCGTCGGCCGGGCTCGTGGAGCCTCTGCACAACGCGGGCGACGGCCAGGTCGGTTTACGTCGTCGGCGTCGGACGGCGCAGATATCGCCCGCGCGGCGGGCCGACGGCGCGCCCGTCCTCCCACGCGAGTTCACCGCGCAAGAACGTCGCGGTCACCTGGCCGGTGAGCCGCTGGCCCTCGAAGGGCGTGTAGCCCTGGCCCGAGGGCGAGTCCGCCGCGCTCACCGTGAACGCGCGGTCGGGATCGAGCAGCGCCAGGTCGGCGTCGAAGCCCGGTGCGAGGTCGCCCTTGGCGAGGAGACCGTAGCGCCGCGCCGGGTTCCACGCGGTCAGCGCCGCGATCCGGTGCAGCGGCAGCCCGCGCCGCCGGCCCTCGCTGAACACCCCGGCCAGGAGGTACTCGGTCCCTCCGAATCCCGACTTCGCGAGCCAGATGTCGCCCCGTCCGCCCGCCCCCGCGCCCTTCGTCTCCGCGGCGCAGCACGCGTGATCGCTGACGATCCAGTCCACCTGGCCCTCGAGGACCGCGCGCCACAGGTATTCCACGTCCTCCCGCGGGCGGATCGGCGGGTTCACCTTCGCGTAGGTGGCGCTCGGCGCGTCCACGTCGAGCAGCAGGTGGCCGACGGTGACCTCGCGCCGGAAGCTCACGTTCGGGAAGGCCCGCGCCATCGTGAGCGCGCTCTCGACCGCCTTTCGTGACGACAGGTGGAGAAGATTCACGTTCACGCACGCGGTCTCGTGCGCGAGGTACGCGGCGACGGCGACGGCGAGGCCCTCGGCGTGAGGTGGCCGCGCCGCGCTGTAGGCGGCGAGGCCGGTGAGCGACGTGTCCTTCTGCACCAGGCGCGTGTAGGCGTTGAGGATGTCGGCCATCTCGCAGTGCAGGCTCACGCTGACGTGCTCGGCCAGGCGAGGGTGCCGGGCGCGGATGAGCGCGGCCGCGCGCATGACGAACTCGAAGTGGGCGAGGTCGTAGTGGTCCTCGGGCCCGATCATCAGGAAGCGGCGCTGCTCCTCATCGCCCGCCGTGCCGTGCAGGCCGTAGCCGCCGTAGAACATGAAGATCTTGAACGACGGCACGCCGTGCGTCGTCGCCAGCGCCTCCATCTCGTCGACGTGGCCGGCGGCGATCGGCGCCAGGTGATAGCCGTAGTCGCAGTGGTAACGGCCCTCCGACAGCTTCAGGACCTCGGGAAAGAGCTCCGCGTAGCGGCCGCCGCGGTTCAGGTAGTACTGGCCCGTGCGGAAGTAGGTGAGCATCGTCGTCACGCCGCCCGACACCGCCGCGCGGCTCTCGTGCACCGCGTCCTCGGCGAGCGGCCCGTAGATGCCGACGTGCGTGTGCGCGTCCACCACGCCCGGAAACGCGAGCCGGCCGCGCCCGTCGTAGACGCGGCGCGCCTCGGCGGCGGCGATCTCCGGCGCCACGCGCGCGATGCGGCCGTCCCTGACGCCGATATCCCCGCGCTCGACCTCGGGCCTGGTCGGCCGCACCACGCGCACGTTCTTGATCAGGAGGTCCAGCGCGGGCTCGGCCATCAGGCCTGGAATCGCACCATCGGCGCCGCGCGCTGTCAAGGCGCGCGAGACGACCCGCCGCGTTGACAGCCCGCGGCGAGCCGGGTACGGTTGGCGCGCCTTGACGATGGAGCTGACGGCCGCGGCGATGGTGGACGCGGTGCGCGCGAAGCGCGTCTCGCCGGTGGAGCTCGTGCGCGAGTGTTTGGCGCGCATCGAGCGCCGCAACCCGGTGCTGCGGGCGTTCATCACCGTGGACGCCGACGGCGCGCTCGCCGCCGCACGCGCGCTGGAGGCGGAGGCCGTGGCCGGCCGCTTCCGCGGCCCGCTGCACGGCGTGCCCGTGGCTCACAAGGACCTGTGCGTGATCCCGGGGCTGCCGACCTCGTGCGGCACGCGCACGCGCGACTACTTCCGCAGCGGCGTGCCGTGCACGGCGGCGACGCGGCTGGCCGCGGCCGGCGCGATCCTGCTCGGCAAGACCAACATGACGGAGCTCGCCATGGGCCCGTTCGGCGACAACGCTCATCACGGCGACGTGCAGAACCCGTGGAAGCCCGGCCACGCCGCCGGCGGCTCGTCGAGCGGCTCGGCAGCGGCGGTGGCCGCCGGGCTCGTCGCCGGCGCGATCGGCAGCGACACCGGCGGCTCGATCCGGCTGCCCGCGGCCTGCTGCGGCGTGGTCGGGCTCAAGCCGACGTACGGCCGCGTGAGCCGGGCCGGGGTGATGCCGCTGTCGTGGACGATGGACCACATCGGGCCGCTGGCGGCGACGGTGACGGACGCCGCGCTGCTGTTCACTGCGATGGCCGGACACGACGGCGCGGATCCGACCTCGAGTCCGCGGCCGGTGGACGACGTCGTCGGTGGGCTCGAGGCGCCGGTCACCGGCCTGCGCGCCGCGGTGCCCGAGGCGCACTTCTTCCATGACCTGCACGCCGACGTGGAAACGGCCGTGCGCACCGCGATCGGCGCCGTGCAAGCGCTCGGCGTTCGGGTCGGCGGGGTGAAGCTGCCCGACGTGTGGACGCTGACGCAGGAGTGCAACGTGCCGATCGTGAGCGCGGAGGCGGCCACCGAGCACGCGCCGCTGCTGCGAGAGCGGCGCGACGAGGTGCAGCCCGTGGTGTACGCGCGGGCGTCGGCGGGGTTCTCGGTGTCCGCCGTGCAGTATCTCCAGGCGCAGCGCGTGCGCGAGCGGTTCGCGCGGGACTTCGTCGCCGCCGCATTCGCCGACGCCGACGTCTTACTGGTGCCCACCATCCCGGAGCCCGCGCCGGCCTACGCCGCCGCCAAGGCGGGCAGCGTGGACGATATCGTCGCGCGCATGGGCCGCTTCTCCCGGCTCACGCGCGTGTTCAACACCGCCGGTCTGCCCGCGCTCTCGGTGCCGTGCGGCTGGACCGCCGACGGCCGCCCGCTCGCGCTGCAGATCGTCGGCCGGCCGTTCGACGAGGCCAACGTGCTGCGCCTGGGCCGCGCGTACGAGCGCGCGACGGACTGGCGCCGCCCGCCGCCCTGACCGCGCTATTTCGCGTCGTGGAAGATGACGCCGAGCGTGTAGCGCAGGCCCTTCGTCACGCGGCTCACGCCGTGGCGCATGGCCGCGCGGTAGACGCCGCGCGTGCCCTCCACCGGGCGGTGACGCGTGGTGAAGATGACGATCTCGCCCTGCTCGGTGGCGATGGACTCGCCGCGTGACTGCGCCCGCGGCCGCTGCTCGACGAGGAGGAAGTCGCCGCCCTCGTAGTCGACGCTGCGGCGGCTGAGGAAGCACGTGAGCTGGAGCGGAAAGACGACGTCGCCATAGAGGTCCTGGTGCAGGCAGTTGTAGCCGCCCGCTTCGTAGCGGAGCATGAGCGGCGTCGGCTTCGTCTGGCCGTGCTTGCGGCAGCGTCGCAGCAGCGCCGCGAGATCCGCCGGGAAGAGGTCGGGGTCGCCGAGGGCCGCCTGCCACTGGTTGGCGATGGCGGCCAGCGGCGGGTACGCGCGCTCGCGCAGCGCCTCCACGAGCGGCGGCAGCGGCGCCGCGAAGTATTTGTACTCGCCGACGCCGAAACGGTACCGGGCCATGTCGATCCGGCTGCGGAAGCGGCCCTCGTCGCCGTAGAGCGCCGCGAGGTCGGCGCACTCGTCCGGCGTGAGCACGGGCGGTGTCTTCGCGTAGCCGTACTCCCACATCGAGCGCTCGATGGCCGACCAGTCGAGGGCGTTCAGTCGCTTGCCGATGTCCGTCACGCGCTTACTTTGCCACGGCGCCAGCCGTGTGCACACGGTTTGCAATACTCGCGGGAGGCGTCAACCGGGAAGACTCTCATCAGGAGGTGGCGGAGATGGCGCGGTACGGCAAGAGCGCGGGCACGATGGTCAAGTCGGCGATGCGGCGGCGCAAGAGCGGCACGCTCAAGAGTGGGCGCAGCGGCAAGCGGGTGACCAGCCGCAAGCAGGCGACCGCCATCGGGCTCAGCGAGGCGCGCAAGAAGGACGCGCAGGTCCCGCGGCGCGACAAGCGCCCGACTAGTGACATGGGGGGCCCCGAAATGGCCCCCCATACCCCCCACACGCTCGGGGCGCCCCGGCAAAGCCGTGGCACCCCTCGATACCCGACAGCCGACTAGGCTAGCGATACGCCTCGGGCGCCTGCTTCACTGTCTGCCAGAAGACGGGGTCGTGGCTGGGGAAAATTTTCCCGCCGGTGAGGCGGGCGATGGTCTTGAGCTTCTTGATCGAGTGCAGCGCCCGCGTCGGGTCCCAGACCACCCCGGGCACGCGCTCCTGGTCGATGTGCTCCTGCCAGTAGCACGAGTCGCCGGCCAGGACCACGGGCCCGCTCTCGGGTAGCTCGACGAGCAGCGACTGGTGACCGGGCGTATGACCGTCCGTGCGGAGGACGGTCACCCCCGGCACCAGCTCGGTATCGCCGTCGAGCAGCCGCCACCTGGATCCCGGCAGGTCGAAGTTCTTCCGGTAGTAGAAGGGCGCGAAGAACGGGGCGGGGTAGTGGGCGTACGCGTACTCGTCTTTCTGCACGACGAGCTCGGACTCCGAGAACAGCGCGGCGCCGCCGGCGTGGTCGTAGTGAAGGTGCGACAGGACCACGAGATCCACGCGTGACGGCGACAGGTCGAGGCCATCGAGCCGGTGCACCAACAGATCTTCGTCGGTGAACCGCGCGAACGGGTCGTTGCGCATGAGGCCCGGCACCGCGCGCGGCGCCACGCCGGTGTCGAACAGGATGATGGCGTCGGAGGTGCGCACGACGTAGCAGGTGACCGGGATCTGAGTGCGCGCCTCCGAGTACTCGCCGTAGAACAGCAGCGAGCGCTGGGCGCCCATGAAGCCGTTCTGCAGCGCGTAGAGTCCCTGGACCGCCATCGCGCCGCGATTCTACCCGAGCGTCCGCCGTAGGACCAAGAAGCCGACGACCTGAAGGACCCAGCCGATGAGGCACACGCCGAGGGCACGGGGCAGCGAGCGATAGTCCAGCGCCTGACGCACGGCGACCACCGTCGCGATGAGCACCCAGACGTCCGTGGCGGCGCGCACAAAGTGGCCGAGGACCGGGACGATGCCGAACACGCGCAGCAGACCCGGCGCCTGCGCGAAGCCGACGGTGCGCGCCACCTCGCCCCAGTCGGCGTGGGTATCCTGTTCGGGCAGCAGCCTGGTCCCGATCGCGTAGACGAGGGCGGCCCAGATCGCCCACAGCACGATCGACGCCACGGTGTTGATGATCAGCCCGCGCAGGCCAGCGCCGAGGCCGATGCCGGCCGCCACGGAGCTCAGCACGACCACGCCGAGGGCCTGGGCCGTGGCCGTCCTGTCCCGCTCGACTTCTTCGTACGTTGTGCGCTCCAGGAGCGCCGCGCCCAACATCCGTTCGGTCAAGGTCGCCATGCCGTCCTCCCGTCGCGCCCTATCCTACGTTAGAATCCGGCAATGGACTTCGCGCTGACCGAGCAGCAGGAAATGATCCGCAAGGAAGTCGCCACGCTCGCGCGCTCGTTCTCGCTCGACTACTGGCTCGAGAAGGACCGCAAGCACGAGTACCCGTGGGACTTCGTCAAGGCGTTCGCGCGCGCCGGCTGGCTGGGCGCGATCATCCCCGAGGCGTACGGCGGGTCGGGACTCGGCGTGACCGAGGCGGCCATCCTGCTGCACGAGATCTGCGCGTCCGGCGCCGGCACCAGCGGCGCCTCGCCGATCCACTTCTACGTGTTTCCGCCGATGCCCGTCATCAAGCACGGCTCCGAGCGGCTCAAGGAGAAGTACCTGCCGAAGATCGCGACGGGCGAGATCGTGATGTCGTTCGGCGTCACCGAGCCCAACGTCGGCAGCGACACCTCGCGGATCCAGACGCGCGCCGTCAGGCAGGGCGACCGCTGGGTCGTCAACGGCCGCAAGGTCTGGAACACCAACGCCCGCAACGCGACCCATATATTGTTACTGGCGCGCACGGATGAGCGCGACCCGAAGAAGCCCCTCAAGAACCTCACGCTGTTCTTCACCGAGTTCGATCGCGCGAAGATCACCGTGCAGGAGATCGAGAAGCTCGGCCGCGCCGCCGTCGACAGCAACGAGATCTTCATCGACGGCCTCGAGATCCCCGAGGAAAACGTCGTCGGCGAGGTGGGCAGCGGCTTCTACCACATCCTGGACTCGCTCAACCCCGAGCGCATGCTCACGGGCATCGAGGCGGTCGGCATCGGCCGCGCCGCGCTCGGCCGGGCGGTGGAGTACGCCAAGCAGCGCGTCGTCTTCGACCGGCCCATCGGCCAGAACCAGGCGATCGCCCACCCGCTCGCGATGGCGTGGGCCAAGCTCGAGGCGGCGGAGGCGATGTGCCTGAAGGCCGCGTGGCTCTTCGACCACGGCCAGCCGTGCGGCGCCGAGTCCAACGTCGCCAAGCTGCTGGGCGCCGAGGCCGGCTTCGAGGCCTGCGACGTCGCGCTGCAGACGCACGGCGGCTACGGTTACGCCAAGGAGTTCTACGTGGAGCGGCTCTGGCGCGAGGTGCGCCTCTACAAGATCGCGCCCGTCTCCCAGCAGATGGTGCTCAACCACCTCGCCGAGCACGTGCTGGGGCTGCCGAAGAGCTACTGACGTATCGGAATGAAGACATGTTCTGATCAAGCAGCGTTCGTAATAATGAGGCGCGATGCGCTTCCGGATCATCCGCCTGTCAGGGAAACGAGAGACGATCGCAGAAGGGCGGGGCATCCGGGAGTTGTCGAGGCTGAACAAGGCGTACGGTAACGGACGGTGGCGGAAGCTGAAGGGAGTCGCGCTCATCGAGCTGTCCAACGGCACGACGCGAAGGGCCGAACTTCACTGGTATGAGGCGCATGGCATTGGCCGCAAGGAAATCAAGCGCAAGCGGTATGTCGACTAGGCTCATCAAGAGCCGGCCGCAATCCGGCGCGAGCTTCGTTCTCTGTGTCGACAATTCGGAGTATCCCGCGTCGCTCGAGCTCCACAAGATCTATCGAGTGATCGCTGACCGAGGCGCCTTGGAAAGTGGCGACCTTAGAGTCGTCGACGAGAGCGGAGAGGACTATCTGTACCCTGCTGACTGGTTCATTCCGATCGATTTGCCGCCTGACATCCGTGTGAAGTTGACGCGCGGACCGCGGCGCTCCTCGAAAAGATAGCCCTTCCCAAGCAGATCGAAGTGCGGGCGGTGATCGGACGTGCTCTGCTCTTGGTCTCGCTGGCCGTCGGCTCGTCATCCCTCGCGCAGAAGGCCGGCGTCACCTTATGACCGTGATCATTGTCATGGCGATCTTCGGTCTCGTGACGGGGTTCTCGACCGTTCGAGTTGGTCACAGCCTTCCGATCAGTATCGTGCGCGACTCCCGTTTGAAAGGCATGACAGCCGGCGGCGTCATGTTGCTGATCGGGGTCATCGGCCTCGCTCTCGTGTGGCCTCTGATGAAGGAAGGTGTTCGACAGTGGGCGCTCAGCTATGTCCCTGCGTATGCGGCCGGGATGCTCGTCGCGTCGTACGCGAGAGTCGACAAGAACGGCGCCTCGGTCATGGGGCTTCCAGGTCCCGCGTGGCGGCAGATAGGTCTCGCTCCAAAGCTCTTCGTCGCGGTGTTGCTCCTCACCGGACCGTTGTATCTCCTGGTGACGGCTTTCGCCCCGACCGGGGGGCCATTGGTCACGCTGACGTGCATGGTCGTATTTCTCGTTCTGACGATATGGCTGCAACGGTTGGCGGTGCCCTGCATGTGGTCGAAGGTTTTTTGGCCCGGGAGCTTACTGGGCTTACTGGAGCGAGCGCTGCGCCTTCTGCGGCTCCAGACGTCCAAGGAGTGGGGACGTCAGATCCGGCGATCGTACACGGTGAACTCGACCAGATTGTCGTCGGGATCACGGAAGTACACGCTGGTCGACACGCCGCGCGCGCAGGTGCGCGGCCCGGGGCCGGCTTCGGCGACGATACCCTGGCGTTTGAGCAGTGCCACCACCTCCTCGACCGTGCCCTCCCATTCGAGACAGAAGTCGGCGCCGCCCGGCGTCGGCTGCCGCGCTCCGAGATAGCCGGGCCGCGCCGGCGCCTCGGGCCCGTGGACGTTGATCTTCTGCGCGGGATTGATCCGGATCGTCGCCATGTCCGGGCGGCCCGGTCGCTTCTCCCATGCGATCGTGAAGCCGAGGCGCTGGTAGAAATCTAGCGTGCGCTGCAGATCGCCCGCGACGATGACCCAGTGGTCGATGGCCTTGATTCCCATCACCGGCTCCTTGCTGCGTTCAATGCGCGGCTGCGCCGCAGCCGCGGAGGCGCTTGCGCTCGCGCTCGTCGAGCGGAAATGCGCTGAGCGGGCGCCGCGCCGGATCGTCCGCCTCCCGCAGCGCGTCCTGGATGGTGCTCCGTGCACGGTACTCCGTGGCTTCCGGCAGGGCGCTGACCAGCGTGGCGCGGCCGCCGGCGCCCATGTCCACGAGAACGCCGGCTGCGCTGAGCTGTGTCACGTAGTCGCGGTCGAAGAGCAGCCGACGCAGGACGGGCAGGTCCGCGTCGGTCACGCACGAGCGCAGGGCGATGAGCGTGTACATGTTCATGCCGCGCGTCATGTGGGCGAAGCCGGTGTTGCGATTGATGACGCGCTTGAGCTCGTTTTCGCGGGAGGCCGCGGCCGCGACATCCGCAACGGCCAGAACCATCAGCGCCGCCAGCGCCACGCGCAGGCCGTTTATCGCCCGACCCCCGCGGTCTCGTCGACCTCGGCGTCCTCGCGGAAGTGCGGCATGACCTCCTCGGCGAAGAGCTGCATCATCTCCAGCGTCGCCTCGTGGCTGCCGCCGTTCATGCCCGAGCAGACGATGCCGGCCTTCAGCTCGTCCGAGAAGACCTTCAGCTTGT
>QHRU01000050.1 GCA_003220225.1 Candidatus Rokuibacteriota bacterium
AGGGGGTCGGCGCGCCGCCGATGATGTCGTCGCCGAGGAAGACGCCGAACGGCTCGTCGCCCACGAGCGCGCGGGCGCACAGGATGGCGTGGCCGAGGCCGAGCGGCTCCTTCTGGCGCACGTAGGACACCGACGCCATCTCGGAGATCGTCTTGATCTGCGCCAACTCCTCGACCTTGCCGCGATCGTTCAGGTAGTACTCCAGCTCGAAGGCGGCGTCGAAGTGGTCCTCGATCGCGCGCTTGCCGCGGCCGGTGACGATGATGATCTCCTGCAGCCCCGAGGCCACCGCCTCCTCGACGACGTACTGGATGGTCGGCTTGTCGACGAGCGGCAGCATCTCCTTGGGCTGGGCCTTGGTCGCGGGCAGGAACCGCGTGCCGAGACCGGCCGCGGGAAAGACGCCTTTGCGGACGCGCATGGATGGCTCCTCGCTGAATCTCATCATACCCCGACTCACCGGCCTCGTCCGCGCGCCACGCCCTCGAGCACCGCGATGATCGCCAGCACGCAGCCGGCCTGGATGAGCACGAGCGCCGCCTCGTGCTTGGTCGCGTCCTTGAGCAGCATGGCCGACAGGCCCAGGGTGGCCGCGATGAAGAAGATCAGCAGCACCGTCTCCGTGCGCGTCAGGCCGAGCGCCTCGAAGCGGTGATGGATGTGATCCCGGGCCGTGTAGGCGAGCCACTCGCCGAACGAGTGCACCTTGCCCGTGACGATCCGCACGGTGCCGACGAACGCGATGTCGAAGAGCGGCACGGCGAGGATCAGCACCGGCGTGAGCAGCCCGATGAAGTCGTTCTCCGCCCACTCGCCCATCACCGCGAGGCCGGCCAGGGTGAAGCCGATGAAGCTCGCGCCGGCGTCGCCGAGGAAGATCGTGGCCGGCCGCCCGAAGCGGAAGTTGTAGGGCAGGAAGCCGAGGCAGGCGCCGACGAGCGGGGCGGCGAGGAACATCAGGTACGGCTGGTTGGTCTGGAGCGCGGCCAGGCTGAAGAAGAGCGCGGCGATCGCGCCGAGGCCCGCCGCGAGGCCGTCCATGCCGTCGAGGAACTGCAGGGCGTTGGTCACCATGAGGAACCAGAGCAGCGTGAGCACGAGGTTGATCGCATACGAGCCGGGCCAGGCGGTGGGAATCGTGTCGAGCACGACGCCGTAGCTCATGGCCACCGCCACCGCCACGACCTGCCCCGCCAGCTTCCAGCGCGCGGGCACGTCGAGGAGGTCGTCGAGCACGCCGATGCCGACGACGATCGTGGCCCCGAGGGCGACGCCCTTGAGGGTGAGCGAGAACGTGAAGTTGAAGAGGACGGTGGCCGCGAACGCCGCGTAGACGGCGGCGCCGCCCAGGAGCGGCGTGGCGACGGCGTGCACCTTGCGCGCGGCCGGCGTGTCGAGCACGCCCCACCAGCGCGCCAGCGCCCGCACCAGCGGCACGCTGACGAGCGCCAACGCGAAGGCGAGGGCGACGAGGTAGGCCCAGCCGAGGCCCGACGCCCCGAAGCCGCGCCGCACGGACGGCAGCGTCAGCGCGACGAGGAAGGCGCCGCGCAGGAGCGTGGCGGCGAGCGCCGCCGGCGTGGTATCGGGAAGCGTCTGGGCGGCGGGCCGGCTCACCGGGTGGGCTCTCCCTGGGGGGATGCCGCGAGCACCGCCGCGAGCGCCCGACCCACGTGCTCGGCCTCGTCGTCGGTGAGCGCCGGGTAGCACGGGATCGAGAGCGACTCCCCCCACAGCCGGTCGGCCTCCGGGTAGCCGCCGAGGCCGAGCGCGCGATGCGCCGGGCGGAAGACGGGCCGCCGGGCCGCCACCCCGCGCGCGGCGAGGGCTGCCGCGACGCCGGCGGGATCGCGATCGAGCCCGAGCACGAACCGGTGGTAGACGTGCCGCGGCCCCGCGTCGGCGGGTAGCCGGACCGGCGCGCCGGCGAGCGCGGCGCGGTAGCGGGCGGCGAGCGCGCGGCGCCGCGCGACGAAGGCGTCGAGGCGGGCGAGCTGGCCGCGCGCGAGCGCCGCGGCCATGTCCGTGAGCTTGGCGTTGGTGCGCGGCGCCAGCGTCTCCTGCTCGTCGTAGTCGCGAGCCTCGCGCACGCGCGCGACGAGCGCGGCCGGGCCCGCCACCGCCCCGCCCTCGCCCGCCGCGATCATCTTCGTCGCGTAGAACGAGCAGACGGCGAGCGCGCCGTCGGCCCCGGCCGGATGGCCGGCGGGCGTTCGCGCGCCGAGCGCCTGGGCGCAGTCCTCGATCACCGGCACCTCCAGCGCCTGGAAGGGCTCGAGGTCGGCCACGAGACCGAAGGCGTGCGGGACGATCACCGCGCGCGTGCGTCGCGTTCGCCGGGCGCGCGCGTCCTTGGCCGACAGCGACTGGGTCACGGGATCGGCGTCCACCAGCACGGGCGTCGCGCCCCCGCGGCGCACCGCGTGGTGGAGCGCGTCGCACACGTAGGTCGGGATCAGCACCTCGTCGCCGGCGCCGATCCCGAGCGCGGCGAGCGCCAGCTCGAGGGCGACGGTGCCGGAGGCCACGGCGGCGGCGTCCTGGACGCCCAGGCGCGCGGCGAGCTCGCGCTCGAACGCGGCCACTTCCGGCCCCTGCGCGAGCTGGCCCGAGCGCACGACGCGCGCGACGCGCTCGGCGTCGTCGTCCGTGACGGACGGTTTGGAGTGCGGAATCAAAGGTTGAGCAGCAGCCGGATGCTCTGGAAGGCCTCGGCGTACTTCACGCGCGCCTGGATCCCACGGAAGTTGGCGGTCGAGACGGCCAGCTCCAGGATCGACAGATCCTCGATGTTGGTCTTGGCCACCTGCGAGCGGTGCGCCTCCAGGCACGCGAGCTTCTTGTCGAGCACCTTCTCGATGTCGGTGAAGCAGTTCGGCGTGAAGTTGACGCTGGTCGGCCCCTCGTAGAACAGGAAGTTCGGGACGTACCGGGTGGCGGAGAGCGTGCCCTGGGCGAGGTTGCGGTGGTCCTGGTGCGTGTCCTCCGGAAAGTTGACGAAGATCATGCGCGGCTCGATCTGGCGGATCACGGCCTCGAGGCGGACGATCAGCTCGCGGTTGAGCGGGATCTCGGTGTCCTGGTAGTCGCCCCAGAACACCTCGCGGGCGCCGATGACCAGCGCCGAGTCCTGCTGCTCGCGGCGGCGCACGGAGCCGTCGCCGCCCAGCGCGCCGTCGGAGGCCACGAACAGGTAGACGGCGTGGCCTTTCTCCGCGTACTTGGTGAGCATCCCGCCGCAGCCGAACTCGATGTCGTCGGGGTGGGCGCCGATGGCGAGGACGTTCACTCAGGGCTCCTCGGTCCAGGCGTCGCCGCGACGGAGGATCGGGAGGCTCTCATCGCCGTGCATCAATAATAGATCGAGACCCGACAAAAACGGCACGAAATCGCCGTGTTGCTGAGCATAGACGGGGTGCTCGTAGGTCTGGTAGAGCACGCGGATCCCGGCGTCGGCGAAGCGCTTGGCATCGATATATCTGGCGCCGTGGCCGCCGGCCAGATAGGTGTCGGCCCCGACGGCCCGGCAGAGGGCGACCAGGCGCCCGGTCGGGTCGTCGTCGTCCACCGCCAGCGAGGACGCCAGCCGGGCCGGTGCCGTGACCCCCGTCGCGCGGGCGAGGAACTCGGCGCTCGCCACCGCCACCGGCGCCAGGCGCTCCCAGGGCTGCGCGTAGAGGCGCGCGAGCGCCTCGCGCCACGCCGGCAAGTGCGGCGCGCGCTCGTACGCGGTCTCGATCGAGCGCAGGTGACGCTCCCCCCACGGCTGATCGACGTCGAGGGCCACGGCCGCGATGCGCGTGCCCAGGCGCGCGCGGACGGGGACGGTGAGCCAGCGCGCGCCGTCGGCCGTCTTGATGCGGTTGCGGTTCTGCCAGCCGTTCTTCTCGTACTGCACGGTGTCGAGGAAGACGAACAGGTCGGCGGCCGCCCACTTCGCCAGATAGCCGAGCCACGGCAGATATTGAGGTTGGTGGATCGCGACCCTCACGGCTGCCTCACGAAGATCGGGTTCGAGAGCAGGCGCGCGCCGCCGCCGCGCGCCTCGAGACGGAAGACGGCCGGCCGCCCGTCCCACACCTCGCGGTGCGTCGCGCGGAACGGCGTCGAGCCGCTCCACGCCGCGATCGCGGAGCCGTTGCGGACGAACGTCACGCGCACGTCGGCGGGCCGCGGCTCGACCGCGTCGACGGCCACCGTCACCTCGAGCGGCGCGCCGGGGGCGGCGCGCAGCGTCTCGCCGGAGATCGCGCTCGGGCCCCCGGCGGTGGCGGCGAATTCCCTCAGCGCCAGCCCCGTGTCGCGTCCGCGCTGCAGCGCGTACATCCGCCCTGCGCGGAGCGCCTCCAGCACGCCCGCGTCGGTGTGCTCGCGGACGAGGAAGACGGTCTGGATCGGCCCCACGCGCTTGCCCGCGCTGTGCTCGTGGAACGCCGCCTCGGCGAGCGCCCAGGGCACGCGCGTGCGCTGGCCTGCCGCGTATTCGCCGAGCAGCCGGTCCCACCCCTCGCCCGGCCGCTCGAAGCGGGTCGTGTCCTCGTAGATCGCGCCGAACGCCGTGTAGCGGAACGTCTTCATCAAGTCGTCGGGGTACGGCTCGGTCTCCCACGTCACGCGCACGGGCCCGACGGCCTGCTCGCCGGCATCGCGCGCCTCGGGAAGCGACCACACGCTGACGCCGCCGCGCCGCTCGACGTAATCGATGAGGTCCTGGTACGGCGCGCTGCCCGCGTCCGCCCACGCCGGGTGCACCGGGTGCGTGAACGGCCACGCGCGCACGAGCGCGCTCACGCCGATCGCGCAGAGGATCAGGCCGGGCAGCCACGCGCGGCGCCGCACGATCACGACTGCCCGTCCGAGCGGACGGCGATGCGTGCGCGGTCGGGCGAGCAGCAGCACGCCCGGCACGATGAGGAGCGCGGGCAGGAGGTCGAGCACCGTCTGCAGCCCGACGACACCGCCGGCGTCGTTGCCGATGACGGGCAGGCGCTCGAGCGCCGCGCGGTCGAGGCCCCAGATGAGCAGGTTCTTCTGCGTGCCGTGCAGCGTGAGCGCCAGCGAGAACGGCGAGCCCGTCCAGAAGTAGTGCGGCATGACCTCGACGCCCGGCAGGATCAGCACCCGCGGGCGCGCCGTGCGCGCCTGAGCCACGCGCGCGAAATATTCATCGAGCCGGCCGCGCACCGAGCGCGACTCGTACGTCACGCGCGCCAGCGCGCGGAACGGCGGCAGGCTGTACTCCACACGGTTGAGGTAGTTCTCCGTCAGCAGCACCGCGGAGAGTCCCTGGCGCTCGGCCATGTCGGTCAGCTCCTCGAGCGGGAACTCGCCGGTCGAGAGGTCGGAGTGCACGTGGACGATCGCGGCCAGCCGCTCGTACGGCTCCGCGGCGTCCGCCGGCGCCGCGCCGAGCGCGATGGCGAGCCACGCCGCCAGCAGCGCAGCGCGGCGCGCCGCAGGCGCGCCGAGGCTCACTTGTACCCCCCCTGGGGGCACCCGAGGCCCTTCTCGCGCGCCAGCTCGTCGTAGATCGCGCGCATCGCCGCGTGCGCGACGTCGGTCGAGAACGCCTCGGCGCGCGCGGCAGCGGCGGCGCCGAGCTTGGCGCGCAGCGCGGCGTCGCGCCCCAGCTCGATCAGAGCCGCGGCGAGCGCGGCGGCGTCGCCCGGCGGCACGAGCCGTCCCGTCTCGCCGTCGGCGACGACGGCGGGAATGCCCCCGACCTCGGTCCCGACCACGGGCAGGCCGAGGGCCATCGCCTCCACGAGCGCCCGGCCCATGCCCTCGTTGCGCGAGGGCGCCGCCAGCGCGTCGGCGGCGGCGAGCCCGACTGCAACGTCCGACGTGGCGCCGGTGACGAGCAGGCGCTCGCGCACGCCGAGCCCGGTGGCCTGGGCCTCCAGCGCCGTGCGCTCGGGCCCGTCGCCGACGAGCACGACGCGCGCCGACGGCACGGCCGCGGCCAGTGCGGGCAGCGCCGCCACCAGGAGGTCGAAGCCCTTGACCGGCACGAAGCGCCCGAGCCCGGCCACGACGAAGGCGTCGCCGGCCAACCCGAGCCGCGCGCGGGCGCCGGCGCGGGCGGGCGCGCGGGCGCGCAGCTGGGAGGTCGGCACGCCGCTCGGCACCGCGCGGTACTGCGCGCGGCGCCCGATGCCGCGCGCGAGGTGCTCGTCGGTCCCGCGCTCGGTGAGGGTGACGAGCCGATCGGTCCAGCGCGCGGCGAGGCGCTCCAGCGCGACGTAGAACGCCGTGCGGCCGGCGCCGTAGTAGCCGTAGAAGATGTGGCCGTGCGGCTGGTGGATGATCGCCGGGACGCCGGCCAGCCGCGCGGCGAGCCGGCCGACGAAGCCGGCCTTGGACGTGTGCGTGTGCACGATGGCCGGCCGCCGCGCGCGCATCAGGCGCCAGAGGTGGACGAGCGCGGTGAGGTCGCGCGCCCCGACCTCGCGGCCGAGCGCGGGGACGTCCAGCAGCCGCACCCCGCGCCGGCGCGCGTCGTCCACGCTGCCCGCGTCGGACTCCGCGACGCCCACGGCCAGCGGTCCCGGGTAGCCGGCGGCGTCGAGCGCCACCATGGTCGCCACCGTGTTCTCGGCGGCGCCGCCGAGGGTCAGCCGCGTGATGACGTGCAGGGTGGTCAGGCTCATGGACGCCCCGGCTCGGGGAACGTGCGCCTGGCGTAGACCTCGAGCGACGGCCCGAGCAGCCAGCGGCCGCGCGAGGCCGCCGCCGTGAGCGCGGCCAGCGTCTGCACCGCCGAGCCGAGCGCGCGCCCCGCGCGGCCGCTCGGCGGGCCCGCGAGCCCGGAGTTGCCCACGCGCAGGACCTCGAAGCCCGTCCCCGTCAGCAGCCGCACGAGCGCGCCCCGCCCGAACGCGAAGACGTGCAGGATCGGAAACGCGTCCAGGCCGCGCAGTCGCGCCAGCGGTCCGAGCCGCGCGAGCGTGCGGGCCGCCGTCGCGTGAACCGGACCGTTCGGCACGCGCACGACGAGCAGGCCGCCGGGACGCAGCACGCGCGCCGCCTCGTGCAGCGTGCGGCGCGCGGCCGCCGTGTGGTCGAGGACGTTGACGAGCGTGACCGCGTCGAGCGCGCCGTCACGGAAGGGCAGCGCGGTGGCCTCCGCCTGCGCGATCGGGGCTGCCGCTGTCTCGCGCGCGGCCACGCACGCGACGTGCGAGAGATCGGTGCCGACGCCGCGCCAGCCGCGGGCGCGGGCGGCGCTCAGCAGATGGCCGCCGCCGCAGCCGACGTCGAGGAGCCGGCCCGGCGCCGTGTGGCGCCGCGCCTGGGCGAGGAGGCCCGTGAGCATCTCGCGGCGCGGCGCCCGGACGCGGGAGGGCGTGAACATCCGCGGATAGGCCGTCTCGTAGCGCAGCCGCAGCTCGGTGTCGGTGGGCATCGCGGCCAGCGCCCGGGTCCCACAGGCCGCGCAGCGACGGTAGTGGAGGCCGCGGTATGCGAGGCGCGCGGGCCCGAGCGGCGCGGCGCACGTCTCGCACGCCGCCGCGGGCAGCGGCGTCGTCGCGCCGCGCACGAGCCGCGCCAGCTCGGCCTCGAGCGCGGCGACCGTGCGGTCCCAGCTGTAGTGGCGCTCGGCGTGCGCGCGCGCGGCCTGCCGCAGCCGCGCGCCGGCGCCCGGATCGCGCTCGAGCCGCTCGAGGAAGCCGACCAGATGCTCGCCGATCGCCTCCGGCGTGGCGGCCGGGAACACGAGGGCCGGATCGAGCGGGTCGAGCAACTCGGGCGTGGCGCCGACCGCCGTGCCCAGCACGGGCGTGCCGCACGCGAGCGCCTCGACGGTGACGAGCCCGAAGCCCTCCAGCTCGCGCGTCGGCAGCACGAAGCAGTCGGCGGCCTGGTAGTAGCGCGGCAGGTCGGCCTCCGGCACGAAGCCGAGGAAGCGGACGTGCGCGCTGACGCCGAGCGCGGCGGCGAGGGCCTCGAGGTCGGCGCGCAACGAGCCCGCGCCGACGATCAGGAGCTGGGCATCCCCCCGGCGCGACACCACGAGCGGCAGCGCGCGCAGCAGCGTGTCGAGCCCCATGCGCAGCTCGAGGTTGCGCACCGTGAGAAGCAGCGACGCCTCCTTGGGCAGGCCCAGACGCGCGCGCACGGCGGCGCGGTCCTCCGCCGGCCGGAAGGTCGTCAGATCGGCGCCGCCCGGGATCTTCACGAGCCGGTCGGCGGCGATCCGGTAGAGCTGCCAGAGCTGCTCCGCGGAGTAGTCGCTCAGCACCTGGATCCGGCTGGCGCGGCGCAGGCACGCGCGCTCGAGCGTCCAGAGCGCGGCCGCGCCCAGCCAGCCGGTCACGCCGCCGACGTGATGCAGCGTCATCCTTTCACGCGAGCGATACTCGAGCGGCGCCGGCGACAGGAACGTGTAGAGCGCGGGACGGCGGCGCGCGGCCGCCAGCCCCAGCACGCCGTAACCCGAGAGCGGCTGGTACACGTTGAGGACGTCGATCGCGGACTCGGCGAGCACGGCGCCCGCGGCGCGGCGCGCGGCGAAGACCGCCTCGCGCAGGAAGCCCGCGCGCGTGCCGCGGCCGGCGGCGAAGAGCACCACGCGCACGCCCTCGCGCTCGTGGGTGCCGGCCGGCGCCCCGTCGGAGGCGCGGGCGAGGACCGTCACCGCGTGGCCGCGACGCGCGAGGCCACGGGCGTGCTCCCAGAGCACGCGCTCGCCGCCGCCCGCGCCCGCGAGCGGCGAGACGTCGGCGACCATCAGCACGCTCAGGGGCGTCACGACAGCCGCCACGCGCCGCGCGCGTCGAGGTACGCGCGCATCCACAGCTCGAGCATGACGAGCGTCCAGATCCGGTCGCCGTGCGTGCGCGCGCCCGCGAGGTGCTCGCCCACGAGCCGCCGCACCACGTCGACGCGCCACAGCCCCCGGCTCCGCACGAGCTCGGGCGCCAGCGCGTCCTCGACGAGATCTCTCAGCTCCGTCCGCAGCCAGCGGTCGAGCGGGATCATGAAGCCCTGCTTGCGCCGCCGCACGATCTCGGGCGGCAGCACGTCGGCGAACGCGGCCTTGAGCAGCGCCTTGAGCCGGAACCCCGCGAGCTTGGCCGCCGGCGGAATCGTCAGGCTGAACTCGATCAGCCGGTGGTCGCAGAACGGCGCCCGGAGCTCGAGCGAGCGCGCCATGCTCATGCGGTCGGCCATCGTCAGGAGGTCGTGCGGCAGGTAGCTCGCGAGGTCGATGCGCCAGGCGCCGTCCACGGCATCGCCGTGGCCGCGGCCCGCCCACGCCGCGCGGTGGGCGGTCTCGACGTCGCTCCCAAAATAACGGCCCAGCGCCGGCGTGGCGAGCGTGGCCAGCGCCCCCGCGTCGAAGAAGCGCGTCCAGCCGACGTAGCGCTCGGGCATCGGCCGCCCGGCGCCGTCGGCGAAGCGGCGCGCCCAGTCGCCGAGGTTGCGGCTCCCCGCGGAGTCCGGCAGCAGCCGCCGCGCGAGCGCCTCGGGCCCCGCGCGCAGCACGCGCGGCACGCGCGCCCACGCCTCGGAGAGCCGCACGCCGAGGTAACGCGGGTAGCCGCCGAACGTCTCGTCGCCGCCGATCCCGGACAGCGCGACCTTCAGGTGGCGCCCGGTGGCCTCGGCGACGACCAGGGTGGGGATCGCCGAGGAGTCGGCGAAGGGCTCGTCGAAGTGACGCAGGACCGTGGCCGCGAGATCCGCCGCCTTGGGCTCGAGGATCTCCTCGTGATGCTCGGTCTCGAACCGCCGCGCGACGGCGCGCGCGTACGGCAGCTCGTCGTGCGAGAGGTCGGCGCCGAAGCCGACCGAGAACGTGGCCAGCCGCCCGACGTTCAGCTCGCGCATGCAGGCCACGATCACGCTCGAGTCCACGCCGCCGCTCAGGAACACGCCGAGGGGGACGTCGGCCTCCAGGCGCACGCGCACGGCGTCGCGCACCTCGGCGCGCACGCGGCGCCGCAGCTCGTCCCAGGAGGAGGCCGCGGGCGCGCGCACGGCGGCGCCCGCCGGCAGCACCCAGTAGCGCCGGAGGGCCAGCGCGCCACCCGCCAGCGTCGCCGTGTGGCCCGGCGGCAGCTTCGCGATGCCCTCGAAGATCGAGCGCCCGGCCGGCGTGTAGCCGAAGGCCGCGTAGTGCTCGAGCGCGGCGGGGTCGAGCGCGCGACCCACGGCGGGGTGCAGCAGCAGCGCCTTGGGCTCGGAGGCGAACACGAGCAGACCGTCGCGATGCCAGTAGTAGAGCGGCTTCTTGCCGAGGCGGTCACGCGCCAGGAAGAGCCGCCGCCGTCGCGCGTCCCACACCGCGAAGGCGAACATGCCGCGCAGCCGGTCGACGCACGCCTCGCCGTACTCCTCCCACGCGCGCAGCAGCACCTCGGTGTCGCTGCGCGTGGCGAACCGGCGGCCGCGGGCCTGCAGCTCGCCGCGCAGGTCGCGGAAGTTGTAGATCTCGCCGTTGAAGACGAGCGTCGCCATCCCGTCCGCGCTCGTCATGGGCTGCTGCCCGGTGACGAGGTCGATGATGGACAGCCGCGTCATCCCGAGCGCCGCCTCGCCATCCAGGGACCGGCCCGTGTCGTCGGGGCCACGGTGCTCGAGCGCGCGCAGCATCGCGTCGAGGACCTCGCGGCCGCCGCCCGCGCCGACCCAGCCGGCGATGCCGCACATCAGCGCGTCGCCGTCACCGCCGCGCCGGCGACGGTCTCGAGGAGGTCCAGCAGGCGGCCGGCAGTGCGCGCGGGCGCGAAGTCGGCGGCGCGCGCGCGCCCGCGCCGGCGGAGCGCCTCGCGGTGCTCGGGCTCGAGGAGCACCCGCGCGAGGGCGGCCGCCAGCGCACCCTCCGCAGCCGCGTCCACCACCGCCGCCCCAGGCCCCGCCACCTCCGGCAGGGCGCCGCGATCGGAGACGATCACGGGCGCGCCGCAGGCCATCGCCTCCACGGCGGGCAGCCCGAAGCCCTCGTCGAGCGAGGGCAGCACGAAGGCGGCGCACGCGCTGTAGAGGCCGGGCAGGTCGGCGTCGTCGATGCGGCCGGGAAAGACGACGCTCGCCGTCACGCCGAGCGCGCGCGTGAGCGTCTCGAGCCGCGGCCGCCGCCCGGCATCGCCGCCCGCCAGCACCAGCCGGTGAGCGGCCCGCAGCGTGGGCGGCAGCGACGCCCACGCGCGCAGGAGCCCCTCGAGGTTCTTGTGCGGCATGAAGTTGCCGACGGAGAGGACGTAGGAGCCGCCGAGGCGGTAGCGGGCGCGCGCCACGTCGGCGAGCAGCGTGGGAACGAACTCGGCGCCGACGGCGACGCCGATCGTCGTCACCTTCGCCGGCGCCACCCCCAGCCGCTCGATGACGGCCCGGCGCGAGTGCTCGGAGTCGGTCACGATCGCGCGCGCGCGGCGCGCATAGAGCCGCGCGGCGGCGGTGAGCACGGCGTCGCGCAGCGGCCAGCGCCGGCCGCCGTAGCCGATGAAGTAGAGGTCGTGGACCGTGAGCACGACCGGGCACGGCGCGAGCACCGGTCCCTTGTAATAGGGCGAGAGCAGCACGTCGGCGCCGCTCCGACGCAGCGCGAGCGGCAGCGCCACTTGATCCCACCAGCGCGTGCCCGGCGCCGCCAGCCGCGTGAGGGTGACCCCGGCCGGCGCGTCCTCGAGCACCGTGTTCGCGTCGCCGTACACGGTCGAGCGCCAGCCGCGCGCGGCGGCGGCGCGCAGCACCTCGCGCAGGTAGCGGCCGATGCCGGTGCGCGCCCCGGCCACCAGCTCGCGCCCGTCGACGTCGAGCCGCATCACGCCCGTCGCCGCGCGTGGAAGATCATCTCGCAGCCGCCGACGTAGCGGACGTCGAGCACCTCGAAGCCGTGGCGCGCGAGGCTCGCGGCCAGGCTCGCGCGCGTGTAGTGGGTGACGTGCTCGTGGGCGTAGGCGCCGGGCAGCACGCGGCCGTACACCCACTCGATCACCCACCAGAGCCACCGCCCGTAGTCCGGGGTGCCGGCGATCAGGGTGCCGCCCGGCCGCAGCACGCGCGCGGCCTCCGCGAGGTGGTCCTCGGCGTTGGTGACGTGCTCGATGACCTCGGAGGTGATGAGGGTGCCGACGCTGGCGTCGCGCAGCGGCAGCCCGTCCCCGCTCGCGCGGGTGAGCCGCGCGTGGCGCGGACGCAGCCAGCGCAGCTTGCTGTGCCGGATGTCGATCCCGACCGCCGCGGCCAGGTCCACGATGATCCGGCTCGAGCCGCAGCCGACGTCCACCACCGGCCCCTCGCCCACCCAGCCCGTGACGATGCGATGGCGCGTCCGCTGCCAGTAACGCTGGAGCCAGATCGCCCCGTCGTAGGCGCGATAGTCGTAGTCGGCCGCGTCCACCGAGTTGCGCAGCCGCCACATGCGCGCGAGCGTGCGCGTCAGCGCCCAGCCGAACTTCACGAGCCGCGCGTGGGAGCGGCCGGAGCCACGCGCCATGTAGTGAAACGGCACCTCGACCACCCGCCAGCCCTCGGCGTGGGCCCGGACCAGCACCTCCTCCAGGAAGTCGAAGTCGCGCGCCTCGGGGCGGAGGCCCTCGAGCGCCTCGCGCCGATACATCCGAAAGCCGCTCGACAGGTCGTGCACCGGCAGCGCCAGCACGCGCGCGTAGGTGCGGTTGAGCACGTGGCTCAGCAGCCGCCGCAGGCCGTCCATGTCGGCGCGGCCGCCGGGCACGTAGCGGGACGCGATGAGCACCTCGGCCTCGTGGCGACGCTTCCACAGCTCCTGCGCGAACACGGGACGGTGCGAGAGGTCGGCGTCCATCGTGAGGATCCACGGCGCCGTCGTCGCCGCGAACCCGGCCAGCAGCGCGCCGCCGTAGCCGCGCTCGGTCTGCACGACCACGCGCGCGCCGCGCCGCGCCGCCGCCTCACGCGAGCCGTCGGTGGAGCCGCCGTCGGCGACGACGATCTCGGACGTCACGCCGAGGTCCTCCAGCACCTCGCGGAGCGCGGGCAGGAGCAGCGCGAGGTTCTCGCGCTCGTTCAGCGCGGGGATGACGACGGCGATCTTCGGCGTCACCGGGTCGCCTCCCGGAGGCGGCGGGCGAGCAGCCACGCGAGGAGCCCGGCGCCCGCCGTCTTGCCGGTCAGCAGCAGCGAGGGCAGCCCCGCGTGCAGCGCCGGGAAGCGCTCGAGCGAGTAGCGCGCGCCCAGCAGCACGGCCGCGGCGGCCAGCGCCACGCTCGCCCGCGGCGAGGCGTCCGGCGCCAGCACCAGGAGCGCCAGCGGCAGCAGGAGCACGACGAGATGGTGCTCCTCGGAAAACGGCGCCACGAGCGGCACCGCCGCCACGGCGAGGCCGAAGGCCCAGTCGAACGCGGGCGTCCCGGGCGCGGGGCGGCCGCGCGCGGCGTACGCGACGGCGGCGAGGATCGCCAGGCTCGTGGCCAGCGCCACCGGCTCCACCGCCCGCGCGCCGAGCCCGCCGTCGAGCAGCCGGTGGAGCGCGGCGTGCGGCGCGACGTTCAGGCTCCACGCGTGCAGGGACGCCGGCATCGCGAGCGCGTGGCGCACCCAGTCGACGTGCGCGCCGGGGCCGACGGCGGCGACGCCGGCCGCGAGGCCGGCGGCGGCCACCGCGGCGGCGCGATACGCGACGGCGCGCTGGCCGATCCACCAGAGGGCCGCGATGGGGAGGCCGAACTGCGGCTTGACGTGCACCGCGAGCCCGAGCGCGAGCGCGGCGCCCCACGGCCGCCCCTGGCGCGCGCCCCGCCAGCCGAGCGCCAGGAGGGCCAGCACGACGACGTTCGCCTGGCCGAGGTGGAGCGTCTCCACGAGCGGCTGGGAGAGCGCGGCGACGGCGAGGACCGCGACGAGGCGCGCGGGCTCGGCCGCGCGGCGCCGCAGCACGAGCGCCGCCGTCACGACCAGCAACACCTGCCCCAGCGCGAGCCACGCGAGGGCGGCCGCGCGGAACGGCAGCCACGTCCACGGGCGCATCGCGACGTAGAAGAGCGGCGGGTACTTCAGCGGCGCGCCGGCGGAGCGGAGCCCGAGCTCCTCGTTGAGCCGCGCGGGCGCCGACGGGTCGAAGGCGTCGCCGCCGCGCGCCACGTGGATCGCGAAGGCGTAGTAGTGCGCGAAGTCGATGAAGCCGCCGTCGGCGGCGATCCGGATCACCGTGCCCGCGTAGGCCGCGACCAGCAGCGCGGCGGCCACCGCGAGCGCGGTCGCCGCCGGCACGCGCGCGCGCGGCGCCGCGGCGAGGTCGGCGCGGCACGCGGCGCTCGCCTCCGCGCGCGCGCCGAGCGCCGCGGATCCCGTGAGCCAGGCCCCGAGGCCGAGGGCGACCGTCCTCACGGCGAGCTCGAGCGAGGCCAGCGCGCCCGCGACGCCGCCGCCCCAGCCCGGAAAGTGCTTGTCGAAGTACGCGACGCGACTGAGGTACGCATGGCGCAGCATGCGCGCCGGGCTCCTGGCCGTCGAAGCGCCCCAGTGGTGCACGGCGACGGCCTCCGGCACGTAGCGCAGGCGGAAGCCGGCGGCGCCCAGCCGCGCGCAGAGATCGA
Organism: Candidatus Rokuibacteriota bacterium; assembly: GCA_003220225.1. Classification (GTDB taxonomy): domain Bacteria; phylum Methylomirabilota; class Methylomirabilia; order Rokubacteriales; family CSP1-6; genus AR12. The sequence continues at coordinate 14,526 of QHRU01000050.1, forward strand.
CGTCCTCCATGTACATGAAGAAGCGCTCGTCGAAGCCCTCCACCGCGTCGAACGCCTTGCGGCGGACGAGGAGACAGGCGGCGCCGCCCCACGCCACGTCGTGCGCCGCCGCGTGGCGCCGCAGCGTGCCGCGCAGGAGCGCCGGCTTGAGCGCGGGCGCCCGGTAGAGCGCGTACTTGAGCGAGGACGCGAAGAGCACGTCGCCGGCCTGGCTCCAGGGCGTCGGCAGCGCGTCGTGCACGGAGGGCTGCAGCGTGCCGTCGGCGTTGACGAGCCGCGCGAAGACAGCGCCCAGCGTGGCGTCGGCGTCGAGCGCGCCGAGCAGCGTGGCGAGCGCGCCGGGCGCGAGCTCGCAGTCGCTGTTGAGCAGCAGGATGGCGCGGCCGGTGCCCGCCGCCGCGCCGACGTTGGACGCGCCCCCGAAGCCGAGGTTGGACGCGCTCTGGAGCAGCCGCACGCGCGGAAACTTCGCGGCGACCATCGCCTGCGAGCCATCGCTCGAGCCGTTGTCGACGACGATCGTCTCCACGCGCAGCCCGTCGGCGGCGCCCTCGAGCGCGGCCAGAGAGCGCGCCAGGTGCTCGCGCGTGTTCCAGGAGACGACGACGGCGGTGAGGTCCACAGGGTGTGTCACCGCCGCCGCCTCGGCGCGAGCGCCTCGTCGTAGACGGCCAGCGTCCGCGCGATGTACCGCTCGATGGTGAACTCGGCGGCCACGCGGGCGACGCCGGCGGCGCCGAGCCGCGCGCGCACGCCCGCGTCGGCCGCGAGCGCGCCGATCGCGTGGGCGAGCGCCGCCACATCACGCGGCGGGACGAGCAGGCCCTCGCGGCCGTCGCGGACGATCTCGGGCGTGCCCCCGCTGTTGGTGGCCACGACGGCGGTGCCGGAGGCCATCGCCTCGAAGAGCACGCGGCCGCAGGGCTCGGCATCGGAGGCGAGCACCAGCACGTCGAGGGCGCGCATGACCTCGGGCACGTCGCGGCGGTAGCCGACGAAGCGGATGCGGTCCTCGCGGCCGGCGTCCTTGACGGCGCGGCGGAGCGCGTCGGCGCGCCAGGCGTCCTCGTCGAAGAGCGGGTCGCCGATGATCGCGAAGTGCGCGTCCACCCCGCCGCGCAGCAGCCTCACGGCGGCGCCGACGAAGTGCTCGTGGCCCTTGCCGAGCCCGATGCGCCCCACGATGCCGACCAGCGGCGCCGCGTCGGGCACGCCCAGCTCGCGGCGGAACGGCGCGCGCGGCACGCCGGGATGGAACTCGCGCGTGTCCACCGCGTTGATGATCGTCACCGAGCGATCCCAGCCGCGGCTGCCGGCGAAGCGCCGCCGGATGGCCTCCGCGTTGCAGATGATCCGCGTGGCGAGCGGCGCCAGCGCGCGGTCCACGTCCCACATGTCGCCGTGAATCAGGTTGCGCGCGTGCCAGATCACGGGCACGCCGGCGAGCCGGCCCGCGAGCCCGGCCGGGACATTGGTCTGCGGCCCGTTGGCGTGCAGCAGGTCGACGCGGTGGGCGCGCACGATCCGCACGAGGCGCGCGACGGCGCCGAGGACTCTGCCCGCGCGGCGGAGCGGGGCGAAGGCGAGCGGCAGCGTCGGCACGCCGTCGGCGGCCAGCGCCGCGGGGAACGCGCCGTGCGCGGGCCCGGCAAAGCGCGGCTCCACGCGCGCGCGGTCGAGATGGCGCAGGAGCAGGCGCAGGCTCCCCTCGGCGCCGCTCAGCTCGCCGACGTGGTGCAGGTAGAGGACCCTAGCCGGCACGGCGCGCCTTTCCTCGGGCGGCCGCGCGCGCCAGCACCCGCTCGTAGCCCTCGGCCACCCGGTCCCACGCGTAGAGCGCGGCCGCGCGGCGACGTCCCGCCTCGCCGAGGGCACGGCGTCGCGCCGGGTCGTGGGCCAGCGCCGCGATCGCGTCGCCGAGGGCGATGGGATCGCCCGGCGGCACCAGCACGCCGGCGTCACCGACGACCTCGGGCAGCGCGGTCGAGCGCACGCTGACGACGGCGCGGCCGTAGCTCATCGCCTGCGCCACCACGAGCCCGAACGTCTCGTAGGTCGAGTGGAAGGCGAAGAGGTCGCAGGCCTCGAAGTACGCGCCGAGCGCGGCGCGCGGGACGTAGCCCGCGAAGCGCACGTGCTTGTCGATCCCCAGCTCCGCGGCCAGCGCGCGCAGCGCTTGCGCCTCGGGCCCGGTGCCGCCGATCACCAGCGTGACGGCGGCGCCGGCGTCGAGGCCGCGCCGCAGCGCGTGCAGCAGCGCGTCGACGCGCTTCTCGGGCGCGAGGCGCTGGAGCGCGAACACGAGGACGTTGCCCGGTGGGACGTCGAGGGCGGCGCGAACCGCGCAGCCGTTGCCGGGCGGCGGCGGGATCTCGACGCCGTTGGCGACCACCTCGCCCCGCCCGCGGCCGGGACCGTAGATGGCGTCGCGGCAGTATCCGGAGACGTAGGTCGCGTCGGTCACCAGCGCGATGAGCGCGCGCTGCCACCAGCGCCAGAGCGCCGGCACGCCGGGGCCCGGCACGTCGCGGCCATTCATCGTGAGCACGGTCGGCACGCCGAGCCGGCGGTCGGCGACGACGGCGGCGAGCCCGGTCGGCATCGCGTAGTGGACGTTGAGCACGTCGGGACGCGCGGAGGCGATCGCGCGGCGCACGGCGGCCACCGCCGACAGCGAGAACGGCGGCAGCGCGCCGGCCGTGACGCGATGCCCGCGCACGCGCATCAGCGTCACGCGGTCTTCGTAGCGCTCGACCGGGAACGTCACCAGCGCGTCGTATTCCGACGACCCGTGGTCGCGGCGCAGCGACTCCGGCAGCACCGGCGTCAGCAGGCGGACGTCGTGGCGCCGCGCCAGGCGGCGGTAGACCTCGAGGAGCACCAGCTCGGCGCCGCCGACGACCGGCAGGAAGGTGGGCGTGAGGACGAGGATCTTCACACCAGCACCCGGCGGTAGACCGCGCGCGTCTCTTCCGCGATGGCGGGCCAGGCGACGCGCGCCGCGAGCTTGCGGGCGCCCTGGGCCAGCCGCGCGCGCTCGGCCGACGAGGCGAGCAGCGCGGCGAGCCGCGCGGCAAGCGCCGCGGCGTCGCGCGGGGGCACGAGCGCGACGTTGTCGGCGTCGCGCAGGTACGCGGACGGCGCAGCGGGCGAGGTGCTGACCACGGGCAGGCCGTGGGCGAGCCCGGCCATGAGGCTGCCGCGACGGATGGAGGCACCGCCGTCGAACGGCGCCACGAACACGTCGGCGGCGGCGAGGATCCGCGAGACGTCCTCGTCGGTACGGCGGCCCGTCCACGTCACCGCGGCGGCCACGCCGAGCCGGAGGGCGAGCGCCTCGAGCCCCGCGCGATACGCACGCTCGCTCTCGCGCGTGTCGCCGATCACGACGAGGCACGCCTCGGGGCGCGCGCGACGCAGCATCGCGAGCGCCTCGAGCAGCGTCTCCATCCCCTTGCCCGGGTACACGAGGCCGAAGTGGGCCAGCAACGGCGCGCGCGCCGGCACGCCGAGCGCCGCGCGCGTCGCGAGCGGATCGCCGCCCGCCGCCACCGCGATGTTGGAGCCGATGGGAATCTCGGTCAGCCGCCGCGCCAGCCAGCGCAGCCGGCGGCGCACCATGGCCGTGACCTCCTCGTTGGCGGCGACCACGTGGCGCGCGCTCGTGAGCAGCCAGAGGGCGGCCGCGCGCGAGCCGAGGGTGGCGTCGAGAAGCGTGTGGACGGTGACGACGGCCGGCGTGGAGAACGTCGCCCGGAGCGCGCGGCGCCGGTGGCGATAGAGGTCGGGCGCGTACTGGAGGTTCACGACGTCGGCGGCGACGACCCGCCACCACGGCGCCGCGTCGTCGAGGATCGGGAGCACGGCCACGCCGCCGCGCGCGGGGCCGCGCCACGCCGCGGAGGCGACCACGGTCACCTGCTCGCCCTGGCGCGCCAGCTCCTCGGCGAGGCAGCGCGTGTAGTCGCCGACCCCGCACGTGACGGCCTGCGGTGGGTACGACGGGCACGCGATCAGGACGCGCACGCCGGCACCTCCAGCGCGCGCGGCCGCCACACCCGCGCGATGAGCCGGCTGACCCCGAGCAGCGCGAGCGCGTTGAGGATGAAGAACAGCACCTGGTGCAGCGTCAGCGTCAGCCCCTCGAGCGTCGGCAGCCGCGCCAGCAGATCGCGCGCGCTCACGTCGGGCCGCGCGACGACCGTGTGCAGCGTGTCGAGGCCGGTCCACACGGGCAGCGCCTCCTTGAACAGCACGCCCATCCCCGTGCCCGACACGAACGTCTTGAGCGCGTACGGCAGCGCGTTGGGCACGGGCGCGAAGCCCGCCTGGGCGCCGAGATAGCCGCACACGAGCGACGGCACCGCCAGGAGCAGCAGCGCGCGGCGCCCCAGGCGCTCGAGCACGACGCCCGTGAACGCGGCCAGCAGCGGCAGCGCGGGAAAGAGGTAGCGCGCGCCGAGGCCGTGCGACCACGAGGCGCGGTCGGCGAACTGCGACTGCCACGAGGCGCCGATGACGACGAGGGCCGCGAGGAGCGTGACCGTCAGCGCCGCCTCCGCGCGCCGCGCCCCGCGCCAGGCCGTGGCGAGACCGGCCAGCGCGGTGAGGAGAAACGGGGAGTAGAGGAACAGCCCGCCGCGCGGGCCGACGAGGAAGTCGGCGACGATCGCCGGCTTGGGCGCCACGAATCTCGTCTGGAGCCCGGTGATCGCGGAGTACGACGTGCGCCACGGCGCGCCGAAGAGCCACGTGTCGTAGACGCCCAGGGCGAGCGCGAAGGGCGCGCCGCCCAGCGCGAAGGCCGCCGCCGCGCGCGCGCCGCTCCGCGCCAGGACGACGAAGCCGAGCAGGAGCGGCAGCAGCACGACCGAGTGGGTGAGCAGCACCGCCGCGCCGGCGAGCGCCCCGGCCGCCGCCCGGTGGCCCGCCCCACCGACGAGCGCGAGCCGGACAGCCATCGCGAGGGCGAGCGCGGTGAGACTCTCCTTCGTCAGCATGGTGCCGAACTGAAACGCCTGCGTGCCGAGCGCGAACAGCAGCGCGGCCAGCACGCGGCCGCGGCGGGACGCGCCCAGCCAGCCCGCGAGCCAGGCCACCTGCACCGCGGTCAGCGCCATGGCCGGCGCGCAGAGCAGCAGGACGACCACGGCGTTGACCGTCTCGAGCCCGGTCCAGCCCTCGACGGGCGCGCCGCCCGCGACGCGCCAGACGGCGTAGACCGGCGCGATCACCAGCGAGGTGCCGAACGGCACGCCCGGCACCACGCGGCCCGCGCGGGAGGTGGCCGTGTCCTTGCCCTCGTAGAGCCGCCAGTGCACGAGCTCCCAGCGGCCCGTGTCGACCAGCGACACCGCGCCGTCGACGAAGTTGTCGCTGTTGGAGAACTGCAGCCACGGGTTCCAGAACGCGACGTAGACCAGGAGCGCGGTGACGAAGATGCGGGCGCCGTCCGAGCGCCACGCGCTCACGTCGCCTCCACGGGCCGCCCGAGCGTCGTCAGCGCCAGCGCGGCGAGGATCGCGAGACCGTAGGTCTTGATGCCGGCCAGCAGCACGGCGGGGCCCGCGGTCAGGCCCGGGTGCTGGTAGTAGTCGTCGACGGCGCCGATGAGCACGAGGGCGAGCGCCAGCCACGCCGCGCGCCCGAGCGAGCCGTCGCGCAGCGTCGCGTCGACGAGGACGGCGAGCGGCAGCAGCGTGAAGACGAGGTGATTGATCGTGGTGTTCGGCGCGATCAGCAGCAGCACCAGCGCGACGAGCCCCAGCTCCGGCACCAGGCGCGCCGGCGCGACCGGGCCCGGCGGCCGCAGCACGATGACGGCGCCGGCGAGGACCGCGAGCGAGGCGACGGCGCCGGCCGCGCGCCAGGCGCCGAGCGGCAGTGACGGCACGAGCCCGTGGCCCGTGGCGACGATCCAGCCGGTCAGCGAGAGGTTGCCGAGCTGGCCCGGCACCGTGCCGTAGCCGTACTGCGGCGCCACCCGCGTGACGTACTCCGCCGTGGCCGCCCAGCCGACCGTCGCCGCCGCCAGCGCCGTGCACGCGACGGCGGTGAGGCAGGCGACGCCGAACGCCCGCCACTTGCCCCGCCACGCGAGCCAGCCGATGAAGAGCGCGGGGTGCACGCGCAGCGCCGTCGCGACGCCGAGCGCGGCGCCGCCGAGCGCGGCGCGCCCCGAGGCGAGCGCCCAGACGAACAGCGCGAGCAGGGCCAGCACGAGCTGGTTGATCTGCCCCAGGCCCATCGAGTTCTCGAGCGGCTCCCACGTGAGGAAGATCGCGGCCAGGGTCAGCGCCGCCACCGCGCCCAGCCCGGCCGCGCGCGCGATCCAGGCGAAGGCGGCGACCAGCAGCGCGGCGCTGAGCGCCAGCCACGCGCCGACGGCGTGGCGCCAGCCGAGCGCGCTGAACGGCACGAACGGCAGCACGGCGAACGGCGGATACGAGAACTGGTGGATGTGCACGAGGCTGTCGTGGGCGTGCAGGGTGCCGAGGCGCCGCGCCTCGGCGACCAGCGCGGCGTTGCGGTTCACGCCCTCGCTGTTGACCATGTCCGGCTCGTAGAACGACGCGCCGTGCCGGAACAGGTGGGCGCCCGTGTAGAGGATCGCGAAGTCGCGCGCGTCGCCGTGGCGCGCCGTCTGGAGCGTGCGCACGGCGAAGCGTGCGGCCAGCCCGGCGACCACCAGCGCCAGCGCCAGGACGGCGACGGGCACGCGGCCCCTCACCGCGCGGCCTCGCGCGCCCGCGCGTAGACCTCGGCCGTGCGCCGCGCCGCGACGTCCACCGACTGCGTCGCCGCGTAGGCGCGCGCCGCCTCCGCGAGCCGGCCGCGCGCCGCGGCGTCGTCGAGCAGCGTGCCGAGCGTCTTCGCCAGGTCGTGCGCGTCGTCGGGCCGCACCAGCGCGAGGCACTGGCCGCGCTCCGCGAGCTCGCGCAGCGGCGCCAGCGCCGTGGCCACGACGGGCCGGCCCTGGGCGAGCGCCACGTGCAGCGAGTACGAGACGCTGTCCTCGGTGGCGTAGGGCACCACCACGACGTCCATCGTTTCGAGCGCCACCGCCACCTCGGCCGGCGGCACGTAGCCCGTCACCACGAGGCGCTCGGCGAGGCCGGCGCGCGCGGCGTCGGCGCGCACCTCGGCGAGCAGCGGGGCGTGCTCGGGCAGCCGCGGGCCGCCCGCCACCAGCAGCGCGGGCGCCGCGCGACCTCCCAGCTCCGCGAGGGCGTCCAGAACCAGCGCAAAGCGCTTGGAGCGCTCGACGAAGCCGAAGACGCCCACCACGAGCCGCCGGCCGAGCGCCCAGCGCTCGCGGAACGCCCGCACCGACGCCGCGTCGACGGGCACGCGGCGCGGCACCGGCGGCGGGACGACGAGGCAGCGGTCGGCGGCCACGCCGCGCGCCACGAGCCGGTCGCGATGCAGGCGCGCGTGCACGATCACCGCCTCCGCGCGCCGGAACGTCTCGACGTCGTGCCAGGCCGGGGCGCCCACGGCGTTGGCGAGCGCGCTGCCGAGGCCGCCCTCGTAGCGCGCGGGACCGACCGGGCGCACGGTGTGCGCGGTCACGACCAGCGGCGCGCGGATCGCCGTGCGCAAGAAGCGCCACGCCAGCGTGTAGGTCAGCGGGTCCACGCCGAAGAACGAGTAGGTGTGCTGCACGTGGGCGACGTCGGCGGCGCTCAGCCGGCGCGCGTCGGCCGCGAGGGCGAGCGGGTTGAGGCGGTTCGGCCGCAGCACCACCGTCTCGAGGGCGACGTGGTCCCGCAAGGCGGGGACGAGCGCGGCGCTGTAGTCGGCGATGCCGCAGCGCTCGCGCGCCGTCGTGTACATCGCCACGCGCAGGCTCACCGGATCAGGCCCTTGCGCTCGAGCTCGTCGCGGGCCTGCCCCACGCGGTCGTCCGGCCGCTGCAGCCGCGCCCACGCCACGAGGTCCTCGACGCCCTTCGCGAGCGCGACGCGCGCGCTGAACCCGAGCACGCGCCCGATGCGCGAGACGTCGGCCACGCAGTGGCGGATGTCGCCCTCGCGGAAGCGGCCGACGATCTCGGGCGCGAGCGCGACGCCCATCGAGCGCGCGATCGCCTCCGCGAGCGCGGCCACCGAGGTCGAGTGCCCGGTGCCCACGTTGAGCGCCACGTCGGCGACGTCCTCCCGCTCCAGGGCCAGGCAGAACGCCTCCACGATGTCGCTCACGTGGATGAAGTCGCGGCTCTGTCGCCCGTCCTCGAACACGGGTGGCCGCTGACCGTTGAGCAGGCGCGACGAGAAGATGGCGCCGACGCCCGTGTACGGGTTCGAGAGCGCCTGGCGCGGGCCGTACACGTTGAAGAGCCGCAGGGCGACGGTGCCGATGCCATAGGCGCGGCCGACGCAGAGGCAGAGCTCCTCCTGATCGCGCTTGGTCACTGCGTACACGGACGTGGGCGCGATCGGCTTGTCCTCGTCGCAGGGGGCGGGTGTCGTCACGACGCGGCACGTCGGGCAGCGCAGCTCCCAGTCACGCGCCTGGAGCTGCGCCAGCGGGCGCGGCGTCGGCGCCACCGGGCCGCACGACGGGCAGCGGTAGCGGCCCTCGCCGTAGATCGACATCGACGAGGCCACCACGAGCCGCCGCACGTGGTGGCCGCCGTTCACGAGCCGATCGAGCAGCACGGCCGTGCCGCGCACGTTCTCGTCCACGTACGGCACGATCGCGTACATCGACTGCCCCACCCCGACTTGCGCGGCGAGGTGCACGACGGAGCCCACGCCCGCGAGCGCCCGATCGACGGCCGCCGCGTCGCAGACGGACGCGCGCACCAGCTCGACGCCGTCCGGCAAGTGGCGCGCGCGGGTGGCGCCGGCGCCGTGGACCTGGGGCTCGAGCGAGTCGAGCACCCGCACGGTGGCGCCGCGCGCCAGGAGCGCCTCCACGAGGTGGGAGCCGATGAAGCCGGCGCCGCCGGTGACGAGGACGGGAGACGAGATCATGGCGCGGAGAACCTCCTGACGACGGCGGCGTGGTCGTGGCGCGCGCCGTCGCGCACGCGACGGCGGACGGCCAGCGTGTCGGGCAGCCGGCGCGCGTTGTGGATGAAGGCCAGGGCGATCGAGAGGGCCAGCTTGAGGTTGCGGCGGCTCACGTGCCACGCCGCGCGCGCCAGCAGCGCCGCCGCCAGCCGCGCGGCGTCGCGCGCCGGCAGCACTTTCAGGCCGAAGCGGAGCAGGTTCGTGTGGTACGACACGCGGCGGCGGAACCAGGTCTTCGGCACCTGTCCCGGCGCCACGCCGCGGATCAGGTGCTGGTACTCGTCGCCCGACATCCCGACCTTGTGGTAGAGCACGGCGTCGGGGAGGTGGATCGTCCGCCAGCCGCGACGCCACGCGCGCCAGCAGAGGTCGGTGTCCTCGAAGTCGATGAAGAACGTCGGGTCGAAGCCGTCCAGCGCCTCGAAGCGGTCGCGCCGCACGAGCAGGCTGCCCGCGCAGCCCCACGGCACCTCGACCGGTCCCGCCGCCGCCGCGGTGTACTCGACGGCCCACGGCGGCACCACGACGTCGTGGTAGGAGCCGGGCACGAAGCGCGTGCGGCCGTGGATGACGCGCGCGCCGTCCCAGGAGCGCTGGGTGGGATCGACGGCGAACAGCGTGTCGTCGGCCGCCAGCGCGCGCGCGAGCCGGCCGACGCAGTCGGGCTCGAAGCGCATGTCGTTGTTCACGAAGAAGAGGAGCTCGCCCTTGGCGTCGCGCACGGCGCGATTGTAGGCGCGCGTGAAGCCGAGGTTGTCGCCCATCGGCAGCCAGCGGGCGGGGTGGCGCGCGGTGACGGCCGCGCTGTCGTCGCCTGATCCGTTGTCGACGACGACGACCTCGTGGGCCGGCCAGTCCTGCGCGGCGAGCGTGACCAGGCAGTCGTCCAGCAGGTGCGCGCCGTTCCAGTTCAGCACCAGCGTGCTGACGAGCGGCTGCTCGGTCATGGATGCCCCCCCTGGGGGGACCGCGCGCCTGCCTCGCGACGCGCCTTCATGAGGATCCCCATGGCCAGCGACGGCCACCAGTCGCCGGTGACGGCCAGCCACGGCGCGCGCCGGTCGTCGAGCAGGCGCTGCGGCACGAGCGGGACCCAGTTGCCCAGGTGGCGCTCGACGCGCAGCCCGTGCCTCGCGAGCTGGTGGCGCAGCATGCGCGGCGTGTAGTAGCGCAGGTGGCCGGTGCCCGCGACGCCGACGTCCATCCACATCGGATAGCGGCCGAGCAGCAGGCGCACGCGGTTCTCCAGGCTCGCGAGGTTCGGGGTGGTGACGACGAGCGCGCCCCCCGGCCGCAGCACGCGGGCGATCTCGGCCAGGAGGTGGTCGGTGTCCACCACGTGCTCGAGCACCTCGGCGGCCACCACCGCGTCGAAGGCGCCGGCGGGCCATGGCAGGGGCGCGCGGTCGAGATCCACCGAACGCGCCTCGACGCCGCGCGCGCGCGCCGCCTCGACCAGCGCGGGCTCGGCCTCGGCGCCCTGCACGCGCCAGCCGCGCGTGGCGAGCAGCGCGGCCAGCTCGCCGCCGGCGCAGCCGACGTCGAGCAGCCGGCCCGGCGTCTCGTCCTCGAGCAGGCGCAGCAGCTTGCGGATGCGCGACTCGCGCAGGTCCATGCGGTGGCCGGCGTAGTCGGTACGCGCGGAGGTCATTTATGCCCCCGCTGGGGGTCTGGCTTCGCCGCGAGAAGCGCCCAGCCCTTGGCGTCCGTCGTCCCGGGACGGTTGCCGTGTCCGGTGAGCCGGCCGTCGAGCCAGTCGAAGAGCCGGTAGGCGAGCGCGACGAAGGCGAGGCGCGGCCGGGGCGGCAGGTTCAGCTCGATGGCGTGGAAGACGACGAGCAGCGGGCCCCCCGTCGCCCACGCGGCGACCACGCGCAGACCCGCCTGGGCGCAGAGCGCCTCGAGACCCTGGCGCGTGTAGCGGAAGTAATCGCCGGGATGGTTGTGGGTGATGTGGTACTGCGGCGCCGTCAGGCAGAGGTGGCCGCCCGGCGCCAGCACGCGCGCGCACTCGCGGAGCAGGCGCGACGGATCGGACACGTGCTCGAGCACCTCCATCAGCAGCACCGCGGCCACGGTCGTGTCGCCCAGCGGCAGCGCGTGGCCGTCGGCGATCAGGTCGAGACCCGCGCCCGGCACGACGTCGAGGGCCACCCGGCGCCCCGGCCACGCCGCCGACGCGACCGCCGCCTCGGCGCCGGCCCCCACGTCGCAGAGCAGCCCGCCGCCCGGCCGCCGCCGCGCGGCCTCCTCGAGCATCAGCCGCGCGTGACGCGTGGGATGGTCGGAGCTGCCCCGCACGCGGCGGTGATGGCCCGTGAGGTAGCGATCTTTGAGACGGCGCGTCAGCGTGCTCACTCGGCCAGGAGCCGCTTGACCACGAGGTGGTCGGCGCTGCGCGTGTAGCCGAGCGCCCACAGCGTGGCCGCGTAGACGGCGGCCGCCACCACGATCGCCGGCATCACGCCGAGTGGATGCGCGAGCCAGAGCGCGGCCAGCATCCCGCCCGTGGCCGCCGCGTAGCGCCAGAGGCCCGCCGCCGACACCGTCACACCGAAGGCGCCACGTAGCAGGCGCACGACCAGGACCAGGTTCAGCCACTCGCACGCGACGGTGGCCACCGCCGAGCCGGCCGCGCCCCAGCGCGGAACGAGGAGCACGTTGCCGCCGACGTTGACGAGCGCGCTGAACGCGTACACGCCGACGAGCGCCCACACGCGGTCGCCGGCGACGAGCGCGTGGTTGGCGACGTTCACCCAGAAGAGCGGCAGCGTGCCGAGGATCAGCAGGCGCAGAAGCGGCGCGGCGCCGGCGAACTCCGGTCCGAACAGGAGCGCCACGAGGTCGCCCGCGACGGCCACGGTGCCGACCGTGAGCGGCAGCCCGAGCGCGAGCAGCGGCCGCCAGCCCGCCTCGAGCAGCCGCCGCGCCTCGCCGGGCGCGGAGATGGCCACGCTCGACAGGCGCGGGAAGAGCGGCCCGCCCAGCGACGCCGCGAGCGCGATGACGGCGTCGAGGAAGCGATAGGCGGCGGCGTAGCGTCCGAGCTCGCCGGGGGCCGCCAGCCACTCGAGCATCACCATGTCGACCCGGTAGTAGAGCGCGAAGCCCGCCATGAGGAGCCCGAACGGCACCGCGCGACGCAGCAGGGCGACGCCGGCGCCGGCGGGCACGGCGGGCGCCGGTCCCGCGGAGCCGGCCAGCGCGCGCGCGACCAGCCACATCAGCGTGCCGGCGGCGAGCGAGCCCGCGAGCAGCGCGACGACGCCGCCGCCCGCGGCGAGCACGCCGACGGTGATCGCGGACGAGAGCACCGAGCCCGTCACCCGGTGCAGCGACAGCCGGCCCATCCGCTCGCGCGCGGTCAGGAGCACGAGCGAGGGCATGGTGCGCGCGGAGACGACCGACGCGAGCCCGCCGATGCCGATGGCGGCGACGATGGCGGCGTCGTGGCCGAGGAGCAGCGCCAGGCCCACCATCGCCGCCGACGACGCCACCGCCAGCGTCAGCGCGGCGCGCCGGACGACGGCGATCACGCGCGGCGTCTGGGCCGGCGCCCGGCTCGCGTCGCGGATGGCGAGGGTCGCGAGGCCGAAGTCCGCGAGCGCGCCGAACGGGAAGCAGAAGGCGAGGACGTAGGCGTAACGGCCCAGCTCGTGGACGCCGAGCCAGCGCACGAGCGCGACCGAGACGAGGAGGTTGATGGCCTTCGTCGCGACCTGGGCGGCGACGAGGGCCGAGACGTTACGCCCGATCACGGCCGGGCTCCGGCCCGCTCCTTCTTCGGCGCCGCGGCGGCCGCCTTCTGGGCCGCGGCCGCCGCCGCCGCCGCGCGCTCCTTCGCCTCGAGGGCCGGGATCATCATGACGATGCCCGTGATGAGCCAGAACGGCTCCATGATGCGCACGATGATGAACGTGTTGGAGCCGAAGCCGTGGATCAGGAGCCCGGCGAAGCCCGCCAGGAATCCGAGGACGAGGCCGCGCTCCTCGGGATCGCCGCGCGTCGCGTAGACGTCGAGCGCGTGCCGGCCCACCGCCCACATGAGCCAGAGGAAGGCGGCGAGGCCGACGAGGCCCGTCTCCGCGAGGACCCGCGCGTACTGCGCGTCCATGAAGCCGAAGCCCGTCACGCCCCAGCCGAAGATCGGCCGCCGGGCGAACCCGTCGAGCGCGGACTTGAAGGAGATGAGGCGGGCGGAGGTGGACGGGTCGAACGCGACCTTCCCGACCCGCACCGTGTCCGAGCCCTTTTCCTCCTTGAAGGTATAGGTCACGCGATCCTTCACGGCCTTCGGCGCCACGAAGATCAGCGCGGGCGAGAGCACCAGCCCGAACAGGATCAGCCCCACCACGAAGCGGCGCCGCGTGGTGTAGCGCGCGATCACCAAAAACGCGGGGATCAGGCCGAGGTACGAGGCGCGCGAGAGCGTGAAGAAGAACGGCACGGCCATGAGCCCGAGCAGGATCAGGCACTGCGCGCGGCGGCGCAGGCTCTCGGTCTCGAACGCGACGCCGGCGGCGATGGCCATCATGAAGAGCAGGTAGCCGCCGAAGGTGTTGGGCTCGCCGATCTCGCCCTCGAACGGCGCGGACACGCGCTCGCCCGAGGGCACCTGCGCCAGCCCGATCACGCTCACGATGGCCGCCGTGATGAAGGCGGCGCCGATCAGCCGCCAGGCGTGCTCGCGGTCGCGCAGGTTGTTCACGGCCATGTAGTAGATGACGAAGTACTCGACGTACTTGAGGACGTAGAAGTAGCCGGACCACGAGGAGATCGTGCCCGTCATGTAACCGAGCATGGTGGCGGCGAGGTTGACCGCGATGTAGGTGAGGATCGGCCAGTTCAGCGGCGTCCGCGCGATGAGGTTCAGCTCCTTGTTCACGGCCGTCTTCGCCAGCCACGACAGCCCGATGACGAGGAGGACGAAGTCCTCGGTGCGGAAGGTCACGCCGCGGCCGGCGCCGACGCCGGCGCCCTTGCTGCCGAACTGCGGCGACAGCAGCATCGAGAAGATGACGACGTAGATCCCGAAGTCGGTGCGCACGAAGGCGAGCGCGAACAGGATGAGCGCGGCGACGGCGCCCATGGTGTAGGTGAACGAGACGTTCGTCAGGCCCTGCGCGACGGTGAAGGCGCCGACGACCGCCACCACCCCGAAGACGAAGATGCTGCCGGCGGCCGGCGGAGCTGCGGCCCGGCCGTACTGTGACATGGCTTACCGGACCTGGACGACCTGGTGTGCCGGCAGGTCGAGCTGCCCGAGCTCCCTGCGCTTGGCCTCGGCCTCGTCGCGGGACGGGAAGGCGCCGTGGCGGACGACCAACGCGGACGCCTCGCCGGGCTGCGCGGCCACGCGGACCTGGTGGCCGGCGGCGCGGACGCGCTCGGCCAGCTCGACGGCGCCGCGCAGCGGCAGCGGCGCGCCGACGCGCAGCACGAGCGGGTCGGTGCTCACGACGACGGCCTCGCCGAGTCCCTGCTCGCGGAGCGCGGCCGCGACCGTCTTGCCCTCGTGCGCCGTGGGCACGCGCTCGATCAGCACCGCATAGACGGCGCTCCCCGTCGGCTGGCGCGAGCGCACCGTCGGATAGCCCGCCTCGGTCAGGCGCCGCTCGAGCTTCTCGGCCTCCGACGCCGAGAAGAACGGTCCGAACTCGATCGCGAAGCGCGCCGCGGGCGTGGAGGCGCGAGGGGGCGCCGCGAGCGCGGAGGCGACGGGCGCCGGCGGCGACGTGAGCGCGGACGTCGCAACCGCCGACGGCACTGCAGGCGCGGGCGGTGTCGCCGGGGCCAGGGGCGCGGCGGGCGGCGGCGGCGTGATCGCCGTCGATGGCTTCGCCGCGGGGGGCGGGCTCGCCGGCGCCGGCGCCGCCGGGGGCGGCGTGACGGTGGCGGGCGCGGGCGGTGCGGGCGGCATGGCCTCGGGCGGCGTGGGCGCGGGCGGCGTGGCCGCCGGCGACGGCGCCGGGCGCGAGGGCGGCGTCGGCGTCACTGTCGAGGACGGCGCGCCGGGACGCGGCGGCGCCGACGGCGTCGCCGACGGGCTCAGTCGCTGGCGCAGCAGCTCGCGCGGGTTCACGCCGTCGAGCCCGCCGAAGCGCCACACGACGACGGCGGCCAGCGCGCCGACCGCGCTCAGCACCGCGGCGAGGATGATGATCAGGTTCCGGGAACGGCCCCGGCCGCCCGCTTCGCGCCGGGCGGCCCTCGTCGACGGCGGCAGCGTGGCGACCGCGAGCCCCGCGTCGTCGGCGGCGTCGCTGGCCGCGGCGTCGCTGGCGGCGGCGTCGCCGGCCGCGGCGGCGCCGCGGCCGCGTCCGAACCACCCGCGCGCGCGGTCGACCGCGCGCTGCACGCGCCCGCCGCCGCCGCGCGGCGGCTCGCCCGGCGTTTCCTCGCCGTAGTAGTGCGTGTAGTAGTGCGTGTACGTGTAGCCCGAGACCTCGGTCTGCAGATCGTTGAGGACGACGCCCCAGACCTGGGCGCGCGCGCTCTCGAGGTGCGCCTTGGCGCGCTTGAGCACGAGGCGGCCGACCTTACCGGCCTGGTAGACGAGCAGCACGCCGTCGGCCTTGCCGGCCACGATGGCGGAGTCGGTCACGGGCAGGATCGGCGGCGTGTCGATGAGCACGATGTCGTACTCGGCGGCGACCGCGCGGAGGAACTCGGTCATGGCCGACGTGGAGAGGAGCTCCGATGGGTTGGCCGGGATGGGCCCCGCCTCGATGATGTGGAGGTTGTCGAGGCCGGGCGCGGACATGACGTCTTCCATCTCGAAACGCCCCATGAGGATGTCGGCGACGCCGCGCACGCAGTCGCGCCACTGCGCGTTGCCGACGAGGATGTCCGACAGGCCGGGCTCGCGCTCGATGCCGAAGAAGCGATGGATCGACGGCCGCCGCATGTTGCCGCCGACGAGCAGCGTCTTCTGGCCGTTCTGCGCCATCGTCAGCGCGAGGTTGACGATGGTGGTCGTCTTGCCCTCCTGCAGCGTGGGGCTGGTGACGACGAGCACCTTGCCGCCGCGCTCCATGCGCTCGAACTGGATGTTCGTGCGCAGCGTGCGGTAGGCCTCGGCCACGGGCGACTTCGGATCGAAGTGGGTGATCAGCAGCGCGTGACTCTGGAGCGCGTCCGGCTCCACCTGGGCGAGTCCGGGCCGGCGCTCGATGAGGCGCTGCATCGTCTCGTGCGGGTCGATGTGCGGAATGATGCCGAGCACGCGCACGCCGAGGTACGACTCGACGTCCTCGATCGTCCCGATGGAGGTGTCGAGCGTCTCCTGCACGAAGGCCAGCACGAGCCCGAGCATGAGGCCGAGGAGCCCGCCCACCAGCATGGTGTTGAACGTCTCCGGGCCCGTGGGCGCGGTGGGGTCGGCGGCGGGCCGCACGATCGAGACCTCCTCGATGCCCTCCGACTCCTTGATGAGCGCCTCCTGGTGACGCGTCTTGAGCAGCGTCAGCAGATCGTCGTTCACCTTGGCGTCGCGCTGCAGCCGCTGGAGCGACAGCTCGGTGGCCGGCACCTCACGGTTCTTCGCGAGCAGATCGCCCATCTGGCGGTTGAGGATCTCCTCGCGGGTGCGCAGCGCGGCCACCTGGGCGGCCACCTCGCGGCGCATCTCCGCGCGCACCTCGCGCAGCCGGTCGTCGATGGCCTGCAGCCGCGGGTGGCGGTCGGTCACCTCCAGGGCGAGGTTGGTGCGCTCGAGCATCAGCTCGCTCTGCGTCGAGGCCAGCTTCGCGAGATTCGGGTTGGTCGAGTCGACGTAGATGCGGTCGTCGTGCGCGGCGGCGCTGTTGCGGGCCAGGCGCGCCTGCATGCCCTCCAGCTCGATCCGCTGCTGGCGCGTCCGCTCGATGTCGCCGCGCACCTGGGTGAAGAGCGAGAGCAGCACGGTGGACTCGGCCCCGGGCGCGATGATGCGGTTAGCGTCGCGGAACGCCCAGACTTCCTCCTCGGCCCGCTTCACGCGCCCCTCGACCTCGCGCAGCTGAGCCTCGATGAACTTGCGCGCCTCGGTCACCCGCGAGTTGCGGTTGGCCTTGTTGTAGTCGCGGTAGACCCCGGCCACGGTGTTGGCGAGCTCCTTGGCCTCCCGCGGATTCGGGGAGGTGACGGCGATCTCGATGATGCTCGTGCTCGGCACGCGGCTGGCCTTGACCTTGCCCCCGAGGTTGTCGAGCGTCGCCTGGTAGGAGCGCGACTCGCGGACGGCCTCGCCGGTCGTCGTCTGCGGCAGCTTGCCCATCCGCCGCGCGACTTCTTCGAGCACGGGATAGCTCTTGATCAACGAGACCTGCGTCTCGATGTTGTCCGAGCCGTTGACGGCGAGGACCTCGACGAGCAGACCGGACAGCGTGGTGGACTGCTCGAACTTCACCGCGGCCGTCGCCGTGTACTGCGGCACCTTCTGCCGGGCGAACCAGAAGCTGGACCCCGCCACCAGGACCGTGCAGACGATGATGATCATCCGCCGGCGGCGGACGATCAGCCAGTAGTCCCGGAGGTTCATCTCGTACTGCGCCATGCCTAGGCCCTCACCGTCCGCCTTCGCCGACGGGGCCGGTGATGTACAGGAACGGCGCCTCGGAGAGGTCGAGCATCTTCGCGACGGCCAGGCGCTGGCCCTTGCCGTCGGCGAAGATCTCCACTTTCGGCCGCAGCGGATGGTTGCGGTTGACGGCGGTCACGCGCCCGACCTCGTCGGTGTTCAGGCGGACGACGGTGCCGGGCGGGAACACCGAGATCTCGGAGAGGAGCGCCTTGATCAGCGCCGACGGGAACTGGTCGTTGCGCGTCTTCACGATCTCGCGGATCGCCTCGTGGGGCCGCAGCCGCGACCGCGACGCGGGCGGCACCGTGAGCGCGGTGTACGTGTCGACGAGGGCGACGATCTTCGCATCCGGGTCGATGGTGGGGCCCTGCAGCGCCTGCGGGAAGCCCTGGCCCTGCTCGCGCTCGTGGTGCTCGAGGATCGTCTGCACGATGTGCTCGTCGGGCGGGCCCCAGCGGCGCACGATCTCGGCGGACTGCCGCGGGTGCGAGCGCCACAGGGCCAGCTCCTCGCCGGAGAGCGCGTCGACGCGGCGCAGGATCGAGTCCGGCATCTGCCAGAGGGCGACGTCGAACAGCGCGGCGGCCTGGCCGAGCGCGGTGAGCCGCACGCGGTCGTACCCGACGCCGCCGCCGATGCGCAGGGCCAGCACGCACACGCGCGCCTGGTGGAACGCGATGTAGTCGACCGCGGGCGGCGCGGCGGGATTGTTGGCGACCCAGAAGAGATCGGCCGAGCGCGCGAGCGCGGTGATGGCGCGATCCACCAGGGCCTGCAGCCGCGCCCACGGGAAGCCGCCGCCGCCCCGCAGCAGCCCGTGGACCTCGACGAGGAACTCCTGGATCTCGGCGAAGAGCGGCTCCGGGCGCTCGGCCGGCGCCTCGGGGATGCGCGGCTCCGGCGGCGGAACGGGCTCGCGCCGCTCGATGGGCTCGGTGCCGAGCGAGGCGAGCGACATGCGGCGCGTGGGCGTCACGTGCGGCGGCTCGGCCGACCGCTCCGGCGGAGCCGGCCGCTCGGGCGGCGGCGCGGGCGGCGACTCCCGCACGATCCCGCGCACCAGGTCGCTCATCCGCACCATCAGGCGACCCCGACCATGTCCTTGATGACCTCGGCCACGATCTTTTCGCCGACCTCCTTCACGCGCTTGGTGTAGCCGACGAGCAGCGCGACGTCGCAGAGGTTGTTGATCTCGCGCGGCGTGCCGCGCGTGAAGTCGAAGATCAGCTTGATCGCCTCTTCGGTGAAGATCGGCGTGGCGCGGTTGGCCATCTTCAGCCGATGCGACACATAGGCGGCCGTGTGCGTGTAGTCCAGCGTGTTGAGGTGGTACCGGATCGTGATGCGCTGGTCGAGGTGCTTGAGCCGCCGCACGCGCTCGCGCAGCTCGGGCGAGCCGATGAGGAGCAGCGTGACCAGGAAGCGGTCGTCCGTCTGGAAGTTCATCAGCAGGCGGACTTCCTCGAAGACGCCGTCGTCCGCGATGAGCTGCGCCTCGTCCACGATGATGACGGTGTCGCGCCCGTCGCGGTAGTTGCGGAAGAAGACGTCGTTGAGCAGGTGGAGCAGCTCGGACTTGCTCTTCTCCTTCGACTCGACGCCCAGCTGGTAGAGCGCCTCGCGCAGGAAGTCGGTGGCGTTCCAGCTCGGGTTGGTCAGCAGGCCGATCTCGTAGCGCTCGGCCTCCAGCCGCTGGATCAGCGCGCGCGAGAGCGTGGTCTTGCCGCAGCCGTACTCGCCGGTGAGCATCCCGCAGCCCTTCCGGTGGCGCACGGTGTACACGAGGCGGACGAGTGCCTCCTCGTGCTCCGGCGACAGATAGAAGAACTTCGGGTTCGGGGAGTTGTCGAAGGGCGGCTCGCTCAGCTCCCAGTAGGCTTCGTACATGGCCTACTTGTTCCCGTTCGTGAGTGGGCCGTTGAACAGGACGAAGATCCCCGTGTAGGCGGTGACCAGGCTCGCGACGAGCGTGGCGATGGTGACGTAGTCCTGCCACCACTTCACCGCGACCTCGGGCACCGTCATCACCGCGCCCGGCTCGAGCGGCGGTGCCTCCGCCATCGCGTAGGTGCGGCCGTTGCGGAAGGTCACCGTGGCGGCCTTGACCTTCGCGCGCGCGCTCGGGCCACCGGCCGCCGCGAGATACTCGCGCGGCGTGAGGTCGGGCCGGAAGTCCTGCGCGCCCGGGGTCTTCACCTCGCCCACGACGTAGACCTTGTCCTCGAACACCGGCAGCACCACGACGTCGCCGTTCTGGATCGGGATGTTCTGCGTCTCGTCTTTCTCGACGAGGAGCCGGTGCAGGTCGACGGGGATGCGCTGCGCGGGCCCGGCGTCCGAGCGGTCCACGAAGGCCAATCGCAGATCCGCGAAGGCGGCGACGCCGCCGGCCTTCACCACGACGTCACGCACCCGCTCGCCGCGGGCCAGCTCGAAGCGCTGGACGATCGTCGGCTTGCCCTGCGTCTGCGTCTTGCCGCTCTCGACGGAGCCGTTGAAGGCGCCGCGCACCTCGACCACGTCCTGGATGCTCGTGAGGGGCGGCACGTAGAGCGTGTCGCCGGCCCGCAGCGGAACGTCGGCGGCGGCGCTCACGGTGCGCAGGTCGAGCGACGTCGTTTCCTTGCGTCCGTCGGCGCCGACACGCGTGAGGCGCGCGTCGGAGCCCGCGCCGGCGACGGTGACGCCGCCCGTCAGCTCGAGCAGCTCGCGCAGCGAGCCGCCGGGCCCGAGCTCGTACTCGCCGGGGCGGCGCACGGCGCCGGTGAGGGTGACGGGGGCCACGCGCGGCGGCACGTTGATACGCATGCCTTCCTGGACGAACGGGTTCTGCGTGATGTCGCCCTTGAGCTCGAAGAGCAGGAGGTCGATCTCCGTCGAGCGGCCGTCGCGCGCGACCAGCACGTGGCGCGCGCTGCCGCGCGGCGTGATGCCGCCCGTGGTGAGGATCACCTCGTGCAGCCGCTGGGTGGCCAGCACCTGCAGCGTGCCGGGCCGCTCCACCTCGCCCGAGACGACGACCTCGAACGAGCGCGGCGAGATCACGGCGATGCTCACGTCCGCGTAGCGGAAGATCGCGCGCGCGCGCGCGGTGATCGTGCGATTCGCCTCGAGAAGCGTCAGCCGCGCCACCCTGATCGTGCCGAGCGGCGGCAGCGCGATCGCGCCCTCCGGATCGACGACGATCTGCACGCGAGTGACGTCGAGCCGGCCGACGATCTGCACGTCGAGCACATCGCCCGGACCGAGGCGATAATCCGGCCCGGCGATGCTGCGCGCCTGCTGGCCGAGGTACAGGTCGCCGCGGCCGGGGGCGAGCGGCGCGAAGGCGCCCGGCGTGCGCGGCGTCTGGGGTGTCGGCGGCGTCTGGGGCACCCCCGGCGGCGGAGCCCCGGGCGCGGGCTGTGCGACGGCGAGCGTGGGTGCCAGGAGACACACAACGAGAGCGAGGCTGATGGATTTGCGTGACAATCGCTTCACGGATTCGCTTGGACAGTTGGCGTCCAATACGACATTTTCCCTTTTTCGCTCAACGGGCGTCAAGGAAAAAGGTAGATTTTTTCATAGGTTTTGCAAGGTTTGAGGAAAAAAACGATGACGCCGCAGACCGTCCGTGCCGCGCTGGCCGCTTCGATTCTTTTCGCCTTTGCGGGCGCGAGTTTCGCCCTCTATGCCGGGCTCACTCGGTTGGGCGACGCGGGCAAGGCTGCGGCGCCGGCCCCGATCGCCACCGCGGACGCGCTCCAGGCGGCGTTCGTGAGCGTGGCCGAGCGCGTCCGGCCCGCCGTCGTGCATATCGGCACGCTGCAAGTCATGCGCGGCCGGCGGCCCCCGATGATCCCCGGCCCCAAGGCCGACGACCCGTTCTTCAAGGACTTTTTCGACCAGTTCTTTGGCCGCAGCGGCCCCGGCCGGCGCGAGGAGTTCCAGACGCCCGGCCTCGGCTCCGGCGTCATCGTGGACAGGCGGGGCTACGTGCTGACCAACTTCCACGTCGTGAAGGGCGCCGACGCGGTGACCGTGCGCCTGGCCGACAAGCAGGAGTTCCGCGGCCGCATCGTGGGCTCGGACTCCAAGACCGACATCGCGATCATCAAGTTCGACGCCCCCGCCGACGTGCGGGTGGCCACGCTGGGCAACTCCGACGCGCTGCGCGTCGGAGAGTGGGCGATCGCGATCGGCAATCCGTTCGGGCTCGACCAGACGGTCACCGTCGGCGTCGTGAGCGCGACGGGACGCGCCGACGTGGGCATCGCGACCTACGAGAACTTCATCCAGACCGACGCGTCGATCAACCCGGGCAACTCGGGCGGCCCGCTCGTGAACCTGCGCGGCGAGGTGATCGGGATCAACACCGCCATCGTCGCCACCGGCCAGGGCATCGGCTTCGCGATCCCCGCCAACATGGTCAAGCGCGTCACCGCGCAGCTGATCGACCGCGGGCGCGTGCAGCGCGGCTGGATCGGCGTCGCGCTCCAGCCGATGTCGGCCGAGCTCGCGCAGGCGATGGGGCTGTCGGACACCAGGGGCGCCATCGTCGCGCGCGTCTACCCGGGCAGTCCCGCGGAGACGGCCGGGCTCGCGCAGAACGACGTCATCGTGAGCTTCGACGGCGCGCCCGTCGAGGACTACCACCACCTGCAGCGGATGTCGTCCGAAGCCGAGGTCGGCCGCAAGGTGAAGGTCGACCTCGTCCGGCGCCGCGAGAAAAAGACCGTCGAGCTCAAGGTCGCCGAAGCCCCCGACACCGGCCCCAGCGCCGAGACCCGCCCGAAGTAAAGCCGGAACGATAGCAGCGCCGGGAACGGCCGTAGCGACGGAACGGTAGTAGCGGACGGTCAGTCGGGGATTAGCAGCAGCGCCCGAACCGTAGTAGCGCCGGAACGGCAGTAGCGGACTTGGGGGGTATGGGGGGCCATTTCGGGGCCCCCCATCTCTTTTGCGCTAGGCCACAAACGGAGGAATCGGCGGTATCTCGAGCTGCTGCGTCCGGACATCTTTGACGCCCGGAACCGCGCGCGCGACCTCGACGGCGCGGTCGAGCGCGGCGGTGCCCTCGAGCGTGACGACGCCGTCCTGCGCCTCCACCGTGATGCGATAGCGGCGCGTCTCGGGGTTGGTCGCCAGCGCCACTTGCACGCGTGAGGCGAGGGCGCGCGAGGCGACGAGCCGGCGGCCGGCCTCCGTCGTCGCCATCTCGGGACGGCGCACGACGGTGTGGATCATCTCGACGGCGGCGTCGTGGGTGACCCGCTCGGTGTTGATGATCAGCTCGTAGAGCATGGGGTCGTTGATGTCCACCTCGTACAGGTAGCGCATCCGGCCCGCCTTTTCGGTGTCGTCACGGCGTACCAGGTCGGCCGCCGCGCGCTGGCTGGGCGTCTCGCCCCTGACGGCCGCCCAGCGCCGGATCCACTGCTTCACCCGGTGCTCGAACGGCGCGATGAGGCGCACCCGCAGCACGTGGGGCACACCGCGCAGCAGCCACTGGCCGCCGCCGCGCATGAAGATCGCGTTGTCCAGCTCGGCCAGCTCCAACAGCGTCGTCTGGAGCACGGTGATGTGGTGGCGCGTCTCGGCGTCGAAGCGCTCGAAGATCGTCGGCTTGGACTCGTCCAGGTGCGACAGGCGCTCCTCGGCGAGGCCGTACCGGCGTCCGGCGTCCTGCAGGAGCTCCTGGTCGACGTACCGAAAGCCGCACTTCTGGCCGAGCGCCATGCCGATCTCCGGACCGCCCGCGCCCATCTGGGTGGAGACGACGATAATGGCCATGGGTCACCCCCGCCGATATTTGTCCCGGACCGCCGTCGGCGCGATTGCGATGCGCTTACCGGCGACGTCCTCCAGGATATACACCTCGTCCGTGAGCGAGCCGCTGGCGAACACCTCGAAGACGTCGAGGGCGGCCTCGAGCGTGCTGTCGGGCCGCTCGGCCATCATCGCGTCCACCGCGGCCACCGCGAGCCTCGCCATGCTGTCCTCCGGGAAGTGGCGGCAAGAGTAGCCGACCCCCCCGGCGTCTGCAAACGGGCGCCTCTACCCCGCGCGCCGGTCGGCGGCGCGATCGATCGGCGGGGGCGCGGCCGTCGCGAGCGGCGGACGGTCGAACGTGGGGACGAAGGAGTACGCGGGCCACGGTCCCGTCGGCACCACGGCCACGCCGACCGCGCGCGAGGCCACCGGCGCGATGCGCGCCAGGAAGTCGGCCAGCTCGCCGCGCGGCAGCAGGAACGCCACCGACGCCACCACGTTGCCCGCGGTGCCCGCGGGCCGGTACCGCCACTGCGCGAGCGCCGCGCGCTCGACGATCTGGTCGGCGAGCTCGCGCAGGCGCCGCTCGTCGGCGGCGTCGCGCGTCGCGTCCACCGGCGCCGCCGCGGCGGGGGCGGTGTCGAGCCGCAGCAGCTTGACGCTCATCTCCACGCAGCCGCGGACGCTCGCGAGCGCGCCGTCCAGCGCGGACCGCTCGCGCGTGAGCCAGCCGTCGACGTCGGCGGCGAGCAGCGCGGTGCCGTACCGGAAGGGCACGAGCCCGTCGGCGTCGAGCGCGGAGGCGACCACGTCGTGATGGAGGGCGAGCGTGGTGGGGCTCGCCGGCGGAACGACCGGGGTGGCGCTGGACAGGATCACGAGGCCGGTGAGCGCGCGCCGCTCGACGCGCTCGCCGACCACGGGGGGCGGTGGCTGCCAGCCGTGCGGCAGACCTTCGACGACGGCGTACAGGTACTGCAGCAGCATCCCCGCTCCTGCGCCCCCGCGACGGGGGCCCGACGGTCGGGCTCGGCCGAGTGGCCCGAGGGTACGGAGGGCGCGGTCCGTCGTCAAGTGTCGTGCGATAATCGCCAGGTCGTGCAGCGGTTTCGCCGTCTCATCGCTGCCGTCGGCGTCGCGACGCTCGCGACGCTCGCCGGCCCGGCGTCAGCCGGACGCCTGGCACCGGCGCTGCCCGCCGACGTTCCCCCCGCCATCCGCGCCCGCCTCGCGCCCGTCATCGATCAGGCCTCCCTCTCCACGCGCGTGCAGGGCGAGTCGTTCGTCGCGCGGCGCGAGGTCTTCGAGTACCTCCTCGAGCACCCGGAGTTCGCCACCCACGTGACGCAGACGCTCAGGGTCGCGCGCTACCGGATCTGGCGGACACCCGGCGGGCTCATGCTCGACGACGGCTGGGGCGCGGTGGGCGCGCTGGAGGTCGTCTACGGCGCGCCGGGGCTGCGCGTGATGTACGCCAAGGGCGAGTATCACCAGGCGATCCTGCCGAACATCCGCGGCCAGGCCGTGGTGACGATCGACTGGAAGGTGACCTCCGGGCCCGACGGCAGGAACCTCATCGCGCCGACCGTGGGCGCCTTCGTCAAGCTCGACAGCCGCGTGCTGTCCGCCGCCAGCGCGCTCGCGGGCTCGATCGCCGCCGCCAAGGCGGAGAAGGAAGCCTCGCGCCTCGTGCGGGTGTTCGAGAAGACGACCCGCGCGATCAACGACAATCCCGGCGCCGTGCTCGAGGCCCTGCGGCAGCGCGCCGGAACGCCGCGGCGCGAGCTCGAGGAGTTCGGCCGGCTCCTCAGCGTGCCGGCCGCGAGCGCGGCGCCGGCGCCGCGCTGAGCCGCGCCAGCTCGGCCCGGGCGCGGGCCAGGCGCGCCCGCGCGTCGGGATGCTCGGGGAGCCTGGCGAGGAACTCGGCGGTCGCCTCCGCGAGCCCGGCCCAGTCTCGCCGGCCCTCGAGCGCCTGCCACAGATCGAAGTGCGCGCGCGCCACCTCGAAGTTGAGCGCGATTGCGGCGCGCGCCGCCGTCTCCGCCTCCGCGTAGCGCCCGCCCGCCAGCAGCACGCCGGGCAGGGCCGCGCGCGCCGTCAGCGAGTCGGGCTTGAGGCGGATCGCCTCGCGGTACGCGCGCTCGGCGTCCTCGAGCCGTCCCTGCTCCGCGCACATCTCACCCAGGTCGCAGTGCGCGCGCACGTAGTCGGGCTTCAGACGGATCGCGCAGATGAACGCGGCCTCCGCCTCCGCGGTGCGCCCCTGCCAGTACAGCGACACGCCGAGCCCGCGATGGAGCGCGGGATGGTCGGCGACGGCGAGCGCCTCGCGGTACGCCGCCTCCGCCTCCGCGTGGCGCCCCTGGCGGCCGAGGCCGAGCGCGAAATTGGCGCGCGCGCGGACGCTGGTCGGATCGACGCGCACGGCCTCACGCAGCACGGCCTCCGCGTCGGTGTGGCGGCCCTGGCGTCCGAGCGCGACGCCGAGCTCGTAGAGCAGGTCGCCGTCGTCGGGACGCCCGGCGAGGGCGCGCCGCAGCTCCGCCTCCGCCTCCGCGTAGCGCCCGAGCGCGCCGAGCGCGAGCCCGCGCCCGGCGTGGAGGTCGACGTCGCCGGGTCGCAGGCGCAGCGCCTGCTCGTAGACCTCGGCCTCCTCGGTCCAGCGTCCCCGCCGTCGCAGCCCGCCCGCGAGCGCCACGTACGCGGCCACGAACGTCGGGCGCCGGCGCAGCGCCTCGCGCAGCGCGGCCAGCCCCTCGTCGTACCGTCCCTGGCGCTCGAGGGTCACGCCGAGGTGATACCAGGCGCGCGCGTCGTCGGGCGCCACGCGCAGCGCGTCGCGCAGCGCGTGCGCGGCCTCGCCGTAGTGGCGGCGGCGGCGAAGGTTGCGGCCGAGGGCGACGAGCACGCGCGCGTCGCCCGGGCGACGGCGTGCGGCCTCGCGGTAGGCGGCCGATGCGTCGGCGAGCCGGCCGGCGCGCTCGAGCGCGACGGCGAGCCCCTGGTACGCGCGCGCGTCGGCGGGCGCGGCGCCGATCGCCTCGCGAAACGCCGCCGCCGCATCGTTGAACTGTCCCTGGTCGAGGAGCGCCGCCCCGAGCGCCAGCGCCACGCGGCCCGGCGCCTGCGCGGCGGCCGCGCGAAGCGTGTCGGCGGCGGCGACGGGGCGCCGCTGCCGGCGCAGCACGCGCGCCAGCGTCTCGCGCGCGAGCGGATCGTCGGGGCGCCGCGCGAGGGCGGCGCGCGTGGCCGCCTCGGCGCCCTCCCAATCTTGCAGGCGCTCGAGCGCCCAGGCGAGGTTGAGGCCGGCGCGCGCGTGGTCGGGGCGCGCGCGCAGCACCTCGCGAAAAGCCTCGGCCGCCTCGCGGTCGCGGCCCTGCTCGAAGAGCACGCTGCCGAGCGCCTCGCGCGCGGAGACGGCGCCCGGCGCCAGCGCCACCGCCGCGCGCACCTCGGTCTCGGCGTCGGCGGCGCGGCGCAGGCGGCGGAGGGCGACGACGAGATCGAGTCGAGCCGTGAGGTCGTCGGGCCGCGCGACGATCGCCTCGCGGAGCGCGGCGGCGGCGTCCGCGAATCGGCCGCGGCGCGCCTGCACGCGCGCTCGCTCGCGACACGACTCGAAGAGGTCCATCACCCCGGGCTGGCCGCTGGCGGTGCTCAGCGTGCTGGCCGCGGACGATCGAAGATCGCCGCGATCATGTGATCGAGGTAGCGGAAGTCGAACGGCTTGGGCACGTAGCCGAAGGCGCCCGTTTTGAGCGCGTCGGCGGCGAGCGCGATCTGCTCGTTGGCGGTGACCATGATCACGGGAATGCTCTCGTCGATCTTCTTGATGTCCTTGAGCACCTCGACACCGTTCATCCGCGGCATGTTGATGTCGAGCAGGACGACGTCGGGGCGCCCGCGCAGCACGGCCGTGAGCGCGTCGGTGCCGTTCAGCGCCGTCTCGATGTCGTAGGTGGGCTTGAAATGCTCGCTGAGCACCTCGATGATCAGCGGCTCGTCGTCCACGACGAGAATGCGCTTGCGCGGCGCCGTCGTCATGCGCCCACCCTCAGCGCGGCCCACGCGCGGTAGCGCAGCCGGACTTCGAGCCGGCGGGGACTGGCGGGCAGCGTCGGATCGCGACCACGGCGAGAATCGTAGCACAACGGGCGCCCGTGCTAGAGTCGGCGACGGGGACGCTCCCACACAAGGAGGGCGCTCGATGGGCATCGGCGGGTGGATCTTCCTCGCGGTCGTCGTCGCCGTGGTCGTCTGGGTGATGGCGATGTACAACGGGCTCGTCACGCTCCGCAACCGGTTCCGCAACGCGTTCTCGCAGATCGACGTCCAGCTCAAGCGCCGCTACGAC
The DNA here is from genome assembly GCA_003220225.1 of Candidatus Rokuibacteriota bacterium. Classification (GTDB taxonomy): domain Bacteria; phylum Methylomirabilota; class Methylomirabilia; order Rokubacteriales; family CSP1-6; genus AR12. The sequence goes on from QHRU01000050.1 coordinate 42,211, forward strand.
CTCATTCCCAACCTGGTGGAGACGGCCAAGGGTTACATGGCGCACGAGCGCCAGACGCTCGATGCCGTCATCGCGGCGCGCTCGGGCGCCGTGCAGGCCGCGCAGCGCGCGGCCGGCGCCCCGGGCGGCGCCGAGGCGATGCGCGGGCTCGCGCAGGCGGAGGCGGGGCTGGCGGGCGCGCTCGGCCGGCTCTTCGCGGTGGTCGAGGCCTACCCGCAGCTCAAGGCGAACGAGAACATGCTGGCGATCCAGGAAGAGCTGACGAGCACCGAGAACCGCATCGCGTTCGCCCGCCAGGGCTACAACGACTCCGTCATGGAGTACAACATCCGCCGCGAGACGTTCCCGGCGAACTTCATCGCCAACGTCTTCGCCTTCACGCAGGCGGAGCAGCTGCAATCGACCGAGAGCCCCGAGGAGCGCAAGACGCCGCGCGTCTCCTTCAGCTGACGTCGTGGCCGTGACGTTCTTCGAGCACCAGACGCGGGCGCGGCGGAGCACCTCGCTCCTCGTCGTGCTGTTCGCGCTCGCCGTCGTCGGCGTCGTCCTCGCCGTCAACCTGGTGGTCCCGCTCGCCCTGTACGTGGGCGCGCGCGGGTTCTTCACGCCGTCGCCCGGGCTGTACGTCACCCTGACCGTGGTGACGCTGGCCGTGATCGGCATCCGCACGCTGGTCGGCGTGCTCCAGATGCGCGGCGGCGGCGACGCGGTGGCCCAGCTGGCCGGCGGCGTGCGGGTGGAGCGCGGCACCCGCGACGCCGACGAGCGCCGGCTCCTGAACGTCGTCGACGAGATGGCCATCGCCTCCGGCGTCTCGGTGCCCCACGTCTACGTCCTGCGCGGCGAGCGCGGCATCAACGCCTTCGCCGCGGGCTACAGCCCCAACGAGGCGGTGGTGGCCGTCACCGAGGGCACCGCGCGCACGCTGACGCGCGACGAGCTGCAGGGCGTGGTGGCGCACGAGTTCAGCCACGTCCTCAACGGCGACATGCGGCTCAGCGTGCAGATGATCGGCGTGCTCGCCGGCATCCTGTTCATCGGCGAGGTCGGCAACTTCCTGCTCCGCGCGCGGAGCGGCGGCGACGACCGCCGCAGCGGCGGCGGCATCGTGTTCGTCGGCGCCGCCCTGCTGATCATCGGCTACGCCGGCCTCTTCTTCGGCCGGCTGATCAAGGCGGCGGTGTCGCGCCAGCGCGAGTTCCTCGCCGACGCCTCCTCGGTGCAGTTCACGCGCAACCCCGAGGGCATCGCGGGCGCGCTCGCGACCATCAGCGCCGGGCCGGGCAGCTCGCTCGTCGCCAACCGCCGCGCCGAGACGCTCAGCCACATGTTCTTCGCCACCGGCGTCAGCATGTGGTTCGAGTCGCTGTTCGCGACCCATCCCCCGCTGCTCGAGCGCATCGCGCGGATCGACCGCCGCTTCAACCCGATCGAGTACCTCAAGCGGCGGCGCCCGCGCGCCGCCGAGCCGCCCGAGTCGGTCGCGCCCGTCGCGCCGACGGCGCGGCCCGCGCCCCTGCCCGCGGCGGTCGCCCCGCTGGCCGCCGCGCCCGCGCCCGCCGCTCGCGCCGCCCGCGTCGCGGGCGTGCTGGACTCGGTCGGCCGCGTGACGCCGTCCCACGTGCAGTACGCGAGCGCGGTGCTCGAGAACCTGCCGGCGGCGGTGAACGAGGCGGTCGCCGATGCCGAGGGTGCCGGCGCGCTGGTGCTGGCGCTCGCGTTGAGCGACGACGAGCTGGCGCGCAAGCAGCAGCTGGCGCTGCTGGAGGCGGCGGGGGCCGACGCGCTCGCGCGCCGCGCCGACGCGCTCGCGGGACAGACGCGCGGGCTGGCCGTCCAGGCGCGGCTGCCCGTGGTGGCGCTCGCGGGGCCGTCGCTGCGCAGCCTCGACGCGGCCGCGCGCGAGACGCTGGCGCGCCAGCTGCAGATGCTCGTCGAGGCGGATCACCGGATCACGCTGGAGGAGTCGGTGCTGCTGACGCTGGCGCGCCGTCACCTGGCGCCGACGGTCGGCCGCGACGTGCCCGTGCGCTTCCGCTCCATTCGCGAGGTGCCGGACGACGCGCGGCTCGTGCTCTCGCTGCTGGCGCACGCCGGCAGCGGCGACACCGCGGCGGCGTTCGCCCGCGGCATGAGCGCGCTGGACCTGCCGGACGCGCCGCCGCTGCCGCGCGAGGCGATGGAGTTCGCGACGGTGGGCGAGGCGCTCGGCCGGCTCACCACGCTCGCGCCGTTCGTGAAGGGCCGCCTGCTCGAGGCGTGCGTGGAGACCGTGATCGCGGACGCGACGGTGTCGGTCGTCGAGGCGGAGATGCTGCGCGCGGTGGCGGCGGCGCTCGACTGCCCGGTCCCGCCGATCCTGGCGCGCTGAGGTACCATGCCGCGTAGCGAGGAGAGCCCGATGGCGTTCGCCCCCGAGCACGACGTCCCGATCCCGTACATGCAGCGTACGCGCGACTATTACCTGAGGCTCGGCTACGGCGCGTATCGGTGGGCCCACTTCGCCGAGGTGCCGTTCACGCCGCCGCTCGAGCCGCTGGCGCAGTCGCGCCTGGCGCTGATCACGACCGCCGCGCCGTACCAGCCGGGCGTGGGCGACCAGGGACCGGGCGCGCCCTACAACGCCGCCGCGAAATTCTACAAGGTCTACTCCGAGGCCAGCGACACGGTGCCCGATCTGCGCATCTCGCACGTCGGCTACGACCGCGTCCACACGAAGGCCGAGGATCCGAACACCTGGCTGCCTCTCGCGCAGCTGCAGAAGGCCGTGAAGTCCGGGCGGCTCGGCGCGCTCACCCCGCGGTTCCACGGCGCGCCGACGAACCGGAGCCAGCGGGTGACGCTGGAGACGGACGCGCCGGAGCTCCTGCGACGCTGCCGGGACGACGGCGCCGACGTCGCGCTCCTCGTCCCCAGCTGACCCGTCTGTCACCAGACCGTGAGTCTGGTCGCGCGGCACCTCGAGGCCAACGGCATCCCGACCGTCATCATGGGTTGCGCCAAGGACATCGTGGAGCACTGCGGCGTGCCGCGCTTCCTCTTCAGCGACTTCCCGCTCGGCAACTCCGCCGGACGCCCGTTCGACCTCGAGTCGCAGGCGCTCACGCTGGAGCTGACGCTGCGCGTGCTGGAGACGGCGCCGGCGGCGCGCACCACGGTCCAGTCGCCGCTGCGCTGGCAGGAGGACGCCTCGTGGAAGCTCGACTTCTCGAACCTCGACCGGATGACGCCCGAGCAGATCGCCGAGCGGCGCCGCGAGTTCGACGAGATCAAGGCCATCGCGAAGACGAAGCGCGACGAGGCATAGCCCCAGGGAGGCCACCCCCAGGGAGGGCCAAGCAAGTGAGCAAGCCGTTCGCGGGCGTCCGGATCCTCGACTTCACCCGCTATCTCGCGGGCCCGTACGGAACCTATCAGCTGGCGCTGCTCGGCGCCGACGTCGTCAAGATCGAGTCGCACGAGGGCGACGAGTCGCGCCACCTGCTCGTCAGCAAGCAATGGGCGGACCGCAAGATGGCGTCCTCGTTCCTCGCGGTGAACGCCAACAAGCGCAGCATCACGCTGGATCTGCGTAAGCCGGCGGCGGTCGAGGTCGTCAAGCGGCTGGCGACCCGCGCCGACGTCGTGTGGGAGAACTTCCGGCCCGGGGTCATGGACCGGCTGGGACTCGGCTACAAGACGCTCGCCGCGATCAATCCGCGGCTCATCTACTGCGCCGTCTCCGGCTTCGGCCACACGGGCCCGGAGCGCACGACGGCGGCCTTCGACGGCAAGCTGCAGGCGATGTCCGGGATCATGTCGATCACCGGCGAGCCCGCGGGCGGGCCGATGCGCGCGGGGTTCGCGCTCTGCGACACCATCGGCGGCATGACGGCCGCGCTGGCGGTGTCGAGCGCGCTCTACCAGCGCACGCACACCGGCCGCGGCCAGTTCGTGGACGTCGCCATGCTGGACGCCGCGCTGGCGTTCATCCCGGGCCCGGTCTCCGAGTACACGGTGGCGGGCATCCCGCAGCGGCAGATCGGCAACGGCTCGGTGAGCCGCAAGCCGACGGCGAGCCGCTTCCGCGCCGGCGACGGCTACCTCGTCCTCGCCGTGCTGACCGAAAAGCAATTCGCGAGCCTCATGCGCACGCTCGGCCGCGCCGACGCGCTCGAGGACCCGCGCTTCAAGGACTGGCGGGCGCGCACGGACAACGACGCCGCGCTGCGCGAGGTGATCGAGACCGCCCTGGCCAAGGACGATCCGAAGTCCTGGGAAGCGCGGCTCACCGCCGCCGACGTCCCGTGCGCCACCGTCTGGAAGATCGAGGAGATCACGCGGCACCCACAGCTGGAATCCCGCGACGTGCTGCAGACCATCGACTCGCGCTACGGGCCGATGCGCCTGGTGGGCGCGGGGTTCCGGCTGGCGCATGGCGGCCCCGGCATCGAGCGGGAGCCGCCGACCCTCGGTGAGCACACCGACGAGATCCTCGGCGAAGCGGGTTACGAGCCGGCGGAGATCGCGCGCTTGCGGCGGGACGCGGTCGTCTGAGCTCCTGACATCCTCGCGAGTCTCAGGAGCCCGGGACCTCTCTGTACGTTCCCGGCTTCACGAACCAGTTCTGCGGGACGGTGCCGCCCCCGTTGCGGACGGACGGGCAGTTGTAGCTGATCGGGGCGTTGCCGACGTCGTCCGTATCGACGTTCGTCGAGGCCGTGTCCACGCGGTTCGTCGAGATCACCGCGCCCGTGATGCTGCCGCCGCCCGAGCCGTGCAGCGTCACGTCGTTCTGCGCGTAGAGCAGCCCGTTCATCGTGACGTTGCCGCTGACATGAATGGACCCCGCGACCACGATCCAGCCGTTCCAGCCGGCGCCCCAGTTACCGTGAACATCCACGGTGATCAGGTCGCTGTTGGGCGAGCTGTTCGTCAGCGCGTTGCCGGAGGGCGTGTCAACGAAGATGATGCCGTTCGGAGGCGGCGAGCTCCAGTGCTGGTCCCCCTGGTAATACGTCCCGTTCGCCTTCGCGAGCGACTTCAGGGTGAGGATGTCGCTGTCGCTGAACAGGAAATTGCTGAAGTTGGAGGTCGGCTGGTTCGGAGCCGTGTCCGATCCGCCCACCGGGCCCGTGATGCTCGGGTGGCCGTTCGTGTTGATCGACCCCTGCGAGTACGCGGCCGCGGTCGGGTTGACGCCGGCGCAATACTCCGCGCCGTTGGCGAGGCTGGCGGTGATCGACGCGGAGCCGCCGACCTGGATCTCGGTATTCGTCAACGGCGGCTGCTCGCCGCCCGCGCACACCGCGCAGGGCGGATCCAGGAACTTCACCCGGGTCACCGTCGTCTGGATTTTCTTGATCGCGATCGGGTTGACGTTGTTGGGCACGTAGCCGACGGCGGTGATCGTGCGCTCGTTCGAGGCGGCGCCGGGGGCGACCGTGACGATGAAGCCGCCGACGCCCATGGCCACGTACGTCGAGCCGTCGTACAGCGCCGGCAGCGGCGCCGGCAGCGGGTCGGTCAGCGTGCCGAGCGTGCCCGGAGACGTCGCGCCTTTCGACAGCGCCCAGAGCGCGCGCTCGACGCCCGATTCGGCGATCGCCCGCGCCTGCACGTTCAGCATCTGGTTGCTGGCGATGATGGGCTCCGTCGAGGTGAGGGCCAGGAAGGCGACGGTCAGCGACGTGATCAAGCACATGATGATCAGCGTGAGCGGCAGCGCGATACCGTCCTCTGATCCGCGTCGGCGCACAAGTGAGCTGTTCATAGAATCCTCAGGCGAACGCGACTCGACCGCCGGTTGGTTCGCCAGCTTTTCGCTGCCCAGGCTCGAGGCCTGCACGTGCTCTTAGAGCAAGGGCCACACCAAAACTGCTCACCTCTTGTAAGTGCGGCAAAATTCACGCGGATCGTGCTCTGGCAGCGACCGCGGGCGGCTGGAACCTGGCTAGTTTTCGATCGGGCCGGAGAGCATAGCCGGCTAGAGTCTGATTAGGGCCGCCCCGACTTCCGCCATCGGCCGGCGATCGGCTGGCTGCGCCTGGGAAGCCGAGACGCCGGGCGCATAATACGGCGCATGCGACCTCGTGAGCAGACGATCTCGGTCGGCGGTATCGACGTCCACGCGTGGACCGGCGGCCAGGGCGAGCCGCTGATGGTCCTCCACGGTGCCGGCGGCAATCGCGGATGGACGCGGTGGGTCGAGCAGGTGGCCCAGCGCTTCACCGTGTGGGCCCCCACCCATCCCGGATTCGGACGCTCGGGCGACGCGCCGTGGATGGAAAGCATCGACGATCTCGCGCGCTTCTATCTCTGGCTCATCGACGCCGCCGGCCTCGGGCGGCCACACGTGCTCGGACACTCCATCGGCGGGTGGGTGGCGGCGGAGCTGGCCACGATGAGTCCACGCTCGATCGACCGGCTCGTCCTCGTGGCGCCGGGCGGGCTCAAGCCGGAGAGAGGGGAAATCCTCGACATCTTCTATCATCCGCCCGCGGAGCTGCGCACCCTGAGCGTCCACGATCCGACGACGATCCCCGAGTGGGACGAGCTGTTCGGCCGGGCGCCGACGGCGGCGGAGCTGGAAACCGCCGTGCGCAACCAGGAGATGACCGCGCGGCTCACCTGGAAGCCCTATATGCACAATCCTCGGCTCGCCCGGTTTCTACCGCGGGTGACGAATCCGGCGCTCATCGTCTGGGGACGCGAGGATCGCGTGGTGCCCCTCGACTGCGGCGAGCAGTATCGGCGGCTGCTGGGCAATGCGACGCTGTCCGTCCTCGACAAGTGTGGCCACCTGCCGCCCATCGAGCAGCCCGATACATTCGCGCGCCTCGTGATCGACTTCCTGCGAGGACCCATCCGGCCATGAAGCTCTACTACTTCAGCGAGATGCCACACCACGAGTTCCCCGACGAGGAGGGCGCCAAGTATCCGTCGCTTCGTCTCGACTTCCCGAACCGGTTCTTCAACCCGGAGAAAGCCCGGGCGAACTACCAGCGCTATCTCGACGAGTACGAATTCGCCGACCGGGCCGGCTTCGACGGGCTGATGATCAACGAGCACCACTCCACACCTTCGTGCGTCAACGTCAGCGTCAACATGACGGCCGGGATCCTTGCCCGCACCACGACGCGCGCCAAGCTGCTGATCCTCGGCAACATCTTGCCGATCGAGGACAACCCGGTGCGGATGGCCGAGCAGCTCGCCATGGCGGACCTGATCTCGGGCGGCCGCGTACTCTCCGGCTTCGTGCGCGGGACCGGCGTGGAGACCTGGTGGGCGAACTCCAATCCCGTCCACAATCGAGAGCGCTTCGAGGAGTGCCACGACTTGATTCTGAAGGCCTGGACGACACCGGGCCCCTTCCGCTGGGAAGGTCGCCACTACCATTTCCGGCACGTCAACCCGTGGTGCGTGCCGCTGCAGAAGCCGCATCCGCCCATCTGGATACCCGGCACCGCGAGCCCGGAGACGGCGGTGTGGGCCGGCCGTCGCGGGTACACGTACGTGCCGTTTCTCGTGCCGTTCGACGTGGCGCGCGAGCTATTCGACTACTACCGTCAGGGCGCCGCCGAGGTCGGCCGTACGGCGGGCCCCGACGACTTCGGCTTCCTGATCTGCGCCGTCACCGCGGACACGAAGGCCAAGGCGTTGGAGGCCGGCCGTCACTTCGTGTGGCGCATGGGCCCGACGCTGCGCGGCCCCGTGGAGTACTTCTCGCCGGTGGGGATGCGCTCGCGGGCCGGCACGCAGTTCGCCATGCGGGCGCGCCCGCGATCGCTCGCGACCATGAGCTATGACGAGCTGCTGGACGGCCACTACATCATCGCCGGCACGCCCGACGAGGTGATCGACCGCTTCGCCCACGTGCGGCGCGAGCTGGGGATCGGCCACCTCCTGCTCGAGGCGCAGGAGTCCCGGATGGATCACCCCACGACCATGCGCTCGATCGAGCTGATGGGGGCGAAGGTCATACCGGCCATGGCGACGGGGTGACGGGCCCCCCCCCGGCTCCGGGCGCGCCGTCGCCGGGTGATCGGGCGCTCCGCTCGGCGCGACAGATCACCAGAGTTCGAGCGTGACCTCTGGTAGGTGTGTGCCCTTGCACGCCGTCTCGTAGAGCTTGGGCGCCGGTGCGCCACCCTTGACACCCGTTGGGTTGCGAGGCGTCAGATCCTTCACTGCGGGGTTTCGCTGACTGCGGCTCTTCTTGTCCATGGCGTTCCTCCTGAGACGAGATGACGGAGCCTGGTCGCATACGGGATGCCAGACGGGAATGCGAGGAATACGGGGCATTTCGCGGGGCGGCGATGAGAGAGCCCGGGTGCCGCGCCCACCGGGCAACCCGTGTCAGGGCACGTGCCCGATGCGTCCGTGCCCTCGGAGATGGCGGCGATCATCGTTGAGCCTCGTAGGTGTAGTAGTCGCGCGAGACTGCGCGGTCGAGCTCCCAGAGCGCCTTGACGACCTGACTGCGTTGAAGTGGCGTCAGAGTCGCGGCCCGCTCCTCCCACGGTCCAGAGCGCCCCATGATCTGCGCGACCGTGTCGAAGTGGTTGAACCCCGAGTCTGATGGCAGGCTCATGTGGAAGGCGTGCTCGAACTCCATCATGCCGGCGACGAGTTTCTTCTCAAATGGCACGTCAGGGAGCATGAGATAGTGGATGGCTTCACCCATCTTCTCGTGCTGGTAGGAGTAGGGGTTCATTCGTTCCCCCGATCTCCGAGGTCTTTGGTGCCTCGGTCATCGCCTTCCCCCCTTCGGCCCACGCGGGTCGATGGTGTCGGGAAGACACTGCCAAGCGAGTGATGCGGTCTGTAATCTGCCGGCGCTGCCCGCACCCACAGCACCCACGCGCCCCAGGCAAACGCCATCACCGCATGGTCGCATAGTCTCCGTCGCTGTCAGGCCGAGTCCTGCCCCGCGTTGACATGCATTAACTGCGTCGGATAGCATCGCCGCTACCGCACTGACAGTCGTGCCCGCTCGGGCCGAAGGGATGCGAGTAGCGTGAGGGTCTGCGTCTTGTCCCCCACGTCCCGCGCCCATACGAGGCGGGGACCGGGCCGACTCGCCACCTTCAATCCGTGTGGTCCCAACGCACAGTAGGTCCCTCTATGACAGCCATGCTCCGCGGCCTCAAACACGATCATGAGGTGGAATATGGATCACACGGGCGGTCGCAGTCTGTTCGGCCTCGTCCTTCTGACGTTCGCTCTCTGCGTTGCTTCCCCGGCGAGTGCGCGAGACCATGTTCCGATATTCCAAGACTGCGCGGCCCTCACGACGGCGCGGCTCGCAATCCGCGACCACGCGGCCGGCCAACATGGCCACGCCGACCAAGGTGCGGTCTTAGCGAAGGAGATCGAGCCCACCCTCACGTCGGCGACGTGGAAACCCGCGACTGGCTCCGTTCCTGAATACTGCCGCGTCGAGGGGTTCATTGCGACCGGGGACGCACGCGAAGGCGTAAATCGCGTCAGATTCGCAGTGAATCTGCCGACGCAGTGGAACGGACGCTTCGTGGCGCTCGGCGACGGCGGTCACGACGGTGCCGTGTCGACGTCGACGGTGCGCCTGGACCAAGGGTATGCCACCGCCAATAGCGACATGGGGCATGATGCGACGATCTTCCCCGCCGCTACATTTGCCTTCAACAACCGCCCGCGTGAAATCGACTACGGCTGGCGCGCAGTCCACGTCTCGACAGTCGCCGCCAAGGGCATCATTCATTTTTACTACGGTCGCCCGGCGGCCTTCTCGTACTGGGACGGATGCTCGACCGGCGGCCGGGAAGCCGCTGTCGAAGCTCAGCGATTCCCCGATGACTTCGACGGGATCGCGGCCGGCGACCTGTTCATGAATGCGATCGAGATCGCCATGGAGCAGGTCTGGAGCAGTGCAATATTCTTCCGCGACGTCAACGGCGATGGAGTTGGCTTCGACAACAATATCACCCAGGCCGACATCGACGCGCTCCGGGACGCCGTGCTCGCGAAATGCGACGTCTTGGACAACGACAAGATTCGGGACAACGTCGTTGGCAACCCCCTGGCCTGTGCGCGAGTCTTCACGAGCGCCGACATCGACGCGCTCGGTGCCGCTAGAGGGCTGACCGCGGGTCAGGTCCGGGCAATCAAAGACGTATACGCTGGTCCTCATAACTCCGCCGGCCACCGCTGGTACAAAGGGAAGAGCCTCGGAACCGAATTCAGCTGGGGCTCATTCGTCGTCCCCACGCCGGCGAATCACTTCTTCCCCGCCCAAGGCGGATTTTCAATGGAGTTCGTGAACTTCCTCTGGTTTGAGCACGACCCCGGGGTACCGACGGCGCGACGGAACGATCCCTCGCTGCTCCCGGGACCTGGCGAATACCGGTGGCTGGATTTCAACTTCGACACCAACACGCCAACAGGTCCGACCGTTCATTCGGGGACCGGACCGTGGACGCCCAATGATGGCGGCGGATTCATGCGGGCCATCCTGAACGGATCCGAAACAGACCTCACCCCGTTCCTCGTTCACCGGAAGGGGAAATACCTTCTCTACCATGGCTGGGCCGACGGCCTCATTGGCGCCGAGCCGACCGTGGACTACTATCACGGAATCGTCCGAGACACCTTCGAGGGCGACACCGCCAGAGCGCAGGAGAACGTTCGCCTCTTCATGGTCCCCGGGATGGATCACTGCGCGGGCGGCGTTCGCGGCGCGGCGGTGGGATGGGATAAGTTAGCGCCGCTGGTCGACTGGGTCGAAAATAATAAAGCTCCGGACTCGATCGTCGTCACTCAAGACGCTGGAACTAGGACCCCCCAAGGGAACGAGCGCATCATCTGCCCCTGGCCTCTACAGCCGACGTATGTAGGCGTATCCGGTGGTGGTGCCGAGAACAACCCCGCGAACTGGGTTGCGTCGAATTTCATGTGCCAACCAGAACCACATCACGACGAACGTGATCATGATGTCAAAGACGAGGACAACGTCGATCGGTAGCTAAACGGCGATCCCTTGGCGCGGAGAGCGGTTGAGCCCAAGCCTCACCGCTCTCGGCCGTCGCCTGAGAGAGATGGCGACGCTGGTCTTGCGAGGCTTCGGGCAAGTTTTTGTCGCTGCCGCGGGGCTGCCGCGCCATCGGCTTTATGACCTGCGGCACACCTCCGCAACGCACCTGCTCGCTGACGGAGCGCCGATCACCTACGTCGCCGCGCCGCTCGGCCACCGTAAGCCGACGACCACGCCGGCCTTTTACGCCCACTGGATCCCGCGCGGGGATAAGACCTACATCGACCGGCTCGCTGCGGCGCGTCTCACGGATATGAGCGACGCGAAACTTCTTGAAACATCTGGAGCCGGGGGCGGGAGTCGAACCCGCGACCTACTGATTACGAATCAGTTGCTCTGCCTCTGAGCTACCCCGGCGTTCCCGTGTGGAGTCTACCACTTGCGTTGACTCCTCGTCAGATGCTGGGGCGCCTGGTTCCAGATTCGGTTCCAAAACGGTCGTGGGACGCTCCGTCCTGGCCATTTCCCCGCTGAGGTGGTGCTTCGCCAGGTGCGCGTACTTCTCCGTCATGCTGATCTTCGTGTGGCCCAGGATCTTCGAGAGCGCCAACAGGCTGCCCCCGCGCATCATGAACCAGCTCGCGAAGTGGTGACGCAGGTCGTGGAAGTGCCAGGCCTCGAGGTCGTGCCGCGCCAGCGCCGACTCGAGCTTTGCCTGGGCGACCGCCGTCTCCCAGGCCGTCCGGATGCTCCGGCCGGGCCACACGCGGCCGTGGCGCGGTGCCGGTCGACCGGCGAGCGCGTCGTACACGGCCTGCCGCATCGGCACCTCGCGCCGGCGCTTGGACTTCGTCGCGCGGCCCTCGAGGCTGATCACGCCGCGGCTGAGGTCGATGCGCTCCCACGTCATGCCCATGATCTCGCCGGAGCGCATGCCGGTCTCCAGCGCGATGGTCACGATCGGCAGCAGCCGCTCTTCCTCGGACTCCCGGCACGCCGTCAGCAGCCGCTGCTCCTCGTCGGGCTCGAGCCACGCGATGCGACCTTCCGGCTCCGTCTCGAGCTTCACCGACGGGATGGTCTTCAGCACTCCCCACTCGTGGGCCAGACGCAGCAGGCAGCGCAGCAGCGCGAGCGGCCGATTGATGCTCGCCGGGGTCAGCGGCGTCGGATTGCCGTCGAGATCTTTGCGCCGCACCGACGTCGCCGCGAGTCGGCGCGCCTTGTAGGTAGCGATCCGGGCGGCCGTGAGGTCCCGAAGGCGCGTCGACTTGCCGAACGCGGCCATCAGGTGCTCGGCCATCCGCCGGTCCTCACCGAGCGAACGCTTGCGCGCCTTTTCGCCGAAATACAGCTCGAACGCGACTCCTAGCGTCATGTTCGGGTCACCGCCCTCCGGGGCGGCGTCCTGTTTATCGAGGAGTTCCACCTCGTAGGCTTTCGCCGCCTCCTCGGTGCCAAACGACTTCTTCCTCACTCTCGCGCCCATTCGGTCGTGCACCGGACGACCCGGATGCTGTGGGCTCTCCCACCACGCGACCCGCCACGTCCCGCGCTGCTCGCGGAACCCGACTTTCACCAGCTCCCTCGGTTTCTTCATGTCAGCGCCCCTTTCGACGACGCGTCGTCCCCGGACGTCGCCGCGGCGTTGCGAGCGCCTGGGCGCCCTGCTGCGCGAGGATCTGCAGCAGCCGCTTGGTCGTGGCGCTCATGCCCTTCGTCCCAGCCTCCCATTTCGCGACGGTGATCTTGTGCACGCCCAGCAGGGCGGCGAACGCCGCTTGGGTAAGGCCGAGCTGCTTGCGGAGGCTGCGAACCGCGCCCGGGGTCATGGGCGGATGTTAGCCCTGGACTATCAGCGCTGTCAAGCGAGGTGTCGAGGATCGGGATCACCCACTTCTTCCCCAGCTTTCGCGCCCCGGGTAGCCGGCCCGCGCGGCAGAGTTCGCGGATCCTGGCCTCGGGCATCTCCAAGCGCGCGGCGAGCTCGTCCTTGGTGAAGATCCGTGTCCGCTCGTCGAGCGTCCCGGCCTCGTGCTGGAGTGCCGCCAGGCGGGTCACGAGCGCCGCCTGGGCGACGGCGCCGCGCGCGAGCTGCTCGAGCACGCGCGCGTGTGATAGCTCTGCCGCGCGCGTCGGATCGTTCGCCAAATCGTCGAGCGTCGGCCCCTCGGTCATCGGACGACTCGCAGGTGTCGCTGCGTTGTCAGCGCCTCGCGAATCTGAGCGACGATCTCCGTGGCCTTCACGGCGCAGAACCAGCAGTACGCGACGTCTCCGTACGTCACCCACGTGCCGAGCTCGCAGAATGCGCACCCTGTGAACGCGCTCATGCGTCGCGGCTCGCCGTTGAGCGTCGGCGGCCACGGTGACCATCCGAGCGGCGCGCCGTTCACGCCGCCCTCCGCATGATGGGCTTACCCGAGCGAGAGCCGTTCGACTCCCGCCCGGGTCGGTGGTGGTGACGCTGTAGGAGCCGCTGCCGTCGCAGCGGAGCGCGGGCTTCACCTTCGGCCCGCCCGCGCGATCTGGACAACGTCGCTGTGTAAATGCGCGCCCGCCCACACAGCATCCCCATGGGAGGGTGGGTGTGGATGTGGGTACGGATCTGGATATGGGTGAGGTTTAGGGTTAGGGGGACGTAATGGGAGGACAGCGGCAAGCCGTAGGAGATCATGCCAGCCGCTCGAGCAACATGTCGACGATCGAGTAGCGCGCCGCAGCGGGCAACGGTTGACCGCTGCGATCCCGGTCGACATCCCGCACACGAACTCGGAAGAGACGATGCTTGAAGACGTCGAGCCCCATGCGATCGCGGCGGCGCGGCGGGCCTCCGCTCGCGACGCACCACGCACGGAAGAAGCGCGAGGAGGGCGCTACGCCGCGCCATCGGCCGTCCAGACGCCGCGGTAGCGTGCAAATGAACGACACGAGCTTGCCGTCGCAGTCACCACCTTGGATCGTGAAGTCGATGTGGAGCCGGAGAGCGCCGCCATACGAGGGCCGCACCTTCGCGTGGGTCGCGGTCGCGTCGTAGTTGCCGGCGGGGACGAGCGGCGGCGCGTCGTAGCCGAGCCGAACATCGAGTTCGGGCCAGTCTGCGTCGCCGGCGGGCGGCTCGTTCGCCACAAGTCTATTTCACGCCTCAGAGAAAAAGTTGGCGGTCCGCGCCAGCCTTGATGAACCGGCCCGACGGCCGAGCCGGCGGGAGGCAGGCTGGAGCAGTTTTACGGCGCGCCGCCGCCACCCGGCGCGAAAGGTTGCCCCCCAGCTCACGATGAGAATGCCGATCTATAAAGCCCCTCGCTGTTCCGCGCCACCAGACCGACCGCCTCCCGCTCGGAGATTACATTGACCCTCATCGCCCTGGCGACCTCGGCCCAAAACAGAGCCCTCGCCATCGCGCGGTCCGAAAGATCGTCCTCGGACAAGTAGAACCGCTCGACGCGCTCCGACAGAGCGGGATTCTCAGCCCGCACCTCTACCATCGCCTGCGAATACGCGACGCCACGCGCTCGCTGACGGCGCTGTACCAGCTCCGCGAGCCGCGCGCGCGGATCGTGCTGTTCGCTTTGTTCATAGCGCGCTTCGTGGAGCGTTTGCTCTCTGTGAGTCGGCCTCCAGCCGCGGGACCACGCTCCGCCGAGAAGCTCGCGCCAGTAGCTTTCATCGAGCCGCAGCTCGCCCATTTACTTCTCCTCTCTCAAAGCCGGCGCAGTCGATCGCCTTTGCCGAGCCGCGCGCCGCTCGCGAAACTCTTCGACGGCCTCGCGCTGAAAGATTCGCCAGCCGCCAGGCGATCGCGCGGCACGCAGGTCGCCGCTGTCGGCCCAGAACCGCACGGTCGACGCGGAGACGCCGAACATGCGGGCGACGTCCGAGGCCAGAAAAAATTGATCTCGAGCCATCGGCTCTATTAGAGTCTGTTGCAACCCCTCAAATCACGGGCAGGTGACCCCCACGTTCGGAGGCGGAAGAATGGACTGGGTCGGAGAGGAATGGATCCTGCGCCGGGAAGCAACACGGGTCCTAGAGCGGGTGCGGCGCCGAGAGATGCCGGTCGCGTCGCCGCGGGCGTTCCAGCTCGCGCGCGCCACGATTTTCGTCCTCAGGCTGACGCACTGGCTCAAACACAGCCACATGGATCGTGTCCATCAAGTCATCACGCGGCTTCCAGGACTCATCGGGACCGGTGCCGCTTCGTGGCTGGACAAGGACCGGGGCCTTCAGGAGGCGCTTCGACGTTTGCCGCTGACCGGGTGGGATGAAGTGGGGGTACGCCAACTCGCCCAGCGCGTGATCGATGCGATTCTCGGCCCGGCAGCGATCAGGCGGCTACCTGCCGACGTATGGCAGCAATGCATCCGCCGTGATGTGGGAAACCGCTGGTGGGTGCCGCTGGTGGCGGCGATTTCGGCTGGATCGCGAGAGCGCAATGCGTATATATGGCTGCGGATGGTCGCGACGCGAACCGTGCCGGCTTCGTGTCCGGAGTGCGGCGGCGTTATATGGCGGCCGCTCAGGTACACCGGCGAGTTCGACCCTCCGCACAGTCTGATACGAAAACGGCGGGTGGAGTACTGCGAGGCGCTATGTCAGCACCGCGCTGAGGTACGAAGGCGACGGCGTCGCCAGGCACGTGCCCGCCGATGAGGCGGGCGTTAGTCTTTTCGGCCGTGTGACGACATCAAAAAAGCCCCTCGAGGTGCGAAGCAGAGCGAAGCGGTAGTCTGAACGCGAGGGGCCCGGCCGGGTATCCAGCCGGGCCCGTCATGCTACTTCAGTTTCGCGCAGTGCTCGCAGAGCGGTCGGCCTCCAGTCCCGTTGCGGCGATACTGACTCTCGATATTGTTGCCCTCTGTACAGCTATTGTTGTCGTGATACACGTCGCGTTTCGGGGGTCGAGCGGGTTGCGAAGAATGGAAGGGCGGTACTTTCGCCATCACTCTCACCTCCCTCGAAGTCGAAGCGGGTAACCGATCCGGTCAAAACCCCAGTACAAACGCGCAGAGATTTCCTTTGACCGCCCTGGGGCAGTGTGGGAGCATAAAAATGCCGCTGGCAGAGGCGACGGGACTTGCACCCGTTTCACCCGATTAACAGTCGGGGGGTTTAACTGCATAACCTACGCCCCTAAAATCGCGGCACCGGGGGTCTGCTCCTTCCGCCTGTCAAGGAAGGTAGGAGCGGCCCCCGTACTTTTTAGCTAACCAGCCTCACCCCCTCGGTCTTTTTCTTCCACCACGTCTTGTCGGGGTGCATCTCGTACTTGTTGGCTTTCAAGCCGCGGATCAACGCCGAGTAGACGGAGGCACGGCTGTAGGTCGCGTCGAGGCGGTCCTTAATTTGGGCCCGCACGTCGGGCTCAGTGAGGCCCCGATCGACCGAAAGGATGGTGTCGATGTGCTCCACGACTCGTCCGCGCGGCGTCTTGCCGTTCGCCTCGGTGGCGTCGACGGCCGGCTTCCTCGGTCGCTTGCCCATTGAGGCTTCGTATTCCGCGATGGTGTTCTTGTGAACGGCGATACGACGGCCGAGGTCGGCGTACTCCTTTTCGAGCTTGGCGAGGACGGGCACGGCAGCGACAGCCGCCAGTCGGAGGGCTTCGCGTTCTTCGTCAGTGAGTCGCCCCATCCTGTAAACCTCCAGGCTAATTGGTACGTCCAAAGTACCGAACGCATCACAGCAGGTCAAGATCGAAAACTGTTGCGTCCGAACGGGATAAAACGCATCATTCGGAGGCGAAACTTTAATTCAATACCATATGTAGACCCCAAGGGATAGGGGGTGATTCGAATCGGACCCCAAGCTGCATATTTCGGCATTGTTTCGGGTTGTTAGACGGCGGGGGTCGGTAGGCAAAGTAGGGCGAGCACTCAGTCCGGACCCTCACGCCGCTGATCTGCGCGGCGACCTGATCCCGGTCGCGAATCCGGACGCGTTCTTTTCTTCCCCGCCTTCTTCTTAAGTTTCTGGACCTGCTCCGTGAGGTCGGCGATCCGCTCGAGGTATTTGGCTCGTTCCCTAAGCTGCTGCGGCGTCGGATTCTTGGTTCCCGGCGGGCGTCCGGGTCCCCGTCGTGGTCCACGTCTCGCCATTTGTAGCCCCCTGCGAAATTTATAAAAGAATGATTAATAAATATTTTCGCGGCGTCAAGGCCCCCGGTCAGCCGAGGGCTTAGAATTCCCGGCGTACGTTCACACCGCCGACCTGCAGCGCCGGCCCTGGCTCGTCCCCGAGGCTTTTCAAGGTCAAGTGCTTCTTAGTGAGGTGTCCGCCACTCCAGCAGAGCAGAACGTCGGCGTCGGCGTGCATCGCTGCTCGGTTGCAGATATTGAGAAGCACCAGTGCCTCGTCTCTCGAGAGCGCGGCGCCGACCGGCATGGCGAGGCTCCAGAGCTTCGGCTCGCCCGGCAGCAGCTGCACGCCGATGTCGACGTCGCCGTCCGCCGCGCGCGAGTTCAGCGTCGCGAGCACGTTGCATATCTCGTCGTTCGTGAGGACGAAGCCCTCCGGGATCTCGAGCCGGCGCGCGGGCTGCGGGGTGCGTTTCTTCACTCGCCGAGGCTCTCGAGCGTCCACTCCGGCAGTTCCTCGAGCCCGCGCAGGATTGCCTCTGCGACCTCCGCCGTCTCGTCGCCGATCGCGAGCACAAACTGCTCAATGAACTCGTCGCGGTGCCCTGTGATCCAGCGTCGGAGGCGCTGGCGAGCCGATCGCCGACCGGCGACGCGATCGCACGGCGTCAACGGCCGGCCGAGCCACTCCTCCGCCGATTCGAGCCGCTCCATCTCCTCGGCGTCGATGAACAGCGCGGCGACGAGCGAGAACAGCACGCGCTGACGTTGGCGTGGCGAGAACGGCATTTCGACCCTCCCCGGTGGGTCAGAACTGCTGCCTGTGCACGGCCGCGCCGACGATCGTCGGCGACAACGTCGCGATCGTCCGCGCCCCGCTCGCTCGGCGCGCCAGCGCCGAGAGCAGCGCACCGGCCGCGGCGTTGGCGACATCATCGTGCCCGCCCGGCCGACGTCGCCGACTCGTACCCGATGCCGTGCTCGCGGAACCGTTCCCGTGGCCACTCCCCGGCGTACTTGTCCCCGCGCACCCTCGTCACGCCATAGCGCCGCAGCACCTGGGTGAACTCACGCACGACGTCGGACGGATTGAACGGCGGCCGCCGCTCCAGCACGACGTCGAGCACCGCGCGCGCCTCCCCTCCTGCCTTTGCCCGCTCGCGGTGCGCGATCGCCAACGTCATCGCGTCGTGCGAGCCGCCGCTCGGATCCACGAACGCGACGTATTGCTCGGTCCGCTGCGGTGGCAGCTCGCGGCGCGCCGATGCCACCACCGCCTCGAGCGCCTCCGGCGAGAGAAAGTCCTCCAGGTCGCGCCGGAAGACGGCTCCCCATTCCGCGGCCGCCGACGTGTCGTCGTCGACGTACGCGTCCGCCACCGTCTGCTCGTCGACGGTCGGATTCATCGACCGCGTGTCGGCCTGCCAGACGAGGACCGGATCTCCGTCCTGCGCCCAGTGGCGCCGATACGCCTCCCACAATGCCCCACGTCGGGCGTACGGCGAGCTGATGCACAGCAACAGCGCGCCCGGCACCGTCACGAGCCCGGGACGGAGCCCGGCCAAGATCTCGTGGTCGGGGTTGGCCGCGCCCTCGTCGCCGCGCCAGAACGCCAGCTCGTCGCAGATCGCCGCCACGATCGTGTAGCCGCGCACGAGCCGGAAGTTCGCGCTGTGAACCTCGATCGTCAACCCGTTGTCGAGATCGAGCGCCTCCCGCGTCGGGCGCACGACCATCGCCTTCAGCATCGGCACGGCGTCGAGCAGCCCTGTGATGTACCGCATCACGACGCGCGCCTGGCGACGATCGGCCGCGATGATCATCACCGTCGCGCGCTCCCCCGGCGCCAGCACGCCCAGCCGGCGCCAATCGCGGAAGCACGCGAGGTACACTGCGACGAGCGCCGCGATGCGACTCTTGCCCCCCCGCCGTCCGACGACGAGCCACCCCTCGCGACTCGCCGTCGTAGGCAGCGCCTGGCGGCCGGTATGGCGCCTGTACAGCGCGATCGCATCGTCCGGCGACTCCGTGCTCAGCAATCCGAACAACGCGCCCAGGAACACCCGCCACGCGCGCCACGACAGCCCTGAGAACCACCGGCCGAACAGCTCCGGGTCCTCCATCGCCTGCAGCAGCGTCGGACCGCCGGCGCCGGCGCTCAAGATTTGACTTGTCGCTCGCCTCCGACAACCTCGACGAGTGGCCGTCGATACGTGCGATCCGGCCGCGGCAGATCGCAGACCGCTCCCAGCCGCCACTGCAGGTACCCCGCGATCTGCACGTCGAGATTCAGGCGTGCCCGTGGCCGGCCCAGGTCGTGCGAGATGCGGAACATGTTCTTGCCGACGAGGGCCAACGCGTTGCAGGCCGCGACGAGGTCCTCGGCCGCACGCTCGACGGCCCGTGCCGCCGCTTCCCGCCGCGGAAGCAGCTCGGCGAGCTGCCGCTGCAGCTCCCGACGTCGATCCTCCGCCTGTTTGGCTGCCGCGGCCGCGTCTCGGTCCACGCGCTCACGATCGGCCAGCTCCTGGCGCTCCTCGTCGCGCTCCAACGCGGCGATCGCGCTTTCGATCTCCTCGAGCTCGCGGGCGGCGCCGCGCTTGCCTTCCCGCGCGTCCAGCGCGAGCGCGCGCCGGCGCCGCTCGAGATCCGCCAGCTTCGTGGTCGTCTGCCCCTCGCTCGCCTCGCTCGCCGTCGTCATTTGGCCGCTCGTCGTCGTCATTTGCCCTCCGTTTTCGTGGGAGATGCTGGAACCACCGTGGAACCATGCTGCGGAAGTGGTCGATCTACAGCGCCTTTTTCCGCCGCCTCTGATCCGTGATCAGTTGGGCGGCCCGTCGCGCCATACCGCTGGGCGACGTACTCCGAGAGATCGCGGCCCTTCAGCGCGCGCCGCTCGAGCCCGAGCGACGTCAGCAGACGCACCAGTGAGTCCACGAGCTGCTGCCGCTCGCGCAGCACGGGGAACACAGCGCGCCGGCGGGCGTCGACGAGCCTGGGCTGCGCCATCAGGAACGCATCGAGGTGGTCGACGTACAGCCGCGTCCGCGTGGCCAGCTCGACGAGCGACCGCTGCGCCGCTGAGACGTCGCCGCCGAGGTCGCGCACGAGCTCGTCGCGCCACGCGATGAGATCCCGGGCCGCCGCCGTCCGCCGATCAATGGCGCTCAGCCCGCGCACCTTCACCTGGGCCTTGAGCACGTTCAACCCGTGACGCGAGTAGGGTCGTGTATCTTTCGTGCTACTCGTCGAGCGCTGTTTCTCTCGACGAATCGCGCCGTTTACACGCGTCGTCGCTGAAGATTCCCCGCTTGACGACGAGGCTGACTCGTGCGTGCCCGCTCCTCCGCTCACTCAGACCATTGGGTCCGGTAGTCCATGCTCGTAGCGGTGGCGCGCTCGTTCCCGAGCCGCCTCTGTTTCACCGGCCTTCACGAGCGCGGCCTGCTCGCGATGCCACAGCCGATCTTGAATCATGCGGCCCCAGAGATGCTCGGCGTCCGGCCACATCGCCTCAAGCTCCTCACGCGGTGCGTTCACGCGCTCGGCCCACGCCTCGAGAGCAGTCGCCCACGGCATCCGCCTGGCGTCGTCGGCCAGCTGGATCACAGCATCATTGGCCATGTCCTCGAGCACCGCCCACGTCTGCTGACTGTCCATCACCACCTGACCGTTCCCTTCGCGCGCAGCGTTTCAGTTCTTGAGCCCCAGGATGGAATAGCCGTGCGCCAGCACGTCATTCGCGGCGCCCGTCGTCGGGCTCGCGCCTGTCACCTTCAGCACAATATCCGCGGCGAGGTTCTCCGCCGGCGCCGTCTTCGTCATCACCTCGGCCGTGGCGGTGTCGGCGGTGTACTCGCCGATGCCGAGCTGCGTGGCTGCCCCGGAGCGCACGATCTCCGCGATCAGCCACCAGGCCTTGCCGTTCAGCACGACGACACCGCTGCTCACGAGCGTGGTGGCGCCGAACTGCATCGTGACGCGCTTGTTGTTGCCGTTTACGGCGAAGACGCCCCAGGCGCTGACGACGAGCCGGTCACCGTCCTTGGGCAGCGTCTTCGCCTTGATCGTCGTGCTGAACAGCGTGTCGTCCGTTGTGTCGGCGAGGTTCCCCACGCCGGCGATCGAGAACTTCGACTCGAGCAGAAGCGGCACGATGCCGAGCAGACTTCCGGGGTCGCCCATCCGGCCTTTCAGCTGCCCCACCAGTCCCATCCCTCTGTCCAGTCGATGCGGCATCAGGTCCTCCCCCTGTTGGTGTGGTGCGGTTCAGTTCCGGATGGACCGATCGGCGATGCCGCGCCACTCGATCTGCGCCAAGCCCTCGAGCGTGACTGCATCGCGCTCAGAGACGTACGGGATCTGCTGCCGATACGCGATCGCGCCTAGAACCGCCACCTCCGCGTCGCTCACCCGCTCGTCCGTGGCGCGAGCGTGTTCCGCGATCAGATGGTCGACGACGACGGCCAGCTCCTCGCCCACGTCCGCCCCGCAGATTGCGCACGCGGTGTGGGTCATGGCCGGCCCTCCTCCGGTTCCGCAGTGGTGGTTTCAGCAGTGGTCGGCGGTTCCACGCCGAACAGCTGTTCCGCGAGCACGGCAGCGCGAGCGAGGCGGCCACGAAGCGCGGCGCCTCGCTCCACAGCGTCATACCTCCCGCGGGCGGCTTCGGCGCCGAGGCTGTACAACGCATCCGCCGCTCTCAGCGCCATCGTGAGTTTTCGCCCCGCCGCCGCCATGTCCTCGAGCGGCCCGAACAGGCGCGTGACGGTCGCGTGGAGCATCGTGGCGCCGCTGATGGCTTCACGGGCCAGCGCGTCGAAGCCCGCCTTCACCGTTTGCGCCATTCCCAACGCCTGGCCGACCGCGATCCAGTCACACAGCTCGCACGTCCCGCAGGCGCACACCTTCCGAGCGAGGATCGCCCGTGCGACGCGTCGCGGCGCTCGCCGGCGCAGCAGCCGGGCGAACGGCTCGAGCGGCTGCTCCGGGCGTGTCGAACGTGCTGGGCTCTTGTCCCCGCGCAGCCAGGCCGGCCAGCCGAGGCGTCTCATCACAGGCGCGCCAGCCCTCGAAACGTTTGGGCGACGAGCTCCTGATTGACCTGCTGGACGATCTGTCGGGCATACGCGCGGAACGCTTCCTCGCCGATGCGCCGCAGGTCCTTCAAGCGCCCCTCGACGACGGCGAAGAAGCTGTCAGTCATCACGCCGGCCATGGATTCGGCCGTCTTGCGCGTCAGCAGCTGCATCCGGGTGCCCCACTCGCCCCACTCGTCGGCGACATCACGCAGTCCAGCTTTCAGGCCCGCGAACAAATCGGTCCGCTCGAACTCAATCTGCATGGCCTTCGCGAGCTTCAGCCGTGTGATCTCGCTCTCGCTGCCCAGCAGCACCACCTGGTGGCGCAGGTCGGCGATCAGGTCCTGGATCGTTCCGATGTTCGCGTACCGCGACTCGGATAGCCGGGTGATCACGCCTTCGATCGCTGCCCCTTGGTCCGCGAGCACCCCGAGCTGCTCCGCCTGCGCCCCGAGGGCGCGCCGGCGGCCCTCAGTGGCGGAGATGTCGCCCCGCGTGACGGCGAGGTCGATCCCCGCGCCGGCCACTCGGATGCCGGCCTCCCGCTCTGCACGTTGCTGCTGCGCCTCGACGAGCGCCCGCGCCGTTGCCGATTGGAGTGCATTCTTCTCGGCCTCCGGCACTTCTTCGGTCATGAATTTCTCGTTGGCCGCGCGAGCCTTGGCGGACTCGAGGTAGTCGTCGCGCCAGAGCTCGATCGCGCGACGCAGCACGTCGAGGTCGGCTTCGTCCATCGGCGCGTTGGGTTCGTCGAGACGCGCCGCCGTGCCCGCCGCGTACTCGCCGCCCGGCGTGCGCAGGTAGCGCATGACGTCGGCCGCGCTGAGACCGCTCTGCTCGAGGATCCGGTCGGCCTCCGTGCGGGCCAATACGCGCGCGACATACGCCTCGCGAGCCGCCACCTGCTCAGGCGTCTCCGGCACGCCGCCGAGATACGGCAGCTCCGGCGGCACCGTGCCGCCCGTGATGCGCGCGTAGGCGAGCTCGAGGTTCTGGCGGCCGAGGCCGTACACCGCGCCGCGCGTGGCCTCGCCGAGGCCGATCCGCTGGGCGCGAAACGCGTTCTGCGCCTGCGCGATCTTGGTGTCGCGCTCGAGCTGCAGCTGGCGCATCCGCTCGGGCAGCACCAGGCCTTGATTCGTGAGCCCCTCGCTGTGCACCGCGCGCGAATACTCCAGATGCGCGGTGGCGATGGCCTGCGACTCCTCGGCGGTGAGGGCGCTGATCTGCGCGGCGCCGAGGGCGGCGATCCGCCGCGGATCCTCGAACGCGTACTGCCCGATGGCTTGCGCCTGCGCCCCGGCCAGGCCACGCTCCGAGGCGGACGTCTCCGACCGCGCACGCAGCGCGGCGATCGGCAGGTCGTACTCGCGCATGATCGTGCCCATCGCTTCGAGGCGCCGGGTGCGCTCCTCCTCGAGCGTCGGGCCGACGGACTCCCGGACGCCGCGCGCGAACCAGTTCACGGTGCCGCCGCCCCAGTGCTTGGCACGCTCGGCGTAGAAATCGAGCTCGGCATTGACCTGCGCGAGCTGGCTGCGCAGCGCGCCCACGTCGAGGCTGCGCACGGCTTGGTTGAACGCAACTTGCACCTCGGCCGCGCGGTTCACCGCCGTCAGATACGCGGTCAGGACCACGGTGCCCGCCGCCACGCCACCGAGCGCCGCGAAGCCGAGCGCGCCCAGGCCCTCCGAGGCGCCGAACCGCAGGAAGTTCGTCCCGGCGGCGAGCGCGCCGCCCATCTCGGGGCTCACCGCGCCGATCAGCGGCCCCGCCATCTGGTTGATCTCGCGCAGCACGGTGCGGCTGATCGCGAAGCCGGGCGCGCCGGGGACCCCGCCGCCTCCGCCGAAGCCCGGCGCCGCCCCGGTCGGGCCGCCGCTGTACAACGACATCGGCTGCAGGCCGGCGAGAGCGAAGCGCTGGCTCAGCGCGAGCGGGCCGCCGGGCGACGGCCCGCCGCTGGCGCCGCGGTACGCGTTGATGATGGCGGTCAGCCGCGCGTTCTCGCCGACGAGCTGCTCGACCTCCACCGGGATCACCGGCAGCGCGCCGGCGGTGCCGCGGCCCACGAAGGCGGTGGCGCCGGGCACCTTGTAGCCGAAGCCGCCCTCCTGCGCGCGGCCCAGCATCGTCGTCAGCCGTTGCTGGATCTGCTCGCGCTGGGCGATGACGTCGTTGATGGCCTTCTCGTTGCGCGCCTGCTCGGCCGTCAGCGTCACGCGCTCGCGCTGCGCCTGCAGCACGCGCGCCATCTCGTCCGTGCGGACCCCGGGCAGGCTCAGAGTCTTCAGGCTGTCGGCGAGCAACTGCGTGTCGCGGCGGAAGCCTTCCATCGACGCGCGCGAGCGCTGCACGAACGTGTCGACCTCGCGCGAGGCGCCCTGCAGACCCTGCGACCACGCCATCGCGTCGGGCGGCTTGAAGATGTCGCGCAGCTGGGCCAGGCGGCCATACGCGGCCTCGATTTGCCGCAGACCCGCCGTGGCCTGGTCCTGCACCCGGGCGACGACTTCGAAGAGCAGCTGCGCGTCGGCACTCATCCGTGCCGGCTCTGTGGTTCCACGATGGTTCCAACGGACAGAGACACCGCGCGACGGATATGGACCGCCATCAGCGCGCTTCCGTTGAATCCTGCTGCGTTACGTTCGGGTGAGGGTTGGTGTGGCGGGACTGGGGCTGCTTACGAATCAGTTGCTCTGCCTCTGAGCTACCCCGGCTTTACAGGGAGTTACAGCCCGTCGGACCACCAAAGTGTACATCATGGACTGATGGTGGGCTGAAGCATGCGGTTTTCGATCGCATCTTCGCGCGCGGCTTCGGCCGCGTCATCGTTCGTGTCGGCTGGCGCAGGTGCCGCCAGCATGCCGCTCAGCCGGCCGACCGCGCTCAATGCGGGCGACTCGTCCTTCAGCGTCCAATCCCGCGGCGCCGGCTGCCCGGACTCTAGCCGCTTCAGGGAATCCGCTGCCACTTGCTGCATCGCCGCCCACGGACTCAGCGCCCAGCCAGCGCCCTCATGTGAAGTTTTCGAGTGCTCGAAGCCTTCATGGAAGAACATCGCGCGCGAACCTTGGCCGTCGTAGCGTCGCAGTTCCAAGCCGTAGCCGGGCTCGCGCGGCTGGAAGCCTAGGGTAATGGCCAGTAGCCGCCGTCGGTGGTCGTCACTCACAAGCGGATCGAGTGTGTCACCGAGGACGGAGCCTCTCGGCACCCGTCCGAGTGAGATCGCTTCGGCAGTGCGGACAGAGCCGCGCCTCAAGCTTGACGTCTTCGGCGCAGAAGGGACATGAGACTCTGTCGTCATCGTCGGCATTACGAGGGCCAAGCCCGAAGAGCAGTAAAAAGACCGGGAGTGGCGAGACGACGAGCGCCAGGAACCCCCAAGCGCCGCTGCGTTTCAGGCGAACCGCGTAGGAACCGGCGCCGATCGCAGCGAGTATCCAGCCAAGAGACACCAGGGCTGTGAGGCCAGCGAGGACAAGTTCTTGTAGACCAATGCCGTACATGGCTCGCGTCAGTTCCACCAGCCCTGCCGTGCCAGACGACCCCGAATCCGCTCGACGGTCGCCAGTTCCTCGGCCGCCACGGTCGCGGCGACCGGATCACAGCGGCGCACCTTGAGGTATCGCTCGCGTCGCGCGAGCTTCAGCGGAGGTAGGGCGACACGAAGGAGCGCTTCAAGGTCGGCGGCCATCATCGGCGAGGATGCTAACGCCCCGACGACCGGCCGGGCAAGGTTGACCGAAACTCATGGACAAGCATGTAGCGGCAGGTATAGAAAAGTTCAACGTGCCTGTGCTGTTCGACGAGCAATCGCTCGGTATCCGTTGCGGCCAGCTTCAACAAGTCAGCCGCCTCAGGATCGTCTTTCAAGTAGAATTCACGTACCGTCGCCCAGCGATTGCGAATCAGTTGCTCTGCCTCTGAGCTACCCCGGCGTTCCGTCAAGAGTATACGTGAGTTGTCCAAGGTTGGAGTCGGACCGATCGCCCACGAGGTGACGCTGTGATCTTCCCGCTGGCCTTCCCGCTGCTGCTCGGTCTGTTCCTCCTCCTGCTCGCGCTGTTCGTTCTCATGGTCGAGCTGCGCATCCTCGGCTATGCCTACCGTAAGATCGGTGTACCTCGCCGCTATATGTTCGTGGTCCTGCTGGTGTCGCTCCTCGGCAGCCATGTGAACATCCCGCTCTTCGTCGCGCACGTCCCGCGGCTGATCGCACCGCACGATCTCACACGGCTCGGGCGGACCTACGTCGCGCCGCCGGTCATCGAGGCCGGCAGGACGATCGTGGCGATCAATCTGGGCGGAGCGCTCCTGCCGCTGATGCTCTCCCTGTACCTCTTCTACCGGTCGCGCATGCGCGTGCGGATGCTCGTCGGAGTGGCGATCGTGGCCGTGATCGTCCACTCGCTTGCCGAGATCGTGCCGGGCGTTGGCATCGCGATTCCCATGTTCATTCCCCCGGTGGTGGCCGCCGCCGTCGGTCTGGTCCTGGCCTTTCGCGAGGCGCCGCCGCCCGCCTACGTCGCCGGGTCAATGGGCACGCTCGTCGGCGCGGATCTCTCGAACCTCCACCGGCTCGCCGACATCGGAGCGCCCGTGGTTTCGATCGGCGGCGCGGGGACGTTTGACGGTGTGTTCCTCACCGGCATCATCGCCGGTCTGATCGCATAGCACCGGGTCTCGGGCGTCGGGCGTGGAAGGGCGCGGAACGCTGCGACCACGTCTGCTACCATGACGCACCAATCATGAGCCCTGAAAGTATGACGCGTCTGAAGGGCAGGGTGGCGCTGGTGACGGGCGCCCAGCAGGGCATCGGACGGGCCATGGCGCTGGCCTTCGCCCGCGAGGGCGCGGACGTGGTCGTCAACTATCTCGACGATGCCGGCGCCGCCGAGCAGGTCGCGGCCCAGGCGCGCAAGAGCGGCGGCCGCGCGCTGGTGGTTCAGGCCGACGTCGCCCGGGTGGATCAGGGTCAGGCCCTGGTCGCGCGCGCCGTCGAGGAGCTGGGCGGCCTCGACGTGCTCGTCAACAACGCCGGCGTCTACCCGCGGTCGCCGTTCCTCGATCTCGCGGAGCGCGAGTGGGACTACGTGCTCGACGTCAACTTGAAGGGCTCGTGCTTCTGCGCCCAGGCGGCGGCGCGGGCCATGATCGCCGGACGGCGCCGCGGATCGATCATCAACCTGTCCTCGTCGTCGGTGCGCGGCCAGCCGCGCGGCGTGCACTACACCGCCAGCAAGGGCGGCATCATCACGATGACGCGCACGATGGCGCTCGAGCTGGCGCCCCACGGCATCCGCGTGAACGCAATCGCCCCCGGCACCACGGACACCGCCCAGCCGCGCGGCGGCAACACCGAGGAAGAGCTGGCGGCGATGGCCAAGATCATTCCGCTCGGACGCATCGCCCAGCCGGACGACATCGCGAGCGTGGCGGTGTTCCTCGCCAGCGAGGAGTCGCGGCACATGACGGGGCAGACGCTGCACGTCAACGGCGGGCTGTACATGCGGTGAGCCCGCCGCGGCCCTCGCCCGTCGTCGTCGTCCTCGTCGCCTCGCTCCTCGTCTATGCGGGCGTCGCGGTCACGCGGCACTGGTGGCCCTCCGCCGTCGTGGCGCCGCTCGTGGCCGTGCTGCTGTGGCGACGCCACCGGCGCGCGCGCTTCACCGCGTACGTCTTCTTCTCCGTGCTCGCGGCGCGCGGCGCGCTCACGGGCGTGTGGGCGCTGCCCGCGTACGCGCTCGCCGCCGTCGCGCTGCTGCAGGTGCCGGCGGCGCGCGCCGCCTGGCCGCGACTGACGGTGGGACGCGCGCGCGGCGACGCGCCGGCGCGCGATGATAGAATGCGCGGGTCATGAAGTTCCTGTGTCTCGACTGCGACCAGCCGATGAAGCTGCACTCGACCGAGGGCCCCGACGAGGGCTCGCTCTCGGTCACCTTCCGCTGTCCCGAGTGCGGATTCCGCGTGGCGATGCTGACCAACCCGTTCGAGACGCAGATGGTGCGAAGCCTCGGCGTCAAGGTCGGCGGGCGCACCGTGCCCGCCGAGCCGTTCGAGAATCTGCGCGCGACGATGGCGGGCGGGCGGCCGGACGCCTTCGAGGGCACGGGCGAGGCGGGCGGCTCGTGTCCGTTCGCGGCCGCGCTCGGCGGCGCGGAGAGCGCGGCGCCGGCGTCCGAGCCCGCGGCGATGGCGTGGGAGGCCGCCGCGGCGGCGCGCCTCGAGCGCATTCCCGGCTTCATCCGGCCGATGGCCAAGCGCTCGATCGAGCGATTCGCCGCCGAGCGCGGCTACGCGACCATCACCGAGGCCGTGATGGACGAGGCGCGCACCGTCTTCGGCATGTGAGCCCGTGACACGCGCGGACCTCGTCGTGCGAATGTCGCAGGCGACCGGCTGGCCGCGGGCCTCCACCGAGCGCGCGCTGCGCGCGATGCTCGCGGCCGTGCGCGCCGCGCTGCGACGGGGCGAGCCCGTCACGCTGGTCGGCTTCGGCACGTTCTCGGTCGCCCGCCGCCGGCCCCGCACGCTGCGCAACCCCAAGACCGGCCAGGCCGTCACCGTCGCCGGCCGGACGCCGCGCTTCAAACCCTCCGCGGAGCTCAAAGCGACGGTCCGCTAGCCGTTTTCGGCTAGAATGGCGGCAGTGCTCCGTGTCGTCGCCGCCGCGCTCCTCTGCGCCTTCGCGCTCTTCTTCCCGCCCACCGCCGTCGCCGCCGACACCATCCGCATGCCCAACTTCAGCGCCGAGTCGGTGCTGCTCGTCGACCTCGACGGGCGCGTGATCTACGCGAAGAACGCCGACAACGAGCGCGCCCCCGCGAGCCTGGTCAAGCTCATGACGCTGTACCTCGCGTGCGAGGATCTCGACGCCGGCCGCGCCGACGTGGAAGAGATCGTGACCGTGAGTCGCCACGCCGCCACCGTCGGGAAATACCGCATGGGGCTGCGCACGGGCGAGGAGGTGCCGCTGCGCGTGCTGCTCGAGGGCGTGGCCATCGCCTCCGCGAACGACGCGGCCAGCGCGCTCGCCGAACGCCTCGCGGGCGACGAGCCGGCGTTCGTCGCGCGGATGAACGACAAGGCGCGCGAGCTCGGGCTCACCGGCACGCGCTTCACCAACCCGCACGGCCTGCCCGATCCGATCCAGCGCAGCAACGCGCGCGACCTCGCCACCCTCACCCGGCGGCTGATCCACGACTACCCGATGTCACGTCCTCTCCTCGGCGGCCAGACGTTCGTCTACCGTGGGCGCGTCTACGCGCGGCACATCCCGCTCTTCAGCGATCCGGGCGGCGTGCAGGCGCTCAAGACGGGCTTCACGCAGGAGGCCGGCTACAACCTCGCCGTCTCCGCCTGGCGCGGCGGCCAGCAGTTTCTGATGATCGTGCTCGGCGCGCGCACGCGCGCGCAGTCGTTCCTCGACGCCAAGAAGCTGCTGCACTACGGCTTC
Source organism: Candidatus Rokuibacteriota bacterium (assembly GCA_003220225.1). Taxonomy (GTDB): domain Bacteria; phylum Methylomirabilota; class Methylomirabilia; order Rokubacteriales; family CSP1-6; genus AR12. Next base: position 71,818 of record QHRU01000050.1, read on the forward strand.
GTCGAGACCGGACTCGAGCCGGAGGCCGTGAAGCCGGCGCCCAGTCGCAAGTCCGTCCGCACGCGCCGCGCGACGGCGACGCGCCCCTAGCCGGAGCCTCCGGTGGCCATCCGCGGCTACGTCTTCGACGCGTACGGGACGCTCTTCGACGTGCACTCCGTGGTCGAGGCCGGACGCGCGTTCACGGCGGATCCCCTCGCGCTCTCCGTCCTCTGGCGCCAGAAGCAGCTCGAGTACACGTGGCTCCGCTCGCTCATGGGGCGCTACGAGGACTTCTGGGCGGTGACGGAGGCCGCGTTGCGCTACAGCGTCAAGCGCCTGGGCCTCCCGGCAAGCGACGCGGATCTGGCACGGCTGATGGACGCCTACAACCGGCTCGCGTGCTTTCCCGAGGTGCCCGAGGCGCTCGTCCGCCTGGCGGGCCGGCCGCGCGCGATCCTGTCCAACGGCGCGCCGCAGATGCTCGCGGCGGCGGTGACGTCGAGCGGGCTCGGCGACGCGCTCGAGCACGTCATCTCCGTCGACCGCGTGAAGGTCTACAAGCCCGCGCCCGCGGTGTACGCCCTCGGCCCCACGACGCTCGGTCTGCCGGCCGGCGATCTGCTGTTCGTCTCGTCGAACGCGTGGGACGTGGCGGGCGCGAAGGCGTTCGGCTACCGCGTGGCATGGTGCAACCGCCTCGGCGCGCCGGAGGAGGAGCTGGGCTTGCGCGCCGATGCCGTCGTCACGCGCCTCACCGAATTACCGTGACCGAGGAGCGCCACGGCAGACAGAGGAGCGCCACAGGTTCCCTGGGGCGCTCCGAACGTTTGAGGGGGTTCGGGGGAAGCCGTAGGGGTCCCCCGATAAAATAAGCGGCCCGCTGGAAGCGGGCCGCCGCGATCGCTGGGGCGCTGAGGAACTTACCGCTTGCCGAGCTTCTTCCGCTTCACGTAGGCCCAGAGCTTCTTGGTCATCACCGAGGGTCCGATCGGTCCGCCGCCGAAGACGGACTCGAGCGAGTCCTTGCAGCCCTTGAAACTGATGTGGTAACCCCCGAACGCCTTCTTGCCCTTCGCCATGTCCCCTCCTGGTGCAGTGGTTGGTGAGCCCCCGGCGTTCCTTCGAGCGCCAGGGGTATTACTACCACATGCACGAGGGGGAGGAAACAGAAAACCCTACAGGTAGGGGCCCCGCTGCCGAGTGCCAGAATACCCCCTACCCGTATGGGTCGTTCCGCGCCGGAACCGCTCAGCCCTGAAAGGCGGGCATCACCTCGCGCGCGAACCAGCGCAGCTGCTCCTTGAACTCCTTCGGCGGCAGGCCCTCGGCCCAGTGGATCATGAAGTCCTCGAGCCCGGGATACTTCGCCTCGATCGACTTGATTCCGTCGATGACGTGCGCGGGCGGGCCGCAGAACCACGCCTTTTGTAAGATTCCGTCGGCGAGATTGGGCACGCGTGCGGGGGCGCCCGGCGTCCCCCACGTGCGCCCCTGCGCGTCGGCGTAGCGCACGAAGCCGAACGGCGCGAACCACTTGTAGCGCTCGTCGTGCGAGGGCTCGACGCGCCGCTTGGCCTCCTCGGGCGTGTCGGCAAGATAGATGCCGGCGCCCCAGATCATGTCCTCGCCGAGCTTCTTCGGACGGCCGTGCTTGGCGCAGGCGTCGCGGTACGCCTTCACGACGTCGTCGAGGATCTTCTCGCCGTTGAGCGTCACCATGGCCTTGAAATTCTTCGACGCCATGTAGTCGATCGACTTGCTGCTGGCGATCGGCATCCAGATCTCGACGGGCAGGTGCTTGGGGCGCGGCACGCACGTGATCTCGCGCAGCTGGTAACCGCGGTACTCCACGGGCGGCGGCACGTCGTACTGCTTGCCGTGATGGCTGAACGATTCTTCGTTGAAGCACTTCAGCATCAGCTCGATCTGCTCCTCGAACAGCTCGCGGTTGGCCGCCTGGTCGATGACGGGCGCGCCGAACGATTCGACCTCGCGCGAGTGATAGCCGCGGCCCACACCCATGATCACGCGGCCGTCGGTGACGATGTCCGCCATCGCGTAGTCCTCGGCGAGGCGGACGGGATGCCACATCGGGACCACGTTGAACGCGCAGCCGAGCTTGAGCCGCTTCGTCTGCGTGGCGAGCCACAGCGAGAGCTGGATCAGGTTCGGGAAGCACTCGTAGCCCTCGTGCTGGAAGTGGTGCTCGGCCGTCCACAGCGCGTAGTAGCCGAGGGCGTCCATCTCCTGGGCGATGTCTTTCGCCGTCCAGAACACCTCGGCGAAGCGGGCGTTGGTGTAGCGACGGGCGTCGGCGGGCGTGCCCGACAGGCCGATGTTCTCGAGCTCGATCTGACCAACGTACAGGGAGTGAAATCGCTTGATCATCGAGCGGTCCATCCTCCATCGACGACGAGTGTGTGGCCGGTGACGTACGAGGCGGCTTCGCCGGCGAGGAACACGGCGGAAGCCGCGATCTCTTCGATGGTGCCGCGGCGCTCGGCGGGCGTGATGGCCTTCACGGCGGCATCGTCGCCGCCGATGCCGCGCATCACCGGCGCGTCGGCGCCCAGAATGCGCACGGTGTTGGCGCGGAGCCCGGTCTGCACGGCGCCCGGGCAGATGGCGTTGACGGTGATCCCCTGCGCGGCGTGCGTGATGGCCAGATGCTTCGTGAGGCCGACCACGCCGTGCTTGCTCGCGGTGTACGCGGGCCCGCCACCCGAGCCGACGAGACCGGCGACGGAGGCGATGTTGACGATGCGCCCGCGCCGCGCCGCCGCCATGTCCATCAGCGCGCGCTTGCACGCGTAGAACGTCCCGCCGAGGTTGATGGCGATCACGCGCTCCCAGACGGCCGGCGTCAGCTCGGTCACCGGCGCGTACCCGTCGAGGATACCCGCGGCGTTGACGAGGATGCCGAGGGGGCCAAGCTCGCGGACGGCGCCGCCGATGGCCGCGTCCACGTCGTCCCAGCGGCTGACGTCGGCCTGGACGAACGTCGCGCGGCCGCCGGCGCTCGTGATGGCCGCCACCGTCTCCTTGCCGCCCTCGGGCAGCAGATCGACCACGGCCACGGGCGCGCCGGCCTTCGCCAGCGCCGTCGCGATGCCGCGCCCGAGCCCGGAGCCGCCGCCGGTGACGACCGCGCAGCCGGGAACGAGCGCACTCACGCGAGGAACTCTCTGACGATCTGCATGTAGTCCGCGATGATACCACCGCCTCGACCCGGCTCGCGACGGCGGCCCGGGCGGGATGCCCGGCGCGATACGGTGCTCTCACCGGAAATCGCACGTTTCCCAGGAGCGCAGGTCTGGCGCGGAGGTTGCTCACCACGAGGGACGACCGAGACGTCTACATCACAGGAGGAGAGGCCATCGGCAAGAACAAGAAGACGGACAGGAACACGGTCGGCGTGAAGGACCTGGAGCTGAAGGGGTCCAAGGACGTGAAGGGAGCCGACCTGCCGATGGGAGACGGCTCGGTTCGCAAATAAGCCGAGGTGAGCCTGACGCTTCCTTGTCGCCTCTCGGACGACGGCGAACGATTACCTCTATGCGCAGCTGCTGCTGACCGGCGAGCCGCGCATCACGCTGCCCGTGGCCATGGGCAACTTCCTCACGACGGACAACGCGCCGTGGAACCTGTTGATGGCTACGTCTTCAAGCGCTATCTGGCGAGCGGGCTCGGCTCGCACGCCGTCTCCGGGACCTGACTCATCGCGCGAGCGTCAGCACCGCGCGATGGACGCCGCGGACGACGTCGGCCATGCGTCGGTAGTCGAGCGTGTCCGGCGTGTCGCGCGGCGTGTGATACCGGTCGTTGCGGTAGAAGGCCGTGTCGGTGACCATCACCGCCGGGTAGCCCTGGGCCCAGTAGCTCCGGTGGTCCGAGAAGTCGATGCCCGGGATCCAGGCCGGCGCGTTCATGGAATAGACGTCGAGGTCCGTCGCGTCCTGCATCGCGCGCTTGACCCGCCGCGCCAGCTGGGCCTCGCCGAGGCGGCCGATGACGGCGACGAAGTTGCCGGTCGACGGATAGACGACTCTCAGCAACAGGTGCGGCAGCCGCTGGCTGCCCGGCGCGTCGCTGAAGTACCCGATCATCTCGAGCGCGATCATTGCGCGCACGGCCACACCCTCCCGGCGCAGCGCGGCGGCGTGGACGTGGCTGCCCATCCACTCGGTGTCGTAGTACGGCGGCTCCTCCAGGGTGAAGGCGACGAGATCGACGCGCGTCGCCGGTGTCCGGCCGGTGCCGAGCAGGCGCGCCAGCTCGAGGAGCCCC
>QHRU01000090.1 GCA_003220225.1 Candidatus Rokuibacteriota bacterium
CGACCAAGGCGGCGCGCTGCAAGAAGGCGGCGGGCGAGCGCCAGGTCATCTCCTTCGGCGCGCGCCGCATGCACCCGGCGCTGGCGCCGATGATCGAGCGCAACGCGTTCGTCGGCGGCTGCGACGGCGTGGCGGTGACCAAGGCGGCCGAGCTCATCGACGCCGATCCGACCGGCACCATTCCCCACGCGCTCGTGCTGATGATCGGCGACACGGTGGAGGCGCTGAAGGCGTTCCACGAGGTGATCGAGCCCAAGGTGCGGCGCGTGGCGCTGATCGACACGCTGCAGGACGAGAAGTTCGAGGCGATCCGCGTGGCGGAGGCGCTCGGCGAGGATCTCTACGCGGTTCGGCTCGACACGCCCTCCTCGCGCCGCGGCGACCTCTACCGCATCGTGCAGGAGGTGCGCTGGGAGCTGAACCTGCGCGGCTTCGGCCACGTGAAGATCATCACCTCCGGCGGGATCGACGAGTACGAGATCCTCCGCCTCAATCCCGTCGTGGACGCCTACGGCGTCGGAACGTCGATCGCGAACGCGCCGGTCGTCAGCTTCGCGCTCGACATCATGGAGATCGAGGGCCGGCCGATGGCCAAGCGCGGCAAGTGGTCGGGCGCCAAGGAGGTCTTCCGCCGCCGCGGCACGCTCGAGACGGTCGTGCTCCCCGCCGGCACCACGCCGCCGGGCGCCGGTCCCTGGGACGCGCTGCTCAAACCGCTGACGAAGGGCGGGCGGATCGTTCGGGACCTGCCGCCGCCGCGCACGATCCGCGACTACGTCCTCGAGCAGCTCGAGCCGGTGTCGCTCGACACGCTTCGGCGCTCTGCCCAGCGCCGGGACTTCTGAGCGGGCTTCCGGATGTCCATCCTGGCCGAGATCGTCGGGCACAAGCGGCAGGAGGTCGCCGCGCGCAAGACGGCGACGCCGCGCGCCGCGCTGGAGGCACGCTGCGCGACCCTGCCCCCGCCGCGCGACTTCGAGCGCGCGCTGGCGCCGGCGCCGGGACGCGCGCGGCTCGTCGCCGAGGTGAAGAAGGCCTCCCCCTCGCGCGGCGTCCTCAGGGCAGATCTCGACCCGGTGGCCCTCGCGTCGACCTACGCCCGCCATGGCGTGGACGCGATCTCGGTTCTCACCGACGCGAAGTATTTCCGCGGCAGCCTCGACGACCTCTGCGCGGTACGCGCCGCGGTGGACGTGCCTCTTCTGCGCAAGGACTTCACGCTCGACGAGTACCAGCTCTGGGAGGCGCGCGCCGCCGGCGCCGACGCCGTGCTGCTCATCGTCGCCATCCTCGAGCCCGAGCGGCTGCGCGACCTCGCGGCGGCGGCCAAGGGGCTCGGCCTCGCGGCGCTGGTGGAGTGCCACACCGCGGCCGAGGTGGACCTGGCGCTCGCGACGGGCGCGCGGGTGCTCGGCATCAACAACCGCGACCTGGCGACGTTCGAGACGCGGCTCGAGACGACGCTGGCGCTGCTGCCGCAGATTCCGCCGGGCCCGATCGTCGTGAGCGAGAGCGGCTTCTTCACGGGCGCCGACGTGCGGCGGGTGATCGAGGCGGGCGCCCACGCCGTGCTCGTCGGCGAGGGCCTCGTGAAGGCGGCCGACGTCGGCGCGAAGATCCGCGAGCTGAGGCTGGCGTGACCCGCGTCAAGGTCTGCGGCATCACCAATCTCGAGGACGCCCGGCAGGCCGTGCACGCGGGCGCCGACGCGCTCGGCTTCATCTTCGTCGAGAACACGCCGCGCTTCGTCACGCCCGAGCAGGTGGCGCCGATCGTCCGGAAGCTGCCGCCGTTCGTCACTCCAGTCGGGGTCTTCTGGGACCATCCGAGCGGCCACGTGAAGTCCGTGGTGGAAGCATGCGGGCTGCGCGCGATCCAGCTCCACGGCGACGAGAAGCCGGAGGACTGGCAGGGCGCGCCGGTGCCCGTCGTCAAGACGATCAAGCTGCCGCCCGCCTCGACGATCGAGGGTCTGCCGGAGTACCGCGTCCGCGAGCGGTTCGGCGCGTTTCTCTGGCGGCAGATCGCGGCGGCGATCCTGTTCGACAGCGAGGCGCGCTGGAGCGAGGGCGAGACGCGCGAGCCCGTCGAGTGGCAGACGATCCGGATGCTGGGCGCCATGGCGCCGCCCGAGGCGCGGATGCCGATCGTGCTCTCGGGCGGGCTCACGCCGGGCAACGTTGCGCGCGCCGTCGCGGTCGTCCAGCCGTTTGCGGTGGACGTGAACTCCGGCGTGGAGGCGCGGCCGGGCAAGAAGGATCCCGACAAGGTCCGGCGCTTCATCGCCGAGGCGAAGGGCGCGCGATGAGGCTGCCCGACGCCCGCGGCCACTTCGGGCGTTTCGGCGGGCGCTTCGTGCCGGAGACGCTGATGGCGCCGCTCATCGAGCTGGAGAAGGCGTACCTCGCGGCGCGGCGCGACCGTACGTTCCAGGCGCGCTTCGCCTCGCTGCTCGCGGACTACGCGGGGCGGCCGACGCCGCTCTACTTCGCGGCGCGGCTCACCGAGCACTGCGGCGGCGCGCGCATCTGGCTCAAGCGCGAGGACCTCTGCCACACCGGCGCCCACAAGATCAACAACGTGCTCGGCCAGGCGCTGCTCGCCGCGCGCATGAAGAAGCCGCGGCTCATCGCCGAGACCGGGGCCGGCCAGCACGGCGTGGCCACCGCCACCGCCGCCGCGCTCCTCGGGCTCGAGTGCGAGGTGTACATGGGCACCGAAGACATCGAGCGCCAGGCGCTCAACGTCTTCCGGATGCGGCTGCTCGGGGCGAAGGTCATCCCCGTGGAGTCGGGGAGCAGGACGCTGAAGGACGCGGTGAACGAAGCGCTGCGCGACTGGGTCACCAACGTCCGCACCACGTACTACCTGCTCGGCTCGGCGCTCGGCCCGCACCCCTATCCGATGATGGTGCGCGATTTCCACACCGTGATCGGCAAGGAGGCGAGGGCTCAGGCCCGGCGCGCCATCGGCCGGCTGCCGGACGTCGTCGTCGCCTGCGTGGGCGGCGGCAGCAACGCCATCGGGTTGTTCCATCCGTTCATCGCCGACCGCCGCGTCGGCATCGTCGGCGTCGAGCCCGGCGGCAGCGGGATCGCCAGCGGCAAGCACGGCGCCTCGATGACCGCGGGCGCCGTCGGCGTGCTGCACGGCTCGATGAGCTACCTGCTCCAGAGCGACGACGGGCAGGTGGCCGTCGCGCACTCGATCTCGGCCGGGCTGGATTACCCCGGCGTCGGCCCCGAGCACGCCTACTACAGGGACGCCGGCCGCTTCACCTTCGTGTCGATCACCGACGAGGAGGCGCTCGAGGGGTTCCAGGCCCTCACGCGGCTCGAAGGCATCATGCCCGCGCTCGAGTCGGCGCACGCCGTCGCCCACGCGATGCGGCTCGCGAAGACGCTGCCGAAGCGCAAGACGATCGTGGTCGGCCTCTCCGGCCGCGGCGACAAGGACGTGCACGTCGTGGCGAAGGCGCTCGGCATGGAGATCGCGTGAGCCGGCTCGAGGCGACCTTCACGCGGCTGCGCGCGCGGGGCGAGCGGGCGCTGGTGGCCTACCTCATGGCCGGCGACCCGTCGCTCGCCGAGACGCGTCCGCTCGTGGTCGAGGCCGAGCGCCGCGGCGCCGACGTGATCGAGCTGGGCGTGCCGTTTTCCGATCCGCTCGCGGACGGTCCCGTGATCCAGCGTGCCGGCACGCGCGCGCTCGCCGCCGGCACGTCGCTGGCGCGCGTGCTGGAGATGGTCAGCACGCTGCGCGCGCAGGTGCACGTGCCGCTGGTCGTGATGACGTACTACAACCCGGTGCTGGCCTTCGGGCTCAAGAGCTTCGCGCGCACGGCCGCCGACGCCGGCGCCGACGGCGTGATCGTGCCCGACCTGCCCTGGGAGGAGTGCGAGCCGCTGCGGGCGGAGACCGAGCCGGCCGGCCTCGACATGATCCAGTTCGTGGCGCCGACGTCCACGCCCACGCGCGTCAAGACGATCGCGCGCCTGTCGCGCGGCTTCATCTACGTCGTCTCGCTGACCGGCGTCACCGGCGCGCGGCGCGAGCTGCCGAAGGACCTCGACGCCCAGATCCGCACCCTGCGCCTCGTGACCACCAAGCCCGTGTGCGTCGGCTTCGGCGTCTCCACCCCCGAGCAGGTCGCCGCCGTCGGCCAGATCGCCGACGGCGTCGCGGTCGGCTCCGCGATCGTCCGGACGATCGAAGAACACACCGGCACCGCCGCCCTCGTCGACCGGGTCGGCGACTTCATCGCCGCGCTCAAGCAACCCCTCCGCGTAAGCTCGAGCGCGGGCTTTGCCCGCGCAATCGAGGGGGGAGGCACGGAGGAGCGCGCCGCGAGGCGCGCGACGACGGTCGGAAGGGGGGCGAAGCCCCCCTCCGAGGAAGACTAATGGCCTGGTTCAGACGCAAGCCCGAAGAGACGGCCGGCACGCCCCCGAAGGTCAACATCGCCGAGGGCCTGTGGATCAAGTGCGACTCCTGCAAGGAGATCGTGTACCGCGCGGAGGTCGAGCGCGGTGGGCGCGTGTGCCCGAAGTGCCGCTACCCGTTCCGCATCGACTCGCGCGAGCGCATCGGGCTGCTCGCCGACGCCGGAACCTTCGAGGAGCGCCAGACCGGGCTCACGCCGGGCGACCCGCTCAACTTCAAGGACTCCAAGCGCTACCGCGAGCGGGTGAAGTCGGCGCACCAGAAGACCTCGCTGGAGGAGGCGGTGGTCACCGGCCTCGCGCGCATCGGCGGCTTTCCCACCGTGCTCTGCGTCTTCGAGTTCGGCTACCTCGGCGGCAGCATGGGCTCCGTGGTGGGCGAGAAGCTCACGCGCGCGATCGAGCTGGCCATCGACAAGCACCTGCCGGTGATCATCGTGTCGGCCTCCGGCGGGGCGCGCATGCAGGAAGGCATCCTCTCGCTCATGCAGATGGCGAAGACCTCGGCCGCGCTCGAGCGGCTGGCCGAGGCGGGGCTGCCGTAC
>QHRU01000051.1 GCA_003220225.1 Candidatus Rokuibacteriota bacterium
CAGGTCGTGGAGGGCGTCGAGCGGCCCGTGTCGCTGGGCCGTGAGGCGGATCTTGTCGAAGCGTCCCGTCAGGGCTGCCGCTCCCGGCGGTACTGGCGCATCAGGGTCATGTTATCGCGGGCGACGCCTTGACTCCGAGCCCTAACTGACGCAGCCTCGGAGGCCCATGGGAGGATGCGGATGACGACCCAGGCCACCGAACCCCGGCTCGACCTCGAGCAGAACCTCCACTTTTATCGGCAGATGGCGAAGATTCGCGCCTTCGAGGAGCAGGTGAACGAGCTGTACAAGAGCGCGAAGATGCCGGGCCTCGCCCACCTCTATGTCGGCGAGGAGGGCGTGGCCGTGGGCGTGTGCGAGGCGCTGCGCCGCGACGACTTCATCACGAGCACGCACCGCGGGCACGGCCATTGCCTGGCCAAGGGCGCGTCGGTCAACCGCATGTTCGCCGAGCTGCTCGGCAAGGAGCCGGGGTACTGCCGCGGCAAGGGCGGCTCGATGCACATCGCCGATCCGGAGACGGGCAACCTCGGCGCCAACGCGATCGTCGGCGGCTCCGCCGGCATCGCCACCGGCGCCGCGCTGTCGGCCAAGATGCGCGGCAGCGGCCAGGTCGCCGTGTGTTTCTTCGGCGACGGCGCGCTCGGGCAGGGGCTGCTCTACGAGGCGATGAACATGGCGGCGCTCTGGAAGCTGCCCGTCATCTACGTCTGCGAGAACAACCTGTACGGCGAGTACACGCCGTGCGGCGAGACGATCGCCGGCGAGATCCTGGCGCGGGCCAAGGCGTTCGGCATCCACGCCGAGACCGTCGACGGCCAGGACGTGCAGGCGGTCAACGCGACCATGAAGCGCCTGGTCGAGCGCGCGCGCCGCGGCGAGGGCCCTGCCTTCGTCGAGTGCCGGACGTATCGCTACTACGGGCATCACGTGGGCGACGTCAACCGGGACTACCGCACGCGTGAGGAAGAGAAGGAGTGGATGAGCACGCACGATCCGCTCCGCACCCTGGCCGGGCGGTTGAAGGGCCTGGTCGACGAGGGCACGTTCGAGCGCATCGAGACCGACGTGAAGGCGGAGATCGACACCGGCGTGCAGTATGCGCTGGCCGCGCCGTATCCCGACGCGAAGCAGGTGGACGAAGACGTCTACGCGTGAGGGTTGAATGGACTACGGACTCTTCACGATGCCGTCACATCCACCCGAGCGCAGCCTGTACGACGGGCACCAGTGGGACCTCCAGCAGCTGCGCTGGGCGGACGAGCTGGGGTTCAGCGAGGCGTGGATCGGTGAGCACCACACGGCGCCGTGGGAGCCGCACCCGTCGCCCGATCTCCTCGTGGCCCAGGCGCTACTACAGACCGAGCGCATGCGCATCGGCCCCGGCGGCTTTCTCATGCCGTACCACCACCCCGCCGAGCTCGCCAATCGCGTGGCGATGCTGGATCACCTCGCCCAGGGGCGACTGAACTTCGGCGTGGCGGCGAGCGGGCTGCCGAGCGACTGGGCCATGTTCAACGTCGACGGCAATGCCGGGCAACACCGTGAGATGACGCGCGAGGCGCTCGAGATCATCCTGCGTCTCTGGAGCGACGAGCCGGAGTTCGATCACAAGGGCAAGTACTGGCACGTCACCAAGACCGGCACGATGATCGGCACCCTCAAGCCGCACATCGTGCCGTTCCAGAAGCCTCACCCGCCGATCGGCGTGGCCGGCGTCAGCAAGGGCTCCGACACGCTGAAGCTCGCCGGCGAGCGCGGCTTCTGGCCGATGAGCCTCAACCTGAACCCCGCCTACGTCGGCAGCCACTGGGAGTCCGTGGAGCTTGGCGCGGCGCGCACCGGCCGGACGCCGAAGCGCGCGGACTGGCGTCTCGTGCGCGAGGTCTTCATCGCCGACACCGACGCGGAGGCGATGCGACTCTCGGCCGGCGGCATGATGGGCCGGATGATGCGGGAGTACTTCCTGCCGCTCCTCGCGTTCTTCCAGTTCACCGAGTTCCTGAAGCACAAGCCCGACGTGCCCGACTCCGACGTCACGCCCGAGTACTGCGCCAAGCACAACTGGCTGGTGGGCTCGCCGGCCACGGTGACCGAGCGGCTCCACGCGATCTACGAGGAGGTCGGCGGCTTCGGCACGCTGTTGCTGTTCTGCTTCGACTACGTGGACAACCCCAAGGCGTGGCGGCACTCGATGGAGCTGCTGGCGCGCGAGGTCATGCCGCGCTTCAAGAACCTGCTGCCGAAGTGAGCGCGCGGCGTGTCGTCGTCTTCCTCTGCGCGGTGATGGCGATGGGCGCGATCCCAGACGCGCGAGGCCAGACGCCGGCGTCGCCTCCCGTCGAAGGCAACATCTATTCCGTCACCTACGTCGAGGTCATGCCTCCGTCCGCGACAGCAGCGCTCGCGGTCCTCAAACGTTACCGTGAGGCGGCCAGCCGGGAGGACGGAAATCTAAGGTCCGAGGTGGCGCAGCGCATCGGCGAGCCCCACGAGTTCGTGGTCCTCGCGGTGTGGAGGGACCGGGCCGCGTTCGAGGCTCACGCCAAGGGGACAAGCTCGACGGACATGCGGGAGAGGATCGCGGCGATCCGCAACGCGCCGACCGACGAGCGCGTGCATACCGCCCTCTCGGTCGGCCGCCTCGAGTCGAAGATCACGCACGGGGCCATGTACGTCGTGACCCACGTCGACGTCATTCCCCCGCGCAAGGACGACGGCATCGCCGCCGTCAGGCAGCTCGGGGACGACAGCCGCCTGCACGAGGGCAACCTGCGCTTCGAGGTCGTGCAGCAGATCAATCGTCCGAATCACTTCACGGTCGTGGAGATCTGGAAGGACGCGAACGCGACGGAAGCCCACTCCATGGCGCCCGCGACGCGCCGGTTCCGCGACAAGCTCGCGCCGGCGACGGGCGCCCTCTACGACGCACGGAAGTACAAAGCGGTCGACTAGGTTTACGTGATGAACCGCCGCCCGGCGTCGGTCAGCGTCGCCGTTCTCGTTGCCGCGTCGTAGTCGATCAACCCTTCGGCCACGAAGCTCTCCATCATTTTCGAGAAGCCCTGGTGCGCGATCAGGAACCTCTCCGAGCTGTGCTGGTGCATCTCGCCGAGGGTGGCCGCGGCGCCTTCCCGCTTCGCCAGCCACGCGAGCACCCCCTTGCGCGCCTTCTCGAAGTACGCCTTCTGCCGCTCCTCGGATGCTGGCTCCGTCATGGTCCACCCACCGGGCGTCAGCCCCCCGCCGGCGGCTCGATGTGGCCGCCGAACTTGTGACGCATCGCCGACAGGACCCGCTCCGCGAACGTGTGCTCCTGGCGCGATCGGAACCGGGCGAACAGCGAGGCCGAGAGCACGTTCACGGACACGCCCTCCTCGATCGCCGCGATCAGCGTCCAGCGTCCTTCCCCCGAATCCTGGACGACGCCGGTGAAGTTGGAGAGGCTCGGATTCTCGACGAGCGCCTGCGCCGTCAGGTCGAGGAGCCAGGAGGACACGACCGAGCCGCGCCGCCACACCTCCGTGATGTCGGGGATGTTCAGCTCGTAACGAAGGTCGGGCTCGAGATCCGTCGAGCCGGCGTTCTTGAAGACGTCGAGTCCCTCCGCGTAGGCCTGCATCAAGCCATACTCGATCCCGTTGTGGATCATCTTGACGAAGTGACCCGCGCCCGACGGCCCGCAGTAGAGATAGCCGTGCTCCGCGGTCCCCGAGAGCTTCTCGCGCCCGGGGGTGCGCGCGATCGTGCCCATCCCCGGCGCGAGCGTCCGGAAGATCGGGTCGAGACGCTCGACCACGTCCTGCTCGCCGCCGAGCATGAGGCAGTAGCCCCGCTCGAGCCCCCAGACACCGCCGCTGGTGCCGACATCGACGTAGTGGATCTTCCTGCCACGCAGGATCTTCATCCGGCGGACATCGTCCTTGTAGAAGGAGTTCCCGCCGTCGATGATCGTGTCGCCCGGCTCCAGGCTCTCCGCCAGCTCCATGACGACCTGCTCGGTGGCTGCCCCCGCCGGCACCATCACCCACGCGACGCGCGGCGCCTTCAGGATGGTCGCGAAGTCCTTCAGCGTCGTGGTGCCCTTGGCCCCTTCGCTCACGAGCTGCTGCACGGCCTTGGAGTCGGTCGCGAAGCCGACGACCTCGTGCCCGCCCCGCAGGAGCCGCCGCGCCATGTTGCCGCCCATTCGGCCGAGTCCAACCATTCCGATCTGCATGGTGTCCGCTCCCCTCGTCGCGTCGTCAGGCGATCGCCTGCTCGATGGTCGCGCGCAGCTTCTTGAGTCCGGCCGCCACGTCCGATCCCAGGTGCACCCGCAGCGCGCGGCGGCCCCGCTCCTCGAGCACCTCGAGGTCGCCGCGGGCCTGCGCCGCCTTCACCACGCCGAACGTGTATGTCTGTCCCGGCACCGGCAGATCCGCCGCGTCGTCGCAGGTGATCTGCAGGAAGACCCCCGAGCTCGGGCCGCCCTTGTAGGCCTGGCCGGTCGAGTGAAGGAAGCGCGGGCCGAAGCCGACGCAGGTGGCGACCTTGTATCGGTCACGGATCGCCGTCCGCATCTTCTGCAGCTCGGCCTCGTGCGCGTCCGTCATCTCGATGTACGCCAGCAGGGCGACGTAGTCATTGGCCTTGACCCTGGCCAGATGCCGCGCGAGCTGCGCGGCAACGTTGCGGTCGTCGATGCGGAGCAGCGTCTCGGGGGGCAGCGTACCGGTCCTCTCGTATTCGGTGGTCAGCTTGCGCGTCGCCGTCTTGCTCGCCTCGACATCCGGCTGGTTGAACGTGTTGATCCCGAGCACGGCGCCGGCCACCGCCGTGGCGAATTCCCAGCGGAAGAACTCCGCGCCGAGGTCGTAGGGATCTTCGATCTCGATACGCACCACCGGCTGGCCGGCCGCCTCCAGCGCGGTGACGTGCTCATCCTGACGCGCGTCGGGCGCCGACGCCAGACGGACGTAGACGAACAACCGGTCAGCTCCGTACGCGGCGGGGGCGCCGAGCGGCTCGCGGTCGACGGGGACGAGCCCCTGGCCTTCCTTGCCCGTGGACTCGGCGATGAGCTGTTCGAGCCATGCGCCGAGGGTGTGGATCGCGGGCGAGGTGATCAGCGTCACCTTGTCGCGACCGTGGGTGCCGAGGACGCCCATGACGATGCCCAGCACCGCGCCGGGGTTTTCCTGGACGGGCACCGACGAGGCGCAGGCCTTGGCCATCTGGTCGGCCTGGCCGAGGAAACGGGCGACGTCGATGCCCATGACGGCCGCGGGCACCAGGCCGAAGTCGGAGAGCGCCGAGAAGCGGCCGCCGATCGACGGCAGGCCGAAGAACACGTGGCGGAAGCGATCCGCCTCCGCGACCCGGTGCAGCTTCGATCCCGGATCGGTGATGGCGATGAAGCGGCTGCCGACGCGGTCGGGGCCGACGACCTCGCGGGTGCGCTCGAAGAAGTACTGCTTGAAGATGTTCGGCTCGAGGGTGCTGCCCGACTTGCTCGAGACGACGAAGAGCGTCTTCCCCAGATCGACCTTCCGCTCGACAGCCTTGATCTGCGCGGGATCGGTCGAGTCCAGCACGTGCAGCTCCGGGTGGCCCGCGATCTTGCCGAAGGTCATCTTGAGGACCTCCGGGCAGAGGCTCGAGCCGCCCATGCCGAGCAGCAGCACGTGGCCGACACCGCTGCTCCTGGCGTCGGCCTGGATCTTGTGGAGATGGTCGATGTTGGCGATCTGGTCGTCGGTGATGCCGAGCCAGCCGAGCCAGTCGGCCTCGTCCGACCCGGTCCACAGCGTGGCGTCGCGCGCCCACAGGCGCCGCACCTTGCCGCCGGTCTCCCAGTCGCGGACCACCGTGCGGACGGCAGCGTCGAGGTCGGGCGGCAGCGTGACGGTCTGGCGCTTGACCAGCTCGGGGGAGGCGAAGCGCTTGGACACCGCCGCGATCAGCTTGACGAAGGCGTCGACGAAGATCTTGACACCCTCGTTGAGCAGCGTGTCGGTGACCGCCGTCATGGAGATGCCGACCTTCTCGAGCGTCTGCATCGTGTCGGCCGCCTCCTCGAGGTTCGCCTCGAGGCTGGCGCGGGGCCGCCCGTGGTCGCGGAACGCGTCGAAGGTCGCGGGCGGGATCGTGTTGACGGTGTCCTTGCCGATCAGCTCCTCGACGTAGACGACGTCCCGGTAGTTCGCGTTCTTGGTGGACGTCGAGGCCCACAGGAGCCGCTGTGTCTGCGCGCCCCTGGCGGCCAGCGCCTGCCAGCGCGGGCCCGCGTAGATCTCCTTGTAGCGCTGGTAGGTGAGCTTGGCGTTGGCGATCGCCACCTTGCCGAGCAGGCCCTTGAGGAGCGCCGCTTCCATGGCGTCCGTCGAGGTCTTCAGCCGCTCGCCGACCCTGGCGTCGATCAGCGCGTCGATGCGGCTGATGAAGAAGCTGGCGACGCTCGCCACGTGGCTCACGTCGCCGCCCGCCTTGCCGAACGCCTCGAGCCCCTCGATGAAGGCGGTGGCCACGCGCTGGTACGCCTCCGGGGCGAAGAGCAGCGTCACGTTGACGTTGATGCCGTCGGCGATCAGCTGCTGGATGGCCGGGATGCCGGCGGGCGTCGCGGGCACCTTGATCATCACGTTCTCGCGCGCCACCGCCTTCCACAGCCGGCGCGCCTCGGCGGTCGTGCGCCCGGTGTCGTTGGCGAGGTCGGGTGACACTTCGAGGCTCACGTAGCCGTCCCGCCGCCCGGTGGCCACGTAGAGGGGCGCAAGGACGTCGGCGGCTTCCTGGATGTCGCGGATCGCGAGCCGCTCGTAGACCTCCTTGGCATCGAGGTTCTTGTGGCGCTCGAGCGCCTTGAGATCGGCCTCGTAGTCGTTCGAGCCGGCGATCGCCTTCTCGAAGATCGCGGGATTCGAGGTGACGCCCCGGAGCCCGTCCTCGTCGAGCAGCCGCTGGAGCTCGCCGCTCGTGATCAGGCTCCGGCGGATGAAGTCGAGCCAGACGGACTGGCCGTAGTTCTGCAAGATCTTCAGGGGATTCGTCTGCCGACGGCGCAGCACGGTGCGGGCCGCGTTGACGACGTTCTCGGGCGTGAACCCGAACTTCGTCTGCAGCTCTTTGAGGGGCGCGGAGGCGCCGAACGTCTTCATGGCGATGATCTCGCCGTCGGGGCCCACGTACCGCCCCCAGCCGAACGTCGACGCCTGCTCGACGGCGACGCGCGCCGTGATCGACGGCGGCAGCACGCTCTCCTTGTATTTCCGGTCCTGGCGCTCGAAGAGCTCCCAGCACGGCATGCTCACCACCCGCACCTTGAGCCCCTCCGCCGTGAGGCGCTCGTAGGCGTTCACGCAGAGCGAGACCTCGCTGCCCGAGGCGAGCAGGATGACGTCCGGCTTGCCGTCGACGGCGTCGGCGAGCACATAGGCGCCGCGCGCCACGCCACTGGCCGATCCGTACTTCGCGCGGTCGAGGGTGGGCAGCGCCTGCCGCGACAGGATCAGCGCCACGGGCTCGTGGCGCAGCGTCATGACGAGACGCCACGCCTCCACGACCTCGTTGGCGTCGCCGGGACGGATGGTCAGCAGCCCGGGAATCGCGCGCAGCGACGCGAGCTGCTCGATCGGCTGGTGGGTCGGGCCGTCCTCGCCGACGCCGATGGAGTCGTGGGTGAAGACGGAGACAACGGGCAACTCCATCAGCGCGGAGAGCCGGATGGCCGGCCGCATGTAGTCGCTGAAGATCAGGAAGCCCGAGCCGTACGCTCTGACCTTCGAGAGCGAGAGGCCGTTGAGGATCGAGCCCATCGCATGCTCGCGGATCCCGAAGTGGAAGTTCCGCCCCTCGGGATGCGCGGCCGTGAAGTCACCCGCGCCCTCGAAGGTCAAGCGCGTCTTCGTCGAGGGCGCGAGGTCGGCGGCGCCGCCGATGAGCCACGGCGTGTTCTGGGCGAGGATGTTGAGCACCTTGGCCGAGGCATCGCGGCCGGCCACTCCCTTGGGGTCGGCGGCGAACGGCGCGAGGCCCTTGTCCCAGCCGTCGGGGAGCCGCCGGTGCTGCATCTTGAAGAGGTGGTCGGCGAGCTCGGGGTACGTGGCCCTGTACGCCTCGAACTTCGCCAGCCACGCCTCGCGCGCGGCGTGCCCGCGCGCGCCCACGCCGGCGGCGAAGTGCTCGCGCACGCCGTCGGGCACGAGGAAGCGCGCGTCCTCGGGCCAGCCATAATTCCGCTTCGTCAGCCGGATCTCTTCGTCGCCCAGCGGCTCGCCGTGCGCGGCGTGGGTGTCCTGCTTGTTGGGCGCGCCCCAGGCGATGTGGCTGTCCACGATGACGAGGGTGGGCCGGTCGCGCGTCGTCCGAAAGGTCGTGAAGGCGCGCTCGAGCATCTCGAGGTCGTTGGCGTCGCCGACGCGCGTCACGTTCCAGCCGTAGGAGATGAAGCGCGTCGCCACGTCTTCGCTGAAGGCCCACTCGGTGTGGCCCTCGATCGTGATCTTGTTGTTGTCGTAGACCCAGCACAGGTTGGCGAGCTTCAGGTGGCCGGCGAGCGAGGCGGCCTCGCTCGAGACGCCCTCCATCATGCAGCCGTCCCCGGCGAGCGCGTAGACGTCGTAATCGAACATCTCGAAGCCCGGACGGTTGAAATGGCTGGCCATCCACTTCGCCGCGATCGCCATGCCGACGCTGGTGGCGACGCCCTGGCCGAGCGGCCCCGTCGTCGTCTCGACCCCCGACGTCCAGCGGTACTCGGGGTGACCGGGGCACTTGCTGTCGAGCTGGCGAAAGCGCTTGATGTCATCGAGCGTGACCGAGAGCTGGCCCAGGCGCTCGTACTGCGGGTTCACCGCCTTGACGCCCGTGAGGTGGAGCATCGAGTACAGCAGCATCGAGGCGTGGCCGATCGAGAGCACGAACCGATCGCGGTTGGGCCAGATCGGGTCGTCGGGATCGAACCTCAGGAAGCGTTGCCAGAGCGTGTAGACGACGGGCGCCATGGCCATCGCGGTCCCGGGATGGCCCGAGTTCGCCTGCTGGACGGCGTCCATCGCGAGGGTGCGGATCGTGTTGATCGAGAGCTGGTCGTGGTTCACGCTATCCTCCCATCAGCAACCTCACCTGCCGATCGAACGCCTGCTCGGCGGCGATATTCACCTTGTAGCGCGCCTTCGACGCCTCCAGAATCGACCGCGCGAACTCGGGATGGTCACGAAGCACGCGGTTGAAGTCGCGCTGGTCGAGCACGAAGAGGTCGCAGTACTCCCTGGCGCGGACGGAGGCGGTGCGAGGCTCGGAGAGGAGCAGGCTGATCTCGCCGAAGAAGCTGCCGGCGCCGAGCGTCGCGAGGGCCGTGCCGTCCCGGTCGAGGACCTCGACCTCACCGTTCACCAGGACGTACATCTCGCGGCCGATGTCGCCCTTCCTGACGATCAAGTCGCCGGGCGCGTACACTTCCGGCTTGAGCGCCATGGCGATGTTGTGCTGGAAGATGGCGTCACAGGCCGAAAAGAGCGGCACTTGCTCGATCACGCTGCGGTTGACGACCTCGAGCCACTTGCGGCCGTCGCGCTCGATCAGGTCGAAGGCGGCCTTCGGTCCCCACGATCCCGCGGGGTAGTTCGGGAAGTCCTCGGCGGGGCTGGCCGCCCAGACGTCCAGGATGGGCTGGGCGATCTTCCAGGCCGACTCCACCAGATCCGTCCGTGAGAAGAGCATCGCGTCGCCGAGCATGCAGTGGTAGAGCAGCACCTCGTAGCCCGTCGCGCGCGCCGCCTGGAACGCCTCCCGGTAGTCGAAGCGCATGTTGACCTTCTGGAGATTCATGGACGGGCCGGGGTGCTTGGCCTGAAAGCGGACCTCGATCTCCTGATCGGGCTGGATGTGGAAGATGAGCTGGTTCGACTCCAGCCGCTCCATGGCCGGGGTCTCGCGGAAGATGACCTCGGGCGCTTTCTTGAGCTGCACGAGGATCTCCGTCCCGCGTCGCCAGAGCGCCTTGCCCGACCGGAGGTAGATCGGCACGCCCTCCCACCGCCAGTTGTCGATGAAGACCTTGATGGCGGCGAAGGTTTCCGTGCGGGACTGCGGGTCGACCTGTGGCTCCTGCCGGTACCCCACCGCGTCCGTGCCGTCGGCTTTACGACCGCGGCCGTACTGTCCGCGCACCGTGTTGGTCAGCACGTCCTCCGGACGCATGATCCGCACGGCGTCCAGCACCTTCGCCTTCTCGTTGCGGATGGCCTCCGGCCTGAAGGAGATGGGCGGCTCCATGCAGAGGTAGGCGAGCATCTGGAACATGTGGTTCTGGATCATGTCGCGCACCACGCCCGCGCGCTCGTAGTAGCGGCCGCGCCCCTCGACGCCCACCGTCTCGGCCACCGCGAGCTGGATGTGGTCGATGTGGTTCCGGTTCCACAGCGGCTCGAACATTCCGTTGGAGAAGCGGAAGGCCAGGAGGTTCTGGACCGTCTCCTTCCCGAGGTAATGGTCGATGCGGTAGATCTGGTCCTCGCGCCAGTGCTTCAGCAGCTCGCGGGACAGCTCGATGGCCGAGGCCAGGTCGTGGCCGAACGGCTTTTCCACGACGACCCGTCGCCAGCCACGGTCGGCCGCCGTTCCGCCCGCGCGCGCGAGGTGCGCGGAGATGAGACCGAAGAGCGGCGGCGGCACCGCCAGGTAGTAGAGGACGTTGCCCTCGGTCTGCCACTCGCCGTCCAGCTGCGTGACGAGGGCCGCGATGCGCGCGTACGTCGTCGCGTCCTCGAACGCGCCGGGGCTGTAGGAGAGGTGGCGGACGAAATCGCTCCAGACCTCGTCGTCGAACTGCTTGCGGGTCGAGAACTGGCGGATGTCCGTCGACATCTTCGCGCGGAACTGCTCGGTCGTCAGCTCGTCCATCGCCACGCCGACCAGCGCGAACCGCTTGGGCAGGAGACCGTCGCACGCCAGGTTGTAGAGGGCCGGCATCAGGAGCCGCCTGGTGAGATCGCCGGAGGCCCCGAACATGACCATCACGCACGGCTGCCCCGTGGGCGCCGCAGAATCGGCAGACCGGTCGAGGGTCACCCGGGGAGTATACCCTTCGCGCCGGGGCCTCAGGCGCAGCTCGTGAGACGCTCCTTCACCGGGGATCGAGCGGCGCGACGTCGATGCGCGCCGTCATCGCGTGGCGCGCGTGCGGCGTCAGGCGCACCGCGTGCGGCCCGCAATTCGCCGTCTCGACGCACACGAAGCGGCGCCACACGTCGCCGCCGATGTCGGGCACGGCCCGCGCTTTCTCGGACCCGGGGTTCCACACGACCGTCGTGCGGGACTGGCGCTTGTCGACCCGGATCCGCCGTCTCAGGATGGGATCGTCGACGGTGCAGGGCGCCGTCGTGTCGAGGAACACGCGATCGGTCTCGCCGGCGAGGGCCAGCGGCCCGGAGCCGGCGGCCGTGTCTCGCATCCCGTCGACCTTGTCCACGAAGCGGGTGCGCTCGAGCCCGTGGATGCGGATCGCCTCCACGTCGCCGACGGCCAGATAGGTGTGCAGCGCGAGCTCGTACACGATCTCGTCGCGTCCCGTGTTCTCGACCTCGGCCGTCATCGTCAGTGACGCGCCGAGCGACAGGGTGAGCGAGAGCGTGAAGGCGGCGTTCCAGTACGCGCGCGTCTCGGCATCGGAGGCCAGGCGCAGGGCCACGCGAACGTCTCGGGCGTCGTCACGCGTCAGCTCGTCGACCTGCCACATCCGGGTTCGCGCGAAGCCGTGCGCGGGCTTGCGCGCGTCGCTCGGATGCGCGGCGAACCACGGAAAGCAGACCGGCACGCCGCCGCGAATCGCCGTGCCGGCGGTGAAGGCCGACCGCGGACTGAGGAAGAGGACGGGCGCCGATTGGCCCGCCGGCGCCCACTCGCAGAGGTGCGCGCCGTACGGCGTGAGACGCGCGCGACATCGATCCGTCTCGACCACGAGAAAGGGCAGGCCGCCCGGGCCGCGCTCCCAGGCGGCGCCGTCTATCGAGACCAGAGACCGCCCGCGAGGTAGCCGCCGTCGACGGCGAGGGTGTGACCGGTGACGTAGCTGGCGTCGTCGGAGGCGAGGAAGAGCGCGGCACGAGCCACCTCGTCGACGTCGCCGAAGCGTCCCATCGGGATGCGGTCGACGCGCCGCCGCCGCGCCTCCTCGGGCAGGCTCCGCGTGAGCCGCGTGTCGATCTGCGCGGGCGCGATCGCGTTCACCGCGATGTGGTGCTTGGCCAGCTCCACGGCCAGGGTCTTGGTCAGCTCGATCACGCCGGCCTTGGCCACGTTGTAGCCGACGAGGTTCTCCACGCCGCGGAAGCCGTTGATCGACGCCGTCGCGATGATGCGTCCGCCCCCCTGCCTGACCATCTGGCGGGCGGCGGCCTGGCAGCAGAAGAAGACCCCGCTGAGGTTGACGCGCAGCACGCGGTGCCACTCGGCCTCGGGATGCTCCAGGAACGGCGCCGAGTGCGCGATGCCGGCGTTGGCGAACATCACGTCGAGGCGTCCGAGCTCGCTGACCACCCGATCCACGAAGTCCCGCACCTGGCCCGCGTCGCCCACGTCCATGCCGACGGCGAGGGCCCGGCCGCCGCCCGCGACGATCTCCTTGGCCACCGCCTCGGCGCCGGCGACGTCCACGTCGCCGAGGGCCACCGTCGCGCCCTCGGCCGCGAACAGGCGCGCGGTCGCGCGCCCGATGCCGAGCGCGCCGCCGGTGATCGCGGCGATCCGTCCCTGCAAGCGCATGCCGCCGCCAGTATACTGGCGTGCCTGACGACGGAGGAGGCCGGGATGAAAGCGATCGTCTTCACACAGACCGGCGGTCCCGAGGTGCTGGCCCTTGGCGACGTGCCGAAGCCCGACGTGCGGCCCGGGATGGCGCTCATCAAGATCCAGGCGATCGGCGTGAACTTTGCGGACACGCGCTTCCGCCAGGGGACGTACGTCGTGAAGCCGAAGCTTCCCGACACGCCGGGCATGGAGGCGGCGGGCGTGGTCGAGGCCGTTGGCGACGGCGTGACCGACGTGCGGCCGGGGGCGCGCGTGGCCGCGTTCACCGTCAAGTCGTACGCGGAGTACTGCCAGGCTCCGGCGTCCATGGTCATCCCGCTTCCCGACGTCGTGAGCTTCGTCGACGGCGCCGCGTTCCCGATCCAGGTGCTGACCGCCTATCACATGCTGCACACGGCCGACTCGACGGGCCCGGGCCGCACCGTCCTCGTGCACTCCGCGGCGGGCGGCGTCGGGCTGGCGGCGGTGCAGCTGGCCAGGGCCGCCGGCGCGCGCGTGCTCGGGACCGTGTCGAGCGACGCCAAGGCCCCGCTGGTGCGGGAGCACGGCGCGGAGGCCGTCATCAACTACGCCACCGAGAAGTTCGCCGACGAGGTGCTGCGGCTGACCGAGGGCCGCGGGGTGGATCTCATTCTCGACGCGGTGGGCAAGCCGACGTTCGAGGAGGGGCTGCGCTGCCTGGCGCCCTTCGGACACCTCATCCTCTACGGGCGCGCGGGGGGACCGACGGATCCGCTCAACGTCGCCACGCTGTCGCCGAAGTCGCAGAAGGTCAGCGGCTTCATGGTGCCGACGGTGACGCGGAACTTTCCCGACAGGACACGCGAAAGCGCCGAGCGCTGCTTCGCTCTCATGCGCGAAGGCCGGCTGCGGCTGCACATCGGCAAGACGTTCCCGCTCGCCCAGGCGGCCGACGCGCACCGCTATCTCGAGTCGCGGCAGTCGACGGGCAAGCTGATCCTCATTCCGTGACGGAGTCCACGCCATGATCAGCGTCTTCGCGCTCTGCACGGGCTCCATCGAGCTGGACCGCGCCAGCATGCTGTCCGACCTGGCGCCGGGGCAGCCGTGGACCGTGCCCGTCCTGAGCTTCCTCGTCGACCACCCGCGTGGCCGCCTGCTGTTCGACACCGGCGTGCACTGCCAGGCGCGCCTCGATCCGGTGGGTCGGCTCGGCCCCGAGCGGGTCAAGCGCCTGACCGTGAAGTCGAAGGAGGGTGACGACGCGGTGCCGCAGCTCGCGCGGCTCGGGCTGAAGCCCGACGACGTGCGCTACGTGGCGAACTCGCACCTGCACTTCGACCACTGCGGCGGCAACGAGTTCTTCCCGCGCGCGACTTTCCTGGTGCAGCGGCCGGAGCTGGACGCCGCGCGGCGCCCGGGCTTCGTGCCGGGCTACAGCCCGAGCCCCATCGACTTCGAGCACCCGCTCGACTACCAGATGCTCGACGGCGAGCACGATGTGTTCGGCGACGGCGCCGTCGTGCTGATCCCAACCTACGGCCACACGCCCGGCCACCAGTCATTGTTCGTGCGTGCGGGCAAGCAGGCGCAGATGGTCTGCGCCTCCGACGCCTGCTACACGCGCGACAACATGGACCGCGACGTGCTGCCGAAGATCCTGTGGGACGCCTCGGTCATGCGCGACTCGCTGGCCACGCTGCGCACGCTGCGCGACCAGGCGGGGGCCACGATGTTCTACGGCCACGATCCCGCGCAGTGGCAGACGATGCCGCGCGTGCCGGCGCCGGTGATCTGACGATGCTGACCCGCGAGGAGAGCGCGCTGTTGACCCTGGTCGGGCCCGCGACGCCGATGGGCGAGCTCATGCGGCGCTACTGGATCCCCGCGCTGCTCTCGGCGGAGCTCGTCCCGGCCGGCCGCGTCAAGCGGGTGCGGCTCCTCGGCGAGGATCTCGTCGCCTTCCGCGCTCCGGACGGGACGGTCGGACTGCTCGGGGAGTTCTGCTCGCATCGCGGCGCCTCGCTCTACTTCGGACGCAACGAAGCGGCCGGCCTGCGCTGCGTCTATCACGGGTGGAAATACGGCGCCGACGGGCAGTGCGTGGACATGCCGAACGAGCCGCCGGCGAGCAGCTTTACGGAGAAGGTTCGCCATCCCGCCTATCCCTGCGCCGAGCGCGGTGGCGTCGTCTGGACGTACATGGGCCCGACCAGTCCTCCGCCCGCGTTGCCCGAGCTCGAATGGGCGCTGGTGCCGGACGCGCACCGCTTCGTCTCGAAGTTCTACCAGGAGTGCAACTATCTCCAGGCGCTCGAAGGCGGCATCGACCCGGCGCACATCTCGTTCCTGCACGGCGTGCTCGACGCGGGTGACGAGGCGTTGCGCGATCTGGACCGGGCGTCGGCCGGGTTCGCCCTGGCCGCGCAGCTCGAGAAGGCGCCGCGGATCGACGTGGTCGACACGCCGTACGGCGCGCTGATCGGTGCCGAGCGCGACGCGCGAGACGGCATGGTCTACTGGCGCATCACGCAGTTCCACCTGCCGTTCCACACCATGCCGCCGACCGATCCCAAGCCCGATCCCGTCATGCACTCGCACATCTTCGTGCCGGTGGACGACGTGAACCTCGTCAACTGGTGCATCTCGTGGCATCCCACGCGCGCGCTGACCGAGGCCGAGCGCAGCGCGATGAGCAGCGGGGCGAGCATTCACATCCTGGACTATGCCCCCGCCACCAGCGAGGCCTACGGCGACATCCGGCCCGCCGCGCACGCGCGGAACGATTACCGGTGCGACTGGGACGCGCACGAGACGCGCAAGTTCTTCGGCGTCCCCGGCGTCGGCGTGCAGGACAAGGCGATCACGGAGAGCCAGCGGCCCATCGTCGACCGCACGCGCGAGCGCCTCGGCAAGGCCGACACCGCGATCATCAGGATCCGCAAGATCCTCATGGATGCGGCGCGCGCGCTGCGGGATCGCGGCACGCCGCCGCCGGGCCTGGCGTCGGCGTCGTTCCTGATCCGCCCCGCCTCCGTCCTCCTGCCCAAGGACGTGGCCTGGGTCGACGGCGCCCGCGCGCAGCTGGTCGCGCGCCCGACTACCGCGGCTTGAGCCGCACGTCCTCCAGCGGCGCCGACCACGGGTAGGGGTCGATGAGCATCAGCGCGGGCTCCGCCACGCGCGGCCCGAGCCCGCTCGGCCAGATGAACTCATAGAGCGGGCCGAACCTCACGCGGTCGTAGAGCAGCTGCTGGATCTGGTGGAGCAGCGCTTCCCGCTTTCGCCGGTCCGTCTCGCGCGCCTGTTGCTTGTAGAGCGCGTCGACGTCGGGATCGGCGCCGCGGGCGTACGCGCCGTCGCTCTGCACCGCGTCGGCCAACCGCGTGGCCGCGTTGCCGAAGTTCGCCATGGTGCACATGCAGACCCCGCGGAGCTTCTTGCCGCCCCAGGCCGACTGGAAGGCCGCGCGCTCCATCGTGCGCAGCCTCATCCGGATTCCCACCGCGCCGAAATATCCGATGATCGTCTCGCCCGCCGACCAGTAGGGCGGATAGGGATAGAAGTCGCCGCCGTCGAAGCCGTTGGGATAGCCCGCCTCCGCCAGCAGCTGCTTCGCCTTCGCGGGATCGTAGGCGTACGGCTCGAGGGGCAGCGCGAAGTCGAACGTGCGCGGGACCATGCTCCCCGTCGGCCGAGAGGCGCCCAGCGTCTCGGCCTCGCTGAGCCCGCGGCGATCGACGGCATGGTTCGCGGCGAGCCGCACGCGCCGGTCGTGCCACGGCGACTTGGGGTCCCACTGGTCGAAGAAATCCAGGTAGTGGACGCCGATCGCGCCCGAGAAGCCCAGCCGGATCGCGGGATCGCGCCTGAGCTCGAGCGCGGACGGCGCGTCGAGCATGTACGCGACGTCGACCTCGCCGGTCTTCAGCATGGCGGCCCGCGTGGTGGGGTCGGGGACCGTCTTGAACACCAGCCGCTTCACCGACGGCACCTTGCGCCAGTGACCTTCGAAGGCTTCCATCACCAGCTCCACGCCGGGCGTGTGGCTCACGAACTTGTAGGGCCCGAGCCCGACGGGCTGTTTCTTGAAGCCCTCGTCGCCGACCTTCTCGACGTACTTCCGGGGCACGATCCAGCCCGCGCCGGTCGCCAGCGTTCCGTAGAACGCCATGAAGTCGGGGAAAGGCTCGTGGAGATGGAAGCGCACGCGGGAGGCGCCGACCACCTCGACCTCCCTCACCCGGTCCTTGAGGACCTTGCCGACCTTGGACCGCTGGAAGCTGAACTTCACGTCGTCGGCGGTGAAGGGGTCGCCGTTGTGGAACTTCAGGCCCTCACGCAGCTTGAACTCGTAGACGCGCTGATCCGCGCTCACCGTCCACGACTCCGCCAGGCTCGGCGTCATGAGATTGCCCGGCATCGGCTTCACCAGCGCGTCGTGCAGCGCGTAGAGCACCCAGAACGGCGTGAGGAAGCCCGCGGTGACCTCGCCCGGATCGAACCAGGCCGGCGCCAGGGTCACGTACAGCGCCCAGCGCATCTCGCCTTCCGGCTTCGTCGGCGCCGGCCTGGGCTGAGCCCGGGCGTCGGCCACGAGGGCGGCCACGATCACGACGGCGATCGCGAGGTGCTTCATGCCTCCCTCTCGTACAGATGCTCGCGCGTGCGCGGCGCGCGACCGACGGCCGGGTCGCCGTGCTTGCGGCTCAGGACCTGGTAGAGGCCGATGGAGCCGTCCTCGAAGGCGACCACCGAGCACGTCAGGTAGAGCAGCCAGGTTCGATACGTGCGCTCGCCGGCCACGGCGCGCGCCTCGTCCGCCCGCTCGCGCAACCGCTCGACCCACTGCCGGCAGGTCCGCGCGTAATGCAGGCGCAGGCCCTCGACGTCCACGATCTCGAAGCCCGCGCGCTCGATCTCGGTCAGCGTCTGGCTGAGTCCCGCGAGATCGCCGTTCGGGAAGACGTGGCGATACAGGAACTCGGTCTGGCTGGTGCGCGTCCAGTGGAACTCGTGGACGATCCCGTGGTTCAGATAGAGGCCGCCGTCCTCGAGGCGGGCGCGCACGCCCCCGAAGAACGCCGGGTAGTTCGGGATGCCGACGTGCTCGATCACCCCGACGGCGGCGATCTTCTGGTAGCGGGCGCTCGCCGGCAGATCCCGGTAGTCCAGGTGCTCGACCCGACAGCGGTCTTCGAGCCCTTCTTTCCGGATGCGCTCGGCGGCATAGACGGCCTGCGCCTGCGACAGGGTCACGCCGTGCGCGCGCACGCCGTAGTGCTGCGCCGCCCAGATCGACAGGCTGCCCCACCCGCACCCGACGTCGAGCAGGGTCTCGCCGGGCTGCAGCTCGAGCTTGCGACACACGAGATCGAGCTTGTCTCGCTGGGCCTGCTCGAGCTTGCCGTCGGGGTCCCGGTAGTACGCGCAGGTGTAGACCATGAGCGGATCGAGGAACAGCGCGTAGAACTCGTTGGACACGTCGTAGTGATGGGCGATCGCCTTCGCGTCCGCCTCGCGGCTGCGGCGCTTCACGACGCCACCTCCCGCATCCCGAAGATGCGCCCGAGGACGACGTGACGCCGCGTCGCTCCCGTCCCCAGCGCGGCGCGCACCAGCAGGCGCGCGCACGCCTCGGGCAGCCTGGCGAGCTGGCGGCCGAGCCAGCCGGCTTCACCCGGTCCGTACCGGCGGACGATCGCGGTCGCGTACGACTCGAGGGCCGCGCCGCGCCGCAGGTGAGCCTCGACGGCCTCCGCGGCAAGGCGTCCGCTCCGGATCGCCGGCCCGATCCCTTCACCGCTGAGGTCTCGCGCCAGGCCCGCGGCGTCGCCGACCAGGCAGAACCGATCGCCCGCGAGTCGCCGCGGCGCGCGGCGACGCACGACGTAGGCGTGGCCGCGGAACGGCTCCAGCGGGAAGTCCACGGGCAGCCGTCCCGACGCGCGCAGAGCGTGGACGAGGGCGTCACGCCGCCGCGGCAGGTCCACGCCCGGTCCGACGACGCAGCCGATGCCGATGTTGAGGACGTCCGCCTTGGGGAAGTACCAGCCGTAGCCGGTGAGATCGGGCTCGACGTAGAGCTCCGGCGCCTCGAAGAGCTCCCCGAGCGCCTCGACCCGATCGGATGGCAGCCGCGTCTCACTCTCCTGGGCGATCACGACCTCCTCACGCTCGGAGACGTCACCGAACGCTCCCGCGACCGGACATCGGTGGCCTCCCGCCCCGATGACGACCGAGGCCTCGAACGCGCCATGCTCGCTCACGACGCGGATCCCGTCCGCATCGCGGATCACTGCCGTCACGCGGGCGCCCTCTCGCACGTCCGTGCCGGCCGCCCGCGCGCGGTCCAGGAGATAGTGGTCGAACTCCCGGCGGACGATGCCGTAACTGGCCGGCGTCCGCCAGCGGGTCTCGTGGCGGGCCCCCTCGAACTCGAACCGGCAGGCGGAGAAGGCCTGGATGGTGAGCGGGTACTTGTCCGGATCGACCTCGACGTCGGCCATCGCCTCGGGCGTGACCCAGCCCGCGCACACCTTCACGCGCGGAAAGACGGCGGCGTCCAGGAGGAGCGGCCGCAAGCCCGCCCGGGCCAGCCTCCACGCCGCCGTGCTGCCACCCGGTCCGCCGCCGACGACGATGACGTCGTGTCGAGGCACGTCAGCCTCGGACGAGCGCCAGGAGGATTCGGACCCGATCTACGAACGAGACGCGCAGGTCCTCGATCGAGTTCGCGAGCCTCATGGCCGCGAACAGGTCACCCTCGATGTCGATGTCGCCCTCGACATAGGCCTCGGCGAAATTGAGCGGTGAGGGATCGCGCACGAGACGGCTGAAGGTCTCCGGGCGGTGCAGGACGACCGTGCATGCCGGCGCGCCGGCTCCGAGCGTCACCGGCGCTCCGTCCCAGAGACGGAAGGCGACCCCGCTCGGGAGGTGACCGAAGAGGCGACGGAGGATCGGCACCGCACGCTGTGCGCTGATTCCCACCAACGGCGCGGACACTAGCAGAGCCCCTCGGCAGCCGCAAGCGCTCACCTGTACAAGATGCTTGCATAGGGCGCTGTATGTCCTATGCTTTCGGCGGAACGAACCAGAACGGCGGTCGGCACCAGCCTCTTGCCCTTTGCCTTGGGAAGGACCGGTTTCCGTACGGCCCTGTGCCCGGCCAGAGCCGGGTGTGCTCGGCGTGGTCGATCCGGGAGGCCACCGATGTCACAGGCTCGGCCGCACCCATACGTCGTCGAGGAGCACCTGTTCCGGCTCATCGTCGAGCTCGAGAGAAGAAAGGCGCTCCGTGTTCAGTACGCCTTCTCCGTCCTGACCATCGTCCGCCAGCCCCCTCAGGGCATGACGGTGTCGCCCGGGGGCGCGGATGCGAGCGCCATCGTGGGGTTCGTGAGCCGGGTGATTCGCGCGGCGGACCTCATCGGGCTGGTGCCGACCTCACCCGCCGTACGCGTCCTGCTGGTCGGTGCCTACCTCGAGGAGGTGGATCTGGTCATCCAGCGGATCCGCGCGGAGATCCCGCCGGAGGTGCCTCTGCGCTTTGGCGTCTCGTGCTTTCCCGCCACGGACACCACGACTGAAACGCTCCTGAGTCGGGCAGATCGCGAGGCCGGGCTCCCGGCCGTCGGGTAGGGCGGGGTGGTTCGTCAGGCCGGCGAGCGGTGCCGCTGGGCTCGGACGACGAAGTAGCCGCGGGTGGCCAGGATGCTATCGATGTCGTGAGGAAGTCGCCGCTCGCCTCGGCGCCGTTCCGACGCCGTCGGATTCCCCGCACGGCGACGCGGTCCCGTGCGGCGGTCGTAGCGGACCACCGTCTCGGGATCGGCGGCGTACCGTCTACGAAGCCGGTCGAACAACTCTTCGTCCCCGCGGCGTACGACGATGATGCGTCTCATGGCTCCGCAGAGGGAGCACGCCGTGTGCCACACGGCGAAGCGCGTCGTGATGCGAACTTGCGGCTGTTCCAGGCCCGAAGGTGACGAGAATCTAACCATTGCGCAGGGTCTGCGCGGACGATTTCTGTTCAGTCTCACGGCCCCACGACGCTTCGATCCCGCCGGCATGAGGCACTACACCCGCCCGGGACCGAGGCACAACGCCCGCAACGACGACCCGGGGCTGGGAGGAGTGCGCGCAGCCGGGTATAGTCGGCACCTGATGGTGATCGACGCCATCGACGTCTACTGGGTGCGGATCCCGCTCGCCTTCGTGTGGAAGACGTCGTACGCGGACCAGCACGTCACCGATACGATCCTCGTGAGGATGCAGAGCGGCCCCCATCACGCGTGGGGCGAGAGCTGCCCGCCCTACATCCCCTCGTACTCCTCGGAGCACACGCTCGGGACCTTCCACACCGTCCGCGAGCACATGGCCCCGCGGATCGTCGGACGAGATCTCAGGACGGCGCAGGATCTCCTGGACCGCATCGACTTCGTGAGGGGCAACCAGTTCGCGCGGGCCGCCCTCGAGATCGCGTGGTGGGTGCTCGAGGCCAAGCGCCACGGTGTGCCGCTGCACGTGGCGCTCGGAGGCAAGGGCGACGCGGTCGCCGTCGGCGCCGACTTCGGGATCCAGGACTCGCTCGACATCTTGATGAGCCAGATCCAGGGCGCCATCGACGCGGGCTTCCCGCGGATCAAGCTGAAGTTCCGGCCCGGCTGGGACCTCGACATGGTCGCGGCCGTGCGCTCGACGTTCCCCGATTTCACCTTCCACGTCGACTGCAACGCCGCCTACACGCTCGCCGACGTCGAGCTGTTCCGCGCGCTGGATCGCTACCGGCTCGCCATGATCGAGCAGCCACTGGCCGACGACGGCATGAGCCTCGTGAGCCATGCGGAGCTGCAGAAGCGGATCGCGACGCCCGTCTGCATCGACGAGAGCGGGCACAGCCTGGCCCACGTCCGCGCGGCCATCGCGCTCGGCAGCTGCAAGGTCGTCAACATCAAGATGGCGCGCGTGGGCGGCCTGGCGGCGTCGCGCGCCATCCAGGCCCTCTGCGCGGAGCACGGGATTCCGTGCTGGGTGGGCGGCATGCTGGAGAGCGCGATCGGCGGCGCCATCTGCGTCGAGCTCGCCACGCTGCCGAACTTCACCTATCCCGCCGACATCTTCCCGTCGTCGTACTTCTACGCCCACGACCTCGGCAAGCCGGAGATCGTCCTCAGCGGCCGCGGCGAGGTCGCCACCTCACGCGTGCCCGGCATCGCCCAGGAGCCGGATCCCGACCTGCTCGCGCGGTGGACGGTCGAGCACGCCTCGTTCCGTGCGAAGGCGTGACGGGAGCCGACGCCGGCTACAGCACGGATCGCACGAGCCCGCCGTCGACGAGCATCGTGGTGCCGGTGATGTAGCTGGACCGGCTCGAGGCGAGGAACGCGACGAGGTAGGCCATCTCCTTGGGCTCGCCGATACGTCCCACCGCGGTCTCGGCCGCTCGCTGCGCGAGCCCCGCCTCCACGGAGATGCCGACCTCCCGGGCGCGCGCCGTGACGTTGGACAGCATGCGCTCGGTGAGGATCGAGCCCGGACACACGTTGTTCACGAGGATGCCGTCGCGTCCGACTTCGTCCGCGAGGCTCTTCGCGAAGGCCACCACGCCCATGCGCGTGGCGCCGGAGAGCGCGAGGTTCGGGATCGGCTGATAGACGGTGCTCGCGAGGATGTTGACGATGCGACCGCCGCCGGCTTTCTTCAGATGGGGCACGGCCTCCCGCGACATCCGCGCGAAGAACAGCAGCGAGCGCTGCACCGCGGTGGCCCACTGCTCCTCGGTGGCGGTGTGGGCGCGAGCCAGCGGCGGCCCGCCGGAGTTGTTGACGAGGATGTCCAGGCGGCCGAATCGGCCGACGGTGGCGGCCACGAGGTCACGGATGGTCTCGGGGCGGTCCAGATCGCCCGCGAACGCCAGGACGTCGGCGCGCGTGGTGTCGCGAATCTCGTGCGCCGCCGTGTCCAGGTCCTTCTGCGAGCGGCTGCACAGCGCCAGCGAGGTCCCCTCTTCGGCGAGCACCTGCGCGCACGCCCGGCCCAGCCCCTTGCTCGCGCCGCCGACGATCGCGACCTTGCCCCCGAGCTCCAGATCCATGGGGCCCTCTTATACCGCGGTGTTATGATCGCCGCCACCCAGGGACATCGCCTCATGGCATTGCTCAGCGTCCGCGATCTCAGCGTGGCCTTCGAGACGCGCGACGGACTCGTGCGCGCGGTGAACGACGTGACCTTCTCGCTCGACGCGGGCAAGGTGCTCGCCCTCCTCGGCGAATCCGGCTCGGGCAAGAGCGTCACCCTCCGCGCGATTCTCGGCCTCCACCCGGCCGTTCGCACGCGGGTGAGCGGCGAGGTGCTGCTGAAGGGCCGCGACGTGAATCGGCTCGACGAGGCCGCGCGCGAGCGCCTGCGCGGCGGCGTCGTCTCCATGGTGTTCCAGGAGCCGATGACCGCGCTCGATCCCGTCTACACCATCGGCGAGCAGATCGTCGAGACGCTCGTGCAGCACCGCGGTCTCGATCGTCGGGGCGCGTCCCGGCGGGCGCGGGAGCTGCTCGATCTCGTCCAGGTGCCCTCACCCGAGCGCTGCCTGGCGAGCTATCCGCACGAGATCTCCGGCGGCATGCGCCAGCGCGCGATGATCGCGATCGCGCTCGCGTGCGACCCGGAGCTGCTGCTGGCCGACGAGCCGACCACGGCCCTCGACGTGACCGTGCAGGCGCAGATCCTCTGGCTCCTGCGCGATCTCCAGCAGCGGCTGGGCCTCGCCGTCATCTTCGTCACCCACGACCTCGGCGTCGCCGCGGAGATCGCGGACGCCGCCGCCGTCATGTACGCCGGGCGCATCGTCGAGCAGGCGCCCATTCGCGACCTGTTCCGCCGCCCCGCGCACCCTTACACGGAAGGGCTGATGCAGGCGACGGTGCGCCGCGGCCAGAAGGGCCGCGCGCTCGTCCCGATCCCAGGCGCTCCGCCGAATCTGATCGCGCTGCCCGCGGGCTGCGCGTTCGCGCCGCGCTGCCCCCGCGCGTACGACGCGTGCCTGGCCACGCTGCCGTCGTTCCATCCCGTCGCGGCCGGCCACGCCGCCCGCTGTCACCTCGTCGCCTAAGGAGGCCCGTCATGAGACGCGTCGTCACCCTGCTCCTCGCCACCGTGCTGTCGCTGTCGCTGACCGGCGTCGCGCTCGCGCAGGGCACGCTGCGGATCGGCATGACGGCGAGCGACATTCCCTACACGGGCGGCCAGACGGACAACGGCTTCGAGGGCTTCCGATTCGTCGGCTATCAGATCTACGAGCC
The DNA here is from genome assembly GCA_003220225.1 of Candidatus Rokuibacteriota bacterium. Classification (GTDB taxonomy): domain Bacteria; phylum Methylomirabilota; class Methylomirabilia; order Rokubacteriales; family CSP1-6; genus AR12. The sequence goes on from QHRU01000051.1 coordinate 24,054, forward strand.
GCTGATCGCGTGGGACCTGACGCGCGGCGACCGGCTGGCGCCGCTCGTGCCCGGGCTGGCCGAGTCGTGGGAGGTGCGCAAGGACCATCCCACCCGGTGGGTGTTCAAGCTCCGCAAGGGCGTGACGTTCCACGACGGCAGCCCGTTCAACGCCGACGCCGTCGTCTTCTCGTACGAGTCGATCAAGAAGAAGGACGCGCCGCACTTCGATTCGTACGGCTCCGGCCAGGTGAGCTTCCGGCTCGCGTCGCTCACCGGCATCACGAAGATCGACGACCACACCGTGGAGTTCGAGACGAACAAGCCGACGAGCTTCGTGCCCTACCAGCTCTGCTACATGGTCATCGTCTCGCCGGCCCAGTGGAACAAGGTGAAGGACTGGCGCACGTTCGCCGAGCAGCCGTCGGGCACCGGCCCCTTCCGCGTGACGAAGTTCGTGCCGCGCGAGCGGTTGGAGCTGGACGCCAACAAGAATTACTGGGACGCGAAGCGCCGGCCGAAGATCGACAAGCTCGTGCTGTTGCCGATGCCCGAGCCGACCACGCGGCTGGCCGCGCTGCGCAGCGGCCAGGTCGATTGGATCGAGGTGCCGCCGCCGGACTCCATCCCGCAGCTCAAGGGCGCGGGCTTCCAGATCACGCTGAACTCCTATCCGCACAACTGGACGCACACGCTGCGGCTGGACAAGGAGCCGTGGAACAGCAAGCTCGTGCGCAAGGCCGCGAACTATGCGATCGATCGCGTGGGCATCTGCAAGAGCCTGCTCAACGACACGTGCATTCCCGCCACGGGCATCGTCTACAAAGGTCATCCGTGGTTCGGCAAGCCGAAGGAGACGTACAGCTACAACCCGGCCAAGGCCAAGGAGCTGCTGCGCCAGGCCGGCTTCGACGCGAGCAAGCATCCCGCGAAGGCGGTGCACCTCATCTCGACGTCGGGCTCGGGCCAGATGCTGCCGCTGGCCATGAACGAGCTGATCCAGAAGAACCTCAAGGACGTCGGCATCGACGTCGACCTGCAGCCGGTGGAGTGGAACACGCTGCTCACGCGCTGGCGCGCGGGCTTCCACACCTCGGACAACGAGGGTCTCAACGCGTGGAACATCTCGTGGAACTTTCTCGAGCCGTGGAGCGGCTTCGGACGCTTCTTCCACAGCAAGTCCGTCGTGCCCGTCGCGGTCAACACGATGCCCTACATCAATCCCGAAGCCGACAAGCTGATCGAGGAGGCCGAGCGCACCTTTGACGTCGGCAAGCAGAACGAGACGCTGGCCAAGCTGCACGAGATCATCGTGGACGACGCGCCGTGGATCTTCATCGTGCACGACCAGAATCCCCGGGCGCTGTCGGCCAAGGTGAAGGGCTTCGTGCAGCCCCAGAGCTGGTTCGTGGACCTGACGGCCGTCACGGTGAAGTAGCGTCGGCGACGTGTGGGCGTACGTCGGCCGGCGTCTGCTGCTCGCGATCCCCACGCTGCTCGGGGCCAGCATCATCGTCTTCGCGATGGTGCACCTGGCTCCGGGCGATCCGATCGCGGCGGTGATGCCGGCCGAGTCCAGCCAGGCGGAGATCGAGGCCACCAAGCGCGCGTACGGCTTCGACAAGCCGCTGCCCGTGCAGTATCTCGTCTGGCTCGGGCGCGTGGCGCAGGGCGACCTCGGCCGTTCGATCGCCACCCGCCGCGCGGTGATCCTCGACGTCCGTGACGCCCTCGCGAACAGCCTCGTGCTCGCGCTGTCGTCGTCGCTGCTCGCCTTCGCGCTGGGCGTGGCCCTCGGCCTCCTGGCGGCGTTCCGGCAGGGCCGGGCGCTCGACAAGCTCGCGAGCGCCATCGCCGTCGTCGGCGTCTCCGTGCCGCACTACTGGGCGGGGATCATCCTCATCATCATCTTCTCCGTGCAGCTCAACTGGCTGCCCGCCATGGGCGCCGCCAACGAGCCCGGCGTGCTCCCGTACCTGCGCCACATCGCGCTGCCGACGGTGGCGCTGTCGCTCATCCCGCTCGGCGTCATCACGCGCGTGGTGCGCTCGGCCGCGCTCGACATCCTGAGCCAGGAGTTCGTGCTGGCCCTGCGCGCCAAGGGGCTGGCGGCGCGGCGGGTGTTCACGCACGTGGTCAAGAACGCCGCCCCGCAGATCCTCACCGTGCTCGGGCTGCAGTTCGGCTTCCAGCTCGGCGGCTCCGTGCTGGTGGAGGCGGTGTTTTCGTGGCCGGGCACCGGCTACCTCCTGAACCTCGCCATCTTCCAGCGCGACATTCCGGTGCTCCAGGGCGTGATCCTCGTGCTCGCCACGTTCTTCGTGCTGCTGAACCTCGCGGTGGACCTGCTGCAGACGCTCGTCGATCCGCGGATCGCCCGCCACTGATGGCGATCACGACCACGCTGCCCCGCGAGCTGGACGCCGTCGCCGGCGCGCCGATGTCCTACTGGCGCACGGTCGGGTGGCGGCTCGCCCGCGATCCCGCGACGCTCGCCGCCGGCGCCGTCCTGGTGCTCATCGCGCTCTCCGCGCTGCTCGCGCCGTGGCTGGCGCCCTACGACCCGAACGCCGGCTCGATCCGGCTGCGCCTGGCGTTCGTCGGCGCCCCCGCGCACCTGCTCGGGACGGACGAGCAGGGCCGGGACATGCTGAGCCGCCTGCTGTGGGGCGGGCGTATGACGCTGGTGGCCGGGCTCACGCCGGTGCTGGTGGCGTTCGTGCTGGGCACCGGGCTCGGCGTGCTCGCGGGCTACGTGGGCGGGCTCACGAACACGCTGGTGATGCGGACGATGGACATCTTCTACGCGTTTCCGGCCGTGCTGCTCGCCATCGCCATCTCGGGCGCGCTCGGGCCCGGCCTGCCGAACACGCTGATCTCGCTCTCGATCGTGTTCGTGCCGCGCGTGGTGCGGGTCGCGGAGTCCGCCACCGTGCAGGTGAAGGGCCTCGAGTACATCGCGGCCGCGCGGGCGAGCGGCGCCGGCGTGGGCGCGATCGTGCGGCATCATCTGCTCGCCAACGTGCTCGGCCCGATCCTCGTGTTCGCGAGCACCCAGGTGTCGCTCTCGATCATCCTCGCCGCCGGCCTGTCCTTCCTCGGGCTCGGCGTCACCCCGCCGGCGGCCGAGTGGGGCCTGATGCTGAACGCGCTGCGCCAGTCGATCTACGTGAACGCGGTGGTCCCCGCCCTGCCCGGGGTGGCGATCTTCGTGACGTCCATGGCGTTCAACCTGCTCTCCGACGGCCTGCGCGACGCCATGGAGATCCGCGCGTGAGCCCGGGGAACGGCGCGCCGCCCCTGCTCGAGGTGCGCGGCCTGCGCAAGCACTTTCCCCTGCGCGGCGGCGTGTTCCAGCGCACGCACGCCTGGGTGCGCGCGGTCGACGGCGTCTCCTTCGACGTCTACCCGACCGAGACGCTCGGCATCGTCGGCGAGTCCGGCTGCGGGAAATCGACGCTGGCGCGCCTGATCCTGAGATTGATCGAGCCGGATGCGGGGACGGTGCGCTTCGGCGGCGAGGACGTGCGTGCGGCCACGCCGCCGCGCATGAAGCGGCTGCGCCGCGACATGCAGCTGGTCTTCCAGGATCCGTACGCGTCGCTGAACCCGCGCCTCACCATCGAGGACGCCGTCGCCTTCAGCCTCATCGTGCACGGCACGCCGCGGGCGGAGGCGCGCGATCGTGCGCGCGCGCTGCTGGGCCGCGTCGGCCTCGACCCGCGGCTCTACGGCCGGCGGTACGCGCACGAGCTGAGCGGCGGCCAGCGCCAGCGCGTGAACATCGCGCGCGCCCTCGTGCTGGACCCCAAGCTGCTGGTGCTCGACGAGCCGGTGTCCGCCCTCGACAAGTCGGTGCAGGCGCAGGTGCTCAACCTGCTCCAGGACCTGAAAGCCGAGCGCGCGCTGACCTACGTGTTCATCTCGCACGACCTGAACGTCATCGAGTACGTGAGCGGTCGCGTGCTCGTCATGTACCTCGGCGAGGTCGTGGAGACGGGGACGGCCGACGCGCTCGCGCAATCACCGAAGCATCCCTACACGCAGGCGCTCTTCGCATCCGCGCCGAGCCTGGATCCCGACCACCGCATGGAGCGGCCGCCGCTCGCCGGCGATCCGCCGAACCCGATCGATCCACCGTCCGGCTGCCGCTTCCGCACGCGCTGCGCGTTCGCGATGCCGCGCTGCGCGCAGGCGCCGCCGACGCTGCTGGCGGTCGGCGCGAGGCACGAGGTGGCCTGCTACCTCTACGAGGCCGAGGCCACGGTCGCGGCCCCGGCGTGCTAGCTTGGCCGTTAGGCACGTGTCACGCCCGTGCCGCTTCGCCCACCGCGGCGTCGCAGATGGTGGCCGCCCCGCTCGAGAAAAAGCGCGAGTTGGCGGCCACTTTCGCCGCGCCGTGGGGGCAAGAGGCGGCGCGGCAGACTGGTTGCAGTCGCCAGAGCAGCGCAGGCCAACGCCGACCTCCGGGAGGCAACACATGAGGATGGGACGAGCTGCGATCTTCGTGAGTCTCGCGCTCAGCATTTGTGTCGCGCCCCTTGCGGCTCACGCGCAACAGCCGGCAGGGCCACCGCCTCAGATCCAGGCGGCGCAGACCTTCCTGATGACCTGGGGCAGTCAGAAGTGGGACGAGCTGAAAGCCGTCGCCGCGGACACGGTCACGGTCAAGGTCGGGCCCGGCACCTACACGCTGCAGCCGGCCGCGCAGAAGTCCGACGTGCAGCTGACGCTGCCGTTCCGAGGACTCTCCACGGTTCGCACCGACGGCAAAATCACGGGCGTCAAGGTCGACGAGATGGCGCTCAAGATGGGCGACAAGGAGATGCGCGGACCGGGGATGGTCGATCTGAAGGAAGAGAACGGCGCGTTCCGCGTCACCGGAGTCAGCGCGACCAGCACGCCGCAGTAGCCGCGTTCCAGGAGGCGGGCGCCTCGCCCGCCTTCGCTCTTCGACCGAGTCGCCCGTGGAAGGGTATGTCTATAATCAGCGGAGAACGCGACGAGAGGAGGTGAGCTCATGGCCAAAGGCAAAGGCATGCGGAAGGAAAAGAAGAAGCCGAAGAAGGAGAAGAAGTAGCGTGGAGACGCCCGACCGCGGCGCGCGCTCGCTCCGCGGCGGCGTCCGCGTCGGCGACTGACTCAGACGGCGCCTTCCTCCACCACGTGGGCGGCTCGCTCGCTCGACGCCGCCGTCGCCGGCGACGTCGGCTCGAGCCGGATACGGCGCATGAAGGGCAGGACCAGCGGCACCGCCGCGAACATCATGGCCAGCAGCCAGAAGTCGTCCGCGTACGCCAGCAGCTGGGCCTGCGAGACCGTCTCGCGATAGAGCATCGCCACCGCCTGGCGGTCGGCGGTGAAGGTGTCGCTGCCCTGGGCCACGAAATGGCGCGCCCAGCGCGTGAGGCGCAGGCGCGTCTCCCAGTCCCACGCGGTGATGTGGCTCGCGAGCGTGGACTGGTGGAACTGGCTGCGCTGGGCGAGCAGCGTCGTGACCACGGCGATCCCCACGCTGCCGCCGACATTGCGCATCATGCCGTACACCGCGGTGGCGTTGACGAGCTTGTCGCGCCGCACGGTGGCCAGGGTCAGGGTGGACAGCGGCACGAAGATGAAGCCGACCGCGAATCCCTGGATGAAGCGCGGCAGCGCGAGCGCCCAGTAGTCCATGCCCAGCGTCAGCGAGGTCATCATGTAGAGGCTGACGGCGTTGAGCAGACAGCCGAAGCCCAGCATGAAGCGTTGGTCCACGCGGGTCACGATCCCGGAGGCGAACAGCGAGCAGATGTTGCCGAGGCCGCCCGGCGCCAGCACGAGGCCCGACGTCCACGCGTCGTAGCCGAGCAGCTGCTGCGTGAAGACGGCGACCAGCAGCATGCCCGAGAACATGCCGAAGCCGACGACCGAGATCAGGGTGACGCCCGTGGCGAAGTTGCGGTCCGTGAACGCGGTGAGGTCGACGATGGGCTCGCTGGTCAGCAGCTCGCGGATCAGGAAGCCGGCGAGCGCGCACACGGCGACGATGGTCATCGCGACGATCGTCGGCGAGTCGAACCAGTCTTCCCGCTCGCCGCGGTCCAGGACCAGCTGGAGGCACGCGAAGCCCACGACCATCAGGCCCAGACCCCACCAGTCGATCCGCGCCGCCCGGCGCAGATAGGGCGGGTCGAACAGGAAGGCGCTGGCCATGAGGAAGCCGAGGATGCCGACGGGCAGATTGATGTAGAAGATCCAGCGCCACGACCACTCGTCGGCGAGATAGCCGCCGACGGTCGGGCCGAGGATCGGGCCGAGGATGAAGCCGACGCCCCAGATCGCCATCGCGAGGCCGCGCTGGTGAAACGGGAAGATCTCCCACAGGATCGCCTGCGAGAGCGGGATGATGGGACCGCCGCCGAGGCCCTGGAAGATGCGGGCCACGATCAGCGTGGTCAGGTTGGGCGCGATGCCGGAGAGGAACGAGCTGGCCACGAACAGCGTGGAGCAGATGAGGAAGAAGCGCTTGCGCCCGAACAACCCGGCCAGCCAGCCGGTGGCCGGGATGACGACCGCGTTCGCCGCCAGGTACGACGTGATCACCCACGACACCTCGTCGAGCCCCGCCGACATCGAGCCTTGAAGATGCGGCAGGATGACGTTGGTGACGCTGGTGTCGAGGATCTGCATGAAGGCCACCACCATGACGGTGAAGGTGATGGCCCACTTCTGGGCCGAAGCGACCGGCGGTGCTTCCGGGAGCGGAGACCTCATGCTGACCCTGCAGGTGTTGCGATAGGATATGCCTCCCGCGGGCGACCGCAAGACGCCCGCCGGTGAGAGGAGCCCGAGATGAAAGCCGCCATCTTCCACGAGGCGCACAAGCCGCTGACGATCGAGAACGTCGAGATCGACACGCCGATCGGGCGCGAGGTGCTGGTGCGCACCGTCGCCTCCGGCGTCTGCCACAGCGATCTGCACTTCGTCGACGGCTACTACCCGTTTCCGACGCCCGCCATCCTCGGCCACGAGGCGGCCGGCATCGTCGAGGCCGTCGGGCCACAGGTGGGTGAGTTCAAGCCGGGCGATCACGTCATCGCGTGTCTGTCGGTCTTCTGCGGCGCGTGCGACTACTGCCTCACCGGCAAGACGCATCTCTGCCAGACGCGGCCGGCCCGGAAGAAGGACGAGCCGCCGAAGCTGACGTGGAACGGCCAGCCCGTCAACCAGTTCGCGAATCTCTCGGCCTACGCGGAGAAGATGCTGGTCCACGAGAACGCGCTCGTGAAGATCGACGACCAGATGCCGTTCGCCCAGGCGGCGCTCATCGGCTGCGGGGTGACCACGGGCGTCGGGGCCGTGCTGAACACCGCGCGGATCGAGCCCGGCTCCACGGTGGCCGTCTTCGGCGCCGGCGGCGTCGGCCTCGCGACCATCCAGGGGGCGCGCATCGCCGGCGCCCGGATGATCATCGCCGTGGACACGATGGAGTCGAAGTTCGCCAAGGCGAAAGAGCTGGGGGCCACCCACATCGTGAACGCCAGGGCCGATGATCCGGTGAAGGCGATTCGCACGCTGACCAACGGCGGCGTGGATTATTCGTTCGAGGCCATCGGCCTGAAGATCGCCGCCGAGCAGTGCTTCGACTGCCTCAAGCCCGGCGGCACCGCGACCGTGATCGGCATGATCCCGGTGGGGCAGAAGATCGAGCTCGACGGGCCGATGTTCCTGCGCGAGAAGAAGATCCAGGGCTGCAGCATGGGCAGCAACCGCTTCAAGGTCGACATGCCGCGCTACATCGAGTTCTACCGCCAGGGTCGGCTCAAGCTGGACGAGATGGTCAGCCGCCGGGGCAGGCTCGAGGACGTGAACGAGGCGTTCCGCGCGATGAAGGCGGGCGAGGTCGCGCGCACGGTGCTGATGTTCGACTGATGCGCGCGGCCGTCATGCGCGATCGAACGCTGGTGGTGGCCGACATCCCGGTGCCGCAGCCGGGACCCGGCGAGGTGCTCGTGCGCACGCTGGCGTGCGGGATCTGCGGCTCCGACCTGCACGCGCTCCGGCACGCGGACAAGTTCGTCGAAACCACCCGGCGTGCCGGCGGCCGCCCCATGGACCTCGACCGCGACGTCGTCATGGGCCACGAGTTCTGCGCGGAAATCGTCGAGCACGGCCCGGGCACCACGCGGACGCTGCCGGTCGGCGCGCGCGTGTGCTCGCGGCCGATGCTCATCCGTGACACGGGACCCCAGACGATCGGCTACTCCAACGATCATCCCGGTGGCTACGGCGAGTACATGCGGCTCAGCGAGGCGCTGCTCCTCGCGGTTCCGAGCGGGCTGCCGACGGATCAGGCTGCCCTCACCGAGCCGATGGCCGTCGGCCTGCACGCGGTGCAGAAGGCGCGTCTGCAGCGCGACGACGCGCCGCTCGTCATCGGCTGCGGTCCGGTCGGCCTCGCGGTGATCGTCGCGCTGCGCTTGCTGGACGTGCGGCCGGTCGTCGCCGCCGATTTCTCGCCGCGCCGCCGCGAGCTGGCCGTCGCCCTCGGCGCCGACGTCGTGGTCGATCCCGCGAAGACCACGCCGTGGGAGAGCTGGCAGCAGGCGGCCGCGGTCTGGCGCGAGCCGGCGCGGGCGCCGCAGCCGCCGCCGTGGCTCCCGGGTCCGCCGCTGCGTCCCGCCGTCGTCTTCGAGTGCGTCGGCGTGCCCGGCGTGCTGGACCAGATCATGGCGGCGTCGCCGCGCGGCACGCGCATCGTCGTGGTCGGCGTGTGCATGGAGGCCGACGCGATCCATCCGATGCTCGGGATCGTCAAGGAGCTGAATCTGCAGTTCGTGCTGGGCTACACGCAGGACGAGTTCGCGGCGACGCTCGGCCACATCGCCGAGGGCCGGATCCCGACGACACCGCTGATCACCGGACGCGTCGGCATCGACGGCGTCGCGCAGGCGTTCGAGGCGCTGGCCTCCCCCGAGCGCCACGCGAAGATCCTGGTTCAGACGGGCAGCGACGAGGGGCGCAGGCCGAGCGGCAGCGCGATCTTGTAGTAGGAGGCGAGGAAGCCCTCCCACCACTCCCGCCGCTCGCCGCCCCGGGCGACCTCCACGAAGAGCTGGAGGCTCTCGTCCTGCCAGCGCTGGATCACCTCGAGATTGGCCGGGTCGTCCTCGATGAGCGCCTTGACCAGCACGCGCGCGAAGCTGATGTGGCGCGTCTCGTCGCGCACGCGCGCGCGGTGGTTGACGGCCGAGAACACGTCGCCGCGCGCCTCGGCGCCGTCGGCGAGGACGGCGAAGGTGCCAGGTCCCGCCGCGCCCTCGGCGACGAAGTTGCCTTTCACGAGGATCTCGATGGTGTCCTCCAGCTCGAGCAGGTGACGGAAGAAGCGGCACGTCGTGCCGGGCGCCTCCCAGGCCGGCAGCCAGTCGCGCTCGGGAATGCCCGCGCGCTCGAACACCTCGCGATCCATCTCGAGGTGCCGCTGCTCGTCGGCGACCTGGAAGAGACAGCACTTCTTGAGCTCGTCGAAGGGGGCGTTGGCGGCCGCGGTGGCGATGTAGTGCGTGGCCGACAGCTCGGAGTAGTAGTTGTTGGCGAACTGATCGACGGCGCGCTCGAGATAGCGGGGACTCACCGTGCGGTAGGCGAGAGCGTCGGCCGGAATGCTCGCGCGCTCCGCGAGGTAGCGCTCGCGCTCTCGCGCCTGGAGCGCGACGTAGCGCTCCCACGTCAGGTTCGCGGGGTCCTTGAAGCGCTCGGGGTTCTTCAGGGTGATCGTCCGGGCCATGCGCGCCTCCGCGGGTGTTCGGTGCCGCTACAGTAGGCACGCCGCCCGCCCGTGTCAACGTTGCGATAGGATATGCGCCGGAGAGAGCCATGCGAGTCGTCGTCAGCGCGAAGAACGGGACACGCGACTTCGAGTGCGAGCCCGGGGAGAAGATCCTCCACGCCGGTCTGAGAAGCGGGGTCGAGCTTCCCTACGAGTGCGCCACAGGCACCTGCGGGACGTGCAAGGCGCGGCTGACGAGCGGGCGCACGGAGAGCCAGTGGGCCGAGGCCCCCGGCCGGAAATATTTCAAGAGCGAGGGCGACCTGCTCACGTGCCAGAGCGTGGCTCACGACGACTGCGCGCTGGAGGTCGGCCCGCTGAAGTCGCATGAGCCGAACACGTCCGCCCCACGCGCCCTCGGCGGGGTCGTGCGGGGGTTCCGGCGGCTGACGCACGACGTCGTCGCGTTCGACGTGGACATCGATGCGCCGCTCGACTTCGCGGCGGGCCAGTTCGCGCTCATCACCATCCCGGGCATCCCCGGGGCGCGCGCGTACTCCATGGTCAACTTCGACCGCGGCGCCGAGCGCCTGTCGTTCGTGGTGAAGAAGAAGCCGGGCGGGGCGGTGAGCGAGTGGCTCTTCGGCGACGGGGTCGACGGCGCGCGGCTCGTCCTCTTCGCTCCCCTCGGGCACGCGACGTTCCATCCCGAGGTCAAGAAGCACGTGCTCTGCATCGCGGGCGGAAGCGGCATCGCCGGCATGATGTCGATCCTGTCGCTGGCCTGCCGGGAGGGTCATTTCGCGGCGTGGGACGGTCACGTCTTCTTCGGTGTCCGCACCGCGCGCGACGGCTTCTTCCTCGACGAGCTGGACGCGTTCCGCGTGCGGTCTTCGGCGCGGCTCGCGGTGACGGTGGCGCTCTCCGACGAGGACGTTCCGGCGTCGCTGGCCACCGCCTACCCGGGGTTCGCGTTCGCGCGCGGGTTCGTCCACGCCGTGGCGGGCGCGCGCATGCAGGGACGGTACGGCGACGTCCGCGCCTACGTGGCGGGACCGCCGCCGATGGTGGATGCGAGCCTGCGCCTGCTGCTGCGTGAGGCGCGGCTGCCGCCCGCCGACATCCGCTACGACAAGTTCAGCTGAGCATGCGCGAGTCCAAAGGAGCGACGATGGGCCAATACGATCGTCACGTGTTCGTCTGTACGAGCGGCGAGACCTGCCCGGTGCAGGGCGACACCGAGAAGTACGTGAAGATCCTCCGCGCCGGCGTGCAGAACGCGAACAGGCAGGGCGACGTGCGCGTCAACAAGTCCGGCTGCTTCTCACAGTGCGGCCACGGACCGATGATCGTCGTCTATCCCGAGAACGTCTGGTACGCGGGCGTGCGGGAGTCGGATCTCGAAGAGATCCTCGCCTCCCACATCGTCGGCGGCTGCCCGGTCGAGCGGCTGCGGTACGATCCCGGCGTGAAGGGAGCGAACAGGATCGAGGCCGGGACGGAGCCGAGGCCGGCCGCACCCGCCGCCGTGACCCGGGCACCGGGGTGGACGCGGGTCTGTCGCGCGGACGACGTCCCGGCGAGCGGGATGAAGGAGTTCGCGGTCGGCGGCACCAGCGTGCTCATCGTGCACACGGGAGACGCGTTCGTCGCGTTTCAGGCGATGTGCCCGCACGAGGCCGTCCCGCTGGAGCAGGGCATCCACGACGGATGCGTCCTGACCTGTCTCGAGCACACGTGGCAGTTCGATCTCAAGACCGGCGCGCCGGTCGGGGAGGCCGAGGAGGGGCTGAAGGGGTATCGGCTGCGGGAGGAGCAGGGCGAGATCTACGTCGCGCTCGACTGAGGTCTTCCGCCGGCAGGTATCATGAGAGCGTTGTCTGCTATGAGAGCGCTCGCCGTCGTCCTCGCCCTGACCCTGAGCGCTGCAGCCACCCCCGCCTGGCCACGCTCCGCGCCCGGGGCAGGCCCGGCCCACGGGCTGTCGATCCACGGCGATCTCAAGTACGGTCCCGGCTTCACGCAGTTCGACTACGTGAATCCGCGCGCCCCGAAGGGCGGCAGCGTCACGCTCCCCGCGATCGGCACGTTCGACAATCTCAACCCGTTCATCCTCAAGGGCGTGCCGGCGGCCGGCATCGCCACCACGTTCGACACGCTCACGGTCGCCTCGACGGACGAGCCGTCGTCGGAGTACGGGCTCGTGGCCGAGACGATGGAAACGCCACCCGATCGCTCGTGGGTCGCGTTCACGCTCCGCGCCGCCGCGCGCTTCCACGACGGCAGCCCCATGACCGTCGAGGACGTCATCTGGACGTTCGACACGCTGCGCACGCGCGGCCATCCGGTCTATCGCTCGTACTATGCCCACGTGGCGCGGGTCGAGAAGGTGGGGCCGCGCACGGTGCGCTTCACCTTCAAGGGGAGCGAGAACCGCGAGCTGCCGGTGATCGTGGGGCAGTTGCCGGTCCTCTCCAGGGCATACTGGGCCGGCCGCGATTTCGCCAGGACGACCCTGGAGCCGCCGCTCGGCAGCGGGCCCTACCGGGTGGAGTCGCTGGAGCCGGGGCGCTCGATCACCTATCGCCGCGTGAAGGACTACTGGGCCGCCGCGCTGCCGGTCAACGTGGGACGCTTCAACTTCGACACGATCCGATACGACTACTATCGCGACGGCACGGTGGCGCTCGAGGCGTTCAAGGGCGGCGCCTACGACTTCCGTTCCGAGAACTCGTCGAAGAACTGGGCGACGGCGTATGACGTCCCCGCCGTGCGCGACGGACGCATTCGCAGGGAGCAGATCCCCAACGAGATCCCCACCGGCATGCAGTGCTTCGTCTACAACACGCGCCGGGCCGTCTTCCGCGACGCCCGCGTGCGCCAGGCGCTGGCCGCCGCGTTCGACTTCGAGTGGACCAACGCCCATCTCTTCTATGGCGCCTACGCTCGCACCCGCAGCTACTTCTCCAACTCCGAGCTGGCTTCGCGCGGGCTGCCCGGCGGCGCCGAGCTGGACATCCTGGCGCCCTTCCGCGGCCGCGTGCCCGACGAGGTGTTCACGCGCGAGTACCGGCCGCCGTCGACGGACCCCGACGGCCTCCGACCGAACCTCATCCGCGCGCTCGAGCTCCTGAAGCAGGCGGGCTGGGTCGTGCGCGACATGCGGCTGGTGAATGCCGAGACGGGACGGCGGCTGACGTTCGAGATCCTCATCGACGACCCGACCTGGGAGCGCATCACGCTGCCCTTCGTGAAGAACCTCGAGCGCCTCGGCGTCGCGGCGCGCGTGCGCACGGTGGACTCGGCGCAGTACGAGTACCGCATGAAGCAGTTCGACTTCGACATGACGGTGGCCGTCTTCGCGCAGTCACTTTCGCCGGGAAACGAGCAGGTCAACTTCTGGGCCTCCGCCTCCGCCGGCACGCCGGGCACCCGCAACCTGGCCGGCGTGCGCGATCCGGTGGTGGACCGGCTGATCGACCTCGTGATCGCCGCCCCCGACCGGCCGGCGCTGGTGGCGCGCACGCGCGCGCTCGACCGTGTGCTGCTGTGGGGTCACTACGTCATCCCGCACTGGCACATCACGGCGTTCCGCGTCGCCTACTGGAATCGCTTCGGCCGGCCGGCCGTCCCGCCGAAGTACGATCTCGGCTTCGACGCGTGGTGGATCGACCCGCGGAAGGCCGGGAGCCCGGCGTAGGTGCTCGCCTACATCGCGCGTCGCCTGCTGCTCGTGGTGCCGACGCTGTTCGGGATCATGCTCGCCAACTTCCTCATCGTGCAGGCGGCGCCCGGCGGCCCCGTCGACCTCATGATCGCCCGTCTGCGCGGGCACGTGGGCGAGGCGACGGCGCGCGTCGCCGGCACCGGCGCCAGCGAGACGGCCGGCGGCCGCCTCGCGCGCCCGGGGGCGGGGGGCGACGAGGACGGCGTCACGCGCGCGGCGCAGGGGATCGATCCCGACCTGGTGCGTCAGCTCGAGAAGCAGTTCGGCTTCGACAAGCCGGCGTGGCAGCGCTTCGTGCACATGATGCGTAGCTACCTGGTCTTCGACCTCGGGACCAGCTTCTACCGAGATCGTCCCGTCCTGGGCCTCATGCTCGAGAAGCTGCCGGTGTCGATCACGCTCGGCCTGTGGACGACCTTGCTCGTCTACCTGATCTCGATTCCCCTCGGCGTCGCCAAGGCCGTGCGCGACGGCACCCCGTTCGACGTCTGGACCAGCGCGGTGGTGATCGTCGGGTATGCGATCCCCGGCTTTCTCTTCGCGATCCTGCTCGTCGTGCTCCTGGCCGGCGGCTCGTTCGTGCACTGGTTCCCGCTCCGCGGCCTCACGTCGGACACCTGGGGGCTGCTGTCCTGGCCCCAGCGCATCGGCGATTACCTGTGGCACATCGCGCTGCCCGTGATCGCCCTCGTCGTGAGCGGCTTCGCCAGCCTGACCATGCTGACGAAGAACTCCTTCCTGGACGAGATCAACAAGCAGTACGTGGCCACCGCGCGCGCCAAGGGACTCTCGCGGCGGCGCGTGCTCTACGGCCACGTGTTTCGCAACGCCATGCTGATCGTGATCGCGGGCTTCCCCGGCGCCTTCATCGGCATCCTCTTCACGGGCCAGCTGCTGATCGAAGTGATCTTCTCGCTCAACGGCCTGGGCCTGCTGGGCTTCGAGGCCGCCGTGAACCGCGACTACCCGGTGATGTTCGGGACTCTCTACCTCTACACGCTGATCGGGCTCCTGCTGAACATCGTGACCGACCTCACCTACACGGTCGTCGATCCGCGCATCGACTTCGAGCGGCGGGACGCGTGAGTCTCTCGCCCCTGACGCGCCGCCGGCTGGCCAGCTTCCGCGCCAGCGGCCGTGGCTACTGGTCGCTCTGGATCTTCCTCGCGCTGTTCGTGCTCTCGCTCGGCGCCGACCTCCTCGCCAACGACCGGCCGCTGCTCGTGCGTCACGGCGGCCGCTTCTACGTCCCCGTGTTCCGCGGCTATCCCGAGACCGCGTTCGGCGGGGCGCTGCCGACGGAGGCGGCCTATCGCGATCCGCACGTGCGGCGGCTCATCGAGGCGCGCGGATGGATGGTGTGGCCGCCGGTGCCCTACCGCTACGACACGATCGACTGGGAGCTGCCGGGACCCGCGCCCGCCGCGCCCTCGACGCGCCACTGGCTCGGCACCGACGACCAGGGGCGCGATCTCCTCGCGCGGCTGGTCTACGGCTTCCGTATCTCCGTCCTCTTCGGTCTCGTGCTGACGCTGGCCAGCTCGCTGGTCGGCGTGGCCGCCGGGGCGGTGCAGGGGTACTTCGGCGGCTGGACGGACCTGCTCTTCCAGCGCTTCATCGAGGTCTGGTCGGGGCTGCCCGTCCTCTACCTGCTCATCATCCTCGCCAGCATCGTGCAGCCGAGCTTCTGGTGGCTGCTCGGCCTCATGCTGCTCTTCTCGTGGATGTCGCTGGTGGCCGTGGTGCGCGCCGAGTTTCTGCGCGCCCGCAACCTGGACTACGTGCGCGCGGCCCGCGCGCTGGGCGTGCGCAACACGGTCATCATGGCCCGCCACCTGTTGCCCAACGCCATGGTGGCGACGCTGACGTTCCTGCCCTTCATCCTCAACGGCGCCATCACCACGCTGACGTCGCTCGACTTCCTCGGCTTCGGCCTGCCACCGGGCTCGGCCTCGCTCGGCGAAATCCTGGCCCAGGGCAAGGCGAACCTCCAGGCGCCCTGGCTCGGGCTGACGGGCTTCGTCGTCCTCGCGGTGATGCTCTCGCTCCTCATCTTCATCGGCGAGGCGGTGCGCGACGCGTTCGATCCCCGGAAGGTCCGGTGACGGCGCTGCTCGCCGTGCGCGATCTCTCGGTCTCGTTCGCCGTGGACGGCGGCGAGGTCGAGGCGGTGCGCCATGTCTCGTTCGACATCGGGCGCGGCGAATCGGTCGCGCTGGTGGGCGAGAGCGGCTCCGGCAAGTCGGTCACCGCGCTGTCGATCATGCAGCTCCTGCCCTATCCGACGGCGCGGCATCCGAGCGGCAGCATCCGCCTGTCGGGCGACGAGCTCGTGGGCGCTCCCGAGGCCATGATGCAGCGGGTGCGCGGTGATCGCATCGCGATGATCTTCCAGGAGCCGATGACGTCGCTGAACCCGCTGCACACCATCGAGAAGCAGGTCAACGAGGTCTTGCGCGTGCACAAGCGGCTGTCCCGGTCGGCCGCGCGCGCGCGGACGCTGGAGCTCCTGCGGCTGGTGGGGCTGCCCGAGGCCGAGCGGCGGCTGGATGCCTATCCGCACCAGCTCTCGGGCGGCCAGCGCCAGCGCGTGATGATCGCGATGGCGCTCGCCAACGAGCCCGACCTGCTCATCGCCGACGAGCCCACGACCGCGCTCGACGTCACCATCCAGGCCCAGATCCTCGCGCTCCTCGGACAGCTGAAGGCCAAGTTCGGCATGGCGCTGCTGCTCATCACCCACGACCTCGCCGTCGTCCGCAAGATGGTCGAGCGCGTTTGCGTGATGAGCGCGGGCGAGATCGTCGAAGCCGGCGCCGCGCGCGAGGTCTTCGAGTCGCCCCGGCACCCGTACACGCGCCGCCTGCTCGCGGCCGAGCCTCGCCCGATGGCGCGCACTCCTCGCACGGACGCGCCGGCGGTGATGGAGGCGCAGGACGTTCGCGTGTGGTTCCCGATCCGCCGCGGGCTGCTGCGGCGCACGGTGAGCCACGTCAAGGCCGTCGACGGCGTGAGCCTCGCCGTGCGCGAGGGCCAGACGGTCGGGGTGGTCGGAGAGAGCGGCTCGGGCAAGACGACGTTCGGCCTGGCGCTCCTGAGATTGCAGTCGTGCCAGGGCCGGATCCGCTTCGCCGGGCTCGACCTCCAGAGCATGCGCGCCAATGCGCTGCGGCCGCTGCGCCGCGAGATGCAGATCGTCTTCCAGGACCCGTTCGCGGCGCTGTCGCCGCGCATGTCCGTCGCGCAGATCGTCGGCGAAGGCCTCGGCGTCCACGGGATCGGCGCCACGCCCGCCGAGCGTCGCGATCTCATCGATACCGCGTTGCGCGAGGTGGGCCTCGATCCCGCGCTGCGGGACCGCTACCCCCACGAGTTCTCCGGCGGCCAGCGCCAGCGCATCGCCATCGCGCGTGCCATGATCGTCAAGCCGCGCTTCGTGGTCCTCGACGAGCCGACATCCGCACTGGACATGTCCGTGCAGGCGCAGGTCGTCGACCTCCTGCGTGAGCTGCAGGCGCGGCACCGGCTGGCCTACCTCTTCATCAGTCACGACCTGAGGGTGATCCGCGCCGTCAGCGACGAGATCCTCGTCATGCGCGATGGCCGCGTGGTCGAGCAGGGGCCGACCGCGCGAATCTTCGAGCAGCCCGAGCAGGCCTACACGCGGGCCCTGATGGCGGCGGCGTTCGACCTCGAGCCGCTGGAGGAGGGCGGCGTCAGGACCTAGCGCAGCCGCCGAACGGTCAGCCGAGCAGGTCGCGAACCGTGAGAGGCAGATCGACGAACGCGCCGGGCGAGAACGTCTCGTCCGTGCGGGGGATGCGCACGTCGCGATAGCCGGCGCCGCGATGGATCTCGAGCCGTTCGAGATCGACCAACCACGCCTCGGTTACGCCCGAGCACGCGTACAGCGGAAACTTCGTCCGGCGGTCGTAGGGAAGCGAGCTGTCCGCGACTTCGATCAGCAGTCGCACGTCGGGGGGCTCCGGCAGGCGCTGGATCCTCGCCACGGTACCGGCGTGGCGGCTGCCGATCGGCGACATCTCGATGATCTCACCCTCGATGAGCTCGACCCGGTCGTCGGGTCCCAGGATGCCGGTCTCGCCCATTCGGTGATACTCATCGAGCGTGAAGCCTCGGCGCCTGAGCGTGACCGCCATGCTGTCCTCGCCGTCCGACATGCAGCGATTATAGGCTCGCATGTCCGCCGACCACGCCCAGAGGCCGGTTCTTGACTCCGGGCCGCACCTGACGCAGCCTCGGGGCCCTGGAGGTTGTGAGCATGGCGACCACTGAGACGGCGGTGCGCGAGCTGACGTACGGCGAGGCGGTGCGCGAGGCGATCGCCGAGGAGATGCGGCGGGACCCGCGCGTGTTCCTGATCGGCGAGGACGTGGCGGAGGCCGGGCATCCGTTCAAGACGCTGGTGGGGCTGGTGCAGGAGTTCGGCACGGACCGCATCATCGACACGCCGATCTCCGAGCCGGGCTACGCGGGCATCGGGGTCGGCGCCGCCATGACGGGCATGCGGCCCATCGTCGACGTGATGTTCGGCGACTTCATCACGCTGACCATGGACCAGATGGTCAACCAGGCCGCCAAGGCGCACTACATGTCGGGCGGCAAGATCAAGGTGCCGATCGTGTTCCGCACCACGCTGGGCGCCACGCGCCGCTCGGCCGCGCAGCACTCGCAGTCGCTGCACGCGTGGGTCAGCCACGTTCCCGGCCTCAAGGTGGCGCTGCCCTCGGGCCCGTACGAGGCCAAGGGCCTGATGAAGACGGCCATCCGCGACGACAGCCCGGTGGTGATCTTCGAGGACAAGATGATGTACCGCGTGAAGGGCCCGGTGCCCGCCGAGGACTACACCATTCCGTTCGGCGTGGCGGAGGTCAAGCGCGCCGGCACCGACGTCACCATCGTGGCCACCAGCAGCATGGTCACCGTCGCGCTGGGCGCGGCCAAGCTCCTGGACGCGGCCGGCATCAGCGCCGAGGTGATCGACCCGCGCACGACGTGGCCGCTGGACAAGGAGACGCTGGTCGAGTCGGCCAAGAAGACGTCGCGCGCCATCGTGGTGGACGAGGGCTACGAGCGCTACGGCGTCACCGCCGAGATCGCGTCGGTCATCGCGGACGGCGCGTTCTACTTCCTGGACGCGCCGGTCAAGCGCATCGGCGCGATGGACGTGCCGGTGCCGTTCTCGCCGGTGCTCGAGGACCTCACCGTACCCACGGAGCAATCGGTGTTCGAGGCGGCGAAGGCGCTGTGTCGGAAGGCGTGAGGGCGTTCTAAGGTGCGCATCGACGTCGATCTCTACAGCGACACCGTCACGCGGCCGACGGCCGACATGCGCCGCTTCATGAGCGAGGCCGAGGTCGGCGACGAGCAGAAGATGGAGGACCCGACCGTCAACCTGCTCTGCGAGATGGTGGCCGAGCTGCTGGGCAAGGAAGCCGCCGTGTTCCTGCCGTCCGGCACCATGTGCAACGAGATCGCGCTGCGCGTGCACGCGCGGCCCGGCGAAGAGGTCATCGCGCACGCCACGGCTCACCCGATCCACTTCGAGACCGGCGGGCCGGGCGCGCTGGCCGGCGTCAACATGCGCTCGATCGACGGACCGCGCGGCCAGTTCGACGCGGCCGCCGTCGAGGCCGCGGTCCGTCCGCCGCACCGTCACTTCCCGCGGAGCCGGCTCCTCTGGGTGGAGCAGACGAGCAATCTCGGCGGCGGCTCGGTGTGGCCGCTCGCGCGCATCAATGAGGTGACGGCGGTCGCCCGCGGCCACGGGCTTTCGACGCACCTCGACGGCGCGCGTCTCATGAACGCCGTCGTCGCCAGCGGCATCTCCGCGCGGGAGTACGCCGCGCCGTTCGACTCCGCATGGATCGATTTCACCAAAGGCCTCGGCGCGCCGGTCGGCGCCGCCATGGCCGGCTCCCGCGCGTTCATCGACGAGGCGTGGCGCTGCAAGCAGCAGATGGGCGGCGCCATGCGCCAGGCGGGCATCATCGCCGCCGGCGGCGTCTACGCCCTCCGCCATCACGTCAAGCGCCTGGCCGACGATCACGCCAACGCCCGCCGCCTCGCGGAGGGCCTGGCGCGGCTGCCCGGCGTGAGGCTCGATCCCGCGACGGTCGAAACCAACATCGTGTTCTTCGTGACAAGCGCGAACGCCGCGGAGGCGGTGGAGCACATGCTCGCCCACGGCGTCCGTATGGGAGCGCTCGGCCCACACACGATCCGCGCCGTCACCCATCTGGACGTCGACGCCGCGGGGATCGGGCGGGCGCTGGGCGTGGCCCGCGAGGTCTTCACGGGCCTCCCGGGCTGACGCTGATGCCGACCACCGTCATCATGCCCGCGCTCGAGCTGGCGCAGGAGACCGGCAAGGTCTTGCGCTGGATCAAGTCGCCGGGCGACACGGTGCAGAAGGGCGAGCCGCTTCTCGAGATCGAGACCGACAAGGTCACGGTCGAGGTCGAGGCGCCGGCCTCCGGCGTGCTGCGCGACGTCACGGCGCGCGTGGGCGACGTGGTGCCGGTGGGCAGGACGATCGCGCTGATCTTCGCCGCGGGCGAAGTGGGGGCTTCAGCGGCGCCGACGGGGGCGGCCGGCGCCGTTGCGTCGACGCCCGCGGCCGCTGCGACCGTGAAGGCCTCGCCGCTCGCCCGCAAGCTCGCCGAGCAGCACGGCGTCGATCTCACGCGGATCACGACGCCGAGCGGACGTGTCGAGAAGGCGGACGTTCTCGCCTACGTCGAGCGCCAGAAAACGCCGGCCGGCAACGGGGCCGCCGCACGCGCGCCGGCCGCGCGACTCACCGCCGCGTCGCCCAAGGCGCGCCGTCTCGCCGCGGAGCGCGGCGTCGATCTTCGCGTGGTGCGCGGCTCCGGCCCCGGCGGCGCCGTCCTCGCCGGCGACGTCGCGGCGGCGAAGGCGCCGGCGGTCGCCGCGGCGGCGAGCGCACCCGCCGCGCAGGGCGTCGGCAACGTCTGGCGCATCATGGCCGAGCGTATGACGTCGAGCTGGACCACGGCGCCCCACTTCTATCTGGTGCGCGAGGCAAACGTGCGTCGCCTGGCGTCGTGGCTGCAGCAGGCGCGCAAGCAGACCGGCGCCCACATCACCTACACGGACCTGCTCGTGCGACTGGTCGCCGCGGCCATCGCCCAGCATCCGCGCGTGAACGTCTCGTGGAAGGACGGCACGATCGTCCAGCACGCCGACGTCAACGTCGGCCTCGCCGTGGCCATCGACGACGGCCTCGTCGTTCCCGTCCTCCACCGCGCCGATACGCTGACGCTCGCGGAGCTCGCGCCCCGCCGTGAGGATCTCGTGTCCCGCGCCCAGGCGGGCAAGCTGCGCCCCGCCGACATCCAGGGCGGCACGTTCACCATCAGCAACCTCGGCATGTTCGGCATCGACGCCTTCAACGCCATCGTCAATCCACCCCAGGCCGCCATCCTCGCCGTCGGCCGCATCGCCGATCGTGTCGTCGCCGTCAACGGCCAGCCGGCGGTTCAGCCGACGATGGTGCTGACGCTCTCCTGCGACCACCGGGCGCTCGACGGCGCGCGCGGCGCCCGGTTCCTGGGCGCCCTCGCCG
Organism: Candidatus Rokuibacteriota bacterium; assembly: GCA_003220225.1. Taxonomy (GTDB): domain Bacteria; phylum Methylomirabilota; class Methylomirabilia; order Rokubacteriales; family CSP1-6; genus AR12. The sequence continues at coordinate 45,120 of QHRU01000051.1, forward strand.
ATCTGATCGAGGAGCCTCTCGCGCTGCTGGTGTGAGAGACCGATGAGACGCTCAGAGATTCGCTACGATGGGGCGCTCTGGCGATGGGTGGTGCGAGAAATCAGCTCGTCGAGGTGGAGCAGGTTGGTCGGCTTGTCGAGGCACGCGACGGCGCCGAGCTTGCGGGCCTCATCGGCGTGTTGCCGTGACGGATAGCCGGTCATGAACAGTATGGCCGCAGTATTTCCGTGGGCGCGAATCGCGGCCGCCATCTCGAGCCCGCTCATACCCGGCATGTTGATATCGAGAAGAATGACGTCGAACCGGCGGTGACTCGCGATGAACATTCCCTGCGCCGGATTGCTGGCAGTCACGACTTCGTAACGCGTCCTGAAGAACTCGTTGAGGATGTCGAGGATCCTCGGCTCGTCGTCGACGATCAAGATGCGCTTGCGAGTTCCCATGTGCCCATCCCCTGGGGGACTCAGACGAAGAGTTGAGGATTCTGGTCGCCGTTGGCGCGAATACGTTCCCGACGTCGCCACCACTCTTCATAGGCATCCGAATCGGTGCGCTGAGAGCGCTGCCGGCGGAAGAGCAGGAACACTGCGCATCCCACCGCGACCGCGGCGCCGAGCGCCCACCAGCCCGACCTCGTCGTCTTGACCACTCGTTCGACCATGTCGTTGGCCCCAGGTGATCGCCGCGTGGTGGTCACGCAGGGAACAGATGAGGCAACGGGCGTGCCGAAATGGAAAGTCCCGATCCGACGTGATCTTGCGCGACGTCGGCCCCGCAGCGCTGGTCAGTCGCTAGCCGTGCCGAAGATGCAGCCGATCACGAACTGCCCAGTCAGGAGCCGGGCGATGCAGAACGGCAAACGGGCGATCTGGCTGCTGCTGGTGGTGCTCGCCGCGTGCTCGATCGCGCAGAACGTCAAGCCCGTCACGCCCGCGGCCCTGGGCACCCGGGAGATCTGCGTCCGGGAGAACAAGAGCGTCCGTGAGAGCTTCCTCGAGGCGTACAAGCAGGCGCTCGAGAGCAAGGGCTTGAGCGTGCGGGTGCTCGATCCCGGCGCGGGCATCACCGCGTGTCCGCTGCTGACGACGTACAGCGCCAACTGGCGGTGGGACCTCGCGATGTACATGGCGTACGCGGAGATGACCGTGTCCAGGGACGGCAACGAAGTCGGCAAGGCGACGTACGACGCTCTGATGGGTGGCGGGCGGGTCGACAAAAAGTTCATCAAGGCCGACGAGAAGGTCCGCGAGCTGGTGAATCAGCTCTTCCCGAGCTCGGAGCCTCCGCGCAGAGCGGCCGCGACGGCCGGGTCGTCGAGCAGCTGCTCCAGCTTCATCTTGAACGCGCTGGCCACCATGTCGCCGACCCGGGAGGGCAGCGTCGCCCCGCCGAGGTTGTCCCGGCCCTCGAGCCGCTTCTCGGCCAGGACAGTCCCGCTCCGATCGAGCACGGTCATGGTGACGTCATAGCTCAGCCCGACTCTCACCGCGGTGTCGCTCTTCCATTCCTGCAGCGTCAGCAAGACCGCGCGCTCGGCGCCCGCGCCGATCACCCGCTGGCGCGCCTCCGCCGGCGTCACCGAGTGGGCCACCACGACGGGCTGGGCGCGGAACCCTTTCTTCGCCAGCGTGTTGACGAGGGCGGTGGTCATGGCGTCTGCCAGGGGCCCGTCGCCCTCGGTGCGTACGTCGAAGGGGTTGCCGTAGCCGCCTCGCTGCAGGCCGACGAACTGCGGGTCCTTGGTTCCCGAGCGCACGTACTCGCGCTGGTCGTAGGTCGCGATGCTCACCGCGGTGGTGCCCGAGACCTGCGGGCTCGCCACGACCGTCTGGTAGGCGTAGCGATTGCCGATGGCACAGCCGCTCAGCAGCAGCACTCCTGCGAGCTGGACGAGCACGGCGAGTTTTTTCATGAGGGACCTCCTTGGACCAAAAGCGTGATGTGGTCTCGTGTGGTCCGCCGAGACTACACCAGGTGGAACCGACGAAGCTCGGGGAAGCGCCGCATCCACACGGCGGCCACGACGATCGTGCCGATCCCGCCGATCAGGACCGCCGCGACGGGACCGAACAGGGCGGCGAGCAGACCCGACTCGAACTCTCCCAGCTGGTTCGAGGTGCCGGTGGTCAACGAGTGCGCGGCGCTCACGCGGCCGCGCATGCTGTCGGGCGTGCGAATCTGCACCAGCGAGTGTCGAATGACGACGCTGAGCAGATCCGACGCGCCGAGCACCGTGAGCGCCGCCAGTGACAGCGGCAGGCGGGTGGAGGCGCCGAAGACCACGGTGGCGACGCCGAACACGAGGACGCCCCCGAACAGCACCGGCCCGGCGTGGCGCTCGACCGGACGGCGCGTCAGCGCCACGGACATCGCGAGCGCGCCGCAGGCCGGCGCCGCCCGCAGCAGTCCGAGCCCCCAGGGGCCCGTGTCGAGGATGTCGCGAGCGTAGATCGGCAGCAGCGCGGTGGCGCCGCCGAGCAGCACCGCGAAGAGGTCCAGCGACAACAAGCCCAGGAGCAGCCGCTCGCGAAGGATGAAGGTCATCCCCGAGAAGAGCGAGGCCGGAGTCATCTCCTCGGGCTCGTGCGCGGGCTGCACCGCGTGGACGAGCCCGACGAGCGCCGCGGCCAGGAGGTACAGCGCGGCGACCGTCGCGTAGACGGCGGTCGGCCCGAGGCCATAGAGCACGCCGCCGAGGGCCGGGCCGACGATGCGGGCCGTCTGGCCTGCGGACGTCACGCTCGCGATGGCGCGCGGGATCAGCGCGAACGGGACGAGGCGAGGCACCAGCGCCGCGCGGGAGGGATTCTCGAACGCGCGCGCGGCGCCGAGGATCGCGACCATCCCGAGGATGCCGTCGCGGCCCAGCCAGCCGCCGAGACTGCCGAGCGCCAGCGCGGCGGTGGCGCCCGCCTCGGTCGCGTGACACACCACGACGACGAGGCGGCGATCACAGCGGTCCGCCACCTGTCCGACGACGAGCGTCAGCGCGATGGTCGGGACGAACTGCACGAGGCCGACGAGGCCGAGGTCGAGCGCGCTGCCGGTGAGGCTGTAGAGCTGCCATCCCACCGCGACGTTCTGCATGTGCAGCGCGAGCGTGGACAGCACCCGCGAGCACCAGAAGAGCGCGAAGGACGTGTTACGGAGCGGCGCCGTGGGGGTCGATGAAGCTCGCTACCGGCACCCCGCGCGCGGCGCGTCGGGACCCTGTCGAGGGACCAGGGTGCAGGCGAAGGTGGCCGGCTGAGCGCGGTAGTCGGCGAGGAGGCGCTCGAGACGCTGGAGCGTGCGCTCACGCCTGGCGAGGCCGAGGCCGTAGATGGCGAGGTCGTTGACCAGGCGCGTGTAGAAATGATGCTCGGCATCCCCGCCGCCCGCGCGTGCCACGCACGGTGACGGCTTCTGGGCGACCTCGAGCTGGGCGCCGAACGCCCGGACGAACTCGGCCATCACCGGCTCGTCGCGCACGTCGCGGGGGACTTCGGGGAAGCGGGCGAGGAACGCATCGACGCTCATCGGACCGGGCGCCGCGCGGCGTTCCGCCTCCAGGTCGCGTGTCAGACGGATCTGCATGCCGTCACCTCCTTCGGTGAGTATAAGCTGTCGGTTCATGGGGCCGCTCGGGTGAGTGACGAGAACCGGCTCGATCTGCTGTTTGCCGGTTTCATCGTGTTCCTGCTGGCGGGTGTCGTGACCGTTGCCATGGGCATCCGCCGGGAGCTGCGGACGGGCGTGATCGGGCAACATCCGCAATCCGGACTCTGGCGAAGGCATGAGCGGCCGGCCGGCGGACTCCCCGTTTGCGCCCGGCCCCGCGCGGCGCTATCGTTCAGCGCGCTGTCGGAACGCGGGAGGACCACGATGCTGAACGGTCTCAACGGCCTGGTCGACGTCGACAGGGGAATCATCAGCCGGGAAATCTTCGTGAACGAGGAGATCTACCGGCGGGAGCAGGAGCAGATCTTCGCGCGCGCCTGGCTCTTCATCGGCCACGAGAGCCAGATCCCCAGGCCCGGCGACTTCCTCGTGTCGTCGATGGGCGAGGAGTCGGTCATCCTGTGCCGCGACCGGACGGGACGGATCCACGTCTTCCTGAACTCGTGCCGGCACCGCGGCATGAAGGTCTGCCGCTACGACGAGGGCAACACCCTCGAGCTCATGTGCCCGTACCACGGCTGGACCTACGCGACCGACGGCGCGCTCGTCGGCGTCCCGTTCGGCAAGGACGCGTACGGCGAGCAGCTCGACAAGTCGAAGTGGGGCCTCATCGAAGTCGCCCGGATGGAGAATTACAAGGGCACGATCTGGGCGGCGTGGGACGCGGCGGCGCCGTCCTTCCTCGACTACGTGGGCGGCTACAAGCTCTACCTCGACCTCCTGCTCGACGCGTGGGACGGGCGCGAGGGTGGCACCGAGGCGATCGGCGGGATCCACAAGTGGCTCATCCCGTGTAACTGGAAGTTTCCGGCCGAGAACTTCTCCGGCGACCGCTATCACGGCGTGAGCCACCGCTCGGTGGACATGGTGGGCATCGGCCCGAGCGGCAAGGGCCGCCGCGACATGGCCGAGCGCAACCAGGCGCGGTGGCTGGACGTGTCGTTTCCCGAGCTCGGCCACTCGATGATCGCATTCCTGCGCGCTCACGACGCGCCGCTGGCGCCCGCCTATCAGGACGCGCCGGTGGCGGCGGAGTACTTTCGCCGCTGCGAGGAGGAGCGCAGGCGCCGGCGCGGCGAGCACTGGCGGCTCTTCGGCGGGCCCGGCACGATGTTCCCCAACACGTCGCCGCTGGCGCGGCAGCCGCGCACGCTGGCCGTCTGGCATCCGCGCGGCCCGCACCAGACCGAGGTCTGGCGCTGGTACTTCGTCGACGCCGACGCGCCGGCGGAGGTGAAGGACTTCCTGCGACACTACTACATCCGTTACTCCGGCCCGTCGGGACTGACCGAGCAGGACGACATGGAAAACTGGAACTACGCCCACAAGGCCAGCCGCGGCACCATCGCGCGGCAGCATCCCTACAACTACGAGATGGGCCTCGGTCGCTCGACGCGCGCGTTCGAGGACCACGGGTTGAAGCTGCCGGGCGCGATCACCGACGTCACCGCGGCCAACGCGAGCGAACACAACCAGCGCGGGTTCTACCGGCGCTGGCGGCAGTTCATGGAAGCCGCGACGTGGAACGACCTGGCGTGAGCGACCTCGAGCGGCTGCTCCTCAAGAGCGAGGTCGAGGAGTTCCTGTATCGCGAGGCCGAGCTGCTCGACGAGCGCCGGTACAAGGAGTGGCTCGACCTCTTCACCGACGACGTCCGTTACTTCATGCCGATCCGGCGCAACGTGCCGCACGACGAGAGCGAGCGGGAGTTCACGCGCGAGGGGACCGATGTCAGCTGGTTCGACGAGGGCAAGGACACGCTCGCCCGCCGCGTGCAGCAGATCCTCACCGGCATCCACTGGGCGGAGGAGCCGCCCTCGCGGATCTGTCACATGATCTCGAACGTGCAGATCCTTCGCGCGAGCCCCGACGGCCCCGCTCCCACCGAGGTTGCGGTCAAGAGCCGGTTCCTCGTCTACCGCAACCGCGTCGAGACGGAAACCGACGTCCTCGTCGGCAAGCGCGAAGACCTGCTGCGCCGGGTGAACGGAAGCTTGAGGATCGCGCGCCGCAAGATCGTCCTGGACCAGAGCGTGCTGCTCGCGAAGAACCTGACGTTCTTCTTTTGATATGCTGCCGCCCAGGAGGACGCCCATGAAGCGAGCACTCGCGCTCCTCGCGATCTTCCTCGTGATCGCGGCAGCGATTCTTCCCGGCCCCGTGTGGGCCGGTGGAGGCTGGCACCACGGTCATCACGGCGGCCACGGCGGCTGGTGGTGGCCCGCGGCGCTCATCGGCGGCCTCGCACTCGGCGCGGTCACCATCGCGACGGCTCCGCTTTGGGCGCTGGCGCCGCCGCCGCCGCCGGCCGCGTATCCGCCGGTCGTCGAGGCGCCATCCGCGGCCTATGTCCAGCCGGTCTACTCGACGTCGCCGGGGATCTATCAGCAGGCGCCGGGCTACGCGCGACCCGAGCCCCCACCGTTCCAGCGTGAAGTCGTCTACGCCGATGGCCGGTATCTGCTGTTCGGCGACGGCGTGCGACACGCGTGGCAATGGGTGTGGGTCCCCGCCTCCGCACCGCCTCCGCCGCCTCCGCCGCCGCGCTAACGACAGGAGAACGACATGGCGGGACCGGTCGGATTCATCGGGCTCGGCAACATGGGGCGGCCGATGGCGCTCAACCTCGTCCAGCGCGGCTTCGCGCTGGTCGTCCACGACATCGATCCGGCCAAGGTAGGGCGGCTGCGCGAGCGCGGCGCCAGGGTCGTCGACTCGCCGGAGCAGGTGGCCGCGGGGACCGAGCGGACGATCGTCATGGTGGAGACCACCGCCCAGGCGGAATCGGTCATCGCCGGCGAGCGCGGGATCATCAAGAGCGCCGCGCGCGGCCACATCGTGATCTGCATGAGCACGATCGACCCGTTCGCCCTGCGGCGCCTGGCCGAGCAGCTGTCGGCGCGCGGCGTGGCGACGCTGGACGCGCCGGTGAGCGGCGGCACCGAGCGCGCGGCCTCCGGCGAGCTCTCGATCATCGCCGGCGGTGACGCGGCCACCTTCGAGAAATGCCGCGACCTCTTCGCCGCCATGGGCACGAAGCTCTTCCACGTCGGTGCCCTCGGCCAGGGCCTGGCCATGAAGCTCGTCAACAACATGCTGATCCAGGTCAACCGCGTGGCGGTGGCCGAGGCGCTCGTGATGGGCGTCAAGGCGGGGCTCGATCCGCGGACGATCTACGACGTGGTGCGCGTCAGCACCGGCACCAGCTACGCGTTCGAGACGGGCGTGCCGAAGATCCTCGCGCGCGACTTCTCGCCGGGCGGCACCGTGGATATCACTTACAAGGATCAGGAGCTGGAGACGGCGTTCGCCAAGCAGCTCGGCGTGCCGCTGCTGCTGGCGAACCTCACCCAGCAGCTCTACCAGATGGCGCGCGCGGCCGGTCTCAACAAGGAAGACGGCCTCGCCGTCGTCAAGGTGCTGGAGCGGCTCGCCGGCGTGCAGGTGAAGGGCTGAGCGTGAGAGCTACGCGCCGTAAAGGATGCCGGGAATGAGGCGACGCTGGATGGGGTCGATCCCCAGCCCGAATCCTTCGAGGGTGTAGGCGCCCAGGACTTCGAGGTCGTTTGGCTCCACGTTCGGTGGCTCTTCCCTCCGATGGTGAGGACGCGCCGACGCTCCGAGGGCTGGAGGCCGAGATCACGAAGCGCGCCCGCAGAGACCCACGTGTCCATCGAACCGCTGTCGACCAGCAGCTTGACGGATTCGCGCCGATCGGGCCGTGACGGTGAGGCAAGATGAACCTCGGCGAAGAACGTGCCCATACGTTGACCTCGCCTCGACGTTAGCACGCGCGAGCCATCTCATCGCTGTATCAATCTCAAGACGGGCCGAGCTCGTTCTCCAGCATTTGATCGAGGCTCTGTCGCCGCCTGACGAGGCGCAGCGTCCCGTCGGGGTCCAGCATGACTTCGGGAGCCTGCGGGTATGAGTTGTAGTTGATGGTTGACATCGCGGCGCAGTAGGCGCCGGCGCCGCCGACGATGACCAGATCGCCCACGCGCGGCCGGGACACCCAGCGCGGGCCCAGCCCTTCCGGGTCGCCCGGCGCCGGCGTGAGAATGTCGCCCGACTCGCAGCACGGCCCGACGAAGACGACCTCCGCCGCCTCGCGGCCCGTGGCCATCACGTCGATCGGATGCTGGGCGCCGTAGAGCGACGGCCGCGTGACCTCCGTCATGCCCGTGTCGAGCTTGGCGAAGAGGTAGCCGTCCTTCCCGGTGTCGACGACGTCGATGCACGTCGCCACGACGGCGCCGGCCTGCGCAACCAGGTACGTGCCCGGTTCGATCTCGAGATGCAGTGATCGCCCGTGGCGCGCGCGGAAGGCGTCGAGCTCGCGCCGCACGTGCGCCGCGACGTCGTCCAGGTCCGCGGTCGGCTCCTCGGGCATCCGCCCCACCTTGAAGCCGCCGCCCAGGTTCACGACGGCGACGTCGGGAAGCTGCTCGGCGAGGTCGAGGGTCATGCGCGTCACGCGCTGCCAGACGTCGGGGTCCGTGCCCGAGCCGATGTGGGTGTGCAGCGTGCGCAGCGTCAGCCGATGGCGCGCGGCGAGCGACTTCACGTCGTCCAGATACTCGTGCCAGATTCCGAAGCTGGCCGAGGGACCGCCGGTATTCGTCCGCTTCGTCGACCCGCTGCCCAGCCCGGGGTTCATGCGCACGGCGATGGAGTGGCCCGGCGCCGCGCGTCCGATGGCCTCCAGCTGGTGCAGCGAGCAGGCATTCAGCAGCACGCCGTCACGGATGTGTTCGGCGAGTCGAGTGGAGGGCATCTGGGCGCCGAGCTGAATCCGGGCGGGCGCGAATCCCGCTCGCCGCGCGCGCGCCACTTCCCAGTCGCTCGAGGCGTCGACGTGGAGCCCGAGATCGCGGAACAGCACCAGGATCTCCCGGCTCGGGTTCGCCTTCATCGCGTAGCGCAGCGTGAACCCGTAGGGCGCCTTCAACGCGAGCAGCCGGCGCGCCGTGCGCTCCAGGGCGGCCCGGTCGTACACGTAGCAGGGCGTTCCGAAACGCTCGCGCACCTCGGCTGCCTGCGAGGCGGTGAGGAACGGCATCACAGCGTCAGCAGCGACTCGAGATTCCGCCACAGGATCTTGTCCTTCTCGTCCTGGGTCAGAGTCTTCAAGCCCTGCACCCAGGCGACGGGCGAGGGGTGCCACGGCACGAAGGGCCAGTCGCTGCCGAGGACCACGCGGTCGGCGCCCACCTCGTCGAGCAGGAAGCGCAGCGCCTTCTCGCTGCCGACCACGGTGTCGTAGTACAGGCGGCGCTGGTAGCTGCTCGGCGGTTGCGGAATGGTGCGGCGCGCTTCGGGCGTTCCGTGCCAGCTGCGGTCGATCCGTCCCATCGCGAAGCACGCCGGACCGCCGCCGTGCGCGATGCAGACTCGCAGGCCGGGACACGCGTCGAGCACGCCGCCGAAGATCAGGATGGCGACGACGATGGCGTCCTCGACGATGACGCCGAGGCTGTTGAACAGCCCGTGGCGGGTCGTGCGCTGCAGCATGAAGTTGTGCTGCGGCTGCGGGTGGAAGAAGAGCACGGCCCCCATGGCCTCGGCCGCCTTGAACAGCGGCAGGAACTTCGGCTCGTCCCAGTTCTCGCCGTTCACCAGCGTGTCGAGCTCGGCCCCTTTGAGGCCGAGCACCGTCACCGCGCGCTCCAGCTCGTCGATGGCCGCCTTGACGTCCTGCACCGGCAGGGTGCCCAGGCCCGCGAAGCGGGCCGGCCATTGCTTCGTCATGGCCGCGATCTCGTCGTTGACCTCGCGCGCCAGCTGCCGCCCCTGCGCGGGGTCGAGGTGATAGCCGAAGAACGGCGTGTGGATGGACACGACCTGCACGTCCACGCCCTGCGCGTCCATGTCCTTCAGCCGCTCTTCGGGCGTGAAGCGCACCTTGGGCGAGTTGAATTGCGTGCGCTTGCCGTTGCCCAGCATGGTACCGAGGCCGTCGCCGGGCTCGTGACGGAAGCCGTACCACTCCCGCCGGGCGTCGACGGCCTGCCACAGGGACCGCGGCACGAGATGCGCGTGGATGTCGATGGTCTTCATGATGTGGCGTACAGTACCACCGCGACAGCCGTGTCGAGGAGGACGCCGTGAGGTTCGTGCTCTTCCAGGCCGCCGGCACCGACGACGTGGTGCCGGGCGTGATGACCGCGCAGGGCGTCGTCGGGATCGCCGACGCCGTGCGCCCGGGGCACACGCCCCAGCTGACGATGCAGGGCATCATCGACGACTTCGAGACGCTCCGACCGGCGCTCAAGCGCCTGGCGCACGAGCGTCGGGCGCTGCCGTTGTCCCAGGTCCGGCTGCGCCCCCCGCTGCCGCGACCCGGCAAGATCCTGGCGTGCATCGCCAACTACTGGGAGCACGGCGCGCTCGAGGCCCGCCCGCTGAATATGTTCCTCAAGAATCCGGACGCGGTGATCGGGCCGGAGGACACGATCGTGCTGCCGGAGCTGACCGAGCCGTGGATCTTCATGCACGAGGCCGAGCTGGCGCTGGTCATCAAGGGCCCGGCCAAGAAGGTCACGCAGGCGAACTGGCGCAGTGCGGTGTTCGGCTACACCGGCATGATCGACGTGTCGGCGCGCGGCGAGGGCCGCCGCACCTGGAAGGCCGGCAGCTGGCTCGGCAAGTCGTTCGACACCTTCGCGCCCATCGGTCCCTGCATCACCACGCTCGACGAGATCCCGAATCCCAACGACGTTCACGTCCAGTTCTGGGTGGACGGCCAGCTCCGGCACAACTACAACACGGACGACATGGAGCACCAGGTCCCGGCCCTCGTCGAGTTCGCGACGAGCATCATGACGCTCGGCTCCGGCGACCTCATCGCCTGCGGCACCAACCACGAGGGCCTGGGCCCGCTGCAGGACGGCGAGGTGGTGGACTTCGAGATCCACGGCGTGGGACGCATGCGCCTGTACGTGCGCGATCCGCTCAAGCGCACCTGGGACAAGGGCATCTACATGGGGCCGGATTCCACCAACCCCGAGGCGGTCCGGCGCAATCGCCCGGGCGCCGGCGGCGCGTGAGACGCGCCGGCCGCTAGACCGTCTGCTCGAAGCGCGTCGCCGCCATCTCGGGCGTCAGCGCCTGGCGCCAGTCGGCGTCCTTCGGCAGCACGCCCTCGACGGCGCGCAGCGCGTAGTACGTGCCGTCGACGCCACGCGGCGTGCGGCCGTCGCGCACGGTCTTCACGGCCTCGAGCAGGAGCCGGCGCGCCTGGATCACCGCCTTGTCGGCCGGCCCCAGATGCTCGCGCGTGCGATCGACGATCGGCCCCATGCTCTCCTGGATCGCGCGGTCCTGCACGTTGACGCCCTCGATCCCCGTGAAGCTCTCGGTCTTCTGCACCTGGCGGTCGAGCATGTAGTTGTTGCGCTTGTTGCGCACCGAGCGGAACGTGCTCTGGTCCACGTCGAGCGGCCCGTTGCCGAGCCGGCGCTCGAGCCGGTCGTCGTCGGTCAGCGGCGCGGTCTCGCTGTAGTCCCAGTTGTAGACCATGGTGCTCTCGTCATCCATCGGCACCCAGATGTGTCCGGAGACGAGCGCGTGGCCGCCCTCGGATTGCGAGGGCCGGATCTGGTGGAACGGCAGCACGAGCTGGTAGGTGCGGATGTGCACGGTCGCCTCGTCGAGCGGGCGGACGCTCGCGTACTGGTAGCCGTAGCTCGTGACGTCGACGACGAGCGTCGGCGCCTTGCTCCGCACGAACGGGTGCGTCGGCTTGAACCCGGGACGCTTCGAGTCGGCCTTCAGGACGCGGTGCAGGATCGGCGCGTGCGAGGTGTCGACGCCACCCTCGAGGCCCTGCAGCCAGTTGGTCTCCTGAACCACCTTCGAGACGTGGCGGTGCGTCTCAGGCGCCTGCGTCCAGGCGAAATTCGGCAGCGGTGGCCGGCCGTCGGGCGATCCGAGATAGGCCCAGATGAGGCCGCCGACCTCGACGGTGGGATACGACGTGACGGAGATCTTCTCCTTGAAGTGCAGGTGCTCCGGCTCGTTCATCATGTCCACGCAGCGGCCGTCGACGTCGAACTTCCAGCCGTGGTAGGCGCAGCGCAGCCCGCACTCCTCGTTGCGCCCGAAGAACAGCGAGGCGCGGCGGTGCGGGCAGTGCTCCTCGATCAGCCCGATGCGGTTCTGCGTGTCTCGGAAGGCGACGAGCTCCTCGCCCAGGAGCTTGACCCGTACGGGGGGACAGTCGGGCGCCGGCAGCTCCCACGCGAGCAGGGCCGGAATCCAGTACCGCCGCATCGCGTTGCCCATGGGGGTGCCACGATCCACCCGGGTCAGCAGCTCGTTGTCTTCGCGGGAGAGCATGCCGGTTCCTCCTCCTCGGCCGGATCGAACCACAAGTCTACGCGACGGAAGTGTATCATCGCGCCGATGAAGCGCCTGTTCGCCCTCGTGGCCCTCGCGGGCGTCGCCGCGGGATGCCGGGAATCGGTGGAAGGTCACTTCATCTATTACCCCTCGCGCGCGCTCGCCGCCGATCCGTCGAGCGTGGGCCTCGCCTTCCGCGACGTCTCGTTCGCGGCGCTGGACGGCGTGCGGCTGCACGGCTGGCTGATCCCCGGCCGCACGCCCACGACCCTGCTCTACTCCCACGGCAACGGCGGCAACATCGGCGGGCGCGTCACCATCGCGCGCCTGCTCGCCGACCAGCTCGGCATCGGCGTCTTCATGTACGACTACCGGGGATACGGGCGCAGCGAGGGCGCGCCCTCGGAGCCGGGGCTCGTCAGCGACGCGCTCGGCGCGCGCGCCGCGCTCCTGCGCGAGGGCGTGGCCGCCGAGCACGTGGTCTACTTCGGCCGCTCGCTGGGCGCCGCCGTCACCATCGACCTGGCCCTCGCGCATCCCCCGCGCGCGGTCGTCCTCGAGTCGCCGTTCGCCTCCGTGCGCGCGATGGCGAACACGGTGCTGCCCGGCGTCGGCTTCTTGTTCCGCACGCGCTGGGACTCTCTGGCCAAGATCCCGCGTCTGCGCGCGCCGCTGCTGGTGCTCCACGGCGACGCCGACGAGACGATCCCGTACGCCCAGGGGCGCGCGCTGTTCGCCGCCGCGCCCGAGCCCAAGACGTTCTTCACGATCCGCGGAGGCCACCACTACGAGATGGACGCGGCGTGGTCGGAGTACTGGGCGGCCTGGCGCGCGTTCCTCGCCCGGTGGTCGGGGGGGCACACATGACGACGTACGGCTCCGACCTCGTGATCGACCTGCTGCGCGCGGTCGGCGTCGCGCACGTCGCCCTCAATCCCGGCGCCACCTTCCGCGGCCTGCACGACTCGCTCGTCAACCACGGCAAGGGCGATCCGGAGATGATCCTCACGCTGCACGAGGAGATCGCGGTGGCGCTCGCCCACGGCTACGCCAAGGCCAGGGGCGCGCCGATGGCCGCCGTCGTCCACGACATCGTCGGTCTGCAGCACGCGAGCATGGCCATCTTCAACGCGTTCTGCGACCGCGCGCCGATCCTCGTGCTCGGGGCCACCGGGCCCATGGACGCCACGCGCCGTCGGCCGTGGATCGACTGGATCCACACCGCGCTCGTGCAGGGCACGCAGGTGCGCGACTACGTCAAGCTCGACGACCAGCCGGCGAGCGTGGCCGCGATCCCCGAAGCGTTGCTCCGATGCTGGCGCCTGGCGCGGACGGAGCCGCAGGGGCCCGTCTACCTGTGCCTCGACGCGGGGTTACAGGAGGAAGCGCTGGAGCATCCCGTGCCGGTGCCGGACGTCGCGCGGTTTCAGCCCTCGGCGCCGCCGCACGCCGATCCGCGCGCCATCGACGAGGCGGCGCGGCGGCTCGTCGAGGCGCGCTTCCCGCTGATCGTCGTCGAGTCGCTCGGCCGCCGTCCCGAGGCGACGCCCGCGCTCTGCCGCCTGGCCGAGCGCCTGGCGGCGCCGCTGGTGGATCTCGCCGGCGAGTCCGAGGGCCGCGCCAGCGTGCCGAGCCGCCATCCGCTCGACATGAGCGGCGCGCGCGAGGAGGTCGTGGCCGAGGCCGACGTCGTCCTCGCGCTGGACGTCACCAACGTCCTCGGCGCGCTCGGCCAGACGGACCGCGCCACGCGCGCGGTGCGCCTGTTCAACGAGACGGCGCGCGTGATCGCGATCTCGCTGGACGACTACGCGATCCGCAGCTGGGCGCACACGTTCCAGTCGCTGGCGCCGGTCGACCTGCCGATCGCCGCCGACGCGGGGATCGCGCTGCCCACGCTGCTGGCCGCGGTCGAGGACCGTCTGGCGCGCGACCCGCGCACGGCCGAGCGCCGCCAGCGCGCCGAGCGCATCGCCGCGCGGCACACGGGCCTGCTCGCGGAGTGGCAGGCGACGGCGAAGCTCGAGCGCTCGCTCACCCCGCTGGCGCCGTCGGCGTTCGCCGCCGAGATCTGGGAGGTGATCAAGGACGAAGACTGGGTGCTCGCCAACGGCACCGCCAAGGGCTGGGCGCGCCGGCTCTGGGACTGGCGGCCCGAGCGGACCTACGGCGGAAGCGGCGGGGCCGGGCTCGGCTACGGCCTGCCGGCCGCGCTCGGCGTGACGCTCGCCCATCGCGGCACCGGCAAGGTCTGCGTGAACCTCCAGTCCGACGGCGATCTGCTCTACGTCGTGGGCGGGCTCTACACCGCCGCGCACCACCGCCTGCCGCTGCTGACGGTGACGTTCAACAACCGCACGTACGGCAACGACGAGGAGCACCAGGAGGTCGTGGCGAAGGCGCGCGGGCGGCCGGTCGAGAACAAGGTCGTCGGCATCCGCATCGACGACCCCGCGCCGGACTTCGCGCGCATCGCGCAGGGCTTCGGCGTGCACGCGGAGGGGCCGATCGAGACCGCGGGCGCCGTCGGGCCCGCGCTGCGTCGCGCGCTCCGCGTCGTGAAGGACGGGCGGCCGGCGCTGGTGGACGTGATCACGCGGCCATGAGTCCTTCGGAGGGGGCCTCGACGGCCCCCTCCGATGCCTCCCCCAGGGTCGGATTGCGCCGGCAAAGCCGGCGCTCGAACAGCGCGAGGTCAGCGCGACGTTCGCTAGCGCATCCCGCTATCTCTGCTAGCACGATGTGATAGCATCGGAGCATGGCGACCATTATCGTTCGCAATCTCGATGACGAGGTGGCCGAGCGTCTGCGGCTGCAGGCTCGGCTCCGCGGAGTTTCGGTGGAGCAGGAAGCACGACGGGTGCTGGCGGAGGGAACGCGGCTGACCCGTCAGCAAATCGCCGCCGAAGCCGCGGCGATCCGTGCCCGTCAACCCCGATCCACTGTCAGTAGCGTCGACCTGATCAGGGAAGACCGGGACCGGTGACGGCCCGCCCGACAACTCGCGTGCGCGGTGGTCGCGTCCGCGCGCGGGAAGCCCGCTACAGGATCCCAAGCGGGCCGGTCGTCGTCGACGCGTCGATGGCCGCGGTCTGGTTCACCAACGAGCCAGACCTCCGAGGAGCTGCACGGTTACTCGAAACGGAGTCGATGCTCCTAGCGCCGGACCTGATGGCCGTCGAGGCGACGAATGCGTGGTGGAAACGACTTCGGCGCCGCGAGATGGACATCGTCGACATCGAGCAGGCGGTGACGCGTTTGATGGCCCTGCACATCGTCTGGATCGCGGCGGCGACCCTGCTTCGGCCCGCCGCGCGTCTCGCTGCCGAGCTCGGGCATCCCGTCTACGACTGCATCTATCTGGCGCTTGCGGCGTCGCACGCGGCGCCGCTCGCGACCGCAGACGATCGTCTCCGGAGAGCAGCCGAGCGCGTCAGCGTCCGGCTCTGGAGTCCCCGCGCCTGAGTCACGCGGCCGTGACGGCCGCGCGCGCGGCGTAGCGCCGGTAGCAGCGCAGCGCGTTGTCCCAGAGCAGCTTGCGGCGCGACGCCTCGGGCAGCGACTTCCAGCCCAGCACGATCTCCGCCGACTTCGGGAACCAGCTCTCCGAGTGCGGATAGTCGGTGGCGAACATCAGCGTCTCGTCGTTGAGCGCCTCGAACGCGTGCAGGAGCGACTGCTCGCCCTCGTAGATCTGGATGCTCTGGAAATACTGCGGCCCGCGGATGTAGTCGCTCGGCCGCTGCTTCAGCGCCGGCAGCACGTGGCGCGCCATCTCGGCCAGCTCGTCGAGTCGCGCGGCCCACGACGCGAGCCAGCCGTGGCCGCACTCGAGGGAGGTGAGTCTCAGCTCGGGGTACCGGTCGAGGACGCCGGCGCCGATCAGCGCGGCGAGGTTGCGCTGCGCGTTCCACACGTGGCCGGCGGCGCGCTGCAGGAAGACGTTGTCCCAGGTGTCCCAGCAGCCCGGCGGGTACGGGATCGTCATCGTGAACGAGTGGATGACGATCGTGAGGTCGTGCTCCTGCGCGGCCGCCCAGATGGGCTCCCACGCGGGCTCGTCCAGCGACATCTCCGGCGGGCAGATCGGAAAGATGCCGACGGGCCAGTCCTCTCGACCGCAGCGGCGGATCTCGGCGACGGCGGCGGCGGTATCGCGCCCGGAGACGAGCATCACGCCGGTGAGGCGGTCCGGGTAGGGCGCGCAGTAGTCGCCGAGGAACCGGTTGTAGGCCTGGTACATCGATGCCTCGAGCGCGACGTCCTCGAGCCCGGCGAACGCCGGCACGCCGCCCGAGGGCAGGATCATGTTGACGTCGATGCCCTCGACGTCCATGTCGCGCACGCGCGCGTGCGGATCGACGCTCACCTGCTCGCTCGGAAACGGCGGGCCCTGCCAGCGCACGTCCCACGGCGTGCCCCCGCGCGCCGCGCTGGACGGCGGATCGACGCGGTCGTGCGAGCCGAGCCTTCGATTCAGCTTCGGGCGCTTGCCGACCACGTAGCGCGACATGCCGGCCTTGGCCGGCGCGCGCTCGACCAGGGGGCCGAGCGCCTGCAGCCGCGCGCGGTCGGCCGCGGCGAGATAGGCCTCGATCGGCTCGACGGGCTCGATGATGTGAGTGTCGGCGTCGAAGATGCGGTAGCCGGCGCGTGCCATGGGCGTTCCTCCGAGGCCCGGTCGAGGCTCAGTTCCCGCCGGCGATCCGGCTCGCCTCTCCGGTGAGTCTGACGATGTGCAGCCCGGTGTTGGCGCGGTCGGCCAGGTAGACGAAGCCGCGCTCGTCCGCCTCCACGTTGTTGGTCTGGATCGCGATCTTGCAGCTTCGCGTCCCGTTCGTCACGCAGCGCTCGGCGGTCCGCTCGGTCGTGGCGGGGATGTAGAAGGCGGCCTCGCGCGGAGCGTAGGGGTCGCGCACGTCGACCGCCCGCACGCCGCCGTTGAAGTAGGCGACGAAGACGAGCTTGCGGTAGAAGATCGGCGCGAACGACTCGCTGCTCGAGTGCGGGCCGAAGCGGCCGCCGCGGGTGCAGAACCGGCCCTTGGACTCGGGCACCTGGAACGTGGCCACCCCGAACGGACGGGTCTCGGCGGTGATGTCGACCACGAACGAGGCGTGCCGGGACTCCCGGCACTCGTTGGCGATGGCCTCCGAGACGAGGAAGACGAAGTCGCGCACGCGGTCCTTGGTGTTGGGCGCCCAGTCGGTCACCGGCACGCCCAGGATCGGGAACGAGGTGTGGCCGCCCCAGTTCGGCGACATCCAGAGCCGGCTGATCTCCGGCGCGTTGAGGTTCGCCGCGGTCGGCTCCCTCGGGCCGCTCAGGAGCTTCTGACGGTCGACGATCTGGAGCACGCCCTCCCCGCTCGTACCGTACGCGAAGTACACGCGGTTGCCGAGCACGATGGGGCCGTGCACGCCGTGCTTGACGGTGATCGGCCCCGTCGAGCCGGGCTCCTGGCCCGCGAGGCCGAAGTCGCGGATGAAGACGGGTTTCGCCGGGTCGCTGAGGTCGTAGATCTTCGTCATCCTCCACGTGCGCCAGCCCGAGGGGCCGAGCTGGAGCGGATCCGCCTTGGCCAGGTCGCCGGAGACGAG
Source organism: Candidatus Rokuibacteriota bacterium (assembly GCA_003220225.1). Taxonomy (GTDB): domain Bacteria; phylum Methylomirabilota; class Methylomirabilia; order Rokubacteriales; family CSP1-6; genus AR12. Next base: position 62,723 of record QHRU01000051.1, read on the forward strand.
GTAGGCGATTCCCGTGTCGCACTCCCACCAGTTCTTGTGGGTCGAGGTCAGGCCCGTGACGACGGTGCTCGTCTTCTGCGGCTTCGCCGGCTCCGTGACGTCCCACACCTCGTGGCCCGAGTTGGGGATGGCGTTGCCGTACGTCCGCAGCAGGTACGAGCGCCCGCCACGATCGCACACACGCGCCATCTGCGCGCCGCCCTGCTCGGAGCCGCCCGCCGGCCCCGGAATGTGGGCGAGGTAGCGCGGGCGCGCCGCATCGGTGACGTCCACGATCGAGGTGCCGTTGTCCTCCTCGACGCCGGTCAGCGGGTTGCGCGCGCGGCCGCCGTGGTGGCCGACGTAGGCGATGAAGCGTCCGCGCTGCTTGTGGATCGTCGGCTGGTACGCCGAGCGCCCCTGCAGCTCGTCGTGACCGACCAGCTCCATGTCGTGCGCCTCGGCGCCGTGGCCGCGCGGCGTCGTCTGCGACGAGGCGGGGCCGGCCGTGAGCGCGGCGACCACGAGGGCGAGAACGAGACGCGAGAGCCACCGTGGCGAAGGCGTCATGGCCGCTTCACCTTGAGGTCCTCCAACGGTCCCGAGTACGCGAAGCTCCTGATCAGATTGATCCCCGGCTCCTCGACGCGCGGGCCGACGCCCCAGATGAACGCCAGCTCGTAGATCGGGATGTGGGTCACGCGCTCGTGGAGGATCCCCTGGATCTGGTGGATCAGCGCCTCGCGCTTCCTCACGTCGGTCTCGCGCGCCTGGCGCTGGAACAGGTCCTCGACGTCGGGCATGACGCCGGAGGTGTAGACGCCGTTCTTGCTGACGTACGCCTCGAGCCGCGTGGCCGCGTTACCGGCCGCGCCGGTGATGCCGACGATCACGTTCTTGAGCTTCTTCTCGCGCCACGCCGTCGTCATGGCCGCGCGCTCCATGGTGCGGAGCCTCGTCTGGATCCCGACGTTGTGGAGGTACCCGCCGAGCGCCTCGCCCATCGAGAAGTACGGAGGCCACGGATAGAGGTCGCCGGCGTCGAAGCCGTTCGGATAGCCGGCCTCGGCGAGGAGCCGCTTGGCCTTCGGGGGATCGAAGGGGTCCGGCTCGAAGAAGCGCGAGAACTCGAGCACGCGCGGGATCAGCGCGCCCGTCGGCTTGCTGAAGCCGAGCGTCTCGGCCTGGTTGAGCGCCTGCCGATCGATCGCGTGGCTCGCGGCCTGGCGCACGCGCCGGTCGTGCCACGGCGATTTCGGATCCCACTGGTCCGGCAGGTCGAGCCAGAACGTGCCCTGGGACTCCTTCGGCGCGACGAGCCTGAAGCCCGGCGTGCGCTGGATGTCCTCGGCCACGGGGCCGGTCAACAGATACGCGATGTCCACCTCGCCCTTCTTCAGCGCGGCGGCGCGCGTGGTCTCCTCGGGCAGGCTGCGGTAGACGAGCCGCTTGACGTTGGGGACCTTGCGCCAGTAGCCTTCCCACGCTTCCATCACCAGCTCGACCCCGGGATTGAAGCTGACGAACCTGTACGGGCCGGCGCCGATCGGCGCTCTCTTGAAGCCGTCGTCACCGACCTTCTCGACGTAGGCCTTCGGCACGATCCAGCCGGCGCCGGTGGCCGACGTGCCGTAGAACGTCATGAAGTCCGGCCACGGCTCCTTGAGCTGGAAGCGCACGCGGCCCGGGTCCACCATCTGCACCTCGCGCACGCGCTCCTTGAGGAGCTTCGCCCCCGAGCCCTTGTAGCGCTCGAAGGAGAATTTCACGTCGGCCGCCGTCACCGGCTCGCCGTTGTGGAACTTCACGCCCTTGCGGATGACGAACTCGTACGTGAGCCCGTCCTTCGACGACGTCCACGACTCGGCGAGGCTCGGGGTGTTCTGGCCGGCCGGCATGGGCTTCACGAGCGCGTCGTGCAGCGCGTAGAGCACCATGAACGGTGTGATGATGCCCTCGGTCTCGGCGGGGTCGAGCCAGCGGGAGGCCAGCGTGATGTGCACGCCCCAGGTCATGGTGCCTTCGGGCGCGGCGGTCGCGGGGCGGGCGAGACCGATCAGGAAGGCGATCGTCAGGAGCCCGCCGACGACGCGCGAGACGGAGTGCCTCATGGTTCCTCCCAGCCGCGGCGGTGAGTATACCCCCGGCTGCCGCGCTACTCTGCGAGCCGCCGAAAGACGCCGGCGTAGCGCGTGTGGGTCTCGACCACGATCTTCTTCAGCGTGCCGGGACGTCGGCGATCGCGTACCGGCGACAGGACGATCACCTGGCCGTTCGTCGAGACGTCGATGGGCGTGTCGGCGTCGATCCCCACGCGGTCGAGCAGTTGTTTGTCGAGGACGAGTGCCAGACGGCTTCCAATCCGTGTCAGCTTCCTGCGCATCTCCCGACCCTCCCGTCAGCCCTTGACGGACCCCGCGGTGAGACCCTGCACCATGTACTTCTGGAAGACGAGGACCAGGAGCACGGCGGGGAGCGCGCCCAGGAAGCCGGAGGCGGCGATCACGGAATAGTCGATGTTGATCTGGCCGTTCATGCCGGCGATCACCGGCGGCAGGGTCGTCGTGCCCGGCTTCGTGTTCAGGATCTGCGCGACCACGAACTCGTTCCAGCAGAGCATGAACGTGAACGCGCCGCCGGCCACGAGGCCCGGTCCCGACACCGGCAGCACCACGCGCCAGTACGCCTGGAAGCGGTTGCAGCCGTCGACGAGCGCGCTCTTGTCGAGATCGGCGGGAATGGTCTCGAAGTACGCCTTCATGATCCACACGGTGAAGGGCAGCGTGAAGGAGCAGTAGGCGATCACGAGCCCGGTGAGCGTGTTTTGCAGGCCGAGCGCCCGGAACACGAGGAAGAAGGCGGGGATCAGCACGATGGTCGGCAGCATCCGCGTGAAGAGCAGCGCGAACAGCGAGAGCATTTTCAGGGGGAAGTGAAAGCGCGCGTACGCGTAGCCGGCGGTCGTGCCCATCACGAGATTGACGCCGGTGACGACGAGGGCGACCACCAGGCTGTTCCACATGGACGCCAGGATCTTCCCCGCCTGGCCCTCGGCGTGGAAGCGGACGAGGCCGAGGATCTTGCGGTAGTTGTCGAGGGTGACCTCCGGCGGCACGAGCGTGAACGGCCGGGCCAGGAGGTTCCGTTGATAGGAGACGCTCGTCACGAACAGCCACACGAAGGGTGCGATGAGCCACAGGGCCACCGCCGTCACGGTGGCGTAGAGGATCACCTGGCTGCCGACCGAGCGCCGTCGGTAGTTGCCGCCACGATATCGGGCCCGGGTCGTCACGCGCTCAGCCCTCCGCCTCGAAGCGGGCGAGCACCAGCTTGTGATAGACGACCGTCAGCAGCAGGCAGAGCGCCGTGAGCGTGTAGAGGATCGCGGTGCCCGGACCGAACTTGAAGAAGGTGAAGCTCGTCTTGAAGCCGTGCCACGAGACCGTCGTGGTGTCGTAGGCGGGGCCGCCCATCGTCAGGACGTAGATCAGGTCCAGCATCAGAAAGCCGTTCACGGTCGCCAGCACCAGCACGAGAAAGACGATCGGCCGGAGCGCGGGCACGGTGACGTACCAGAGGCGGCGCCAGTAGCCGGCGCCGTCCACCTCGGCCGCCGCGTAGAGATCCTCCGAGATCGACTGCATCCCGGCCAGGAACAGCAGGGTGGCGAACGGCGCCTGGTTCCACATGTAGACCGACACGAGCACGTTGAGCGCGGTCCAGCCTTCCTTGAAGAAGGCGATGGCGCCGTCGACGAGTCCCGCGCGGAGCAGCAACCCGTTGAGCGCGCCGAACTCGAAGTCGAGGATCCCGATCCACAGCAGCCCGACCACGATGCGCGAGAGCGACCACGGCACCAGCAGCAGGCTGCGCATCAATGGACGCCCCGGGAACCGCTCGTTGAGGACGAGGGCCACGCCGAATCCCACCAGCGTGGCCTCGATGACGAAAGCGCCGACGAAATAGAGCGTGCGCCAGAGCGAATCCCAGTAGAGCGGGTCGGTGAGCACCTGCGTGTAGTTGCGTGCGCCGATCCACCGGAAGAGCGGGATCCGCATGCCCCAGAGCTCCACGGCCGGTCCCGTGGAGCGCAGGAGGTTGACGTCGGTGAACGACAGCCACAGCGAGTAGACGAGCGGAAAGACGACGACGAGGCCGATGCCGAGCAGCGCCGGGCCCACGAACAGCCAGGCCACGGCGCTCTCCGACCGCTTCACTCGGCGGCTACGCCAGCGACTTCTGCAGGGCCGTCAGCTCTTTGAGGCCCTTCGGCACCGTCGAGGTGCCGCGGATGATGTTGTGCACGATGGCGATCGCCTTGCTGTCGTACTCGCTGAACCACGGCTCCTTGAACGCGTTGATCGGCCGGCCCTTCTTGTATTGCTCGCGCAGGAGCTTGAGGTCGACCCACCGGTCGTACGACTGGATGATCTCCGGGTTGTCGTACATCTCGGGGTACGCGTTGTCGAGCCCGGCGATGAGGCACCACTGGCGCTGCACGTACCAGTCGCCGTTGAGGTTGCCGCCGAGGAATCGGGCGAACTTCCACGCGTCCTCGAGCACCTTCGTCTTGGCGTTGATCGTGTACCACTCGGTGAACATGTGCGTCTGGCCGTTGCCGGGATACATCGCCATCCTGGCCTTCTTGGGGGCCAGCTTGGAGTTCTCGGGCTCTCCCGCGATCGTCTTGAGGTAGTAGGAGTGGTTCGTGTGGTACGCGTAGCGGCCGGTCCAGAAGAGCCGGTGCGTGTCGGTCGACGACGTCTTGGTGAGGACCTCGGGGTTCACGAGTCCGTCCTTGTACGCCTTCTGCCAGCGCTCCATGGCGCGGGCGGCGCCGGGTTCCTGGTCGGCGATGACCTTGTTCTTCGCGTCGAAAATGTTGGCGCCTTCCGAGTGGCAGTCGCTCAGGAACTGCGGCATGGTGCCGGAGCCGCTGTTGTTCCAGTTCGGCAGGTACGGCGTGTCGCTGATCTTGTCGCGCTTGAGCTTCGCGGAGTGCTCCATCAGCTCGTCCCAGGTCCTCGCCGGCGCCTTGATGCCGGCCTGCTGGAGCATCGGCTCGTTGTACATGAGGATGAAGATGCTGGTGAAGTACGGCAGGCCGACGACCTTCGAGCCGTCCCGGCTCCGGGCGGCCTCCAGATTTCCCGGCGCCATCTTCTTTTTCAGCTCATCCATGCCCGGCAGATCGTCCAGCGGACGAATCAATCCGTTGTCCGCCCAGCGCTCGCGGTTGGCCGAGTTGCAGTACATGACGTCCACGATCTCGCCCGCCATGGCGCGGGTCTCCATCGTCGGGTGGTACGTCGCCCACGGGACGGCGTCGTATTTCACCTGGCCCCCGTGCTTCCTGTTGAAGAAGTCCACGTAGTCCTTCACGGTGTCGGGCTTGAAGACCCAGCCGGAGAAGTTGATGGGCTTGTCCGCGCGAGCGGAGCGAAGCGCGCCTTCACCGAGCAGGGCGGCGGCCGCCGAGAGGCCCGCCGCGCCGAGGAACGTGCGCCGGTCGATGGTCGTCACGAGGTATCCCTCCTTCTGTGTTAGGAGAACGCGGGCGGCGGCACGAATCCCTGGAACTCGCGCTCGAGCAGTCGCGCGAAGGCGAGCGTCGTCAGGTCACCGTATTGCGGACCGACGATCTGCACGCCGACCGGAAGCCCGGCCGGCGTGAACCCGCACGGGGCGGCCGTCGACGGCAGGTACGCGACGCCCGTGTAGCCCGCCCAGAACAGGTGATCCGTCACCGGGAGACGCTTGCCGTTGACCGTGACCGTGCGCTCGTAGCGCTCGCGCTCCTGGTCGTGCGGGAGCGCCGCGACGCCGGCGACCGGGCACAGCAGCAGGTCGTACCGGGTGAAGAACTCGGCCCACGCCAGGCGCATGCGGTGGCGCGCCTCGTTGGCGGCGAGCCAGTCGCGGTGCGAGAGCACGGCCGCGCGCGTCGCGCGCGCGTAGTATCTGGTGTCGCCCGGCGGCAGCTCGCGCGCGATCCCGACGTTCTTGTCGAACTCCGCGTCGGTCTGGCGATCCGACGTCGCCGAGCGCAGGAGCCGGACGTACACGGTCCACGCTTCGTCGATGTCGATGGTCGGCCGCGCGCGAGGATCGACCTTCGCCTTCTGCCGGCCGAGAAAATCGCCGAGCGCCTGCAGGCGATCCCGCACCTGGCCGTCCACCGGGAACCCCGGCGCGTCGAGCATGAGCGCCACCCTGAAGTCGCGCAGGCGCTTCTGCCGGGGCGGCCGCAGCTTCAGCGCCCAGCCCGCCGCCTCGATCTCGTCCGGGCCGGCCATGACGCCGAGCGCGAGGGCCAGATCGTCGGCGCTGCGCGCGAGCGGCCCCACGACGTCGATGTCGACGGGCGCTTGCTGCCACGGCAGCGCCTGGCCGGTGCGCGGCACGATGCCCCACGTCGGCTTGTGGCCGTACACGCCGCAGAAGTGGGCGGGGTTGCGGATGGACGAGCCGATGTCGCTGCCGGCCTCCAGCGCGGTGAGCCCGGCCGCGAGCGCCGCCGCCGAGCCGCCCGAGGATCCGCCGGGCGCGCGCGTGACGTCCCACGGATTGTTCGTCGTCCCGTAGATCGCGTTGAAGCTCTGCCAGTCGGCGAGGAAGAGCGGCACGTTCGTCTTGCCGAAGATGACGACGCCGGCGCCGAGCAGGCGGTCCACCGCCACCGCGTTCCGCGTCGCGACGTTGTTCTTGTAGGTCGGCACGCCCCACGTCGTCGGCAGGCCCGCGACGTCGTACGACTCCTTGATGGTCATGGGCACGCCGTGCAGCGGCCCCCACGTGTCGCGCCGGGCCAGCGCGCGATCGGCCGCGCGCGCCCGCGTGCGCGCCCGTTCGAAGTCGCGGACCACGACGGCGTTCAGCGCGTCGTCGTACTTCTCGACGCGCGTGAGATAGAGGTCGAGCAGCTCGAGACAGCCGATCTTCTTCCGACGGATGTCCGCGGCGAGCTGTCTGGCGGAGCGGAACGGGACGTCGAGCATCGGCGCCTCCTCGGCCTGCACGTTGCCACGCGCGGGTGAGTATACTCGCCCTGCCATGGCCCACGACGGCGCCCTGCCTCTCGCGCGCTTCACGGTGCTCGACCTCACCCGCGCGCGGGCGGGCCCGACCCGTGTCCGGCCGCTGGTGGACCGGGGCGCCGACCTGGCGCACCGCGGGGTCATCTGATGGCCATCAGCGACCGTTACGGACTGCCCGTCACCACGCCGTCGCCCGTCGCCGCCGCGCGCTTCCAGGTCGGCATGGACCGGCTGCTCTCGTACGGCGCCGGCGCCGACGAGTCGTTCGCGGCGGCCGTGCTGGCCGACGAGCGGCTCGCCGTCGCGCACGCGGGCATGGCCCTCGTGGCGGTGGCACACGGCGACGCGGCCACGGCGCGCGCCGCCGCCGAACGCGCCCGCCAGGCAGTGACCGGCGCGACGCGGCGCGAGCGCCAGCACGTCGAGGCGGTGGGCGCGCTCATCGCCGGGGAGACGGCCCGCGGCCTCGACCTGGTCGCCGAGCACGTGGCGGAGTTCCCCCGCGACGCCCTGCTGGTCAACCAGGCCAGCAGCGCCATTGGCTTCGCCGGGGGTCGCGACCGCGAGCAGCAGCGCGTGGCGTTCCTCGAGCCGCTGGCCTCTGCCTACGGCGACGACTGGTGGTTCCAGTCGGCGCTGGCGTTCACCTATCACGAGGTGGACCGCTTCGAGGAGTCGCGGCGCCTGTCGGAGCGCTCGCTCCAACAATATCCTGGCAACGCCAACGCCAGCCACAACCTCGCGCACATCCATTTCGAGACCCTCGACAACGACGGCGGCGCCGCGTTCCTCGGCGACTGGCTGGCGACGTACGACCCGCGCGCGTCGTTTCACTGCCACCTCGCGTGGCACCTGGCGATGTTCGAGCTGCACCGCGGCCGCTACGCGCGCGCGCACGCGATCTTCGAGCGCGACATCCTGAACGCGGTGAATCCGCGGCTGGCCATGATCGACGGCTCGGCGCTGCTGTGGCGGTTCCGGCTGGACGGCGAGCCCGACGCGCCGCTGGCGTGGCGCTCGCTCGCCGACCTCGCGGCGAAGGTCTCGCGGCCCGGCTTCGTCTTCGGCGAGATCCACGCCGCCCTCGCCTACGCGGCGTGCGGCGACGACCAGGCGCTCGCGACGCTCGTCGACGGCCTGCGAGCGCTGGACGCGAAGGGACATCCGATCGCGGGCGCGGTGGCGCTGCCCATGGTGCAGGGGACCGCGGCGTTCGTGGCCGGCGACCACGCCGCGGCCCTGGCCCATCTCGAGCCTGTCGAGGGCGAGCTGCATCGCGTCGGCGGCAGCCACGCGCAGTGGGAGCTCTTCGAGGAGACGATGGTCGCGTGCTACCTCGCGCTCGAGCGCTACGACGACGCCGGCCGCCTCGTGCGGCGGCGCCTGTCGCGCCGCGCGTCGCCGCGCGACCTGCGCTGGCTGGCTCAGGCCACGTCGCGCTGACGCGCGGCGTTGTAGTTGGCGTCGTACCACCAGTCGAGGTACGCCGCGTAGGTGATCGGCGGATCGCGCGGCGGATCGGCCGGTCCCTGGCAGGTGGGCAGGCACGCGATCTCCGTGTCGAGGTGCGGTCCCATGAAATAGGGGATCGCGTAACGCGGGCGGACCACCGGCGGCAGCGCGCGATGCGGCGTGGACTTGAATCGATGATTCGTCCATCGCTGCATCATGTCGCCCGAGTTCACCGCGAAGGAGCCGGGCACGTACGGCACGTCCACCCAGTCCCCGTCCGGCATCCGCACCTGGAGCCCGGGCACGTCGGTCTGGGCGAGGAAGGTCATGAAGTTGGCGTCCGTGTGCGGGGCGATGCCGAACTGGTTCGCCTCGGCGGCGACCGGCGGGTAGTGCGTGAGGCGGAAGCTGAACTGGCTTTCGGCGAAGGCGGCGTCGAAGGTGTCCGTCGGCAGGTCGAGCGCCGCCGCGCAGAGCGGCAGGAGCCGGCGACCGAGCGCGTCCACGGTGTCGGTGTAGGCGAGCACCGACTCGCGAAAGCCCGGCAGGTTCTGCGGCCACTGGTTGGGGCCGGCGAAGCGGCGCCCCGCGCGCACGAGGGGGTCGTCGGGGCCGCGCTCGCGCTTGACGAAGAACGCCTCGTTCAGGTCCGGCTTGTCGTTGGCGTTGACGTCCGAGGTCCACACCGCGTAGCGCCCCAGCATCATGTAGCCGTTGTTGTGCTCGTTCATCCGCAGCGCGAGCTTGGCGTCCAGGGGTTGGGCGTGGAAGCGCCGGGCCTCGCCGAACGTGCGCTCGATCAGCGCCTGGGGGACGCCGTGGTTCACGATGACGAAGAAGCCGACGTCTTCGAGCGCGCGCCCCAGCGCTTTGGCGGTGGCGCCGAACGCGCCTGGCCGTCCCGTGAGATATGGTCCGAGATCGATCACCGGGATCACGACTCAGCCCCCGCGCACGTAGCGCCGCAGCACGAGGCGCAGATGGTCGCGGAAGTTCGGCTGCAGGCGGCTCGTCCAGTCGCTCTGCCGCGCCCTCTTCCACTCGTCGGACTCCACCACGTCGGGCGTCTCCAGGTGATAGAGCGCGACGTATCTGCGGTTGCCGGTCCCGCGAAAGCGGCGCGCGCAGAGGACGCCCGGGACGGCGCCGAGCGCCGGGATGTGCTCCTTGTCGTACCACGCGTTGAACTCCGCCTCGAGCTCGGGCGCGATGTTCATCGCGTTCAGCAACAGCCCGCCGGCGTTGGCGGGCGGCAGCTGGTCGCCGGGCAGGATCTGGTCGCCCTCGAACCGCAGCAGGCGCTCGACGCGGGCGGTGACGCGCTTGGACCACGGCGAGAGGTTCTCGCCGCCGATGGCCAGGTAGGCCGGACTCTTCAGCACGGAGACGGTCTCGAGATCGTAGGTCGCCACCGAGACCTTGCGGTCCTGCGCGCCGATCCAGCGCTGGCACAGCAGAAAGCCCGGCACGCGCTGCCGTTCCGGCAGGTGCTCGGTGTCGTACCAGTCGTGGACCTCGTCCTCGGCGGCCCGCCCGATGTTCATCGCCGCGATCAGCGTGCCTTTCGCCATTGGTTGAACCCTCCGCCCTCGCATTGTAATCTCGCGCCACCAGCGGCGTACCGCCAGGAGAGACGACATGCCCAAGAAAGAGATCATCAACCCCGACGCGGCGAAGCCGAACCCCAACCTGTCTCCGGCGACGAGGTTCGGCAACCTCGTCTTCGTCGCGGGCCAGACCGGACGGCATCCGGTCACCGGAGAAGTCGGCAAGGACATGCGGGAGCAGACCCGCAACCTCCTCGAGCGCATCAAGCTGATCCTCGGCGCCGCCGGCACGTCGCTCGACAACGTGCTGACGGCGACGACGTATCTGACCCGGGTGCAGGAGCTCGCCGCCTACAACGAGGAGTACGCGAAGTATTTCCCGACGAACAAGCCGGCGCGGACCACGGTGACGGTCGCCGCGCTGAACTCGCCGGATCTCATGGTCGAGATCACGGTCACCGCGTGCATTCCGAGCTGACGCTGCTCAGAGAGGAGAACGACGATGGCGAGGATCGAGCCGCTCGGGATCCATGAGGTCGACGCCGAGGTCCGGCATCTCTGCGAGGACGCCGAGCGCCAGTCCGGCACCTCGGTGGGGCCGCGGACCTACGCGAGGAACCCCGCCGTGTTCAAGGCGCTCGCCGCCTTCCGCGGCGCGCTGGCCCGCGAGGGCACGATCGACCCCGTGGTGCGCGAGCTGGTCAGGATCAAGATCGCGGGCCTCAACGCCTGCCACTACTGACTCACCGTGCGCTATGCCGGGGCCCGGCATGCGGGGGCGACGGAAGCGAAGATCGCCGCGATCAACGACGAGACGTCCGAGCTGATCACGCCGCGCGAGCGGGCCGCCCTCCGGTTCGCCGAGAAGCTCGCCGTCGACCACCAGAAGGTCGACGACGCGCTGTGGTCCGAGCTGCGCGGCCATTTCTCCGAGGCCGAGATCATCGAGCTGGTCGCCAACGCGACGCTCTTCATCGGGTGGGGACGGTTCAACGCCATCGTGGGGCTGGATCCGTCGTAGGCGACACCAACGCGCGCAACACGGAGGATCAGGCGATGTCGACCCCGCACAGCCGTCGTGACGTGTTGAAGGGAGCCGTGGCCCTCACCGCCGCCGCCTCGGTCGGCCTCGGCCGGGCCGATGCCCAGGAGAGCGCCATGCAGGCGCGGACGCGCATCGACTCCGTCTTGAAGCGGGCGGTGGACGCCAGAGAGGTCCCCGGCGTGGTGGCCATGGTCGCCACCGACAAGGGCGTGCTCTACGAGGGCGCCTTCGGCGTGCGCGCGCTCGATGCGAGCACGCCCATGACGCTCGACACCGTCTTTCGCATCGCCTCGATGACCAAGGCGATCACCTCCGTGGCGGCGATGCAGCTCGTCGAGCAGGGCAAGCTCAAGCTCGACGAGCCGGTGCCCGGCATCGACCCGGCGCTGGGCTCGCCCCAGGTCCTGGAAGGCTTCGATGCGTCCGGCGCGCCGCGGCTGCGGCCCGCGAAGCGGCCGATCACGCTGCGCCACCTGCTGACCCACACGGCGGGGTTCAGCTACGACATCTGGAACGCGGACACCGGGCGCTACGTCAAGGCGACGGGGATGCCCGCGCGGGCCACGGGAAAGGTCGCGTCGATCCGCACGCCGCTGGCCTTCGATCCCGGCGACAAGTGGGAATACGGTGTCAACACCGACTGGGTCGGCCGCCTCGTCGAGGCGACGAGCGGGCAGCCGCTCGACGCGTATTTCCGCGAGCGGATCTTCGCGCCGCTCGACATGAAGGACAGCGGGTACGTCACCACGCCCGAGCAACGCGCGCGGCAGGCGCGCGTGCACGCGCGCCAGCCCGACGGCGCGCTCGTGCCCCAGCCCCTGGAAGCGCCGCCGGTCCTCGGCGAGTTCTGGTCGGGCGGCGGTCCGCTCTATTCGACCGCGCGCGACTACCTGGCGTTTCTGCAGATGCTGCTGTACGGGGGCACCCTCAACGCCGCGCACATTCTCAAGGCCGAGACGGTGGCGCTCATGCACAGGAACGCCATCGGCGACATCCCGGCCGGCGTCATGAAGGCGCAGCTGGCGAATTTGTCGAACGACGTCGATTTTTTCCCGGGCGCCCAGCTCCGCTGGGGGCTCGGCTACATGCTCAATCTGCAGCCGGGTCCGAACGGCCGCAGCGCGGGCACGGTGAGCTGGGGCGGGATCTTCAACACGTACTACTGGCTCGATCCGGTGAAGCGCGTGACCGGGCTGATCATGACGCAGATCCTGCCGTTCGCCGACCCGCGCGCGCTGAAGCTCTACGGGCAGGTCGAGCGCGGCGTCTACGACGCGCTGAAGGCGGCGTGACGGGCTAGCGCGCGGTCAGGCGCGCCGCGTCGAAGCGGTACACGCGGGCGGTGTTGGCGCCGACGATCTTCGCCTGCTCGTCGTCCGGCACGCCGGACAGGATCTCCGCCAGGATCTTCCGTGACTGCGGGAACGTGGACTCGCTGTGGGGATAGTCGGAGCCCCACATCATGTTGTCCACGCCGATCACCTCCCGCAGGCGAATCCCGATGGCGTCCTCCTGGAAGCTGAGCACGACGTTGCGATGGAAGAAGTCGCTGGGTCGCATGCCGTCCTTGAAGCGATAGATCGCCTCTTCGTGGCGCTCGCGATACGTGTAGTCCATCGTGGAGAGCAGGTGGGGGGCCCACGACAGCTCGAATTCCACGATGGCCAGCGTGAGGCGGGGATGGCGCTCGAAGACACCCGAGAAGATCATGTCGCACATCGAGAGCGCCGGATAGAAGGCTTTCGTCGCGCGGCTGCTCGCGTCGCGGAGCGTCTTGTCTCCAGCGCCGCGGATCTTGCCCTGCCGTCGCGTGGCCGTGTGCAGGCTCAGGGGCATGTCGAGCGCCTCGGCGGCCGCCCAGAACGGCTCGTACTCGGGCTGGTCGTAGCGCCGGTGCTCGAGCGGATACTCCGTGATCATCGCGCCGGCGAGGCCCAGGCGCGCGGCGCGCTCCAGCTCCTTGATGCCGTCCTGGACCTCGTCCAGGTTGATCATCGCGATGCCCTTGAGGCGGGAGCGGTCCGCGCCGCAGAAGTCGGCGAGCCAGTCGTTGTACGCGCGAAAGATGGCGGACATCAGCGGCGTATCCGCCACCCTGAAATAGAAGAGGCCCTGCGACGGGTAGAGCACCTCGCCGGCCACGCCATCGAGCGCCATGTCCGCGAGGTGCTGATGCGGGTCGTACCCTCCCCGCGGCACGTCCTCGAAGCGCCCGCGCCCGGAAATGGTCTCGGGGGCCTCGAACCGCGCGCCGGCGTTCGAGATGAGGCCGATGCCGGAGAGGACCTGATCCGCTTCGACCACGAGCTGGTCGACACCGTCGATCCGCTGCATCCGAGGCGCGCGATCGCGGAACGCGGCATCGATGCGGGCCGTCCACAGATCCGGCGGCTCGAAGACATGAGAATCGGACGACAGAATCAGCGCGGGCAGCATCGCATGTCCTTTCTCACCTGAACGCGGGCACCACCTCGCGGGCGAGGATCTCGAGGCTTCGCGTTTCCAGCTCCGGCGGAATGCGCCCGCCGGGATTCAGCTCGGCCACGATCCCGTCCAGCCCGAGCTCGTCACGCAGCTGGGCCAGGCGGTCGATCACGCCGCGCGCGGTGCCGAACGCCACCTTCCTGGCGAGGATGTCCTCGTACGAGAGGCTGGCCATGCGCTCGGCCTGGAACCGGCGGCGGTCGGCGGGGCCGGCGCCCGCCCGTCCGACCGCGGCCCGGGCCAGCTCGGTCTGGCGCGCGAAGAAGGCCGTGAGGCTCTCACGAGGCTCCTCCACGGCGCCCTTCTCCGTGGTCGAGGCGTAGACCGGGATGCGCAGATACACGCTGGGCTGGCCGGGATGGCCGGCCTCGCGCCAGGCCTGCCGGTAGGGCGCGAGCTGCGCCTGAAGATCGGGGATCTCCGTGACGCGCAGGCCGACGAAGATGGGCAGTCCCATCCGGCCGGCCGCGGGAAACGTCTCGTCGCTGGTGGTGGCCATGCGAAGGGGCGGATGCGGGACCTGATACGGACGCGGCGTGACGATCGCGTTCTGGACCCGATAGAACTCGCCCGCGTAGCTGAACGGCTCGCCCTTCCAGCCCTCACGGATGATCTCCAGCGCTTCGCGAAAGCGCGCCTGGCTCTCGCCGTACGGCACGCCATAGATGTCGTACGTCCGCACGACGCCGCTGCGACCGATGCCGAACTCGAAGCGGCCTTCGCTGATGTGATCGACGGTCGCGACCTCTTCGGCGATGCGCAGCGGATGGTTCAAGGGCAGGACCTGGACGGCGGTCCCCACCCGGAGCCGGCGGGTGCGGGTGGCGATCGCGCTCGCCACCTGGAGCGAGGCGGAGATCACCGAGCGCGTCGGCGTGAAGTGGATCTCGCCGAGCCAGACGCAGTCGATGCCCCAGGCGTCCGCCCGCTCGGCCAGCTCGAAGACGTCCCGGAAGGCCGCGCGCTGGCTCGCCCCCTGGCGCATCTCCTCGACGAAGATCCCGAAATGCACGGCGTCATTGTAATCTAGCCGGCACGGCGAGAGGAGCCGACACATGAACGTATCCATCCGCCAGATCCACCCCGTGTTCGTGGGCGAGGTCTCGGGAATCGACATCAGCCGACGGCTCTCGCGGGATGAAATCGCGGCGGTCGAGGCGGGCATGGATCGCTACGCCGTGCTCGTGTTCCACGACCAGAAGCTCACCGACGAGCAGCAGATGGCGTTCAGCCGCAACTTCGGCCCGCTGGAGGACGCCCGCGGCGGCAACATCACCAGGCCCGAGGACAAGCGGCTGCAGGTCGGGATGAACGACGTCTCCAACCTCGGCAAGGACGGCCGGCCGCTCGATCGCGAGTCTCGCGTGCGCCTGTTCAACCTCGGCAACATGCTCTGGCACTCGGACAGCTCGTTCCGTCCCATTCCCGCGAAGTACTCGCTGCTCTCGGCGCGCGTGGTGAATCCGGTGGGCGGCAACACCGAGTTCGCCGACATGCGGGCGGCCTACGACGCGCTCGACGCGGACACGAAAGCGCTGATCGAGGACCTCGTCTGCGAGCACTCGCTGATGTACTCGCGCGGGTCGCTCGGCATGCTCGACTACTCGGAGGAAGAGCGGGCGATGTTCCGACCGGTACGCCAGCGGCTCGTGCGCACGCATCCGGTGAGCGGCCGCCGGTCGCTGTACCTGTCGTCCCACGCCGGCGGCATCGTCGGCATGCCGATGCCGGAGGCGCGCATCCTGCTCCGTGAGCTCACCGAGCACGCCACCCAGCCCGGGTTCGTCTACGTCCACCGGTGGCGGCCCTCGGACTTCGTCATGTGGGACAACCGGCAGATGATGCACCGCGTGCGCCGCTACGACGAAAGCCAGCCGCGCGACATGCGACGCACCACCGTCGCCGGCGACGCGCCCACGACCGTTCAGGTCCAGGCGGTCAGCTCAGCGTGAACCCCGCGTAGCCTTTCGCGGCGACGTCGTCGCACTTCTGCCGGTAGACACCGACGCCGCCGATGTAGGGCATGAAGATGCGCGGCTTGCCGGGCACGTTCGCGCCCATGTACCAGGACTTGGCCAGGGGGTAGAGGGTGGCGTGGCCCACCTCGTTGACGTGCGCGACCCACGCATCCTCGGCATCGACGGTGGCGTCGATGCGCGCGAGACGCTGAGCGCGCAGGTACGCGATGCAGTCGGCGATCCAGTCCACGTGCTGCTCGATGGAGACGATCATGTTGCTGAGCACCGAGGGACTGCCGGGGCCGGTGATGGTGAAGAGATTCGGGAAGCCGGCGATGGCGATGCCGAGATAGGCGCGCGGACCGGCCGCCCACTTCTCGCGCAGCGCCCGGCCCGCCCTCCCGCGGATGTCGATGTTCAGCAGCGCGCCCGTCATGGCGTCGAAGCCCGTGGCGAACACGAGGCTGTCCATCTCGTACTCGGCGTCCCGCGTCCGGACCCCGCGCGGCGTGATCGCGTCGATCGGCGTCTTCCTGAGATCCACGAGGGTGACGTTGTCGCGATTGAACGTCGCGTAGTAGTCGGTGTCGACGCAGAGCCGCTTGGTCCCCAGCGGATAGTCCTGAGGACACAGGGCATCGGCGATGGACGCGTCGCGAACGATGCCCCGGATCTTGTCGCGAAAGAATTGCGCGGCCGTGTCGTTGGCCTCCTGGTTGGTCAACAGATCGGCGTAGGCCGCGGAGAAGCCGAGACCGCCGCGGCTCCAGCGTTTTTCGTATTCGTCCTGACGCGCTTCGGGCGCCACCGCCAGCGCCGACTCCTCGCTGCGCTCGACCACGAAGCCCACGCGCGACTCGCGAGCCTGACGCCGGAACTCGGTGTAGCTCGTCTTCACGCGCCGCTCGTAGTCCGGATCCAGCGGGGTATTGCGGGCGGGGACGCTGTAGTTTGGGGTGCGCTGGAACACGAACAGGTGGCTCGCCTGCCGCGCCATGATCGGGATCGACTGGATGGCCGAGGACCCGGTGCCGATCACGCCCACACGCTGGCCGGTGAAGTCCACGCCTTGGTGCGGCCACGTGCCCGTGTGATACCAGCGGCCCTCGAACGTCTCGCGCCCCTTGATGTCGGGCACCTGCGCGTCGGACAGGCAGCCGGTCGCCATGATGCAGAACCGCGCCGACACGCGGTGGCCGCGGTCCGTCTCGACGGCCCAGCGGTTCGTCGCTTCGTCGAAGACGGCGGCCGTCACCCGCGTCTCGAGCTGGATGTCGCGGCGCAGGTCGAACCGGTCCGCGACGTGGTTGATGTACCTCAAGATCTCCGGCTGCGAGGCGTACCGCTCGGTCCAGCGCCATTCCTGCTGCAGCTCGTCCGAGAACGAGTACGAGTAATCCATGCTCTCGACGTCGCAGCGCGCGCCGGGATAGCGGTTCCAGTACCAGGTGCCGCCGACGCCGCGACCCGCCTCGAACACCCGCGCCGAGAGGCCGAGCCCGCGCAGGCGGTGCAGCGCGTAGAGCCCCGCGAACCCGGCCCCGACGATGACCGCGTCGGTGGGTTTCACCATGCGGGCCAAGGGTAGCACTACACCGCGAGCAGTCCGCTCCGCAGCGCCAGCGCCACCGCCTCCGTGCGGCTGGCCGCACCGAGCTTCGCCAGGATCGAGGCGACGTGAAACTTCACCGTGTGGCGCGAGATGGCGAGGCGAGAGGCGATCATCCGGTTGCTCGCCCCATCGGCCATCAGCTCGAGGATTTCACGCTCTCGCGAGGTGAGCGGTGTCCCGGAGGCGACGGCCGTGTCGCCGGCCAGTGCCGGCACCAGCGCCTCCGGATGAAGGACCAGGAGCCCCGCGTGCACGGCGCGCACGGCGCCGGCGACCTCCTCCGCCGTCGCACGGCGCGGCAGCGCCGCGCGCAGTCCGAGGGCGCGCGCCGCGGACGTCCAGCGCCGGCCAGGATCATCGCAGAGCGCGACGATGGCCGGGCTCCGCGGCCACCCGCCGATCGCTCGCAGCAGCTGCTGCGTTTCGGCGTCGTCGAGGACGAGCGCGACGATGGCCTCCGGGCGCTCGTCCAGACGGCCTCGCAGCTGCCGCGGCTTGCAGACCTCGATACGCCAGCCCGCGAGCTCGTGCAGCGCGACTTCCACCCGCGCCGCCTCCATCGCGTCGTGCGCGACGACGATCACCGTCCCGCTCGGCGCGTCTCGGCTCACGTGACGGTCGCCGGTGTCGAGGCGACGAAGCGGCGGACGTCGTTGATCGGGATCGCGAGCGCGAGCCCGCCGGCGATCATCGTGTTGATGCCGATGACGTGACCGGCCGTGTCGGCGAGCGGGCCACCCGAGTTGCCCGGGGCGAGCCGCAGATCCGCCTGGATCCAGCGGCGTCCATCCGGCCGCGGCGGCGACACCGCGTGGACGACGCCCGCCGTGAGCGTCCGTCGCAGACCCAGCGGATGGCCGAGGGCGACGACCAGAGCGCCGACGCGCACGGCGTCGGAATCAGCCAGCGCGGCCGGCGCCACCTCGCAGCGCGGCATGCGGAGCACCGCAAGGTCCGCGCGGCGATCGGCGGTGACGAGGTGCGCGTCGACGCGCCGGTCGTCGGCCAGCCTGACGAGCACCCGCGGACCGCGGGCGACGTGGGCGTTCGTCACGATGAGATCGGGCGCCCACAGGATGCCGGCGGCGCAGCCGCGCGTGCTGTAGATCTCGACCGTCACCTGCCGGAGCCGGTCGGCGATCTCGGCGAGGTGCGGCGGCAGCGCCTCAGGCGCGCTGAGGACGCTCACCGACCGTCACCCGCAGCTCACGAGGCTCACCGCCACGGAGGATGCTCACCGCGACGACCTGCCCGACGCGATCGGGCCGAAGCACGGCCACGAGATCTTCCGGCTCGGTGATCGCGTGGCCGTCGATCGCGACGATCAGGTCGCCGATGACGACGCCCGCCGCTCCGGCCGGCCCGTCGGACCTGATGTTCAGGACGATGACCGCCGTCCTCTGGGCCAGGCTCAGCCGGTCGCGGAGCGGCTCGGGAAGCTCGACGGCTTGGGTACCGACGCCGAGGTACGCCCGCGGAATCCTGCCGCCGCGGACGACCTGCTCCACCAGCCGGCCGACCGCGCCCGCGCGGATCGCGCATTGAAGGTGCCGGGAAACGCCGGACGTCGTGATGCCGACGACGCGGCCGCGCACGTCGATGAGCGGTCCGCCGGAGAAGCCCGGATACAACGTGAGGTCGACCGCGAGCACCTCGCCGGCCGGTTGGCGGCCGCCGCGCACGTCCAGGGCGCTGATGATGCCGGCGCTCGCCCGGGGTCCCACGCCGAGCGCCAGGACCAGATGGCCGACGCGGAGCTCCCCGTCGTCGGCCACGTCGGCGGCCGGCATGCTCTCGACCTCGGCGCGCAGCACGGCGATGTCGAGACCGGGATCACGCCCGGCCACCCGGGCCGAAAGCGTTCGACCGTCCGGTGCGGTGAGCGTCACCTCACGGTCCGGCTCGACCGTGTGGTTGGCGGTGACGACGAGCCCCGCGCGCCAGTGCACGCCCGTCGACGGCAAACGCCGGCGGCCATGCACCGCGAGCACCGATCCCGAAGCGCGCGCGACCGCGCCGGCCAGCGCGTCGGAGAGTTCCATCACTGCGGTCATCGTATCCTCCATTCCTGGGTGCGAGGCCGTGTCGACCTCGAAGCCAGCATAGGAAGCATCGCTCGCGGCGAACATCCGCCACACGGGCAGGTCGGGGGCGGCGCGTGGATTCAGCTCGGGAGACAAGCGCGGCGCGGCGTCACGAGGTCGACGAGCGTGTTGGCCAGGAGCGCGGCCAGGATGAGGGCGCCGCCCGTCAGTGTGGCCGTGCCGGGCCGCTCGTCCAGCACGAGCCAGACCCACAGCGGTCCCAGCACGGTTTCCAGCATGCCGATGAGCGAGCTCTCCGCGGCGGGAATCAGCCGCGCGCCGGCCATGAAGAGCAGGAAGCCCGCGCCGAATTGCCCCACGCCGAAGAACGCCAGGAGCGCGAGGTCGCGCGGCGCGGTCGCGAGCGGATCGGACAGTGGCAGCGCCACGAGGGCCGTGAGCGCCGTCGCCAGCGCCGCCGCCGGCGCCATCTGGATCTGAGGGTGCCGGCGGACGACGACGGTCGCGGTCGCGAAGCTCCCCGCCATGACGATGGCGAGCAGGTCGCCGACGATCGCGCCACCACCGTAGGAGCTCGACACCATGACCACGGCGCCCGCGAGCGCGACGCCCATCGTCAGCCAGGTGCGCGGCGCGACGCGCTCGCCGAGCAGCGTCCAGCCCAGCAGCCCGGCCACGAATGGGCCCGTGCTCATGAGGATCAGCGTGTTGGCCACCGACGTGCGTGACAGCGCGAAGATGAAGCACGTCGAGGCCGTGGCCATGCACACGGCCGCGATCAGGACCGGCCCTCCACCGTCGCGCCATTGCGCGACGATGTTGCGGCGGCTGGCGATCCGCAGCACCAGGGTCAGAAACAGCGACGCGAAGAGACCGCGCCACAGACTCGTGGTCCACGGGCCGGTGGTGACGAGGCGCGCGATCAGCCCCCCGCTGCTCCAGCACACCGCCGCACAGGCCACGAGCAGGCCGCCGCGCCGTGCGGCGTCAGGTCTGAAGGTCACCCACCGCCGCCGACAGGGCCTCGAGCTCGGCGCGCCAGGACGCCGGCGCAACGACCGGACGCACGACGAACTTGGAAAAGCCCACGGCGATGAAGCGCTCCATCAGCGTTCGCAACGCGGGCAGTCCCACCGGCGTGAGCTCGAGCGCTCGGGGACGCCGCGCCGTCATCGCGCGCGCGGTGGCCGGGTCGATGGGCGCGCGGGCGTAGCCGATGCTCACGCCGAAGTGCTCGCTGCTGATCGAGCGTCGGGCGCGGGCCGACGCTTCTTCGATGACGATGCGTCCGAGGGCCGCCTCGTCGGGCGTGCACAGCGAGGGCAGCCACCCGTCCGACAACCGACCACAGCGCTCGAGGGCGGCCGGCGCCGTGCCGCCCAACCACACCTCGAGCGGCTGCTGCACCGGCAGGGGCGAGAGCTTGACCTCGCGCAGGCTGCCGGCGGGGCCGTCGTGGCTCACCGTCTCGCCGGCCCACAGGCGCCGCAACAGCGGCAGCGCCTCGTCGATGACGGCGCCACGGCGCTTGGGGTCGACACCGATGGCCTCGCGCTCGGGCGAATAGGTGAGCCCGGGCACCAACGTCACCAGCAGCCGCCCGTTGCACAGCACGTCCAGGCTCGCGAGCTGCTTGGCGAGCCGCACCACGTTGCGTCCCGGCAACAGCATCGTGGTCCCGAGCTTCACGCGCGGATTGCTCGCTGCCGCCCAGGAAAGGCCGACGATCGGGTCCAACACCGGACCCGTCAGCACCTCCGAGAGCCACAGCGAGTCGAACCCCAGCTCGTCGAGACCCGTGACGAGCTCGGCCAGCGCGCCGGGCGTCGAGGATCCGCCGGCGGCTCCCACTCCGATTCGGATCTTCATTGTTTCTTCCCGGCCGGCGTCGACGTCGCCGGCCCCATGCCCCAGACCTGGATGATGGTCTCCTCGGTCTTGGCGCCGTCGTAGTGGACCTTGCCCCTGTAATGAATGACGTAGCTGCCCGCGGGCGCCGGCACCGTGCGCTCCGGATCGAACGTCTCGCCGGTTCCCATCCACCAGGTGCCGGACACGACGACGAAGAAGCGGTCGTTGGGATGGAAATGAGGCCGGCTCATGTTGCCGGGGAACCACTTGATGCGCACGACGTACGGACCCGGCTTGCTCGGATCGCCGAACAGCACGGCCTGCTCGTTCGTTCCCGCCGCGTTCCGGACCCACGCGATGTCGGACGGCGTCTTGAAGTCCACCGAGGTGCGGTCGATGTCGGCGGCCTGGGCCGACGGCGCGGCCAGCGCCACGACGAGAAGGGCCAGCGCGAGCATGGTCATCGGGGGTGCCACCTCCTCGACCGCTGAGCCTAGCACCGACCGGTGGCTCTTGCGCTCGCCGCTCGGTCGGGTGATGCTCCGAGTCTCGAAAGGAGCCTCCCATGTCACGGGTGTCCTATGTCATCGCAGGCGCCGCTCTGGCCGCGGCATGTCTCGGCGTGGTCGTCCACGCGCAGCCGCCGTCGCAACCGCCGTTCGTGACGGTGAAGGTCGAGGGCACGGACAACGTCTACATCTTCCGCGCCGGGAACCACCAGTCGATGTTCGTGGTCACGTCCGCGGGCGTGATCGCCACCGACCCCATCGGATACGGTCGTCCCCAGGTGGCGAGCACGTACGTCGACGAGATCAAGAAGGTCACGAACCAGCCGATCAAGTACCTGATCTACAGCCACCACCACTTCGACCACATCGCCGGCGGCAAGCCGTTCAAGGACGCCGGCGCGAGGGTCCTGTCGCACAAGCGGGCGAAGGAACGCCTGGTCGCGCTGAAGGATCCGCACACCGTGGTGCCGGACGAGACGATGGACAAGAGCAGGATCATCAAGCTCGGCGACACCACGCTCGAGCTCACGTACGTCGGCCTCAATCATTCGGACAGCTCGATCGTGATGCGGCTGCCGAGGCAGAAGATTCTCTTCGCCGTCGACTTCATTCCCGTCGGATCGATGCCGGGGCGCGCCATGATCGACTCCTATCCGATCGAGTGGGAGGACTCGCTGAAGCAGGTGCTGGCGATGAACTGGGACACGCTGATCCCCGGCCATCCCGGCGCGCCGGGCGGCCGGCTCGGCACGAAGGATGACGTGCAAAGCGTGCTGACGTTCCTGCAGGACGCCTCCGCCGCCGTGAAGACCGAGGCGCAGGCGGGCGGGTGCTGGGATCGAGTCGAGAAGGAGCTGAAGCTGCCGAAATACGAGAGCTGGCCCGGGTACGAGGCGGGTCTGCCGATGGTGCTGCGGCGCTACTGCGGGCTCTGGGGTCGCGGCACATGAGCTCGGTCGCAAATCGTCGGGTCGCTGCAGGCCAGGATCGGCCTGCAGCGTGGCGGGGTAAACACCGTATTGCACTAGTGACAGTGTTGGATGTCGCCGCCGTGCTATCAAGGATGGGAAAACGTGGGCTAAACTAAATAACCGGAGGTCGTCATGGGCAAGGACAAGGTACTTACTGAGCGAACGATCCGCCCCCCCGAGCCACCCCGAAGTCCTAACCCGCCGCCTCCGCCACCGCCAAAGAAGTAAGCGACGGGGCGGTCCGGGCCATGCCGGCTACCGTCGAGGCATTGCTTATCGCTGTCGTGTTCGTCATGCCTGGATTCATTTTGGTTCGGACACGTGAATGGTTCGTTCCGCCCGTGGCGAAATCTGACGCCATGAGTCTGACCCTTACGAGCATCACAGTGAGTCTCGCGTTCGTCCCGCTTTGGCTTGCCGCTGCTCCGGATCTTCTCGATGTTCGGCATCGCCTGACGACGGCGGCTGCCGCCGCGAGCGCACCCTCGGTGCCGTTGGGCCACCGCGGCGTTGTCGCATTCTTCGCTTTGTCGCTCTTGCTCCCTGTCAGCGGGGGTTTACTCGCGGCCATCGCCTACTGGCAAGACTGGTATCCAAAACTTGGGGGCCGCGTATTGCCGCGACTCGGCATCCCCGCTCCTAGTCGTGGCGTCGGCGAGGATATCTGGGACAGACTGTGGCTAAACTCTCGGCGCCAAGTCTGGTTGACCGTGTACACGAAAGATGGGCCTATCTATGTGGGCCGCGGGGTCGAATTCGGCTACACGAGTCAAGGCAGAGACGTCCGTCTCGGCGACGATACACGCGTCTACGACGAAAATTGGAATCTGATTCAAAATACGCGCGACCATGGCGGCCTGGGCGTGTGGATACGAGTCGCGCAAATCGTGTCGATAGAGATCTACGATCCGGCACCCAACGCCACGGCCGCGGGTTGCTGATGCCCAGACGAGAGGCGGCATGAAGCTCGGCTTGAGCATCGGCTATTCGGGAGCGGAGCTGAAGCTTCCCGTCGACGCGGTGCTCCTCGCCGAGCGTCTCGGCTTCGACTCCGTGTGGACGGCGGAGGCGTACGGCTCCGATGCGATCACGCCGCTCGCCTACCTGGCCGCGCTGACGAAGCGCATCCGCCTCGGCACCGGCATCATGCAGCTCGCCGCGCGCCCGCCCGCCTCGGCCGCGATGGCCGCGGGCACGGTGGACGCTCTCGCCGGCGGCGGCCGCGTCATCGCCGGGCTCGGCGTCTCGGGCCCGCAGATCGTGGAAGGCTGGTACGGCCAGCCGTGGGGACGGCCGTACTGGCGCATCCGCGACTACGTCGCCATCATGCGCAAGGTCTTCGAGCGCAAGGAGCCCGTCGCTCACGAGGGACGAGAAATTTCCCTGCCGTACACGGGCCCCGGCGCGCTCGGCGTCGGCAAGCCGCTCGTGTCGATCCTCCACATGAACCCGCGGCTGCCCATCTGGCTCGGCACCGGGACCGAGGCCAACGTGAAGTTGACGGCCGAGATCGCCGACGGCTGGCTGCCGCTCGGCTTCGTGCCGCGTCTCATGCCGATGCTGCGGCCCTGGCTCGAGGAGGGCTTTCGCCGCGCGGGCGGCGGCAAGGGCTTCGCCGGCTTCGAGATCCAGCCCCGCGCCGAGGTGGCGATCACCGACGACGTGCGCGGCGCGCTGGCGCGCATGAAGCCGCGCGTGGCGCTCTACGTCGGAGGCATGGGGCACCGCGACAAGAACTTCCACAAGGAGATGATGATCCGCCGCGGCTTCGGCGACGCCGCACAGCGCATCCAGGAGCTGTTCCTCGCCAGGCGCCGGGACGAGGCCGTCGCCGCCGTGCCCGACGAATTCTGCGACGAGATGTCGCTGGTGGGCCCCGTCGCGCGCATCCGCGAGCGCTACCGCGCGTGGGCGGACTGCGGGATCACCGGCCTGACGATCACCACCGAGCAGTCCGAGGCGATGGAGCTGATGGCGAGTCTCGCCCGCTGAACGGTGGCCGGTCGGACTGCGCGCGGCGTGAGCGTCGGTCGCCGCTACGACGCGTGCACGGCCGCGAGGACCGAGGGCAGGGCCGTCAGCACCTCGCGGAGGCACCGCCGAATGCGGGCGATGCTGTCGTCCGCCTTCTCGGGGATCTCGCCGCGCCTCACCTGGGCGATGAACTCCTCGGCGGTCGTCGTCATCAGCAACGACGCGTTGATCTCCAGCTGGATCGCGTGGACGCGCCGGGTCCCGGGTCGACCATACGTGGCCACGAGGTTGCCGCCCGTGTAGCCGCTGACGTTCTCGTGCACCTCGAAGCCGTGACGGGTGAAGATCGCGGCCGCGGTCGCCGCGAGCTCGGGGGCACACGTCGCGCCGTGACACGTGCCGATGATCACCTGGTGGTCTCTCATCCGGCGCGGGCTGCCCGTGTGGCCGTCGAGGAGCAGCGCATAGCCGTAGGCCTGACGGAGCTCGTCGAGCAGCTGCTCCACGGCCGCGTAGTAGGGATCGTAGAGCGCCCGCAATCGCGCCTCGAGGTCGACGAGGCCGAGCGGGCGCGCGAAGATCGGCGTGTCGCGCATCGTGTGGGTGCGCACCACGCCGCGTCGTGAGCGCACCTCGCCGTCGTGGTGCTCGAAATCGTCACGACGCCGATTGACGTCCACGAACATCCGCGAGAACGGCGTCGCCAGCACGGTGGCCCCCTCCTTATATAGGTCGCCATAGAGGTCGCCCACGAAGGTGTCGGCGAACCCGTACGCGAACGTCTCGAACGACGGCTCGCGGTAGTCGTCGCGCGTGATGTGGGGCAACGGCTCGGTGCCGTAGTGAGGCACGCTGACCAGCACCGGCGTGCGGGTCCCCGGCGCCGGATGTCTGACGATCGGAAACGCCCGGTCCACGGGCTAGCCGGCCGGGAGCGATCGCTCGAACGCCATGTTGTCGCCGATGGTCGGGGAGCGTCCCGACTTTGCCGGGGCGCTTCCGAGCGGTTGGCCGGGGGAGTCCGAGGGGGGCGTAGCCCCCTTCGCTCGAGGGACAAGGGGGGCCATGTCGGGGCCCCCCACTACCCCTCGAGCCAGGTGCGCTTGAACGCGAGGCGCCGGCCCGTGTACGACTGCACGTAGCCCTTCACCTCGCTGCGGACGGCCTCGATGTTGTTGCCGGTGTACCAGATGATCTGCGGCGCCTCGTCGAGCAGGATCTGCTGCGCCTGGAAATAGAGGCGCTTGCGCTCGTCGCGGTCGGTGCTCGCCATCGCCCGGTCCAGGGTCGCGTCGAGCTCGGCGTTCTTGAAGTCCTGGTTCGACGGCGACTTCGAGTGCCACCAGTTGTAGAGGTAGTGGTGCGGATCGGGATAGAACGTCCACGCGGTGACCTTCATGTCGTAGTCCGCGGGCCGCTGGCTGAACGTCTCCTTGGTGAACTGTCCCCACTCGAGCTGGATGATCTTGGCGTTGACGCCGATCTTCTTGAGCTGGCTCTGGAGCACCACCGACGCGTTGACGAACTCCGGATACTGCGGCGAGGCCTTGATGGTGGTCTCGAACCCGTTCGGATAGCCCGCCTCGGCGAGCAGCTGCTTGGCGCGCGCGATGTCTTGCTTGTAGGGCAGCTTGTCGACCGGGATGAACCAGTCCGTGTGCCCCGTCGGAACCGGCCCGGAGAGCGTGCCCTCGCCGAACACCGCCTTCTGGAGGACCTCCTGGCGGTCGACCGCCATCGAGATCGCCTGGCGCACGCGCTTGTCGGTGAACGGTTTGCGCGTGGAGTTCATCACGTGGATGGTCACGAAGGCCTTGGGGCTCCGCATCACGGTGACGTTGCGGTCGTCCTTGAGCCGCGCCGCGCCCTCGCCCGTCAGGTAGGCGTAGTGGATCTGGCCGGCGCGCAGCGCGGCGACCCGCGCGTCTTCCTCGACCATCACCTTGAAGGTCAGCTCGTTGACGTGGGGCAGCGTCTTGTCCCAGTACTTGTCGTTCTTGACGTAGTGCAGGTGGTCATAGGGCACGAAGCGGGAGAGCTTGAAGGGGCCGGTGCCGATCGCGCGCGCTCCGAGGTCCTTGCGCTCCTGGGCGAGCGACCGGGGAATGATCGCGGAGCCGCGCAGCGCCGCGAACGAGGCGAGCAGCGGCCCGAACGGGTTCTTGAGGCTCATGCGGACGGTGTGCTTGTCGACGGCCTGGACGCGGTCGATGGCGACGAACCAGCCCTTGTACGGCGCGGCGGTGGCGGGATCCAAGATCCGGTCCCACCACGCGACGACGTCGTCCGCGGTGAGCTCGGAGCCGTCGTGCCACGTCACGCCCTTGCGGAGGCTGAAGACGTACGTCACGGGGTCGGGCGTCTTCCAGGACTCGGCGAGGGCCGGGAGGACGTTCAGCTTGTCGTCGTACTGGGTCAGGCTCTCGACGATGTGCTCGACGCCCTGCACCGACGAGTAGTTCGAGGTCTTGTGATTGTCGAGGCTGATCGGGTCGATCTCCTGCGCGGCGATCAGGTGACCGCCCGATTTCGGCCGGGCCTGCGCCCGGCCCGCGCGCGGCGCCGCCAGGAGCGCGGCCCCGGCGGCCCCGATCTGGAGCGCCTGGCGTCGCGTCAGCTTCGTGTCCATCGCTGAGCTCCCCTCTCTTTCGCAGGCTCGCCTCGGCGGGTCGGAGGCCGGCCCGCCTCGGCTCGCACCGCCACTTGCGCTAGGGGCGGAGGCGGGGATCGAGGACGTCCCGCAATCCGTCTCCCAGCAGGTTGAAGCCGAGCACCAGCAGCATCACCGCGGCGCCCGGGAAGATCGCCACCCACGGCGCGAGCTCCATGTACTTGCGACCGGTGCCCAGCATTGTGCCCCAGGACGGCTCCGGCGGCTGGATGCCGAGACCGAGGAAGGAGAGCGTGGCCTCGGCCAGGATCGCCGTCGAGAGCGCGAGCGTGGTCTGCACGATCAGGGGCGCCATGACGTTCGGCAGCACGTGCAGCGACAGCACGCGCGTGGCGCCGCCGCCGGCGGCCCGCGCGGCCTCGACGTATTCGCGGCCCACCACCGCGAGGACGGGGCCGCGGGCGACCCGCGCGAAGGTTGGAAGGTAGACGAGCCCGATGGCGACGGTGGCGTTGGTGAGCCCCGGCCCGAGCACGCCCGTGAGCGTGATGGCGAGGATGATCGGCGGGATCGAGAACATCACGTCCACCACGCGCATGAGGAGCATGTCGAGCCGACCGCCGACGTAGCCCGACACGAGTCCCACCGAGGCGCCGCCCACCAGGCCGATCGCGACCGCCACGACGCCGACCCAGAGCGAGATGCGGCTGCCGAAGATGAGGCGCGACAGGATATCGCGGCCGAACTCGTCGGTGCCCAGAGGATAGGCGCGCTGGGGTGCGGTCAGGCGCTGGCCCACCGGATCGTCGGGGGCATGCGGCGCCACGACCGACGCCAGCACCGCCAGCACGACGAAGGCGACGACGAGCGCGGCGCCGGCGGTGCTCATGCCGAGCCGTAGCGGATGCGCGGATCGAGCACACCGTAGACGAGGTCGACCACCAGGTTCACCAGGATGAAGAAGAGCGCCACGAACACCACGGCGCCCTGCACGACGGGATAGTCGCGCTGGTAGATCGCGTTCAGCAGCATGAAGCCGAGGCCGGGGAGTCCGAAGATCTGCTCGACGACCACCGAGCCGCCGAGCAGGTAGCCGAACTGGACGCCGACGACGGTGACCACGGGGATCAGCGCATTCTTCAGCGCGTGACGGAGCACGACCGTCGGCTCCGCGGCCCCCTTCGCCCGCGCCGTCTGGATGTAGTCCTGCTCGAGCACCTCGAGCATCGAGGAGCGGGTCATCCGCATGACCACCGCCACCAGCGACAGCGCGAGCGCGAGCGTCGGGAAGGCCATCTGCTTGAGATTCTGCAGCGGCGCCTGCCAGAAGGGCGCGTAGATCACCGGCGGCAGCCAGTGCAGGAACGAGGCGCCGCCCAGGATGAGGAGCGTCGCCAGCCAGAACACCGGCATCGACAGCCCGAGCAGGCCGAACAGCCGCGCGGTGAAGTCGATGGCCCGGTTGCGGAAGAGCGCCGATACGATCCCGAGCGGCACCGCGATCACCATCGACAACAGCACCGCGAGGACGGCGAGCTCGATGGTGACGGGCACCCGCTGCACGAGCATCTCCCGCACGGGCAGGCTCGAGCGGAGCGACACGCCCAGCTCGAGGCGTACGAGGTCGCCGAGCCACTTCAGATATTGGAGCGGCAGCGGGGCGTCGAGACCCAGGAGCTGGCGGAGCGACGCGCGCGCCTCGGCGGAGAGCGAGCCCTCGAGCCCCATGAGCTGGTCCACCACGTCGCCCGGCAGGAGCCGCATCAGGACGAAGATGATCAGCGTGGAGCCGAGGAACATCGGGATCACGAGCGACAGCCGGGCCGC
Source organism: Candidatus Rokuibacteriota bacterium (assembly GCA_003220225.1). GTDB lineage: Bacteria > Methylomirabilota > Methylomirabilia > Rokubacteriales > CSP1-6 > AR12. The sequence continues at coordinate 91,625 of QHRU01000051.1, forward strand.
GACGTAGAGCGTCACGGCATCGCGAAGGGGGCGGGGTCGAGGAACCGGCGCAGGACGTTCAGGGTCAGCCGCGAGATGTTGTTGTCGTAGCCCTTGTGGGCGAGGCTCCCGACGTACGCGATCGAGCCGGTGGAGAACACGGCGCCGCCGCCCGGATGCTCGTAGAAGACCATGTCGGCGCGCACGGCAGGCGAGAAGCGTCCGTCGGCCCCTGCGAACGACACGTTGATCTCCTCGTTGACGAGCTGAAAGGCGTTCGAGTGGTCCTCGGAGGACGCGACCACCAGCGCCCACGGCGGCGAGCCGAGGGCCGGGTTGAAGGCGTCGAGCTCGAGCCCGGCGGCGCCGCCCCAGGCGACGCCGAAGTCGCCGAGGACCTCGTCCTGGACGCCGTCGAAGATGAAGCGCGCGCGCGGGTCGCGGCTCGCGGCGGTGCGCCGATAATAGGACGAGCGATCGAAGCCCTGCGCCACGAACCCCACCCCGACCAGCGTGTTGGGCGCCCGGCCCTGGCGCCGCCAGAGCCCGCCGTACTCGCCGGTCGAGCCGTGGTAGTACTCGCCGACCGACTCGACCCACGCGCGGGTGCCGTCTTCCGCGCGGCGCATCTCGATCATCCCGGGGTGCGCGCGCGGGTACGAGACCCGCCAGTAGAAGCCGTTGCCGCCCATGTACATGAGCCGCCCGCCGCGGCCGAGGTATGCCGCGAGGGCCTCCATCATCTCGCGCGACACGTATTCGGGGTGACAGCCGGTGAGAACCACGGAGTACCCGTCGAGGAGTGGCAGTCCCTCGGTGTGGAGGTCGTCGTCGGTGATGACGTCATACCGCTGTTCGTGAGCCTCAAGCCAGTCGAGCAGGCAGAGGTCGAGGAACAGGTTCCAGAGTCGCCCGGTCGGTCGGACGTTGACGATCGGTCGCAGCCGCGAGACGTGACACACGCCGGAGCCGTCGGAGTGCGTGTCGTAGGTCGAGGCGCCCAGCTCGGGGTGATGCATCAGCAGGAGGTCGGTGGTGTCCACGATCGGCAGGGCGCCGATGAACAGCTCGGCCGGCCCCGGCCGCATGCGCATCCGATAATTCGAGTAGCAGAGATAGGTGGCGGTGGACGCGAGGAACGCCGCGCGCGCGCGCGGCCCGCCGCGTGGCGGGCGCACGTAGAACACCACCCAGAACTCGGGTCCGCCGTCGGCCTCCAGGCGGAGCGCGTACACGCCGCTGCGCGCGTCCGTGGGGACGGTCATCGTGAGCGTCGGCCGCCATCCGGCGTCGTAGAGGTCGTCGTCGTGGAAGTGGATGGCGCCGTACTGATGCGGCGCCCGACGCCAGTCCATCTCGCTGCCGTCCCAGTTGTGGCCGGTGACGGCGCGCTTCGGCGCATTGACGGTCCGGCCGTGCAGGTGGTTGGGCGAGCGATCGGTCACGCGGTCGGTGGCGACGTCGGCCGCGAAGTCCCAGAGACCGATCGGGTGCTCGCCTGCGAGCAGCGATGGCCGGTCGATCTTGCCGTTGAAATGCCACGTCGTCCGCAGCCGGCCGTCCTCGACCGCCTTGCGTGCGGCGCCGATGAAGAAGTCGCCGGCGGGCCCGGGCGCCGCGCGGATGGCGGTGGTGATGGCGACGGGTTGCTCGAGGCTCGGCGCGTGGTCGGCGAGCGGCGTCTGGCGCAGCGTCACCGTCCCCGCCGCGAGGTCGATCGACGCCGCGACGTGATACCACCTCCGGGCGGTGAGCGGCGTGCCCGTGGACACGGGCGCCGCGCCGATGAGGAACGCCAGCGCGCCCGTCTCGTCGAGCATCAGGGCGAAGCCCGAGCCGCGATCCTCCGCCCACGTCCCCATGACGACCTGTCGGCGCGGCGACGGCCGGACCGGCACGAGGGTGGGCTGGATGAACGCCTGAAGGGTGAAGCGCCCGAGGGCGCCGAACGCCTCGGGGTGCTCGACGATCGCATACGAGCCGGCGTCGATCAGCTGCGGCGTGCCGTCGTGCTCGCCCTCGATCGACGTCGGCAGACGCACGGTCTTGAGGCCCGGGCCGCCAGGGCCGGTGTCGCCGCAGACGAGTCGGACGACCTCGGCGCGATAGCGCCGGGGACCGTCGAGGGTTCCGACCATGAATCGAATCGGCTCGCCCGGCGCGACGCTGAGCGGATCCGCGTAGCCGATCACGCGCGGCATCGCCACGCTCACGACGGGGGGAGACCTCTCACTCGCGATCGAGCGCGGGCAACGCCTGGCCGGTCACCGCTTCCCACCGCACGCGGAAGGCGTGCCACTCGGCGGCCTCGAGACTCGTGAACGTCAGATCCGGCCGGAGCCGTGGGGGCCGGCCGTCCGGCTGCTTCTCCGCGAGCATCCACTCGGCGTGAGGTCGAGTGCAGACGAGCAGGAGGTTCTGACAGTGCAGCGATCCCCGCAGCACGTTCAGCACCGCCTGGAGCTCCGGGCTGTGCGGGCCGAACGGGCGTCGCTTGAATTCGAGCGCGAGGTCGGTTCGACGCGGATCGATCGCGAACACGACGGGAGACTTACCATCGCGGGGTGACCAAGGCAAGCCGCCGGGACGAGCAGGCGACGTGCCCGGAGGAAGACGATCTTCTTTCCGCCAGCTGATGTGACTGCCCTCGGTCACGAAGAAGGCCGCCTAGCCGCTGGCCTCGACCCGTTCAGCCGCGGGCGGCGTCCATGAGCGGCTTCTGCTGGCCGCCGTCGATCTCGATCATCGAGCCGTTGACGAAGTGGGCGAGCGGTGAGGCCAGGTAGGCGACGAGGTTGGCCACCTCCTCCACCTCGGCGATGCGCCCGAGCGGGATGCTGCGCGGCGCGAGCCGGTCCGCCTCCTCGTACGAGAGCTTCATGTCGCGCGCCATCGCTTTCACGAGGCCGTCCCACCGCTCGGTGCGCACGGGGCCGGGGTTCACGGCCACGAAGGTGATGTTGAAGCGGCCGTACTGGCCGGCGAGCGCCTTGGTGAGGTTCTGGCCGGCGGCGTTGCAGGCGCCGGGCACGATCTCCCAGTAGGAGTCCTTCACGCCGTCGTTGCCGATCAGGTTCACGACGCGGCCGCCGCCCTGCTGCTTCATGATCGGCAGCGCGGCCCTGAGACAGCGCACGTAGCCCATGAACTTGAGCTGCAGACCCTGCTGCCACGCGTCCTCGTCGAGGGCTTCCAGGATCCCGCCGGGCGCGGAGCCGGCGTTGTTCACGAGGACGTCGATCCGCCCGAAGTGCCGCGCGGCGCCGCGCACGAAGTTCTCTGCGTCCTCGCGGCGCGTGAGGTCGGCCGGGATCGCGAGCACCTTGCGGCCGGACTCGCGGCGGATCTCGTCGGCCGCCGCCTCGAGCACGTCCTTGCGGCGCGCGCAGATCGCGACGTCCACGCCCTCGCGCGCGAGCACGCGCGCGATGCCCTTGCCGATGCCGAGGCTTCCACCGGTCACCAGCGCCACCTTGCCGTTGAGCTGTAGATCCATAGGCCACCTCGCCGTGTGCTAGCCTAGCGCGGCGATTGTACGCGTGAACGATCACCCGGCACACCCACCCGTCACGCCACCGACCCGCGAGCGCCTCGTGGGCGCGGCCGTGCGCCGCAGCGAGGATCGCCGGTTCGTCACCGGCCGCGGCCGCTACGTCGCCGACGTCGTGGATCCCGCGCACGGTCACGCCGTGGTCGTCCGCAGCGCGGCCGCCCATGCGCGCCTCGCCCGCCTCGACACCGCGGCGGCGCGGCGGGCGCCCGGCGTGCTCGCGGTGCTCACCGTCGCCGACCTCGGCGAGCTCGGGTCGCCCATTCCCATTCGGATCGGCCCCCTGCCCGGGTTCGACCGCTACCTCCAGTGGCCGCTCGCCCGCGACCGCGTCCGGTACGTCGGCGAGCCGCTGGCGCTCGTCGTGGCCGAGGACCGTCACGCCGCCGAGGATGCGGCCGAGCGGGTCTCCGTGGACTACGAGCCCCTCGAGGCCGTCGTCGACCCGCACGATGCCGCGGCCGACCGCGTCCTGATCCACGAGGCGAGCGGCACGAACATCGCGACCCGTTATCGCGTGTCACGCGGGGATCCCGATGCCGCATTTGCGTCTGCCGCGTACACACGGCGCGAAACGTTCCGATGCCAGCGCCACAGCGGCGTGCCCCTCGAGACCCGCGGCCTGGTGGCGACGTGGGACGCGACGTTGGAGAAGCTGACCGTGCTCGGCGCCACCAAGGTGACCTTCTTCAACCGCCGGGCGCTCGCGCGGATGCTGCGGCTCGACGAGGCGAGCATCGAGCTGATCGAGGTGGACGTCGGCGGCAGCTTCGGCGTGCGCGGCGAGTTCTATCCCGAAGATCTGCTGATCCCGCTCGCCGCCATCAAGCTCGGGCGCCCGGTGAAGTGGATCGAGGACCGGCGCGAGAGCTTCCTCGCGACGAACCACTCCCGCCAGATCGAGTGCGAGCTCGAGATCGCCGCGCGCGCGGACGGCACCGTCCTGGGATTGCGTGGCCGCCTGCTCGCCGACATGGGCGCGTACGTGCGCACGAACGGCGGCGTGGTCCCCGCCAAGGCGGCGCAGTTCCTGCCGGGCCCGTACCGCATCCCGCACTTCGCGTGCGAGGTGCAGGCGGTGATCACCAACAAGACGCCGGTCGGCACGTATCGCGGGCCGGGCCGGTTCGAGGCCAATTTCTTCCGCGAGCGCCTGCTCGACCTCATGGCCTCCGACCTGGGGCTCGATCCCGCCGACGTCCGGCTGCGGAACCTCATCACGCCGGCGGAGCTGCCGTGGACCATCGGCACGCTCGTGCCGTACGAGGCCTCCGGCGCGTACGACGGCGGCGATTACGCGGCGGCGCTCCGCCGGGCGCTCGAGGCGAGTGACTACGCGCGCCTCGCGAAGGACAACGGCCGGCTCGTGGACGGCAAGCGGCGCGGGATCGGCATCGGCTGCTTCGTCGAGTCGAGCGGGGCCGGTCCCGCCGAGACCGCGCGTATCGTCGTCCGCGGGCCCGGCCGCGTGGAGCTCTACAGCGGCTGCGCCTCCTCGGGCCAGGGCCACGAGACGGTCCTGGCGCAGATTCTCGCCGACGAGCTGGCGATCCCGTTCGAGTGGATCACGGTTCTCCACGGCAGCACGAGCTTCGTCGCCGAGGGCTGGGGCACGTACCACAGTCGTGCCGTCGTCGTCGGCGGCAGCGCCGTCGCGGCCGCCGCGGCAGCGCTGAAGTCGCAGCTCGTCGCGCTCGCGGCGAAGCGCGCCGGGCTCGACGAGGCGGCGCTCGAATGCCGCGGCGGCGACGTGTACAGGCGAGACGGCGTGGGCGAGCGTCCGGTGCTGACCCTCGCGACCAGTGCCCCGGTGGAGGCCGTCGGGAAGTTCACGACGACGGCGCTCACGTACACGTACGGCGCGCACGTCGCCCACGTCGCGGTCGATCCGGAGACCGGGGCGACGGACGTGCTGCGCTTCGTGACGGTCGAGGACGTCGGCCGCGCCATCAACCCCGCGCTCGTGCACGGACAGGCGCTCGGCTCCGCCGTGCAAGGTCTGAGCGGCGCGTTCCTGGAGGAGCTGGTCTACGACGACACGGGACAGCTCCTCACCGGCACGCTCGCGGACTACGCGCTGCCCACCGCAGCCGATTTCCCGAGCATCGAGAGCATCACGCTCGAGGACGCACCGTCCACGTCGAACCCGCTCGGAGCGAAAGGTGCGGGTGAGGGCGGGATCGTGGCCACCGGCGCGGCCGCCGCCAACGCTGTCGCGGCCGCGCTGGCAGGGACTGGCGTGGTCGTCCGCGAGCTGCCGCTCTCAGCGAGGAACCTCGCGCGCTGGATGGCGGACGCGCAGCGATGATCGACGTCCACGCGCATTACGTGCCGCCGGGTCTCGTCGAGCGGCTCCAGAAGGAAGGCTCGCGCTACGGCGTCTCGGTGGTCGAGACCGAGCCCGCCTGCCACGCGCTGCACTTCGCCTCCGGGCTCCGGCTACGTCCGTTCTTCGCGAAGCTGATCGAGGAGCCGGCCACGCGCGTCGCGAGCATGACCGCCGCCGGGATCGACCGCGAGATCCTCTCGACGTGGACCGACATGCACGCCCACGGGCTCGACGTCGCCCAGGGCACCGCCTGGCACCGGCTGCTGAACGAGTCGCTCGCCGAGCTCGCACAGCGCCACGGCCCTCACTTCTCGCTCCTGGCGTCCGGCTATCTTCCCGACGCTGCCCAGGCGGCGCGTGAGCTGGAGTACGCGGTGACGCAGCTCGGCGCCGTCGGCGCCGTCGCCGCGACCAACGTGGAAGGCACGAACCTCGGCGAGCTGCCGCTCGACGAGTACTGGGCCGCCGCCGTCGAGCTCCGCGTTCCCGTGTTCCTGCATCCCGTGCAGCCGAATCCGACGCCGCGCACGCGGCGCTTCGCGATGAACCAGGTCGTGCAGTACACGGTGGACACCACGCTCTGCGTCGGCTCGCTCATCGGCGCCGGCGTTCTCGACCGCTTCCCGGGGCTGGAGCTGATCCTCTCTCACGGAGGAGGGACGGTGCCCTACGTGATCGGCCGCTTCGACGTCATGTTCCAGCGCAGCGACCGCGCCGCCGCCGGGATCGCCGCGACGTCGCCGCCGTCGGCGTACCTGCGCCGCATGTACTACGACACGATCCTCCACGACCCGCGCGCGCTCCGGTATCTGGCGGACCGCGTCGGCATCGAGCGCCTCGTGATCGGCAGCGACGACTCGTTCCCGCCGGCCGACCACGACCCGCTGGCGAGCCTGCGCGCCGCGGGATTCAGCGCGGAGGAGATGCACCGTATCGGCGAGACGAACCCGCGCCGGCTCTTCCGCCTGCCGTGATCGTCCATCTGATCGACGGGACGTACGAATTGTTCCGCTATTTCCTCTCGCCGGCGGCGGCCTTCGATCGCAGCGCGCCGGCGGAGCTGCGGGCGGTGCGCGGCGTCGTGGGGTCGATCCTGGGGATGCTCGAAGGCGGCGCCACGCATCTGGGCGTGGCCACCGATCACGTCATCGAATCGTTTCGCAACGCGCTCTGGCCGGACTACAAGACGGGCGAGGGGATGGACCCGCTCCTGTACGGGCAATTTCAGCCGCTGGAGGCTGCGCTGAGCGCGCTCGGCGTCGCCGTCTGGCCCATGGTCGAGTTCGAGGCCGACGACGCGCTGGCGGCGGCGGCGGCCATGGCCGCCGCCGACACGCGCGTCGAGCAGGTCGTCGTGTGCACGCCGGACAAGGATCTCGCGCAGTGCGTGCGCGGCGACCGCGTTGTCCAGCTCGATCGGCGCACGCGCGAGCTGCGCAACGAGTCGGCGGTGCGGCAGAAGTTCGGCGTCCCGCCCGCGTCGATTCCCGACTGGCTCGCGCTCGTTGGCGACAGCGCGGACGGCTACCCGGGGCTGCCCGGCTGGGGCGCGCGATCGGCCGCGACGCTGCTCGCTCGATATCGGCACCTCGAGCACATTCCGAAGCCGGCCTCGGAGTGGGACGTGTCCGTGCGCGGATCGATGCGGCTGGCGACGACGCTCGCCGAGCAACGCGAGCGCGCGATGCTGTTCCGCGAGCTGGCCACGCTGCGTGCGGACGCGCCCATCGGCACCGACGTGGACGCGCTGCGCTGGACCGGACCGCGCGCCGAGTTCGCGACCTGGGCGAAGCGACTCGGCACATCCGCACTTCACGAGCGCGCCTCGACGCTGGCGGTGGCGCGCGCGGCGGCGCTGTACTAGAGTCCCGGCGGGAGGAAACCCATGCCACACGACAGGCGCAACGCGCAGGATGGTCCGCGCTCCGTGGCGCGGCGCGACTTCGTTCGAAGCGCGGCGCTCCTGGCCGCCGGCCTCGTCGCGGCCGGGAGGGTCGATTCGGCGACGGCCGGCGAGCCGTCCCAGGGCGCGGGTCGGGTCCGCGAGTTCATCCGAAAGGTGCAGAACGCGCGGCTCTTCGACCTCGCGTCGGTCTGGGACGAGAACTCGCCGATCGCCAGCGTCAACCCGACGTATTCCATGTCGCTCGCCGCCACCCACGCCGGGACGCGCGGCGTCTTCGGGGACGGAGGGAAGCTCTCGTTCACCGCCGAGGTCCAGCACTGGAGCGGCCAGCACGGCGCGCCGAGCATCGACGCCATCGGGCACATCGGCCACAACGGCCTGCTCTTCGGCGGCGTCGACGCGGCGGCGGCGACGGCGGACCTGCGCGGCATCGGTCGTAGCGGGGTGGGCGCCCACCTCGACATGACGCACTACCCGACGGACCTGCTCGTCAATCGGGGCGTGCTGCTCGACGTCGCGCGCCTCGTGAACGGCAACCTGACTCCGCTGCCGCCGCAGTTCGAGATCACCGCCCGCCATCTCGCTCGCGCCGCCAAGGCCCAGCAGGTCGAGCTGGAACGCGGCGACACCGTCCTCATCCGGACGGGATGGGGACAGTACTTCGGCGCGAATCCAGCGCTCTACAAGGGCGACTTCTCGCCCGGCCCGGGCGTGGAGGGCGCGCAGTTCCTGATCGATGCCGGCGCCCGCGTCGTCGGCAACGACACGCTCACCTTCGAGCAGCGCCCCCCGATCCTCGGGACCCCGGGGACGCCGTCGTTCCAGGTGTTCCCCGTGCACATGCTGGTCATCGCTGACCACGGGATCAACATCATCGAGAACTTTTTCCTCGAAGAGCTGGCCGAGGCGCGCGTCTACGAGTTCCTGCTCGTCGTGCCGCCGCTCAAGATCCGGGGCGGCACCGGCTCCGCTCTTCGCTCGTTCGCCCTCACGCCGGGGCCCGAGGACTAGAAGATGGGGGGCCCCGACATGGCCCCCCGGGTTCTTCAAGCGAAGGGGCTACGCCCCCCTCGGACTCCCCGGCCACACGCTCGGGGCGCCCCGGCGCCGTGGCACCCCTCGATACTCCGACAGGCTCCTCGCGCCGTCGATCGTCAGACGAAGGTCAGCGGCTCCACGTGGGCCTCGCCGCGGGCGAACCGCGCGAGGTCGAGGGCGGCGGCGTCCATGGTGGCGGCGCGGCCGTGTACGAGCATCTCGGCCATGAGCTGGCCGGCGATGGGGCCGTGCATGAAGCCGTGGCCGCTGAAGCCGGCGATGACGTGCAATCCCGCCGCGCCGGGGACGGCGCTGACGATCCCCGTCTGATCCGGCGTCATCTCGTAGAGGCCGGCGTACGCGCGCATGAGCGCGGCGTCCGCCAGGGCCGGCGCGCGGTGAATCGCGCGCTCGACCACCCGCGGCTCGAGGCTCCGATCGATCTCGGTGCTGAAGCCGTCGGGCTCGTCGCGGCGCCCGTGTCCGAGGAGCATCCCGGGGCCCTCGCGGCGAAGCGAGAAGTTCCGGTGCGGGTCGATGACGAACGGGGTGGCCGCGGGAATCCGGTCCACGGGAAACGGCGCAGTCATGAACTTGTGACGCCGGTGCGGGCGGATGGGGATGTCGACTCCGGCGAGCGTGCCCACGACGCCCGACCACGCGCCGGTCGCGATGACGACGGCCGGCGCCTCGAACGCGCCCGCCGCGGTGGTGACGCCGCTCACGCGGTCGCCGTCGCGGCGGAATCCGCGCACCTCGTGCTGCTGCTTGATCACCACGCCGAGGTCGCGCGCGCGCGCGGCGATCGCGGTCGCGCAGAGGTACGGGTCGGCGTACCCGTCGCGCGGCGTATAGGTCGCGCCGAGCAGATCGTCGGTGTTCAGGTACGGGCAGAGCGCGCGCGTCGCCGCCGCGTCGAGCAGCTCGACATCGACGCCGAGGCTTCGCTGGAGCGCGACGCTGCGCCGCGCCGTGGCCAGCTCGTCGTCCGTCGCGATCAGGATGAGGTATCCGTGCTGACGGAACTGAGGATCGACGCCGAACTCTTCCTGGAACCGCTCGTAGGTGACGATGCTGTGGGTCGTCAGCTCGACGCCGAGGCGGTTCGCATACTGATGGCGAATGCCTCCGCTGGCCAGAGCCGTCGAGCCCGAGCACACGGTGTCGCGCTCGAGGACGATCACCCGCCCGGCGCCGAGCCGCGCCAGATGGTACGCGGTGCTCACGCCCATGATGCCGGCGCCGACGATCACGACCTCCGCGGTTTCCGTCATGGCTGTCGCCACGATACGGCACCTGCGATCGGCGCTCAACGACCTTGACGCGGCGTGCCCTTCGTCTGCCCGTGGATCTGCTCGAGACGTTTCCACGGTGGCGTGAGGGCTCACGCGTCGGGTTCTCGCCTCGCACGCTGGGATTGACGCTGGTGCCCGCGGCCGCCGGTCGTCCCCTCGGGAACGTCCGGCTCCAGATATCGACCGCCTGGGGCGGCACGCCGATCACCGTCAGCCTGCTCCGGGACCTGACGCGCGGGCTCGACCGCTCCGTGAGGGTCGTCGTCCTCCTGGATCCGGACAGCGATGGCGCGGGTGTCCGTCGTCTCGTGCGCGAGTGTCTCGGCCGTGAGCGCTCGATCCGGATCTTCAGCGTCGGGTTCGGGACCATCTTCGCGCGCGACAATGCCCTGGCGGCGCGCGACCGGCGCGGGCGTCCTGTCCTGCTCGTGCCTCGTGCCTTGCGGACCTCCGGCGAGAGCTCCGCGAGCCCGCTCGATGCTCGGGCCGCGCAGCGTCTTCTCGCGGTCCGCGTCGTGCGCTCCCGCCTGTTCTGGCACGGCGGCAACATTCTCTTCGATGGCGAGTGTCTCGCGGTCGGGGCCGATACGATCTCGGAGAACGTCACGCGGCTGGGTCTGACGGCGACCGAGGTGCTCGCGATTCTCACGGCGGAGCTCGGAGGCGAGGTCGTCGTCCTCGGCGCCACCGGCTCGGCTCGGTTCGATCACGATCGAAACCGGATGGCGCCGTCCGGGCAGGCGTCCTACCACATCGATCTCGACGTGGCGTTGCTGGGACGCACCGGTCGCGACGGTCGGCCGACGACGCTCGTCGCCGACCCGCGCCGCGGCCTCGAGCAGCTGGGCGCCGTGCTCGCTCACCGGCGCCTCACGCTGTCGCCGTATCTGCCGCCCTCGCGCGCGCGCGAGCAGATCGCGCGCGAGTATCGCGCGGCGGCACGCGAGCGGACGTCGATGCTTCAGGCCTACCGGGAACGCCTGGCGGACTGCGGGTATCGGGTTGTCGGCGTCCCGGAGCTGCGGACGCGTGACGAACGGGACACGCTGCTGAGCCTGGCCAGCGTGGACCTTGTATATTGCAACGTCTTGCCGGGGATGAACCGCGGCCGGCCGGCCGTCCACTATCTGCCGTGGGGCATCCCGGCACTCGATGCGGCCGCTGAGCGATGCTTTCGGGCCGCCGGGGTCCTGCCGGTGCGCCTCGCCCGCACGCCGCACCTGGCGAACGCTATGATCCAGCGGGCCGCCGGCCTGCGCTGCTTCTGCGGCGCCATGCCCTGATCACCCCGCTCTTCGCCTCGCTGCGCTGCGTCACGCGAGTCCTTGCCTTCGGGGACGCAATCGCGGATAGTCCCAACCACCGCAATCCCGGGAGGGAAGCCCATGGCGCGCTTGACGATCAATGGCAAAACGCTCGAGGTCAACGTCAATCCCAGCACGCCCCTGTTATGGGCGATCCGTGAGCAGGTGGGTCTCACCGGCACCAAGTACGGCTGCGGTATCGCGCAATGCGGCGCCTGTACGGTGCACCTCGACGGCGCCGCGGTCCGCTCCTGCGTGCTGCCCGTTGCCGCCGCCGAGGGCAAGAAGATCACCACCATCGAAGGCCTGGCCAACGGCGGGGCCCTGAACAAGGTGCAGAAGGCCTGGCTCGACCACGAGGTCCCGCAGTGCGGCTACTGCCAGTCGGGCATGATCATGGCGGTGGCGGCGCTCCTGAAGGAGAAGCCGAAGCCGACCGACGCCGAGATCGACGCGAGGATCACCAACATCTGTCGGTGTGGAACCTTCCAGCAGGTGCGTGAGGCCATCCACGCAGCGGCGAAGGCATAAGGGGGCCGCGCCATGATCACCAGGACTCCGAAGCTCAATCGTCGCTCTTTCGTCATCGGCAGCGCCGCCGCCGGCGCCGGGCTCGCTCTCGGCCTCAAGATCCCGTTCGGCGCGAGCGTCGTGCGCGCCCAGGACGGCTCGCCCGAAGTGAACGCCTGGGTGGTCATCCGCCCGGACGACACGGTCGTGATCCGGATCGCGCGCTCCGAGATGGGGCAGGGGACGCTCACGGGCCTCGCCCAGATGGTCGCCGAGGAGCTCGAGTGCGACTGGTCGAAGGTGAAGACCGAGTATCCGACGCCCGGCCAGAGCGTGAAGCGCAAGCGCGCGTGGGGTGACTTCTCCACGGGCGGCAGCCGCGGCATCCGCGACTCGCACCAGTACGTCCGCGAGGGCGGCGCCACCGCGCGGATCATGCTGATCCAGGCCGCTGCCAACGCGTGGAACGTGCCGGCCTCCGAGTGCAGCGCGAGCAACAGCGTGATCACGCACAAGCCGTCGGGCCGCAAAACCACCTACGGCAAGGTGGCGGAAGCCGCCGCCAAGCTCACGCAGCCGGAAAAGCCGACCCTCAAGGACCCGACGGAGTGGAAGCTGATCGGCAAGTCCGTCAAGCGTCTGGACACGATCGACAAGCTGACGGGCAAGCAAGTCTACGGCTTTGATCTGAAGCTCCCCGGCATGCTCAACGCCTCGATCAAGGACTGTCCCGTGTTCGGCGGCAAGGTGAAGAGCTACGAGGCCGCAAAGGTCACTGGCATGCCGGGCGTCCGCCACGTGGTGAAAGTCGGCGACTCCGCGGTGGCCGTGGTGGCCGATACGTGGTGGCAGGCCAAGACCGCGCTCGACGCGCTGCCGATCGTCTGGGACGAGGGCGAGAACGCGAAGGTGTCGAGCGCCTCGATCGCGGCGATGCTCAAGGAGGGCCTCGACGCCGACCAGGCCTTCGTGGCCAACCAGAACGGCGACGTCAAGGCCGCCATCGCGGGCGCGGCGAAGAAGATCGAAGCCGTCTACGCCTATCCGTTCCAGAACCACGCGCCGATGGAGCCGATGAACGCGACGGCGAAGTACACGCCAGACCGCTGCGAGGTCTGGGTGCCCACGCAGAACGGCGAGGCCGCGTTCGCGGCGACGCTGGCGGCGTCGGGGCTGCCGGCCGACAAGTGCGAGGTGTACAAGATCAACCTCGGCGGCGGGTTCGGGCGGCGCGGCGCCTTCCACGACTACGTGACCCAGGCCGTCCTGATCGCCAAGCAGATGCCCGGCACGCCGGTGAAGCTGCTGTGGACCCGCGAGGAGGACATGCAGCACGGCCGGTATCACCCGGTCATGCAGTGCAAGCTGGTGGGCGCGTTCGATGCCGGCAACAACCTCACCGGCCTGCACATGCGGCTGTCGGGGCAATCGATCCTCACCGCGGTGCGGCCGGAAGCCCTCCAGCAGGGCAAGGACCCGCTGGTGTTCCAGGGGCTCAACCCGGGCGGTGACTTCGCCTTCGGCTACAGCGTGCCGAATCTCTTGATCGACCACGCGATGCGCAACACGCACGTGCCGCCGGGGTTCTGGCGCGGCGTGAACATCAACCAGAACGCGATCTTCCTCGAATGCTTCATGGACGAGATGGCCCACGCCGCCGGCCAGGACCCGCTGGAGTTCCGGCGCAAGCTGATGAGCAAGCATCCCAAGCACCTCGCGGTGCTGAACGCGGTGGCCGACCGCGCGGGCTGGGGCAAGCCGGCGCCGCGGGGCGTGTATCGCGGGCTGGCGCACATGCACTCGTTCGCCAGCTACGTGGCGGCGTGCGCGGAGATCTCCGTCAAGGACGGCGACAAGGTGAAGATCCATCGCATCGTCGCCGCGACCGATTGCGGCTATGCCGTCAACCCGGCGCAGATCGAGCGGCAGATCGCCGGCTCGTTCGTCTACGGGTTGTCCGGGCTGTTCATGGAGGAGTGCACGGTCAAGGACGGCTACATCGAGCAGACCAACTTCAACACCTACGACTCGATGCGGATCGCGCAGATGCCGAAGGTCGAGTCGATCATCATGGCGTCCGGCGGATTCTGGGGCGGCGTCGGCGAGCCGACGATCTGCGTGGCGGCGCCGGCGGTTCTCAACGCGTTCTTCGCCGCGACCGGCAAGCGCATCCGCACGTTCCCGCTGAAGAACCACGGCATCACGCTGGTGTAGACGATGGGCAGGACCCTGGCCGCTGCGATCGGGATCGCCTCGATCGCAGCGGCCGCGGTGGCGTCGGCGGAGCCGCCGGCGGGCGCCGCGTCGTGCTCGGGCTGCCATCCCGCCTCGACACGGGTGACGTCGCCCGTGCCGCGGCTGGCCGGGCTCGATCGGGCCGCGATTGTGAGAGCCATGCAGGACTTCCGCTCGGGGCAACGGGCCGCCACCGTCATGGACCGGATCGCCAAGGGCTTCACCGACGAGGAGATCCAGGCGATCGCCGCCTGGTACGCCACGCAGAAGTGAAGGCCGGCCGGCGCGAATTCCTGAAGCTCGGCCTCGCCGCTTCGACCGCGCTCATTCCCCTTCCGACGTTCGCGCAGGGCGCGCCTGCGCGCGTGGTGGTGGTCGGCGGAGGTTTCGCCGGCGCGACCTCCGCGCGCGCCCTCCGCCAGGCGGACCCGCGCATCGCCGTGACCCTGGTCGAGGCGAACGCAACCTTCACCGCGTGCCCGTTCAGCAACGCCGTGATCGGCGGGCTGCGCGAGCTGAGCGCGCAGCAGTTCACGTACGACCGCGTCGCCGCCGACGGCATCGTCGTCGCCCGCACGACCGCGACCGCGGTGGACGCGCAGGCGCGAACGGTCACGCTGGCGGACGGCGCGCGCCTGTCCTATGACCGGCTTGTGCTGGCGCCCGGCATCGACATTCGCTGGGGCGCGCTGCCGGGTTACGACGAGGCGGCGGCCGCGGAGATACCGCACGCCTGGCG
>QHRU01000154.1 GCA_003220225.1 Candidatus Rokuibacteriota bacterium
ACGAGCGCGGCGAAGGCGACCGGGGTGTTGAGATTGGTTTGCGCGTTCACGATCACCGTGCCGAGCCCCGCCTGCGAGGCCACGAACTCGCCCACGATGGCGCCCACGACGGCGGCGGTGGCGGTGACCTTGAGCGCAGAGAGCACGTAGGGCAGCGCGTTGGGCAGCCGGATCTTCAGGAACACCTTCCAGGTCGGCGCGCCGAAGACGCGGCCGAGATCGAGCAGCTCTTCGTCGACCTGGGTGAGGCCCACCGCGGTGTTGATCACCACCGGGAAGAAGCCGATCAGCGCAGCGATCAGGACGTTGGGCAGGATGCCGTAGCCGAGCCACAACAGGAACAGGGGCGCCACCGCGACCTTGGGCAGCGTATTGACGAAGACCAGGAACGGCAGCAGCGCGCGCGCCGCCAGCGGCGACCACGCGACCATGATGCCGAGCGCGACGCCGCCCGCGCCCGCGAGCGCGAAGCCGCCGAGGATCTCGAGCGTGGTGACGCGCAGGTGAGTCTGCCAGGGAATCGAGAAATTGCCGAGCGCCTGCGCGACGGCGAGCGGTCCCGGCAAGAGGTATTCGCGCACGCCGAAGAGCGGCCCGGCCGCCTGCCACGCGGCCAGCAGGGCGGCGAAGACGACGAGCGACGGGAGCAGCCGCGAGAGCCCGCGCGCGGTCATGGGGCGCCCATCGTACCGCCGCCCCCGTGTGCTACGCTACGGCCCGTGCGTTGGCTCGTCGTGCTTCCTTTCAATCGCGCCGGGCTCATGGGCGTCGATTTCGGCGAGGAGCTCGCCGCGCGTGGTCACACGGTGCGGCTCTTCGAGTACCGGCGCGACAACGCGCTCTACAAGAACAAATCGACGAAGGCCGCCTACCAGCTCTGGATCCTGCGCCTGCTCGAGCGCGCGTGCGAGTCGTGGCGTCCCGAGGTCGTGCTCGTGATCAAGGGTGGCCCCATCACGCCGAACCTCGTGCGCCGCGTGAAGGCGCGCGCCGACACCCTGTTCGTCAACTTCTTCCCCGACAACCCATTGTGGATGATCCCGTTCGGCTGCCTGGAGGCCTACGACGCCTTCTTCACCAAGGAGCGCTACGCGATGCGCAGCCTCCAGCAAGTCGGATTGCGCAACCTGCACTATCTCCCGATGTACTGCGTGCCGTCGCAGCATCACCCGGTGGTGCTCTCGCCCGAGGAGACGCGGCGCTTCTCGGCGCCCCTGTCGTTCGTGGGCAGCCGTTACGACTACCGCGAGCGCTTCGTGCGCGAGCTGGCCGACGCGCCGCTGCGCCTGTGGGGCGCCGGCTGGGGCCGCAGCCCCGATCCGGTCGTGCGCGGCCTCGTCGCGGGGGGGCCCGTCGTCGGCCACGACAAGCTCTGCGTGTATTCCGGGTCCACGATCTCGCTGAATCACCACCACCCGATGAACGACATCGTCGGCGTCAACACGCGCACGTTCGAGCTGGCGGCGGCGGGCGCCTGCCAGGTCGTGGACGCGAAAGACGAGCTGGGGCCGCTCTTCAAGCCCGGCGACGAGCTGCTCGTCTATCGCGATCTCGCCGAGCTGCGACGCCTGCTCGACCATTTCCTGGCGCGGCCCGACGAGGCACGCGCCATCGGCGAGAACGCGCGGCGCCGCGCGCTGGCCGAGCACACGCTGGGGCACCGCGTCGACGAGATGCTCGCCGTCTTGCAAGACCGCTTCGGGATCGACGCCCGACCGTCGGGCCCCGGGGTCCCGCCCAGGGGCCCCGACGGCACAGACGAATGACCGACTCGCTGGCGCGCGAGCTCGCCTGCATCGACTGCGGCACCGTCCACCCGCTCGGCTACCGGCTCGAGTGCGAGAAGTGCCGCGGCCTGCTCGAGCTGCGCTACGACCTCGACGTCCTGCGCGCGCGCGGCCCGGCCCTGCTCGCGGGCGGCGGGCTCTGGCGGTACGCGCCGGTCCTGCCGATCGCCGATCCCGCGCACCGCGTGACCCTCGGCGAGGGAGGCACGCCGCTGCTGGACTGCCCGCGCCTCTCGAAGGTGCTCGGCGTGCGCAGCCTGGCCGTCAAGTTCGAGGGCGCCAACCCGACGGGCACCGTGAAGGACCGGTCGTCGGCGACGGGCGTGGCGGCCGCGCTCCAGTTCGGCTTCACGGCGACCTCCGTCGTGTCGAGCGGCAACGCGGGCTCCTCGATCGCCGCCTACTCGGCCCGCGCGGGCTTGCGCTCGCTGATCTTCGCGTACGCGCGCGCGTCGGCGCCGAAGCTCTTGCACATGGCCGCCACCACCGCGGATCTCGTCCTCTACGAGGGCGTCTACGACGACCTCATCACGCACTGGGACCGGCTCGTGGAGTCGCGACTCTTCTTCGACTGCGGCGCCTCGCGCAACGCCTACAAGCACGAGGGCAAGAAGACGATCGGCTACGAGATCGCCGAGCAGAGCGGCTGGCGCCCGCCCGACGTCGTGGTGGCGCCGGTCGCGGTCGGCGAGACGTTCATCGCGGCCGCGCGCGGCTTCCGGGAGATGCGCGACGCCGGCTGGATCCCGCGGGTGCCACGGATGGTCGCCGCGCAGGCGACGCGCGCCAACGCGATCTCGCGCGCGTTCCGCTCCGGGCGGCCGCTCGAGCCGCTGAAGATCGGGTACACGGTGGCCGAAGGGCTGGCCGCGGGCAACCCCGGGCGCAAGGGCGAGTGGGTGCTGCGGCTGCTACGCGACGGCCGCGGCGCCGCCGGCGATGCCGAGGACGAGCAGATCCTCGAGGCACAGCGGACGCTGGCGCGTACCGAGGGCATCTGGGCGGGACCGACGGGCGTGGCCACGCTCGCCGTGCTCGGCAAGATGCTCGCCGCCAAGGAACTCGACCCCGCGCAGTCGTACTGCGCGATCGTGAGCGAGACCGGCCTCAAGACGGAGGCGGCGCCGCCGAGCCGGGCGGCCACCGCGTTCGACTTCGACTCGCTCGAGCGCCTCGTGGAGCAGCGGCTCGCCCGCGCCTAGGCCGCTCCCCCGCGCGTTCTACCTCCGTCCCGCGCCCGCCGTCGCGCGCGACCTCCTCGGCTGCATCGTCGTCTCGCGACGCGGCCGCACGCCGACGGCCGGGCGCATCATCGAGGTGGAGGCGTACCTCGGGCCCGAGGACGAAGCCTCGCACGCCGCGTTCCGTCCCGGCAGCCGCTCGCTGTTCTACGGCGCGGGCGGCCACGCCTACGTCTACCTCAACTACGGCATCCACTACTGTCTGAACGCGATCACCAACCCCGCGGGCCGGCCCGGCTGCGTGCTGATTCGCGCCCTCGAGCCCGTCGAGGGCGTGACGACGATGGCGCGCCGCCGCGGCGTGGCCGTCGACGCACGGCGGCTCGCCAGCGGCCCCGGCAACCTCACGCGCGCGCTCGGCCTCACGCTGCGCGACAACGGCGCCGACCTCACGCGCGGCCCGCTCGTCATCCTGCCGGCCGAGGGGCCGCGCGACTTTCGACTCGCGCGCGGTCCGCGCGTCGGCATCACGCGCTCGACAGACCGGCCGCTGCGCTTCTGGATCGCCGGTCATCCGAGCGTCTCCGCCGGGCCGCGCGGCGGAGAGCCCTCGCGCGCGCGGGCGAACGCGTGGCGTCGAAGTGCCACACGACGAATGTGAGATCGCCGTGGTGGCGCCGACTCGCGCCGACGCGGCCGAGGGCCACGCGTCGGATGACGCCGCGCCAGAAGCGCTGCGCGGGGTTCCACGTGAGCACCGCCACCTCCCATCGGCCGGGGAAGCGCGCGAACAGCGCGCGCGCGGCGCGCGTGCCCACGCCGCGCCGGCGGTATTTTCGCAGGACGAAGAACTCGCTGATCTCGCGGACGCCCGCGCCCGCGAAGTGGGCACGCTCGCGCACCAGCGCGAAACCCGCGGGCCGGCCGTCGAGGCGCACGACGAAATGGTGGCCATGGTCGCGCCGCCAGAATCGTCGGTGCCAGCCGGGAGAGCCGAACGTGCCGTCGGCCTCGACGCCCCAGCGGTCGCCGCCGAGGTCGTAGATGTAGAGCTGGATCAGGCGCCGCACGAGCGGCACGTCGGTCCGTCGCAGCGAGCGAAGGCTGAAGCGCGCCACGTCGTCAGCGGCCGCGGCGGAGCGCGTCGGGATCGAACAATGCGTCGTCGAGACCGGTGTTGACGGCGGCCGAGCGGACGACCACGCGCACGATCAGCTTGCCGTCGACGAATGCCTCCTGCCGGTGCGGCAGCGCGAACCCGCCCACGAGCGGACGGTGCTCGGTGAGCGCGAGATCGATCACGCTCTCGCCGCTCGGCAGCTTCTCGCGCGTGACGAAGCGCACGACGCCGCGCTCGGGATCGAGCCAGACTTGAGGCACCGCGCGCTCGCCGGGCCGGGCGCCGATGACGGTGACCGTCCGGTCGCCGGAGCGCGTGACGTAGCTCACGTCGTCGCGCACGCCGAGCACCTTCCACTCCGCGAGGAGGTCGGCGCCGGTGCGGCGGAACGGGACGAGCAGTTGGGTGGGGTCGCGCGTGCCGGGCGGCGGCGCCTCGAACGTCTTGCCGTCGGGCGCGCGCACCCAGATCCGATCGCCGACGGTCAACCGTACTTCCTTCTGGCCGTCGATCGTCTGCTCCACGCGCTGTCGCCGCGGCAGCTTGACGTACACCCGCTGCTCGCCGTTCGACTGCGGGTGGCGGCCGGCGGGATCGAAGAGCGTCAGCGTCTGCTCGATCACGAGGTCCGCGACGTTGACCTCGCCGAGACGCGCCAGGAAGGCGTCCACGGCGGCGCGCGCGTCGGAACCGGACGCGGCGGCCACCGAAATCTGTGCGGCCAGGAGGATTCCGGCGACGGCGCGGAGCACGAGTCGGTTATACGGGCGAGCTACGCGAAAAGTCAACGAAAAGCCTGAATTTTTGGGCCGAAAATGTTGACACTCCGGGGCCCGGTCCGTATCATCAAAGGAACCTAAGGAGCGCGCGTGCTTACCTCCCCCGATGCCCTGACGGGCGGCGTCCTCGAGCTGATCTGGAGCGCGGGACCCATCGCGAAGGCCGTCCTCGCGGTGCTCGCGGTCTTCTCGATCATCAGCTGGGCGCTCATCGTCGAAAAGTGGTGGCAGCTCCGCCGCGTGCGGCGGCAGACCCTCGGCTTCCTCAAGGTCTTTCGCGAGGGCCGGCGGCCGAGCGTGGTGGCGGTCGCCGCGAAGAAGTTCCGCGAGAGCCCGCTCGCGCAGCTCTATTTCGCCGCGTACCAGGAGCTGGCGGGCAGCCACGAACTGGAGCGCATGGTGGACGACGGCGAGGAGGCGAGCACCGAGCGGCTGGAAGCGGCCGACCGCGCCATGCGCCGCTCGGCGGGCCTGGAAGTCGCCCAGCTCGAGCGTTACCTGCCGTTCCTCGCGACGACGGCAAGCGCGTGCCCGTTCATCGGCCTCTTCGGGACCGTGGTGGGCGTCATGAATTCCTTCCACGGCATCGGCGCGCAGGGCTCGGCGAGCCTCGCCGTGGTAGCGCCAGGCATTTCGGAGGCGCTCGTGGCGACGGCGGCCGGCCTCGGCGCCGCCATCCCCGCCGTCATCGGCTACAACTACTTCGTCAACCGGGTGAAGCACTGGGCGACGGAGATGGAGGGATTCGCCCTCGACATGCTCAACCTCCTGAGCCGTCCGGCGCCCAAGCTGGCGCGGCCTGCAAAAGATGGCGTTTAGCGCCGGGCCGCCCGGCGGCGCGCGCCGCATCGGGACGAGCCTCGCCGAGATCAACATCATCCCGCTGGTGGACGTCGTGCTCGTCCTGCTCCTGATCTTCATGCTCACGGCGCCGATGATGTACCGCGGCATCGACGTGAATTTGCCGCGCGCGGCCGCCAGGCCGACCGCGGTCGAGGAGCGCATGGTCCTCACGGTGACAAAGGACCGCGCGCTCTATCTCAACGACAAGCGCGTTCCGTCCGGCGGCCTCGAGGGCATGCTCCGCGACGCCTTCCGCAACCGCAAGGACAAGACGCTCTACCTCAAGGCCGACGCGGGCCTTTCCTACGGCGCGGTGATCGAGACGATGGACATGGTCCGGCGCGCCGGCATCGAGCGCCTCGGTATGGTGACCGAGCCCGTCCGCGAGCGCTGACGTGAGCATCGCCGCCGCCACGATCCGGATGCGTCCGGCGCGCGGCCCCGCCCTCGGGAAGGCACCGCTGCCCGTCACCGCGACGGTCCTCTCCGCGATCCTGCACGTCGTCCTCGCGGTGGCGTTCGTGCTGGGCGCGCGAGCGTGGTCGCAGTCACAGCCCAAGACCTACGTCGTCAACCTGGTGCCCGCCGTCGCCGCCGTCGGCTCGCCGCAAGGCCGGACGACGCCGGTACTGCCGCCACGTCCGGAAGAGATCGCGCGCCCCGAGCCGACGCGTCCCACCGAGCTGCCGCAGCGCGAGACCGCGCGCGAGACGGCGGCGCCCGAGATGCCGGCGCGCTCGCGCGAGCCGCTGGCGCTGCCCGATCGCGCCTCCGCGCCACGGCCCTCCGCGACGCCGCGCGCGGGGGACAAGGAGCTGCCGTCGATGGCGAGCCCATCGCCGCGGCCCGCGCCCGCCCCCGAGCGCGCGCCGAGCGAGGCGGTGGCGCGCGCGACCGCGCCACCTCCCATCGGGCGACGCGACGGCTCGCCGCAGGGCGCGGGCGCGATGACGCTCAACGTCTCCGACTTTCCCTTCGCGTGGTATGTCAGGACCGTGCACGCCAAGATCACCGAGCGATGGGCCGGCCGGGCTATCCCAGGGCAACAGCCGGTGGCCGTCTTCGATATCGGCCGTGATGGCCGCATCAGCGGCCTCGCGATCGAGAAGTCCTCCGGCAATACCTACTACGATCAAGCCGCGCTGCGCGCCATCACCGAAGCCGCGCCGTTCCCGCCGCTGCCCGCGGAATTCGGCGGCCAGGCCCTGGGGGTCAAGCTCGGCTTCCACTTCCCGGAACGAGGGTAATCACGTGTGTGTCCGAAAGCCGTTCGCGGTCGTCGCCATCCTCCTCGCCGTCGTCATGCAATGGGCCGGACCGTCGGCGCCTCGCGCCCAGGCCCCCGAGCAAAAGACCACCGTCATCATCGACATCCTGGGAACCCCGGGAAAGAAAATCAACATCGCCGTGCCCGAGTTCGCCGTGGTCTCCGGCACCGACAGCGCCGGCGCCGCGAAGCTGCTCGCCTCGGTCACGGGCAGCGACCTCACCTTCTCCGGTCTCTTCAGCGTCGTGGCCGGGACAGGCGCAATCCCGCCCAACAATCCCGCCATGCTCGCCCAGTCGTGGCAGGAGTTCGCGGCCGCCGGCGCGCATGCCGGGCTGCACGGCCTGCTCGCCGTGCGCTCCGATCGGCTCGAAGGCGAGATGCGCCTCTACGACCTCACCACGCCCCAGCACCGGTTGATCGCGACGAAGAAGTTCGAGACGCCGATCGCGCAGCCGCGGCGGCTCGCGCACAAGATCGCCGACGAGGTCGTGCTGCAGTTCACGGGCGAGCCGGGCATCGCCGACACCAAGCTCGCGTACGTGACGGGACCGCGCGGGGCCAAAGAGATCGTGATGGCGGACTACGACGGCATCGGTCCGGCGCCGGTGACGCGCAACGGCTCCATCAACCTGATGCCCGTGTGGAGCCCGGACGCGCGCTCCCTCGCGTACACGTCCTACAAGCAGGGCTACCCCGACCTCTATCGCGCGTTTCCGTTCGAGCGGCGGCCGGAGCAGACACTGGCCGCGTTCGTCGGTATCAACTCGTCGCCCGCGTTCAGCCCCGACGGCAAGAGTCTCGCGCTGACGCTCTCGAAGGACGGCAATCCCGAGATCTACGTTCTCACGCTGGCCACGGGCACGATGCGCCGGCTCACGCGCAACGCCGGCATCGACACGGAGCCGACGTGGGAGCCCTCGGGGCGCCAGCTCGCCTTCGTCTCCGACCGCAACGGCGCGCCCAATGTCTACGTGATGGACGCCGAGGGCACGAGCGTGCGCCAGCTGACCTCGGGCGGATTCCACACGCAGCCGCGCTGGTCGCCCAAGGGCGACAGCCTCGTCTACACTGCGCGTCAGGGCGTCCACGACCTCTGGATCGTGAACGTGGACGGCTCGAATCCGAGAAAGCTGACGGACAGCGCGGGCGACAGCCAGGGCGCCACGTGGGCGCCCAACGGCCGTCACCTCGCGTTCCAGTCGAACCGAAACGGGCGCTGGCAAATCTTCGCGATGCTGGCCGACGGCTCGGCCCCGGAACTCATCACCCGCGGCCCCGGCGACTCGACAAGTCCCTCGTGGTCGCCTCGACTACCGTGATAGGCTTCTAATGTTGAAGCGGACACTCCAGCGCACGCCAAAAGGAGGCGTCATGCTTACGCGCTGTTCGCATCTTGCGCTTACTTCGCTGCTCGTCGCGGCCGCGGTGCTCAGCGGCTGCGCCAAGCGGCCCGCGACCATGCAGGCGGCGGCGCCGGCGCCGACCGGCGCCGCGAGCACCACCGCGGCCACGCCGCCCGCCCCCGCGCCGATGCAGAGCGCCCCTCCCAGCACGACGCCGGCGCCACAGGCCACGGCGCGACCGGTCGTCCAGGACTTCGCGGCCATCGCCGAGCTGGCCGATGTGTTCTTCGACTTCGACAAGTACGACATCCGGCCCACCGACGCGAAGACCCTCGACGCGAACGCCAACTGGCTGAAGTCGAATCCCAACCACCTCCTGCTCATCGAGGGCCACTGTGACGAGCGCGGCACCAACGAGTACAACCTCGCGCTCGGCGAGCGTCGCGCCAAGTCCACGATGAACTATCTCGTGTCGCAGGGCGTGCAGGCCAACCGCATCACCATCATCAGCTACGGGGAAGAGCGCCCACTGTGCACCGAGCACAACGAAGCGTGCTGGAGCAAGAACCGGCGCGCGCACTTCCTCGTCAAGCCGCGGTAGCCTTGGATTCCATGGCGAGGAGAAGGCGCGCCCTTCTTCTCGCCTCCCTGTTGCTCGGCGGCTGCGCGTCGGTTCAGGACGCCACCGGCGTCGCCACCCAGCAGGATCTCCTCCAGCTCCGGACGGACGTGACGCTCGTGCAGCAGCGCGCCCAGCGTGCGCTCGGCGAGGCGGAGGCCGCGCTGGCGCAGGCGCAGCGCCGCGACCGTGACACGGAAGCCGAGCGGCGCCTCGCCGCGCTCACGCAGCGCGTGGACGCGCTGACGGCTTCGCTCACCACGCTCGCCGGCCAGCTCGACGAGATCAACGGCAAGCTCGAGGCGCTTTCGCGCCAGCCGCGCGCCGTCGCGCCGCCCCCCGCGACCCCATCGCGTCCGTCCGGCGCCGCGCCCGCGGCCCCGGCGTCGCCGGCCCCGCCTCCGGTCGGCAGCCGGCCGACGACCAACACGCTGCAGCCACAAGACATCTATCAAGCGGCGTACCTCGACTTCAGCAAGGGCAGCTACGCGCTCGCGATCGCCGGCTTTCGCGAGTTCCTGCGCCGCTTCCCGGACCAGGCGCTCGCGGGGGCGGCGCAGTACTGGATCGGCGAGGCGCACTTCTCGCTCGCGCGCGGGTACGCCAATGCGGGCCAGACCCCGCAGGCGAACGAGGCGCTCGAGCAGGCGATGCAGGAGTTCCGGAAGGTGCTGGCCAACTACCCGCGTAGCGACAAGGCGCCGGCGTCGCTTTATAAGGAAGCGCTGGTCCTGCTCGAGCTCAATCAGCCCGCGGTCGCGCAGCAGCGGCTGCAGTACCTGGTGGAGACCTTTCCGCAGTCGGAGGAGGCCGCGCTGGCTCGCGAGCGCCTCTCGGCGCTCCGGCCGCGCTGAGCTACTTCGCGTCGAGGCCGAGCACCCAGACCACGGCCACGTCACGCTCCGGCGTGCCATAGACCATGACCGTGGCGCCCGGATCACCCGTGGAGGCGGAACGGACGATGACCCCATCCGACGGCGCGCCGCCTGGCCCGAACTGCCAGACCCCGACCGACACAAGGAGCGTCGCCGCCAGCGCGCCGCCGAGCGCCCACTTCGGCCGCCACGCGCGACGGGCCGCCGGCGCGGGCCGCGCCATCTTCGCCGCGTCGACGCCCCGGACGACACCCGGCCAGAAGCCGGTCCAGTCCGGTTCGGCCACGGCGATGTTCTGCTGGAGCAGCGCCCGGAGACGGCGCAGCCCGTCGGCCTCACGCTGGCACACCCCACAAGTCGCCAGATGGGCGGCCGTCGAGCGCGCCGTCCCGTCATCGAGAGCTCCGTCGAGGTAGGCTCCCAGCCGTCGTCGGTTCAGGTAGTGGCTCAGCACGTCGGTTGGACGGCCGTCCCCCCCGCCGTTATTCTCATCACGCACCATGATAGCCGAGCGGTCGACGACCGTCCGCGCGGGCGCCGAGACCCTCGAGGCCCGCGTCGCCGTACCATCGGGAGCCCGGCTGGGCGTGGTCATCAGCCATCCCCACCCTCTCTATGGGGGTGATATGGACAGCCCGGTGGTCGCCCGCATGGTCGAGGTCTGCCTCGGCCGGGGCCTGGCGACCCTCCGCTTCAACTTCCGGGGCGTCGGCGCCTCCACCGGCCGGCACGACGAGGGCCGGGGCGAACGGGAGGACGTTCGCGCCAGTCTCGATCACCTTCGACAGGCGCTGGGCGGCGACGCGCGAGTGGCGCTCGCCGGCTACTCGTTCGGCGCGGCCGTCGCGGCGGCGGTCGCCGCCACGACGCCGGTCGGGGGCCTCGCCCTCGTGGCGCCTCCGCTGCGCGTCGCCGAGGTTCGCCTGCCGTCGGGCGTCACCGGCCCCGTGCTCGTCGTGGTGGGCGCGGAGGATCAGTACTGTCCCGCCTCCGCGCTCGAGACGATGCGCGCCGGCCTGCCGGCGGCCACGGTGGTCGTGATCGAGGGCACGGATCATTTCTTCTTCGGCTCGCTGACGCCGCTGGGCGACGCCGTCGGCGCCTGGGCCGACGCGCTGCTGGTCAGCTAGATCCTGGGCAGCCGCTGCGGCGTCGCGGTGCCGGCGGACAGGATGATGCGGATGCCTTCCTCGACGCTGAGGCCCGTGTGGATCACGTCGCCGTCCGGTACCACGATGATGTCGCCGAGGTAGAGGTTGTTCGACGGCACGAAGACCGTCACCATGTCGCCTTTGGCGGCGGGCGTCTCGAGCAGCACATGGCTCGTGACGAAGCCGAAGGCATACGCGCCTTCGCGCGGGTGCTGCACGAGCACGACGGCCTTGAACGAGTTCCGCCGCTCCGGTGAGAAGGAGTCGATGAGCATCTTCACCGACGGGTACAGCAGTCGGAAGACGGGCACGCGGTGCAGCCATCGGTCGCCGAAGGCGAGGACCCGGCGCCCGGCGACGTTGCGCGCGACGATGCCCATGAGGATGATCAAGACCACCGCGGTCAGAAAGCCGAGGCCGGCCACGGGCCGTCCGAGCATCCGCTCGTATATCGGGGCGAAGCGCTGGTCGATCCAGCTCCAGAAGGCCCACAGGATCCAGGCGGTGGCGACGGCAGGAACGGTGACGAAGAAGCCGGCAATGAGGCGGACCTTGAGCCAGGTCTTCATCACTTCGACTATGACATGACGCGCCGGAATCCTCAAACTCGGCGCCGCGCGCTCGTGACCGGCGGCGCCGTACGCCTCGGCCGCGCGATCGCGCTGGGCCTGGCCGACGCCGGCTTCGACGTCGCCCTCGGCTACCACCGCTCGGCGGCCGCCGCCCGCGCGACCGTGCGCGCGCTGCGACGGCGCGGCGCGGCCGCCGTCGCGCTGCGCGCCGATCTGCGCGAGGCGGCCGCCGCGCGCCGCCTCGTGGCGGCGGCCGCGCGCGCGCTCGGCGACCTCGACGCGCTCGTCAACAGCGCGGCGGGATTCGCGCGCACGCCGCTCGCGAGCGCCGCGCGCGCCGAGTGGGACGCGCTGCTCGACGTCAATCTGAGGGCGGCGTTTTTCTGCGCGCAGGCCGCCGTCGCGCGCATGCGGGCGGGCGGCCACGTCGTGAACGTCGGCGACGCGTGGGCGCGCGGCGCGCCCGCGGGCTGGTCGGCCTACGCCGCGTCGAAGGCGGGGCTCGAGGCGCTGACGCGCGTGCTGGCCGCCGAGCTCCGGCCGCGCGGCATCGCCGTGAACTGCGTCGCGCCGGGCCCTGTCCTGAAACCCGAGCGTCTCGCGCCCGCGCGCTGGCGCGCGATCACGCGTGGCCGCGCCGCGCGCCCCGCCGACGTCGTGGCGGCGGTGGTGCATTTCGCGACGTGCGCGCCGTCGGTGACCGGCCGCGTGCGCGACGTGCGTGGGCGACGCCCGTGAGCGGCCGCACCGGTGGCCGCGCGGGCGGACGTCGGACTACAATGCCGCTCATGCATCGGCGCGTCTTCCTGAGCGGAGCGCTCGGCGCGGCGACGGGCGCGCTCGCTCGGCCTCCCCGTATCGGCGCCCAGCCGCCGACGCTCAGCTTCGCGACGTCGCGAGGAGCGCCACGGCTCCGCCGGGGCGCTGCCGAGCGTTGGGGGGTATCGAGGAGCGCCACGGCTCCGCCGGGGCGCTGCCGAGCGTGGGGGGTATCGAGGAGCGCCACGGCTCCGCCGGGGCGCTGCCGAGCGTGGGGGGTATGGGGGGCCATCTCGGGGCCCCCCATGTCTATAGCCCGGAGGCGTCGACCAGGTCGGTGAGGTTGTTGACGTTGACCCAGCCGCCGCGCACGTAGACGACGCGCGCCGGGCGGCCGGCGGCCAGCACGCGCGTGACCAGATCCGACAGCCGCGCCGTCCGCAGCGTGCCGTCGGCGCGCGCGGCGGCGATGGCCTCGCGGAGCCACGCGGCGCCGTCGCGTCCGGCGTGCAGGAGGCCGACCCACACGCCGTGGCTCGCGGCGGGCGCGACGGCGTCGCCGATGCCGACGAGCCACACCTCGTCGAACTCGAAGCGCCCGCTGTCGGGCCGCGCGGCGCGCACGCGGTCGGGGGTGGCGCTCGCCGCCAGCGTGGAGTCCACCACGAGCGTGATCCCCTCGCCCGCGTCCTCGAGCAGCGCCTGCACGAGGTGACGCTTGAGCACGATGTCGCCGAACGCCACGAGGGTGCCGGAGACCAGCGAGTCCTCGGCCAGCGCGAGCGAGAACGCCTCGCCCGTCTCGCCGAACTCGGCGTTGTCGACGAAGCGCGCGCCGGCGACGTCCACGGCCGCGGCATGGTGGCCGCGCACGACGGTGACGCCGCGGCAGCCGAAGTGCGCGAAGTCGTCGAGCAGGCGCCCGAGGATGGGCCGGCCCTGCACCTTGAGCATGGCCTTCGGCACGGCCGTGGTGAGGCCCCCGAAGTCCGTCGCCGCGCCCGCCGCCAGCACGATCGCGGAGAGCGACGCGCCGCGCGCGACCGGGAGGTAGCGCTTCTCGGCCTCCTGCAGCTCCTCGTCGCCCTGCAGGCGGAAGACGTCGTGCAGCGGCGCGACGTGCGGCTCGACGTCGATGAGCGACTCCGCCGCGCGGATCCGCGCCGCCGTCGCCTGCATGGCCGAGATCGACGCGCGCAGCACATGGTTGGCCCAGATGACGACGCTCACGCGGCGCGCGCGGAACTCCTCGGTGGGCGTGCGCCAGTACTTCGTCGGCACCAGCACCACCGGCGCGCGGCCGCTCCATTCGTCGAGGAACGCGAAGATCTCCGCGGGACTCGACTGGCGGCTGTGGATGAGGATCGCGTCGGCGCCGGCG
Organism: Candidatus Rokuibacteriota bacterium; assembly: GCA_003220225.1. Lineage (GTDB taxonomy): Bacteria > Methylomirabilota > Methylomirabilia > Rokubacteriales > CSP1-6 > AR12. The sequence continues at coordinate 13,681 of QHRU01000154.1, forward strand.
CGATGGTAGGCCTCCGCGCGCTTGATCGCCTCCGCGAGGCCCCAGCCCGCGATGAGCGCCTCCACGCGCGCGACGAGGACGAAGTCGGCGTCCGTCTGGCTGTCCTTGCCCGCCTTGATCTTGCCGCAGAACTCCTCGACGTCGGCCAGCGGCTGCAGCTCGGAGCGCAGGAACGAGTTCGTCTTCGGGAAGAGCTTGTCCTCGATGGTGACGCCGGCCACGCCGACCTGCTCGAGCTTGCGCACGAGCCGGCGCATGTTGTTGAAGTTGCCGTAGCCCGTGTCGCCGTCGAGCAGGAGCGGGATCGCGGTGGTTTCGGTCATGAACGCGACGTGGTCCACCACCTGCGACCAGGACAGCTCGTTGTTGTCGCGCACGCCGAAGGCGGCCGAGATCGTGAGCCCGCTGCCCCAGACGCCCTCGAAGCCGGCCTCCTCGACGATGCGCGCCGAGAGCCCGCTGTGCGCCTCCATCAGGAAGGCCATCTCCGGACGCGTAAGTAGGCGCTTGAGCGCGGTGGTGCGCCGCTCGCTCATCTAGACCTCCAGGCTGGCCCGGAAGCGGTCGCGGATCTCCGCCGGGCTGTACGGAATGCGCGGGACGTCCGCTTCCTCCGCCGTCGTCTTCACCAGCACGAAGTGCGGGCCGTCGGCGCCGAGCGCGGCGCGCACGGCGGCCTCCGTCTGCGCGGCGGCGGTCACCGCGGCCGCCGTGCGGTAGCCGGCCGCGGCGGCCACGCGATCGAGCCGCACGCCGCGCGAGGGTGAGACCTGATTGCCGGTGGAGCCGTAGACCTCGTTGTCGAAGACGACGTGGACGAGGCGCCGCGGCGCCAGCCCGCCGACCATGGCGAGAATGCCGAAGTTCATCAGGAGGTTGCCGTCGCCGTCGAACACCACGGCGACGCGCTCGGGCCGCGCCAGCGTGAGACCGAGGCCGATGGCGGAGGCCAGTCCCATCGAGCCGATCATGTAGAAGTTCTGCGGCCGGTCGCCGACCGAGAACGACTCGCGGCAGATGTAGCCGTTGGCGTGCACGATCGGCTCGGCGCCGATCGGCTTGCGCGCCGCCGTGATCGCGGCCAGTCGCGAGATGCTGGGCACGAGCTCATCCGACGTCGAGTCAACCGTCCTTGGGATTCGTCGTCGGGGAATCGCGGCTTCGGCGTGAGCCCGTCCGGTCTGCACGACTTTCGGCGGGACCACGATCGCCACCGGCTGCATGCGCGTGTCCATTTCTTTCGCGGCCCAGGCGACGTCGGCGGCGGCGCTCTCGGCGGACAGCACGTGGTACGGCATGCCCAGCAGGTCGAGGATCTGCGGCGTGATGCGACCGGTGAGGATATGCTCCGGCGCGTCCTGGCCCGCGTAGCCGCGCCAGGTCACCACGACCAGGGCCGGAAACCCGTACATCAGAGAGAGGGACGCGAGAGCATTGAGGCTGGTGCCGAGCCCGGAGTTCTGCATGAGCACGCATGGCCGGCGGCCGGCGAGCCACGCCCCGGCCGCCAGACCGACGGCGGCGTCTTCGCGCACGGCGGCGACGTACGACCCATCGCGCTCCGTCTCGAGCACGGCGATGACGTCCTCGACCAGCGAGCACGGCACGCCCGTGAAGAAGTCGAAGCCGTGGCGCGTGAGCAGGGTGGCGACGTCGCGGCCGGAGATCACGCGACGCCTACGGCTGGACGATGCGGGCGCCGCCGCCCGTGGTCCGGAGGAAGTCGCCGAGCGAGGCGAACCGCATGAACGGGTTCTGTCGCTTCTCGTCGCCGATGGTGGAGGATGGCCCGCCATAGTTGTGGCCGGGGAAGAGCAGCGTGTCGTCGGGCAGCGCCGCGAGCCGCTGAGTGAGCGAGTAGTACATCTCCTTCGGATCACTGCCGGGCAGGTCCGTGCGCCCGCAGGAGCCGATGAAGAGGGTGTCGCCGGAGACGAGGCGGCCATCGACGAGGAAACACTGCGAGCCGGGCGTGTGCCCCGGCGTGTGCAGGAACGTCAGCGCGAGCCGTCCGATCGACAGCGTGTCGTGGTTGTCGACCTGCACGAGGTCGGAGCCCAGCCCCGGCAGGAACTCGCGTTCCGCCTTGTGGACGTACACCTTGAGCGGGACGCGCGCGAGCAGCTCCTCCACGCCGGGGATGCGGCCGGGCATCCCCCACGAGGCGAGGCTGCCGCCGACGTGATCTTGATGGGTGTGCGTCACCAGCGCGCCGGTGAGCCGCATGCCGTCGGCCCGCGCCGTGTCGACGATCGTGTCGATCTCCCACGCGGGGTCCACCACCACGCATTCGCGCGCGACCGGATCGCCGACGAGATAGACGAAATTCTGCATCGGCCCCAGCTCGAGCTGTCTCAGATAAATTCCCGGCTCGCCCACTTGTGGCCCCCCTGGGGCTACGACCACTCATGCTACCGCAGGCGCCGCGAAGCGCCTAGCGCAGACCACCTGTGCCATCGCGCGGCTCGGTGATGCTGATGAACGCGTAGCCGACAGAGCGGAGCTCGTGCTCCACGCTCGGGCGCCGGCGCCGCTCCGCGTGGCGGCGCTCGAGCGGCCGCCCCGCCACGATGTGAGGGTTGGAGGTGGCGCGGCGATCGGCGCCGCGGCGATCCCAGATCACCTGCACGTTCTCGGCGTCGGAGAAGGTCTGGCTGAGGTAGCGGTACAGGTCGGGGCGGTCGCGCGCGACGATGAAGATCTCACGCGGCATCTGCGTGTGACTGTATCACCCCTTCAGATCGTCGGGCACCCTGGGGGCGGGACCGAGCGTCCGCGGGTCCACCGCGTAGATGGCGGGCCCGGCGCCGGTCCGGACGTACGCGCGGTCGGTCTCGCGGCGGCCGACGATCAGGCGCGCCAGCTCGCCGCCGTCGCCCTTGAGCAGGACGACCTCCAGCGTCGGCGCGTCGAGCCCGTACCGGGCGGCGTCCTCGCCGTTGGGCGCGACGATCTGCTTCCAGCGCAGCGCGCGGACACCGTAGACGATGTCGTCCACCCGCGCGCCCTTGGCGGCGCCCTTGGTCGGCTCCACGAGCTTCCAGTCCGTGTCGCCGCTCCGCTCGAGCACGGCCGTCTGACCGCCGGCCTTCACCCGCAGCCGCTTGATGTCCTTGGGCTCGAGCCGGGCGAACAGCGCGTGATCGCGCAGGTCGTCCACCGAGCGGCCGAGGTCGTCGAGCGCCTTGCTGTCGACCAGCACGACGGGTCCGCGCTGGGCCACGGCGGCGTAGGCGGTGGGCGCCCCGCCGCGGCGCTCCCCCGACGGCGCGAGCAGCACCGTGGTCGGCGGCTTCCCCTGCTCGGTGATCGTGAGCTTCACCGTCGGCTTCGCGAGGACGCGCGGGACGGCGGAGGCGTCGTCGCTCAGGAATCCCCGCGCGCGCAGCTCGCGCAGTCGCGTCAGCAGCGCGCCCGCCTCCACCTGGTCGGCGGGCAGCGCCTGCGGCGCCGTGATCGTCCAGGCCTCCTTCTCGCGCGCGAGCGTGACGGCGCCCTTCGGGCTTTCGACCTCGATGCGCGTGATCTTGTCGCGGTCGAGGGCGAGGACCTGCTTGTCCCGGAGCGCGCCAACCGTGCGCGGGATCGCCTTCCCGACGTCCTCGGGCAGCAGCAGCACGCTCGACTCGCCCTCGCGCATCGCGTAGACGCCCTTCTTGGCGGTGTCGGTGCGGCCGACGAGCAGCGTGCGACTCGCCCGCTCCTTGTCCTTCCCCGTGTGGATCGTCAGCCGGAGCGGCCGGTCGAGCCCGTAGGTCGCGGGCGAGCGCGGCGCCTCGGCCACGAACTCCTTCACCTTCGCCGCCGTCAGCTTCTCGAACATCTCGCCGACCGCCTCGGTGTCCGCAGGCAGCGTCACGGGCCGGGTGATCCGCCACGCCTCGCCGGCATGGGTCACGGCCAGCGTCTCACCCTCGGAGGTGACGTCGAATCCCGAGACCTGCCCGCGCTCGAAGGCGAGGACGGTCCGGTCGCGAAACTCAGTGGCGGGCTTGGTGGCCTCGCGCAGGGCACCGTCGGACAGCGCGACGACGGCAGGCTTGCCGGCCTCGCGCGCGTACACCCAGACGCCGGTCGGCGACTTGTTACCGAGGGCCAGGCCGAGCGTCTTGCCGTCCTTGAGCGTCAGCGTGACCTCCGCCGCGGGCTTGTCGAGGCCGAAGTCGCCGAGGGCCGCCGGCTTGGGATCGATCTCGCGGTCGACCCTCGCCGTGAGCACGGTGGTGAGCGTCTCCTCGACCCGCGCGCGGTCAGCGCGCGCCACCACCGGCGACTTCAGCTCCCACGCCTCGCCCGCGCGCGTCAGCCGCACCGTGTCCTCGCGGCGCTTGAGCTCGACGCCGGTGACGTCGGTCGCCTCGGCCGAAAAGACGCGCCCCTTGCGCGTCTCGGCTCGCTCACGGTCGGGCGCCCACCGGACCTCATAGACATAGTAGAAGCCGCCGACGAGCAGGAGGGCGACGGCGAGCGCGGTGGTGGTCTGCCAGCGCATCGCTCGGCTAGTTCGCGGCGCGCCGGCGGATCAGCGCGACGATCCCGCCCGCGAGCACGAGGCCCGGCAGGACGACGAGCGGCAGCAGCGCCACGACGCGGCCCTGCTGGGCGCTGAGGAAGATCGGCGTCTGCTTCGTGTCCTTCGGCCGCACCGTGATCTGGTCCTCTTCCTCGGCGAGCCAGCTCACGGTGTTGAGGAAGAAGTCGCGGTTGCCCTGGAAGTTCAGATACTGGTTCGCCGCGATCTCCGACGTCCCGTAGACGACAAGTCGAGCCTTATCCTTCGAGGCGACCGCCGCGACGGTCAGAGGACCCTTGGGGTCTTCGGGGTCGGGGTTGATCTGGCCCCGCTGGAGGGCGGCACGGTTGGTCTCGCCCCAGCTCTGCTGGCTCGTCTTGGCCAGGGGCTGCACGGTCGTCCCCGCCGGGGGCGTCTTCGCAGGCTGCACGCTGCGGCTGAGCGGGAAGGTGGTCATGATGCCGCCCATGTCCCGTGTGATCGGATGAGGCTCGTACGCCTGAATGATCGGGACATCGGCGCTCGCGCCGAGCAAGCGCCCGACAGGGTTGAGTTCGATGATGAGGTTGTCGCCGACGTCGAACCCGTACTTGGCGAGGAAGCGCACCACGCCATCGCCCCGCACGCGGCCGGTGAACGTGGAATCGATCATGACGAACACCTTGCCACCTCGACCGAGGAATGCGTCGAGCGCCTCCATCTCGGGAGCGAGAAGATCGGTCCGTGGACCGGCGATGATGACGACCGCGGCATCGGCAGGAACCTTTCCCTCGCGTGCCAAGACCAGCGGCTTGACCTCGTAGTTCGACTTCTCGAGGGCGCCCTTGGCCTCCGAGAACCCGGCGCGCTCGCTGTTGCCGAGCTCGTGCTCGCCGTGGCCCTGCACGACGTACACGATGCGCTTGCCCTCCCGTGTCACCTTGAGGAGGCCGTTGGTGAGCTTCTCCTCCTCGGGGTCGAGCACCTTCTCGGAGCGCGCCTTGGTCTCGAGCACGATGGTGCCGTAAGACTCGATGCCGTAGCGCCGCGCCTGCCCGGGGTCGCTGTCGGGATCGACGATCTTCCACGTGAACTTCTTGCCGGCGTACCCCGCGTACTGCTTGAAGAGGTCCTCGGCGACGCGCTTGCCCGGCTGGTCGGAGCGGAAGAAGCCGACGGCGTTGACGTCGTCCTTCAGGCCCTTCAGCATCTGAATCGTCTGTGGCGAGAGGCTGCGGCGCTTGTTCTCGGTGAGATCGAGCCGCGCGCTGTGCTTGGCCGAGAGCGCTTCCACGAAGCCGATCACGCCGAGCACGAGCACGATCGAGACCATGGCGTTGAGCCCGTAGGACAGCGTCCGGCCGCCGATCTTGTGGCGCGCCGCGGCCAGCCACGGCAGCGCGGACAGGGCGACCAGGACCACGCCGGCGCCCACGAGCGGCCACCAGAGGCGGCCCTGCGCGGGCAGCGCGAAGGGCTGGATCACCGCCGCTGCCAGCGCGATCAGCCCGAGATAGAACGCCCAGTCCGCGATCCGTCGCACGACGCTATCCTTTCCACCGGCGCGCCTCCAGCGAGCGCAGCGCCAGGAACAGCGCGACCAGCGTGAAGTCCACGTAGAAGATGACGTCCTTCGTCTCGAACACGCCTTTGGCGAAGCTCTCGTTGTGCTCGGTCAGCGAGAGGTGCTGGAGCACCCGCGCGAGCGCGGGGTCCGCGAAGTCCGCCGACCAACCCACCACGTAGAACATCAGGAGAATGAGAAAGCTCACGAGGGCGGCCACGATCTGGTTCTCGGTGAGCGACGAGGCGAACACGCCGACCGCGATGAAGGCCCCGCCCATCAGCAGGAGTCCCACGTAGGCCGTGAGGATCGGCCCCCACTCGAGCGGCGCGAAGTACCAGATGATGGCCGGGTAGAGCAGCGTGAGCGCGATCATCAGCGCGTAGAGGGCGAAGGCGGCCAGGAACTTGGCGAGCAACACGGCGCCATCACGCACGGGATAGGTCAGCAGCAGCTCGATGGTGCCGCTGCGCCGCTCCTCTGCGAACAGGCGCATGGTGACGAGCGGCAGCATGAACAGGAGGATGACCCAGAAGTTCGAGAAGAGCGGCCGCAGCACGCCGTCGGTCACGTTGAGGCTGCCGCCCATCGGGTTCATGGCCGACTGCATGGACACGCGCGTGTAGTAGCCGAAGATCGAGTAGAAGAAGTAGCCGGCGATGAACAGGAAGACGCTCATGATCACCCACGCCACCGGCGAGGTGAAGTAGAGCCGCATCTCCTTCTTGAAGATCGGCCACACCTTCATTCGGTCTGCTCCCCGGCCACCACGTGCAGGAAGACCTCCTCCAGCGTCATGCCCATCCGGC
>QHRU01000052.1 GCA_003220225.1 Candidatus Rokuibacteriota bacterium
GGCCACACCTTCATTCGGTCTGCTCCCCGGCCACCACGTGCAGGAAGACCTCCTCCAGCGTCATGCCCATCCGGCGCAGCTCGCGCAGGTCCCAGCGCCGCTGGGCGGCGAGCTGGAAGACTTCGCCGCGCACGTCCCGCCCGCGCGCGGACTCCACGACGTAGCGGCCGATGCCGTCCGAGCCCGGCAGGTCGCTCACCGACACCACGCCCGGGATCACGCGCAGGGCGTCGCGCACGGCGGCCGGCGACGGCGCCGCGATCTCCACCTCCACGCGCGCGGTCGGGAAGAACTGCTCGACCAGCGTGTCGATGGGGCCCCGGGCGACGATGGCGCCCTTGTTGATGATCACCACCGAGGAGCAGACCATCGAGACCTCGGGCAGGATGTGCGTGGACAGGATGACCGTGTGCTCGCCCGCCAGCGACTTGATGAGCTCGCGGATCTCGGTGATCTGCCGCGGGTCGAGGCCGATCGTCGGCTCGTCGAGGATCAGCACGGCCGGGTCGCTCACGATCGCCTGGGCCAGGCCCACGCGCTGGCGATACCCCTTGGAGAGCTTGCCGATCAGCCGGTTCTGGACGTCGGCGATGCGGCAGCGGTCCATGACGTCGGCCACGCGCTTCTTGCGCTCGCCGCGCGGCACGCCCTTCGTCTCCGCCACGAAATCCAGGTACGCCGCCACCCGGAGGTCCGTGTAGAGGGGGACGTTCTCCGGAAGGTAGCCGATGCGCCGGCGCACCTCCATCGACTCGCGGAAGACGTCGTAACCGGCCACCACGGCCGTGCCCCCGCTGGCCGGCATGAAGCACGAGAGGATGCGCATGGTCGTCGACTTGCCGGCCCCGTTGGGGCCGAGGAAGCCGACGATCTCACCCGGCGCGACGCTGAACGACACGTCGCGGATCGCCGTGAGGGAGCCGTAGTGTTTCGTGAGGTTCTGGACTTCGATCATCCGACCGACTTCGAATTATACCGCGGGAGGCAACGCCGCCGAAGCGACCGGCATGATGGCGGCGAGCCAGTCGGGGACGGCGATCATCTTCGAGGTCGCCGGGTCCCAACACGCGTGCAGGGTCGAGCCCGTGGCCACGCGCTCGGCCCGGTCGTTCATCAGCTCGTAGCCGAAGCGGAAGGACGCGCGCTTGCGCTCGGCGATCCAGCAGCGCGCCTCCAGCAGGTCGTCGAGCAGCGCCGGCTTGTGGTAGCGGACGACGGCCTCGACCACCGGCATGTGGACTTTCTGGTCGACGTCGGACATCGCGTGGCCCTGCTGGCGCAGGAACTCCACGCGCGCCACCTCGAAGTAGGTCAGGTAGTTCGCGTAGTACACGACCTTCATGCAGTCGGTGTCGGCGTAGCGCACACGGATCTTCGTCGTCGAGATCACAGGTACTGGCCGTAGCGGATCTTCTCGACCACGCTGCGCACACGCTTGTAGCGGTCGATCGCCTCCAGGAGGTCCTGCGTGCTGACGAGTGAGGCCTGGCCACCCTCGGCGACCCGGTGCACCTTCTCCTCGAGGGCCCGGCGGAGGATCTCCGTGATGTCGGCGCCACTCATACCGCCCATCATCGGCAGGATCTTCCGATGGTCGACGGGCTCGAAGAGGGGGCGGGCGGCCGTGCGCTCCATGCGCGCCTTGAGCAGCTCGAGGATCTCGCGCTGCTCGTCGGCGTCCGGGAGCGCGACCTCCACGAGGTGGTCCAGGCGCCCGGGCGTCACCAGGGCGGCGTCCACGGCGTCGGTGCGGCTGGTGGACGCGATGACGAGGATGCGCGCGGTCTCGGGCACGCCGTCGAGGCGCTCGCAGAGCGTAGCCACCAGCCGCGCACTCGCCTCGCGCGCCTGCGGCGGCGGCAGCAGGTGCTCGAGGGACAGCGCCTCGGCCTCGTCGAGGAAGAGGACGGCCTTGCCCTCGCTCATGGCGATGCGGAGGATCTCCTGGAGCAATTCGCCCGTGTTCGCGGCGAACTTCGAGGTGAGGTTGAAGAGCTTGACGTGGTAGAAGATCGCCGCCGCCGAGGTCGCGAGCGCGCGCGCGAGCTTCGACTTGCCGGTGCCCGGCGGCCCGTAGAGCAGCACGCCCTTGGGCGGCGTGATCCCCCACTGCTGATAGAGATCGGGGCTGGTGAGCGCGTGCGCGAAGCCGCGCACCGTCGCCTTCGCATGCACGAGGCCGCCGATGTCGTCGAAGGAGACGCTCGGACGGATGTCGGTCTCGACGCGGCCCGTGAGGTCGCCGAACTTCTCGCCAAGCTTCGCGAAGACGTCCTCGATCCGGCGCTGCAGCGCCCAGCGGAGGTCGTCGGCTTCGAGCTTCGACATAGGCCGTCAGTATACCCGGCCGCGTCACCCGGCGGCGGGGGCGGCGGGACGCGCCAGCCCCATGGACAGCGCCGCGCCGGCGAGCAGCAGGGAGGCCAGGATCGTCCACATCGAGGCGTAGCCGAGCGCGTGGGCCACCCCGCCGAAGAGGAACGCGCCCGCCGCCTGGCCGACCAGGAACATGGCGCTGAAGACGCCCACCGCGGTCGCCCGGCGCGCGGGCCGCGCGAGGTCGGTCACCAGCGCGGCGAGCCCCGGATAGAGGAAGCCGTGGGCGCCGCCCGAGAGCAGGCCGGCGAGGAAGAGCACGGGCACGACGGGCGTCGTGCTCGTACGCGTGACGAGGATGCCGATGATCGCGAGCAGCGCCGGCGCGCTCGCCTGCAGGAACATCGACGGCACGATGACAGCGCGGCGGCCACGCGTGTCGATGAGCCGCCCGCCGAAGACCCGCACGGCGATGGCGGCGCCCGCGTACGCCGTGTAGAAGAGCGAGAGCGTGGTGACGGCGAGACTCTGGGCGAACGTCGGAAGGAACGCGAAGATCGTGCCGGAGCCCAGACCGAAGAACAGGCTCACCACCATGTGGCGCTGCAGCACGTCCTCCAGCCCGGCGCGCACCCACCCCGGCGCGGGCGCCGTCGCCATCGCCGGACGCGACCCGCCGAGGCGGAGGACGAGCGCCAGCGGCACCGCCCCCAGCAGCGCCGAGATCACGAAGAGCGCCCGGAAGCTCGTCCGGCGGACGACCCACTCGCCGAGCAGCGGAGCCACCGCGGTGGCCACGAAGCCGGAGACGCCGAAGATGCCGAGCGCCCAGCCGCGCTGCGCGGCCGGCACGAGGTCGACGACGTACGAGAACATGGCCACGAAGTACACGGAGAAGCCGATCCCGTGCAGCGCACGCACGAGCGCGAAGACGCCGATCGAGTCGAACGCGATCGGCAGCAGCGAGGCCACGAGCACGAGCCCGGTGCCGCTCACCATGAAGAGCCGGCGCCCCACCGCGTCGACCCACGGCCCCACGAGCGGCTGGCACACGATGCCGACGGCGCTGTAGACGCCCATGACGACGCCGATGGCGACCTCCGTTCCGCCGAGCGCGTGGATGTGCAGCGGCAGCAGGACGTAGCCGTTCAGGCTGAGGCTGAAGAAGAAGTTGGTGAGCGTCGCCCGCACGAAGGCGTTGTGTGCGAGAATCGGCGACGACACGCGCTCGATTATCGCATGACGACCATCGACGCCACGCTGCGCGGCGCCGTCGCCGGCGCCGGAAACAACCTGACGCTCACCCTCGACCCCGCGTTGCAGGGCCTGCCCGACACCGCGCACGGCGGCTCGGTCCTGGCGCTCTTCGATGTCCTTGCCGCGCAATCCGGCCGGCGCACGCTGCGCGGCCACTATCACCGCCGCGTGCCGCTCGGCGTGCCGCTCTCGCTCAGGCTCGCGCGCGAGGCGGACGGGCTCGCCTGCCGTGTGGCCGACGGGGCGGGCGCCGTGCTGGTCGAGGGCGGCGTCGCCGCCGGCGACACGCCAGAGGCCCCGTCGACTGCCGCCCCTGGAGTGGACGCGGTCTCGCTGCCCGTCTCGCGCACGTGCTTCGCGTGCGGCGTCGACAACACGCTCGGCCTCCGCGTGCAGCTGACGTTCGACGCCCGCGCCGTCGGCGGCGCCTGGGCTCCGCGCCCCGGGTTCCGCGCCGCCGACGGCCGACTCGCCTCCGCCGCGCTCACGACGCTGCTCGACGAGACCGCGTTCTGGTTGGGCGCACTCGCCACCGGCGAGGCAGGCATGACGACGGAGCTGGCGGTCACGCTCCACGGCGACGCGCCCGCCGGCGGCGCCGTGCTCGTCGGGGGCGAGCGCGCGGCCACGCGGCCGCGCGCCGGCGACGCGCGCTACTGGGAGACGCGCGTGACCGCGCGCGACGAGGCCGGCCGCGCGCTGGCGACCGCGGACATCACCTTCGTCGCCGTGCGCGGCGCGGCGCGACGGCTCGTCACCGGCTTGCTCGCGATGAATCCGCCCGACGTCGTGCGCCGTGTCTTTCCCGCCTACTGCGCGTGATGCGGCGGCGCGCGCGCCGGCCGGTTCTCGCGGCCCCGGCCTCCCTCCAGGCGCTCTTCGCCCTCGATGACGACAAAACTCGGAGCCGGGGGTCGCCCTTGCTAGTCTTGAGAGCGGCGTGATGTGTTCGCGCCGCGCGATTCACCGGGAACGGAGGCGACGATGGGCGACGAGCGGCTCGAAGCGGTGCTGAGACGCGTCGAGGATCTGGAGGCCGATGTGCGGCGCTGGCGCCGCGCGGCCATGGCGCTGGTGCTGAGCGCCGTCGCGCTCACCACGCTCGGCGCGGCCGTTCCGCGCGGCCGTGTCGTCGAGGCGCAGAAGTTCGTGCTGAAGGACGCGGCGGGGAGAGTCCGCGCGGAGCTCGGCCCCAGCGACAACAACAAGTCGATCGCGCTGCGCTTCAGAGACGAGGCCAGCTTTTCGCGCCTCGTCCTCGGCATCGAGGAGGAGAGCTCGCTGCTCGTGCTGCACGACAAGACGGGACGCCCGCGCGTGGGACTCGTGACCCTGGCCCAGGGCGCACCCGGGTTCACCTTCTACGACACCACCGGCCGCGCCCGCGTCGAGCTCGGCGTCTCGCGTGACGGCGAGCCGGGCATCGTGGTGCGGGACGCCCGTGGCGGCTCCGCCTGGAAGGCGCCCTGAGGCCGACTACGCCTTGAGGTGCTTGTCGAAGAACGCCAGGCAGCGCTTCCAGGCGTCCTCGGCGGCCGCCTTCCGGTAGACCTGCGGCCGGTCGTCCGAGAAGAACGCGTGCGGCGCCTCCGGATACAGCACGAACTCGACGTTGGGATTCGTCTTCTTCAGCTCGGCCTCGAACGCCTTCACATCCGCCGACGGGATGCCCTGATCGGCGTCGCCGTACAGCCCGAGCACCGGCGCCTTGATCCTCGACGCGACGGCGAAGGCGTCCAGGCCCGGCGCATCGATGTAGACGCGCTTGACATGGCCGTACCACGGCACCGCCGCGGTGACGTCGGGGTTCTCGGCCGAGAAGTGCAGCGTCAGCGCACCGCCGCCGCAGAAGCCCGTCACGCCGAGCCGATCGGGCCGCGCCCACGCCTGCGACCTGGCAAAATCGGCCGCCGCCCGGACATCGCCGAGGTACTGCTTGCGGCCGATCGACGCCGAGATCTTCGCCAGCTCGGGCTGCGCCTTGCCGAACATGAGGCCTTCCCGATAGAAGAGCTCGGGCGCGATCGCGTAGTAGCCCGCCTGCGCGAAGCGGCGCACGACGTCCTTGTGCTGCTCGGTGAGACCCGTGAAGCCGGAGATCGCCACCACGATCGGGTCACGCCCCTGCCGCTCGGGACGGGCGTCGTAGGCCGGGATCTTCGTGCCACTCACGCTCAGCTCGACGTCGCGCGCGAGGATACCGCGTGTGTCGGTGGCGATCGCCTGGGCCAGCGAGACGCCCGGCGTGAGCACGCCTCCCACCGTCGTGAACGCTCCGAACTTCATGACTTCCCTTCGGCTCAGCGGATTGACGGCCATGGCTCCTCCCCCGGGCGTCCGACTACACGACATTCTTCGCGGCGAGCGCGGCGAGCTCTTCGCGGCTGAGCCCGAGGCGCCCGCAGTAGATCTCCTCGTTGTCGGCGCCGACCTCGAGCGGCCCGGCATGGCGCACCTCGCCCGGCGTGGCGGACAGTCGCGGCACCACGCCCACCATCTGGAGCAGCCCGCCGAGCGGGCTCGCCAGCTCGAGGATGTTGCCGCGCGCGTGCACCTGCGCGTCGTCGAAGATGTCGCGCACGCTCGCCACGCGCGAGCACGGCACCTCGGCGGCGTCCAGCCGCGCCAGCGCCTCCGTCGCGTCCAGGGCCGCCACCCAGCGCGCCACCGCCGCGTCCACCTCGTCACGGCGCGCGAGGCGCGCCGCCATGGTCGGGAATTCCGACACCAGCGCCGGCTGGCTCATGGCCTTCACCGCGAGGCGCTCGAACATGCGGTCGTTGGTGCACGCGATGGCGATCCATCCGCGATCGCGGGTCTCGTAGTGGTTGTGGGGCACGACGTACTCCGTGGCCGAGCCGATCCGCTCGCGCACGTAGCCCGTCGCGCCGTAGACGGGGATCAGCTCGTCGAGCATGCGGAGCATCGGCTCGTAGAGGCCGACGTCCACCACCTGCCCCTCGCCCGTGCTCTCGCGGTGACGGAGCGCGATGAGAGCGCCGAGCGCCCCGAAGGCGCCGGCGAGATAGTCGGGGATCGTCGGCGTGCCCGGGCTGACGGGCGGACGGTCCGGATGGCCGGAGAGATAGGAGGCGCCGCTCACGGCGGCGGCGATACGGCCAAAGCCGGGGCGCTCGCGCGCCGGTCCCGTCTGGCCGAACGCCGAGATGCGCACCATCACGAGGCCGCGGTTCACCGCGCGCAACTCCTCCCAGCCGAGGCCCCAGCGCTCCATCGTGCCCGGGCGAAAGTTTTCGGCGAGCACGTCGGCCGAGGCGGCCAGGCGCTTGAGCAGCGCCTGCCCCTCCCCCGCGCGAAGGTTGCAGGTGATCGACTTCTTGTTGCGCGACTCGACGAGCCACCAGTCCGGCTGCCCGCTCGCCGCGCGCCGGCCGAGACGGCGCAGGTCGTCGCCGACGCCCGGCTGCTCGACCTTGATCACGCTGGCGCCGAACTCGCCGAGCAGCGTGCAGCAGAACGGCGCCGCCACGAACGTGGCGCAGTCCAGCACGACGAGCCCGTCGAGTGCCTGCACTACGCCTGCTTCCGGTCGGCCTCGACCCAGGCCCGCCACTCGTCGGCAAGGTGACCGATCGTGACCTTGCCGCCGTTGCGGACGAGCGGCGTGCGCAGGAGCCGCGGCTCCGTCAGCGCGCGCTCGAGCAGGCGCTGGGGCGAGTCGAGCGCGACGCGCAGCCCCATCGCCTTGTAGGTCGCGCTCTCCTTGTCGACGACGGCGGCCGCCCCGAAGCGGTCGGCGAATCGCTTCAGCTCGCCCTTCGAGGCGGGGCGTTCCTTCAGATCGACGAAATGCACACCGATCCGGCGCTCGGCGAAGAAGCGCAGCGCCTTGCGCGTGTCCTGGCAGTCGTGGAAGCCGAAGACCTGGACGTTCACGCCGCGCGCGCCTTCTCGGCGGCCGCCTTCAATTCCTCCCAGACGCTCATGGGCACCGGCGGGTGGCCGAGGGGGTTGGTGCGCCCGCTGCGCTCGCCGTGATAGTCCGAGCCGCCGGTGGCGACGAGGCCGTGGGCGCGGCACACGTCCTTGTAGTGCGCGGTCTGCGCCGCGGAGTGCTCCGCGTAGATCGCCTCGATCCCCATGAGCCCCGCCTCCACCAGCTCCGGGATGAGCGCGTCTCGATCGGCGAGTCCGGGATGCGCGAAGACCGGCACGCCGTGCGCGCGACGGATGATGCGCACCGCCTCGACGGGCGTCAGGCGCTTGCGCGGGACGTTGGCGGGGCCGTTGGCGTGCAGGTAGCGGTCGAACGCCTCGCGCACCGACCTCACGTAGCCGCGCTGCACCATCACCTGCGCCACGTGCGGACGGCCCGCCGAGCCTTCCTTCACGATCGCGAACACCTCGGCCGCATCGATGGGCATGCCCAGCTCGGCCAGCCGCGCCACGATGCGGTGCACGCGCGCGACGCGCTCGACGCGCTGCTCGCGCAAGAAGTCCTGGAACCACCCCGCCTCGTGGTCGACGTAATACCCGAGGACGTGGACCTCGGCGCCGGCGGCGCCGGGCGCGTCGCAGTTGATCTCGAGGCCGGGCACGATCGTCAGCGGCGGATGCTTGGCCGCTTCGTCGAAGGCGTCGCGCAACCCGTCGGTCGAGTCGTGGTCGGTCACGGCGAGCACGCGCACGCCTCGCCGCGCCGCCGCGCTCACCAGCTCTCTGGGCGAGAGCGTTCCGTCCGACGCGGTGGTGTGGGCATGCAGGTCAACGCCGCCGGTCATCCCTGCGACATCAGGTAGCAGAGCATCGTGCGCACGGGCGCGCCGGTGGCGCCCTTGGGGCCGGTCGGCGTGTCTTTCTCGACGAAGGCGGGGCCCGCGATGTCGAGGTGGGCCCACGGCGCGTCGCCCGCGAACTCCTTGAGGAAGAGGCCGGCGGTGATGGCGCCGCCGCCGCGCGGCCCGACGTTGTTGAAGTCGGCGACCTCGCTCTTGAGGTGCTCGCGGTACTCGTCGAAGAGCGGGAGTTGCCACACGCGCTCGCCGGCGCTCTCGGCGGCGGCCAGCAGTCGGTCGGCCAGCCTCTGGTCGTTGGCGAAGAGTCCGGAGCACGACGGTCCGAGCGCGACGACGCACGCGCCGGTGAGCGTCGCCATGTCCACGATCTCGTCGGCGCGGACCTTCTCCCGCGCGTAGCAGAGCGCGTCGGCGAGGGTCAGCCGGCCCTCGGCGTCGGTATTACCGATCTCGACGGTGGTCCCGTTCATCGCGCGCAGCACGTCGCCCGGACGGATCGCGGAGCCCGAGGGCATGTTCTCGGTGGCGGCGATGAGGCCGTGGACTTCCACCGTGGGCGCCAGCCGCGGCAGCGCGCGCATGATCGCGAGCACGGCGGCGCCGCCGGACATGTCGTCCTTCATGCGCAGCATGCCCTCCGCCGGCTTCAGGTCGAGGCCGCCGGAGTCGAACGTGATGCCCTTGCCGATGACGGCCACGCGCCGGCGGCGGCGACCGGGCGGCGTGTACGAGAGATGGATGAACTTCGGCGGCTGCTCGCTGCCGGCGGCGACGCCGAGGAACAGCCCCATGCCCATCTTCTGGCACTCGGCGCGGTCGAAGACCGTGAGCCCGAGCCCGGCCTCCTTCGCGATCTCGCCGGCGACCTGCGCGAGGTACGTCGGGTGCACGTCGTTGGCCGGGCTGTTCACGAGGTCGCGTGCGAAGCACGTCGCCTCCGCGAACACCTCGCCGGTGCGCGCGCCGTCGGCCACCTCCCGGCGCCCGCGTGCGTCGGGCTCGACGATCGTCAGCGACTCCACGCGCTTGTCGGTCTTCTCGCGCTTGTAGCGGTCGAACGTGTAGGCGCCGAGCAGCGCGCCCTCCGTCGCCGCATGGGCGCGGGAGCGCGCGGGCAGCCGGTCGCCGAGCACCTCGAGCGCGGCCGACTTCGCGCCGAGATCGCGCGCGCGCCGCAGCCCCGCGGCCGCCGCGTGCCGGATCGTCTCGAGCGTCAGCTCCACGCGCTTGCCCAGCCCGACCACGACCACGCGGCCCGCGGGCACGCGGCCGCCGGTGTGGACGTGCGTGACGTGCGCGGGCTTGCTCGCGAAGCGCTCGGCCTCGAGGACCTCGGAGAGCTGGCCGTCCAGCGCCCGGTCGATGCGCGCGGCGGCCTCACGCAGTCTCTTCTCCTCCGCGTACACGCCGACGACGATCGCGTCCGCCTTGACCGACTCCAGCGGTCCCGCCGCCACGCCGACCTTCACGCGCCACCTCCCGGCGCCAGGGCGACGGCGCGGCGGATCATGTCCATGAGCCCATCGGTCGTCAGCAGGCGGTCCACCTTGTCGATCGGCACCCAGCGCACCTCCGCCGCGTCGTCGCCGGCCGTGATCGTGTCGTCGTCGGTTTCCGGGAAGGCCAGGTAGTCCACGAGCACCCAATGATAGCGGACTCGTCCATCGGCATCGCGCGTCACCCGGTCGAGGACCCCGGCGAGGCCCCCGATCCGCACCTTGATGCCGCACTCCTCCTCGACCTCGCGGCGCGCCGCCTCCACCGACGTCTCCCCGAGCTCGACGAGGCCGCCCGGAAGGCTCCAACGCCCCTCCGCCGGCGGCTTGCCGCGCCGGGTGAGCAGGACGCGGCCGCGCGAGAGCACGACGGCGCCGACCCCGACGCGCGCATAGTCTGGATACTCTCGGCTCACGCGGGCTCCTTACGGGCGCGCCGGCACGGCCAGGAACGTCGCGCGGCCATAGCGCTCGCCGACCAGCGTCTCGACGCGCGCGGTCTCGTCGGCGGAGAGCCCGCCCGGGACGAGCGTCACTCCGTGCTCCGTCTCGAACGCGTCCGTCAGCGCGCGAGTCACCTCGTCGAACGTCGGGCGCCGCCCGATCGCCGTCTCCAGCGTCGTCAGCGTCGCCAGCGGATCGCGCGTGGTCGGAAACAGCGCGCGCAGGCGCGTGGCGTCCACCCCGAGCAGGACGGCGCCGTGCTGCAGGAACGACGTGCCCAGGCGGCGCTGTGCGCTGCCGACGAGCTTGCGGCCGCCGGCTTCGATCTCGAACGCGCCCGTGCGCGCGAAGCAGAACGCGGGGTCCGGTCCGAGCCCACGGCCGGTCGGAATCATCTCCGCGCGCGCGCCGAGGGCATTCAACCCGCGGACCAGCGCGCGAGCGATCCAGCGATACGTCTCGAGGAGGTCGCCGCCCACGCCGAGATCGTCCGCGGTCGCCGTCACGCAGTAGGTCAGCTCCCGCTCCGGCCCGTCGTGATAGATCGCGCTGCCGCCCGTCGGGCGGCGCACGAGGCCGACGCCGAGCCGCCGGCACGCGGCGACGTCCACGTGCCGGTCGAGCGGCTGGCCGTATCCGACCGACACCGTCGGCGGGTCCCACGCGAAGAAGCGCACGGTGGGCGGCGAGGTGCCCGCGTGGCGGCCGCGCCAGAGCGCCTCGTCGATCGCCATGTTGGTGGCGCCGTCGCACGGCTCGGTGACGAGGAGGCGCCAATTCTTCATGGGGGCCCCGACGTGGCCCCCATACCCCCCAACGCTCGGGACGCCCCGGGGAACCCGGGGCGCCCCTCGATCGGGCGCCAGGTCGCTCGGGGCCCCGACGTGGCCCCCATACCCCCCAACGCTCGGGACGCCCCGGGGAACCCGGGGCGTCCCTCGATCGGGCGCCAGGTCGCTTGGGGGCCCCGACATGGCCCCCATCCCCCCGACGCTCGGGGCGCCTCGGGGAACCCGGGGCGCCCCTCGAGGCTGCGTGCCGCCTAACGCGTCGGACTCCACCGGAGGTTCGGCTCGCGCGCGGCGCGCGTTTGGTCCAGGCGCCGCACCGGTGTCGTCACCGGCGCGCTCGTCACGATCGCCGGGTTCTGCTGGGCCTCGCGCGCGATCTGGATCATCGCGTCGCAGAACTCATCGAGCGTCTCCTTCGACTCCGTCTCCGTCGGCTCGATCATCAGCGCCTCTTCCACGATCAGCGGGAAGTAGGTCGAGGGCGCGTAGAAGCCGAGGTCGAGCAGCCGCTTGGCGATGTCGGTCGCCGTCACGCCCTGCCTCTTCTGGCGGCGCGCCGACAGCACGCACTCGTGCATGCACGGGCCGGGCACGGAGACGTCGTAGTCCGCCTCGAGCCGCTTCATGATGTAGTTGGCGTTCAGCACGGCGTTGTCGGAGACCGAGCGCAGACCGTCGGCGCCCATGGTGCGGATGTAGGCGTAGGCGCGAACGAGCATGCCGAAGTTGCCCCAGAACGCCTGGAGCTTGCCGATCGACTTCGGACGCTTGTCGTCGAGCGCGTAGGTGTCACCGTCCTTGACCACCACCGGCGCCGGCAGGAACGGCTCGAGGTGCGCCTTGATGCCGACGGGACCCGCGCCCGGCCCGCCGCCGCCGTGCGGCGTCGTGAACGTCTTGTGCAGGTTGAAGTGGCAGACGTCGAAGCCGAGGTCGCCGGGTCGCGTGATGCCGAGGATCGCGTTCAGGTTGGCGCCGTCCATGTAGACCTGCACGCCCTTGGCGTGACAGATCTCGGTGATCTCCATGATGCGTGGCTCGAACATGCCCAGCGTGTTCGGCACCGTGATCATGAAGGCGGCGACGTCGGGACCGACCTCGCGCGTGAGCGCGTCGAGGTCGACCTCGCCGTTCGGCAGCGACTTGACCTCGACGACCTCGTAGCCCGCGATCGCCGTCGACGCGGGGTTGGTGCCGTGCGCGGAGTCGGGGATGAGGACCTTCGTCCGCTTCTCGCCGCGCGAGGCGTGATAGGCGCGGATCATCAGCACGCCGGCGAACTCGCCCTGCGCGCCCGCCGCCGGCTGCAGCGAGACGGCGTCCATGCCGGCGATCTCGGCGAGCATCCCGGCGAGGTCGTGCATGAGCCGCAGCGCCCCTTGGGCGTCCTCCGGTCGCGTCAGCGGGTGAAGCCGCGCGAAGCCGGGCACGCGAGCCATGTCCTCGTTGATCTTCGGGTTGTACTTCATCGTGCACGAGCCGAGCGGATAGAAGTGCGTGTCGAGGCCATAGTTCATCCGCGACAGCCGCGAGTAGTGCCGCACGACGTCGAACTCCGAGACTTCCGGCAGCGCCGGTGCCGCGCCGCGCAGGAACTTCCTGGGCAGCAGCTCGGCCAGCGGCTTGCCCGGCACGTCGCTCTCCGGCAGCGAGAAGCCCACGCGCCCCGGAGAGGAGAGCTCGAAGACGAGCTTGTCGTAGGCGCTCATCGATCGTCGTGGGGGGCCCCGATATGGCCCCCCACACCCCCCATCGCGCGGACGCGCCCCGGCGCAGCCGTGGCGCGCCTCGGGCTCGACACAGGATGTCTCATCGATGCCTCCGCTGGGGGGATCTCACGGCCTCCGCAAGGGCGGCGGCGTACGCGTCGATCTCCTCGCGCGTGCGCTGCTCGGTCACGGCCACCAGCAGGCAGTCGGCGAGGGTGCGGTCGTACGTCTTGAGCGGCACGCCCGGCAGGATCCGCTGCTTGGCCAGCTTGGCCACCACGCTCGCCGGCGACTTCGGCAGTCGCAGCGCGAACTCCTTGAAGAACGGCTGCGCGAAGCGCAGCGACACGCCCGGCACCTTCGTCAGCTGCTCGGCCGCGTAGTGGGCCTTGGCCGCCGACAGCTCGCCCACGCGCTGCAGCCCCTGCTTGCCGAGCGTCGCCATGTAGATCGTCGCCATCAGCGCGCACAGCGCGACGTTGGTGCAGATGTTCGACGTCGCCTTGGCGCGGCGGATGTGCTGCTCGCGCGTCTGCAGCGTCAACACGAAGCCCCGGTGGCCCTCCTTGTCCACCGTGGCGCCGACGAGGCGCCCCGGCATGCGGCGCACGAGCTCGGCCTTGGCCGCGAAGACGCCGAGGTTCGGGCCACCGAAGGACATCGGCACTCCGAGCCCCTGCCCCTCGCCCACCACGATGTCGGCGCCGAGCCGTCCCGGCGCCTCCAGCACGCCGAGGTTCACGGGATCGGTGACCACGACGAGCAGCGCGCCCGCGGCGTGGGCGATCTCGGCCGCGGCCGCGACGTCCTCGAGGCAGCCGTAGAAGTTCGGCGACTGGACCACGAGGGCCGCGGTCTTCTTGTCGACGAGCGTCCCGGCGGCCTCCGCGTCGAGGACGCCCTCCGGCGCCGGCACCTCGCGCAGGCGGATGCCGGGACCGTCGCAGTACGTGGCGACCACGCGGCGGTAGAGCGGGTTCACGCCGCGCGCCAGCACGATTTCGGTCCGCTCCGTCACCGCGTGCGCCATGAGGGCGGCTTCCGCGAGCGAGCTGGCGCCGTCGTAGATCGACGCGTTGGCCACGTCCATCCCCGTCAGCTCGGCGATCATGGTCTGGTACTCGTAGATCGTCCGCAGCGTCCCCTGGCTCGCCTCCGGCTGGTAGGGCGTGTACGCGGTGAAGAACTCGCCGCGCGAGATGAGGTGGTTGATCGGGCTCGGCACGTAGTGGTCGTAGGAGCCGGCGCCCTGGAAGCAGACGTAGCGATCGGCGTCGGCGTTCTTCGCCGCCAGCGCGCGCATGTGCCGGATCAGATCCGCCTCGGCGAGGGCCGGCGGCAGCGCCAGCGGACGCGAGAGCCGCGCCTTCGGCGGGATCTTGACGAGGAGGTCCTCGATCGAGGACGCGCCGATCGTGCGCAGCATCTCGCGCTGCTCGGCCGGGGTGTTCGCGATGTAGCGGCTCGCCATCAGTGCCCGCCGCCCTGCGCCACGAACTCCTCGTACTGCTGCGCGGTCAGCAGCTGGTCCAGCTCGCCGGCATTCGAGGGCTTGACCAGGATCATCCAGCCCTTGCCGTAGGGATCCTTGTTCACGGTCTCGGGCTTCTGCGGCAGCTCGGCGTTGATCTCGAGGACCTCGCCCGAGACCGGCGCGAAGAGGTCGGAGACCGCCTTGACCGACTCGACGACGCCGAACGCCTGGTGCGCGGTGACCTTCGCGCCGACTTTCGGCAGCTCGACGAAGACGACGTCGCCCAGCTGGTCCTGCGCGAACGCGGTGATCCCGACGCGCACGCGATCACCCTCCCGCTTGGCCCACTCGTGCTCGCGCGTGTACTTCAGGTCTGCGGGGACGTTTGCCATTCTCTGGTCCTTTCGATCCTTATTTCTTCACCCTCGACGGATGGAATGGCGTCTTCACGACGCGCGCGGGCCTCACCTGGCCGCGGATCTCGACGCCGAGCTCGGTGCCGACGGCGGCCTGCGCGCTCGCCACGTACGCCATCGCGATGGAGCGCTCCACCGACGGGCCGTAGGACCCGGAGGTGACGATACCGATCGTATTTGCCGTCGGGGCGCCTTCGCGCCCGACGGTCGGGCTGGCCACAGGCGTGGTGACTGCATAGCCGTGTCTCGCGACCGAGCGGTCGGCCATCTCCAGCCCGATCAGCTTGCGCCTCGGCCCCGGCACGCGCACCTTTTCGATCGCGTCGCGCCCGACGAAATCGCCCTTGGCCGGCTTGACGATCCAGCCCAGACCCGCCTCGAGCGGGTTGGTCGTGGCGTCGATGTCGTTGCCATAGAGCGCGTAACGCATCTCGAGCCGCAGCGTGTCGCGCGCGCCGAGCCCGATGGGCACGACGCCGTCGCCGCGCCCGGCTTCGAGCAGCGCCGACCACAGCCGCGGCGTGTCGACGGCCGCGACGTACAGCTCGAAGCCGTCCTCGCCCGTGTAGCCCGTGCGTGAGATCAACGTGCGGATGCCGGCGACGCGCCCCTCGGCGAAGTGGTAGTAGGCGATGCCCGTGACGTCGCGGTCGGCGAGACGGCCGACGAGCGCCTCGGCCTTCGGGCCTTGCGCGGCGATGAGCCCGGTGTCGTCGGAGACGTTGCGCCAGCGCGCGGCCGCGC
Source organism: Candidatus Rokuibacteriota bacterium (assembly GCA_003220225.1). Classification (GTDB taxonomy): domain Bacteria; phylum Methylomirabilota; class Methylomirabilia; order Rokubacteriales; family CSP1-6; genus AR12. Next base: position 15,405 of record QHRU01000052.1, read on the forward strand.
CGTGCTCGCGCACCCAGCTCCAGTCCTTGTCGATGTTGGACGCGTTCACGGTGAGCATGAAGCGCTCGGGCGCGAGACGGTAGAGCGTGAGGTCGTCCACGATGCCGCCGTCGGGGTAGCAGAGCAGCGAGTACTGCACCTGGCCGACCTCGAGCGCGGCGACGTCGTTGGTGGTGAGCCGCTGCAGCGACGCCAGCGCCTGCGGCCCCTCGACCTCGAACTCACCCATGTGGCTGACGTCGAAGCAGCCGACGGCGGCACGCACGGCCCGGTGCTCTTCGACGATGCCGGCGTATTGCACGGGCATTTCCCAGCCGCCGAACGGCACCATGCGGGCGCCGGCCTTCACGTGAGACTCGTAGAGCGGAGTGCGCTTCAGGGCCGTATTCACGAGCGACCCAGTAGACCACCGGCCCTCCGGACGGGTCAAGGCCCGGCCAGATCGCACCCACTCGGCATCGGCCTCGCCGGTCGTAGAGGGCGAGAAGAGGGTATGCAGGATCGGGGACGAGATGCGGCGCGCGAGCGGCTCCGGGTGCTCCTCGTCGAGGACGTCCCCGACATCCGTGAAGTGTTTGGGCTGCTGCTCCACGCCGAGAGCGTCGACGTCGTCGCCACGGGCAGCGGTCGGGAGGCCGCGGAGCTGGCCGCGCACGACGATTTTGCGCGCCGGCGGCCGCGCGTCATCGTCGTGACGGGCTACGACGAGCCGTTCGTGAGCCGCGCGCGCCACGCGGGCGCCGACATGGTGTTCAACAAGCCAGTCCTCTGATCGGCGCTCGCCGACACGCTCGCGCAGATCCGGCGCCACGATCGCCTCGCCGGCCGGCTGGCCGCCGCCTAGCGTGTAAGTTCTACTTGTTGACCGAGTAGCCGCGCCCCATCATGCAGTTGCCGTACGCTTGGTTGTACCCTTCCTTCCCACGGCCGTGCTGGTAGACGCCGCCACCCACGGCGCCGATCGTCCCACCCGAGGCCGCGCCGATGGCCGCGCCCGTGCCTGCGCTGCCCGTCGCCGCGCCGATGGCCGCGCCCGCCGCCGCGCCGCCCAGCGCGCCGATGGCGGCGCCCACGCCCGCGCCCTTCGCGGTATCGAGGGCCGGGTCGTAGCCCGTCTGCTGCTTGGCGATCTGCACGCAGTCGTTCTGGTCGCGCACCTGTTGCTCGGGCGTCTGGCCGCGCGTCGGGTTCACGTAGACCGACGGGGGCGGCGGCGTCGAGGAAGCGCAACCCGAGAGCACGATCAGCGTCAGGATTGCCGCAACCGCTCGCTTCATCCCAAGTCTCCTCTCATGTGAGGCGTGGTAGGACTTCCTCTCCGAGCAGCCGGATGCTGCGCAGCACGCGCGCGGGGTCCATGCCGGGCCACTGCACCCGCACGATCAGGTCGGTGATCCCGAGCCGCGAGTGATAGCGCCCGATCTCCTCACGCACGCGCGCCGGGTCGCCGATCAGGAAGCGGTCGCGCGCGAGCGTTTCGAAGTCGTGCGCGAAGCTCTCCCCCGACGGGAGCGCCTTGTCCTGCTCCCACGCGCGATACGCGAGGTACTTGCCCTCGAGGAACGGCCGCGCCTCGGCGAGCGCGGTGGCGGCGTCGGGAGCGACGTAGCACTCACGGATCAACGGGATCGCGCGCGCCGGCGGCCGGCCGAGCGCCGCGCGCATCTCGTGGAAGAGCGTCAGCTGGCGCTCGAGCGTCGGCAGCGTCGTGTGCGGATTCATCAGCCACGCGTCGGCCAGGCGCGCCGCGCGCCTCACGCCGACATCGGCGTTGGCGGCCAGCCAGATCGGCGGCCGCGGCTGCTGCAGCGGCCGCAGCGAGATCCGCACGTCACGCAGGCGGAAGTGCTTGCCCTGGTAGGAGACCGGCTCGCCGCCCCAGAGCCGCTCGACCACCTCGAGCCCTTCCTCCAGACGCCCGACGCGCGCGCGCGGATCGACCCCCATCGCCGCGTTCTCGACGTCGCGATAGCCGAGGCCGACGCCGAAGATGAAGCGGCCGCCCGTGATGACGTCCAGCGTGGCGACCTGCTCGGCCACGTCGACCGGCGAGTGCAGCGGCAGGAGCAGCACGCCGGTGCCCAACGTCATCTCCCCCGACTCGGCGGCCACGCGGCCGAGGGTCGGCATCGGCTGGAAGTAGGTGTAGGGCGCGGAGAGATAGTGCTGGCTCGCCCACACGTGGGAGAAGCCGGCCGCGCGCGCCGCCCGCACCTGCGCGAGGTGATCGGCGAAGCGCGTGGCCTGCGGGTCCTCGGGCGGATGCTGGACCGAGAGCCCGAGCCCGAGCCGCACTACTGGCGCGCGACCACGCGCGCGAGCGCGTTCACGAACCGGTCGGCGTCCTCGTCGCTCGTGGCCAGCGCGATGGCGCCGAGCCCGCGCTGGGTCATGAGGATGCCCTCGTTGACGAGGCCCATGAAGACGCGCAGCGGCGTCTCGCCGTCCTTCGGCCGCGCCGAGCGATAGTCGGTCAGCTTCTCCGTCGTCCAGTGCAGCCAGAAGAGCGAGCCCACGCCGCTCACCTGCCCCTTGCGCCGCGTGGCCGTCAGCAGGCGCGAGACGCCGCCGCGCAGCCGCTCGCCGAGCGCGTCGAGCCGCGCGTACGCCTCCGGCGTGAGCGCGTTGAGGGTCGCCAGCCCGGCCGCCATCGTCACCGGATTGGCATTGAACGTCCCGCCCTGGCTGATGCGCGCCCCGCCCTGTCGCGGATCGTACAACGCCATGATGTCGCGCCGGCCGCCGAACGCGCCGACGGGCAGGCCGCCGCCGATGATCTTGCCGAGCGTCGTGAGATCGGGCCGGACGCCGAAGCGCTCCTGCGCGCCGCCCCACGCCACGCGGAAGCTGATCACCTCGTCGAAGATGAGCACGATGCCGCGGCGCTGGGTCTCCTCGCGCAGCCACGGCAGGAAGCCGTCGGCGGGCGAGATCAGCCCGGCGTTGCAGAGGATCGGGTCGACGATGAGCGCGGCGATCTGCTCGCCGTCCTTGGCGAGGATCTCCGCGCACGCCTCCTGGTCGTTCCACGGGAGCACGACGACGTGCTTGAGCACGGCGGGCGGGATGCCGGCGGACCAGGCCACGGGCTTGGGGCGCTTGCGGTTGCCGGCGGCCTTCGGATCGGGCGACACGCTCACCATCACCCAGTCGTGGGTGCCGTGGAACGCGCCCTCGAACTTCGCGATCTTCGGGCGACCGGTGAAGGCGCGCGCCAGGCGCACGGCGTTCATGGTGGCCTCGGTCCCGGAGTTCGTGAAGCGCAGGCTCTCGAGCGACGGCATCCGCCGCGTGATCGCCTCGGCGAGGCGGATCTCGTGCTCGGTGGGACCGGGGAAGGACAAACCGTTCTCGGCGACCCCCTGCACCGCTTTGACCACGTCGCCGTGAGCGTGGCCGAGCACGAGGCTCGTGTAGTTGCCGTTGAAGTCGAGGCGCTCGACGCCGTCGGCGTCCCAGATGTGCGCGCCCTGGCCGCGCTGGAAGTAAAAGGGATACGGGTCGAAGAACGTGGTGGTGCGGCTGTTGCCGCCGGGCATGACGGCCACCGCTTCCTCGTGGAGCGCGCGCGAGCGGGCGGTCTTCGACGTGTACTCGGTGACTTCCTTGTCCAGACTCATCAGGCCATCTCCTGTAGCGCGACGCTCGTGAGGGCGGCGTCGGACTCTCTGAGCAGGCGGTGGGCGAGAGCGACGTCCACGGCCGTGAAGCGCAGGCGCTGGCCGGGCTTGGCCTGACCGACGCGCGCGATGTCGAAGGAACAGACGGTGGCGATCTTCGTGTAGCCGCCGGTGGATTGCCGATCCACCAGCAGCACGATGGGCTGACCGTCGCCCGGCACCTGCACGGCGCCGAGCGCGATGCCGTCGGAGATGATGTCGTGGCCCCGCGCGTGGGCGATGCGCGGGCCGTTCAGGCGCGCGCCCATGCGGTCGGACTGCGGCAGGACCTCGTACGCCGAGCCGAGGAAGGCGGCCACGCCCTCGTCGGTGAAGCGATCGGCCTGCGGCCCGAGCACGACGCGCAGCACGATGTCGCCGCCCCACTGCGGGCGCGCGGGCAGCGGCACGACGCTGCGGCGTGGAATCGGCCCCGGTTGAAGGTGGAGCACATCGTCGCGCGCGAGCGCACGGCCGCGCAGGCCGCCCAGCCGCCCGCGCAGGTACGTCGCGCGCGAGCCGAGCACGGGCGGCACCTCGACGCCGCCCGCGAACGCGACGTAGCCGCGCACGCCCGTCCGCGCGGCGCCGATCTTCACGACGTCGCCCGTCGCGAGCGCGAGCGTCGTCCACGCGGGCGCCGGCGCGTCGTTGAGCGTCACCGGAACGTCGGCTCCCGTCACGGCGAGGCTGCACGGCGCCTCCGCGCGCAGGCGCGGGCCCATCAGCGTGAACTCGAGCGCCGCGGCGCCGTCCGGGTTGCCGACCAGGCGGTTGGCGAGCACGAACGAGGGACGGTCCACGGGACCCGAGGGTGGGATCCCGTAACGCATGTGGCCGGCGCGGCCCGCGTCCTGCACGGTCGTCTGCGGCCCGGGCTCCAGCACGCGGATCATCGGATCACCGGCCGGAAGCGTCCGGCGGCGACGCGGGCGGCGACGTCGTCGAACTCGCGGCGCTCGACGCGGCGAAACCGCACGCGGTCTCCCGGCTTCAGCAAGATGGGCTCGGCGGCGTCGGGATCGTAGAGGCGCACGGGCGTCCGCCCGAGCAGCCAGAACCCGCCGGGGCTCTCCACCGAATAGACGCAGCACTGGATGCCGCCGATGGCCACGCTGCCCGCGGGCACCTTCACGCGCGGCGTATCGAGGCGAGGGATCGTCAACCGCTCGGGCGCGCCCGTCATGTACGGCAGGCCCGGCGTGAAGCCGATGAAGTAGACGAGGTACTCGGCGCCCGCGTGCAGCCGCACGAGCTCGTCCACGGGCAGCTCGAGCCGCCGGGCGGCGGCGTCCAGATCCGGCCCCAGCTCGCCCTCGTAGCAGCACGGCAGCTCCACCTCGCGCGCGGGCGGCATGGCCGTCGTGGTCGCCTGCTCCGCCAGCGTGGAGAGCTGAGCGCAGAGCGCCTCGTAACCGACGATCGACGGATCGTAGTAGACGAGCAGGGCGCGGTACGTGGGAACCGTCTCGACGACGCCGGGGACTCCTTTCTGATCGATCAGGAACTCGAGCGCGCGAACGCGCGTGTTGATCTCCACGCTGATCTCCTCGCCGAGCTCCACGGACACCGCGAGGTCACCGGCGGGGAGAAACCTCACGCGCTAGAACGCGGCGAGGGTGGCGTTGGGGAGATCGGTGATGAACATGTGCCCGGGACTGTGCGTGAGCATGAACGGGGGCTTGGAGGCGAGCGCCACCGCCTGCGGCGTCACGCCGCACGCCCAGAACACCGGCACGTCGCCTGGCCGGAACGGCTGCGCGTCACCCCATTCGGGCTTCGTGACGTCCTTGATACCGATGGCCGCGGGATCGCCGATGTGCACGGGCGCGCCATGCGCGTTGGGAAAGCGCGCGCTCGCGGTCACCGCCTTGGAGAGCTGCGTCGAGGGAATCGGCCGCATCGAGACCACCATCGGGCCGTGGAAGACGCCCGCGGGCCGGCACGCCGTCGACGTCCGCCACATCGCGACGTTCTTGCCGTGCTTCACGTGCCAGAGATCGATGCCCGCCTCCAGCAGCGCCCACTCGAACGTGAACGAGCAGCCCAGCAGGAAGGCGACCAGGTCATCGCGCCAATACGGCGACGCGTCGGTGACCTCGTCCGCCAGCACCCCATCCTTGTAGATCCGATATTTCGGCAGGTCCGTTCGAAGATCGGCGCCCGGGGCCACACCCGTCGGTTCCGGCGATCCGACATCCGTGACCTCGATCAGCGGGCACGGCCGCGGGTTGCGCTGGCAGAAGAGCAGGAAGTCGTACGCGTAGTCCCTCGGCAGCACGGCGAGATTCGCCTGGACGTGCCCCTCGCCCAAGCCGGCCGTCACGCTGGTGATCTTGCCGCTGCGGATGTCGGCGCGGATCTCGCGCGGATGGCGTCGATCGATCGCCATGAGAGGATTCTACCTGATTCCCACCCTCGGCCAGACGTCGGGATTGGCGAGCACGTGCGGGCGCTCGCCGCGCAGCACGCGGAGCATCTCGCTCGTCACCTGCAGCGTCGCCGTGTGCGTGGCCTCGGCGGTGACGCCGGCCACGTGCGAGGAGACGACGACGTTGTCGAGGTTGAGCAGCGGGTTGTCGCGCGGCGTGGGCTCCTGCTCGAAGACGTCGAGCCCGGCCGCAGCCAGCTGGCCCTTCACCAGCGCCTCGAAGACCGCGCGCTCCTGCTGCACGCCGCCGCGCGAGGTGTTGACGAAGATCGCGCCGCGCTTCATGAGGCCGAGGGTCTTGTCGTTGATCATGCCGCGCGTCTCGTCGGTGAGTGGCGTGTGGCAGGTCAGCACGTCGACCTGCGGCAGCAGCGCCTCGAGACTCCTCACCGGCTCGGCGCCGCGCTTGCGGATCTCCTCGTCGGGCACGTAGGGATCGCAGGCGAGCACGCGCATGCCGAGCGCGCCCGCGAACCTGGCCACCAGCCGGCCGATGTTGCCGATGCCGACGATGCCGAGCGTCTTGCCCTTGAGCTCGCTGTTGCCGCCCTGCCGCGCGCTCCAGTTGCCCTGGCGCGTCCACGCGTCCACCTGGCGCGCGCGCTTGGCCGACATGAGCATCAGCATCAGCGCGTGCTCGGCCACCGACTGCGAGTTCGATCCGGGCGCGTGCACGACGGCGACGCCGAGCTTCGTGGCGGCGGGGATGTCGACGGTGTCGAGGCCGACGCCGTGGCGGCCGACGACCTTGAGCCGCTTGCAGGCGGCCATGAGGCTCGCGGTGCAGCGTGGCTTGGCGCGGAAGAGCAGCCCGTCGGCATCGGCGGCGACGCTCAGGAAGCCGGCTTCGGTCTCGTCGTCGCAGACGACGACGCGCGCTTCGGTCTCGAGGTTCGCGCGGCCGGCGGGGTGGATGGGGCCGGCGAGGACGACGAGGGGACGATCGGTGGGCATCGGGACGGATCTCCTTGTCTGGACTCGGCGTTACTTGCGCGCCACCAGCACCAGCCGGGGCGCGTCGAGGGAAAACGGCGTGCCGTCGAGGCCGCCGTAGAGGTCCACGCGGCTCCAGCGCTCCGGCCGCAGCATCGCGGCCAGCTCGTGCGCCGAGTAGAGGCGGATGTCGGTCTCGCCGAGGAGCTCGCCGGCCTCCCGGGGCGCCGGCGCCGACGAGGCCAGGCGGAACCAGCGCGCGCGCCAGCGGCTGGTGGCCGCGTCGAAGAGGTTCTCGATCCGCAGCGTCCAGTCGTCGAACTGGCGGCGCTCCTCGGGGGGCAGCGACTTGACGCACTGGTCGCGGTTGCGGGTGTCGAGCACGAAGGCGCCGCCCGGCACGAGCGCGCGCCAGAAACGGTCGATGAGCTGGCGGTCCTCGTCGTCGGTGAAGTAGCCGATCGATTGCTCCAGGTTGACGGCGAGGTTGAACTCGGAGGCGAAGTCGGTGTCGCGCATGTCGGCGCTGACGAAGTCGGCGACGACGCCGGCCGCGCGCGCCGCTTCGCGCGCGCGGCCCAGCTCGGTCTCGTTGAAGTCCACGCCGGTCACCTTGTAGCCGAGGCGCGCGAGCGCCACCGCGTGGCGGCCGAAGCCGCACGGCGCGTCGAGCACGCGGGCGCCGGGCTTGAGCCCGGCCACGCCGACGATCCAGCGCACGGCGCCGCGCGCGCCCGCCTCGGGCTCGAGCGCCTGCGAGATCGTCGGCCAGGTTTCGCGGAAGAACCGTTCGCTCTGGAACACGCCGGCTATTATAGTCGCTGCCATGACCGCGGCCCGGATCCGGCCGGCCGCCGAGGCTGACGCGGCGGCGATCTGCGAGATCTACAACCAGGGCATCGAGGACCGGCTCGCCACCCTCGAGACCGAGCTGCGCACGCCGGAGGAGCGGCGACACTGGCTGAAGGCGCGCGGCCCGCGGCATCCGGTGATCGTCGCCGAGGACGGTGGCCGCGTCGTCGGCTGGGGCAGCCTCAACGCCTTCAACCCGCGCGACGCGTACCGCCACGTCGTGGATTTCTCCATCTACGTCGAGCGCGCGTACCGCGGCAAGGGCGTCGGCAAGGCCGTGCTCGCGCGGCTCGTGGAGCTGGGGCGCGAGCTCGGCTACCACAAAATGGTGCTCTCGGCCTTTCCCCACAACGCCGCCGGCATGGCGCTCTACGAACGGATCGGCTTCCGCACCGTCGGCGTCTACAAGCAGCAGGGGCTGCTCGACGGCCGCTGGGTCGACACGATCGTGATGGAGAAGCTGCTCTAGCCCTCAGACGTTCAGGTAGCGCAGCGGCAGCCCGGGCCGCGGCCACTCGAACGAGACGAGCCGGCCTCCCATCGACAGCGTCGCGAACGCCGTGCGCAGCTCGCGTCCGCCGAAACAGACGTTGGTCACCATCATGTCCGGCAGCACGAACTGGTCCACGCGGCTGCCGTCGGGCCAGATGTCGCTGACCGCCCCCGTGATGAGCGTCGCCACGCAGACGTGGCCCTCGGCGTCGACGGCGAGCGAGTCGAACATCTGATACCCGCCGAGGCCGACGACCACGCGGCCCTTCTCGCCGCGATACGGCCCGTTGGCGGACTCGATCCGGCCCGGCGCCGACAGGCTGAACGCCCAGCAGCGCGCGGTCGGGGTCTCGACGACGTAGAGCGTTCGCCCGTCGGGGGAGAGCCCGATGCCGTTCGGCCGCTCCAGCGGGAAGATCGCCTCGCGGATCGAGGAGCCGTCGGCGTTGGCGTAATAGACGGCGCCGCGATCCGCGTCGCGCGCGCGCGTCTTGCCGAGGTCGGTGAACCAGAAGCCGCCGGCGGCGTCGAAGACGAGGTCGTTCGGCCCGCAGAGCCGCCGGCCGTCGCAGCGGTCGTAGAGCGTGTCGAACTTGCCGCTTTCGGGATCGACCACCTGGATGCTGCCGGTGGTGTAGTCGTCGGCCTGGGCGACGGGGAAGAGCTTGCCCGGGCGCTCGACGAACTTGAGGCCGCCGTTGTTGGTGACGTAGATCTTGCCGCCCGGCCCCATCGCCGCGCCGTTGGGGCCGCCGCCGAGCCGCGCGATCACGTGGATCTTGCCGTCCGGCGTGACACGGGAGAGCGTCTGGCGCTCGATCTCGACGAGCACGACCGAGCCGTCGGGCATGGCCACCGGCCCCTCGGGGAAACGCAGGCCCGTCGTGATCTCTCGAAACGCCGGCGTGGACGTGGTCATCGCGCCGCCCCGACGGCGGCGGGCGCCGGACGCTCGAAGAGCCGGCCGAAGCCGCCGACCGGCTGCGTGACGCCGACCGCGCCCAGCGCCGTCCAGATCGTGGCCTGGTTGGACGTCACCACCGGCTTGCCGGTGCGCCGCTCGAGCGCGTCGACCGCCTCGACCGACCGCCACGCCGTGCAGGAGCAGAGCAGCGCGTCGGCCTCGGGCCGGCACGCGCGCGCCGCGAAGGCGACCACCGACTCCGGGCTCTGATCGTTGATGCCCTGGTTGCCCGACGCCGCCGCCGTCGGCTCGCCGTCGACGTTGAGCACCTCGAAGCCGTGCGCCTCGAGATAGGCGCGCAGCCGCTCGTTGTTCCAGTCGGGGTACGGCGTGGCGACGGAGATCCGCCGGGCCCCGAACGCGCGCAGCGCGGTCACCACCGACGGCGTGGTGGCCACCGCCGGCACGCCGGCCTCCCGCTCGATCAGCGCGAGCATCTCGCGGTCCCAGCCAGGCCCCCGGTAGAAGGAACCCGTCGTGCAGCCGTAGGCGATCACGTCGACCCGGGCCGTCGCCAGATACCGCGCGCCGGTCTCGATCTCGCCGTTCATCCGCTGGTAGGCCGCGTCGCCGGTGGCGTCGTTCGTCATCCACAGCCGCTGGCCGTGCACGGTGATGCCGCGGGGCACGACCATGTTGAAGTCGGCCTCGCAGGTCGTGTTCGTCGACGGCACCATCACGCCGATCCGCTTGCGCACGCTCATGATGCCCCTCCTGAGCGGTATTCCCGTCCCGCCTGTGCCACAATCTACGCGACCCGAGAAATGACGGCCATCGCGATCCTCGGCACGCTGCTCGTCCCCCCGACCCGCTCGACGTCCCGAAAGTGAGGGGCGCATGAAGCTCGACGTGAAGACGCTGACGACGGGCCTGCAGTTCCACGGCGAAGTGGAGGGCAAACGGCAGCGCTACTTCGTGCTCTCCAGCGCGCGCCAGTACTTCGTCATGTCGCTCTCGCGGAGCAAGCGGGACGCCGGCAACTTCAACCTCGTCGGCAAGGCCTCCGTCGAACGGCTGCACCGGCGGCTGCGCGGCCGTCGCGCTCTCACGGCGCGGCTCGTTTACGAGCGCTCCAAGCGCGGCGTCCCCTCGGCGCTGGTGGCGCTCAACATGCTCTACGTGCTGGTCGCCACGGGCCGGGCCAGCATCGATCAGCGGCGGCTCGCCGCGCGCGAGATCTTCTTCAACGTCAAGGCGTAGGACTGCGCGATGACCGACGACGCCCGGTCGCGCGCGCGACGCCCGTTCCTCACCGCCGAGTGGCGGCACCTCGTGATGCTGAGCTACGAGGTCGACCTCGACGTGCTGGCGCCGCTCGTCCCCGCCGGCCTCGCGCTGGACCTCTGGCACGGCCGCGCCCTCGTGAGCGTCGTCGGGTTCCGCTTCCTCGACGCGCGCGTGCTCGGAGCGGCCATTCCACGGCATCGCGACTTCGACGAGGTGAACCTGCGATTCTACGTCCGCCGCGACATGCCAGGCGGCGAGACACGGCACGGCGTCGTGTTCGTGCGCGAGCTCGTGTCGCGCCTCGCCGTTGCGCTCCTGGCCCGGCTCGCCTATAACGAACCGTACCGCGCCGTGAGGATGCGCAGCGCAACGCCGCGCGGCGCGAGCGACGCGCCGGGGCGCCTCGCGTACGAGTGGCGGATCGGCGGCGCGTGGGAGGGGCTGGCCGCGACGGCGGTGGGAGCGCCGACGGCGCCCGAGCCGGGCTCGCAGGAGGCCTTCGTCACCCAGCATCACTGGGGGTACACGCGGCAGCGCGACGGCGGGACGGCGGAGTACGAGGTCGTGCACCCGCCGTGGCGCGTCTGGACGGCAGGCGGCGCGACGCTGACGATGGATGTCGCGCGACTCTACGGGCCGGCGTTCGCGCCGGCATTGGCGCGCGCGCCGGGGTCGGCGCTGGTCGCGGAGGGCTCGTCGGTGATCGTGTACGCGCCGCGGCGGCTCGTGACGACGGACCCACGGAGGATGAGCCTGAGATGAAGATCGTCTACACCCCGATCTCGACGCTGGTGCCCTCGCTCACACCCGAGCAGGACGCCGAGATCCTCGCCGCCGCCGGCACGGACTCCGTGCTCGTGGTGGCGAAGACGCCCGACCGGCAGCGCGAGGAGATCGTCGACGCCGACGTGCTGTTCGGTCGCGTGAGCTCGGAGATCTTCGTGGCGGCGCGGCGGCTGCGCTACTACCACTGCCTCGGCGCCGGCGTGGACTCCGTCCTCTCGCCCGAGCTGGTCGAGAGCGACGTGATCCTGGCCTCCGAGAAGGGCGAGGTCGGCATCCACCTCGCCGAGCACGCCTTCGCGCTGCTGCTCGCGCTCACGCGCGGCCTGCACACGGCGCTGCGCGAGCCCGACTTCCGCCTGCGCGAGCCCATCCGCCGGGAGCAGCGCGAGCTCTGGGAGCAGACGATGGGCATCGTCGGCTTCGGCGGCACCGGCCGTGCCGTCGCGCGGCGCGCGCTCGGCTTCGGGCTGAAGGTGCTCGCGGTGGACGTCGAGAACGTCCCGCCCGAGCCCGGGGTGACGCTGTGGAAGGCCGACCGGCTCCACGACCTGCTCGCCGCCTCCGACGTCGTGGTCATCGCGCTGCCGCTCACCAAGGCCACGCGCCACCTCTTCACACGCGACCTGTTCCGGCGCATGCAGCGCCACGCGATTCTGATCAATGTCACGCGCGGCGAGATCGTCTACGGCGAGGATCTGATGACGGCGCTCGACGAGGGGCTCATCTGGGGCGCCGGGCTCGACGTCACGGATCCCGAGCCGCTGCCGGCGGGCCATCCGCTCTGGCGCCATCCGCGCGTGGTGGTGACGCCGCACACGGCCGGCGGCTCGCCGCGGCGCGCCGGGCGCGCTATCGCGACGTTCTGCGAGAACCTCCGCCGCCTCGCCGACGGCCGGCCCCTCCTGGCGCTGATCGACAAGCGCAAAGGCTACTGACGGGACATCGAGGAGCGCCCCGGGTTCCCCGGGGCGCTTCCGAGCGACTGGGGGGTGTGGGGGGCCATGTCGGGGCCCCCCACTTAACGAAGGCGGATGGTGACGACCGCCGACATCCCCGCGCGCAGCGGCTGCGGGTTGCCGACTTCCTTCTGATCGAGCAGCACCTTCACGGGCACGCGCTGCACGACCTTCACCCAGTTGCCGGTAGCGTTCTCGGGCGGCAGCAGCGAGAAGCGCGCGCCCGTGCCGGCGCTGATCGAATCCACGGTGCCCCTGAAGACCTTGCCCGGGAAGCCGTCGATCTCGACGTCGGCCCGCATCCCGGGATGCACCCGTCCGAGCTGCGTCTCCTTGAAGTTCGCGAGCACCCACACCTCGTGCAGGGGCACGATGGCGAGCAGCGGCTGGCCCGGCTGCACCACCTGCCCCAGCTCGACGGTGCGCTTGGAGACGACGCCGTCGACGGGCGCCTTCACCTCCGTGTACGCGAGCTGCAGCTCGGCCATCGCGAGCTCGGCCTGCGCCTGCTTGATGGCCGCCTCCGCGCGACCGACCTCCGCCTGCTTCACCGTCACCTGGCCCTGCTGGCCCTCGGCGCGCGCGACGGTCCCGCGCGCCTCCGCCACCTTCTGCTTCGCCACGTCCACCGCGTGCCGCCGAGCGGCCAGCTCCGCTTGCGCCTGCTGCACCTCCTGCTCGGTCTGGGTGAGCCGGCGCCGCGCCGCCTCGTGCATGGCCACGGCGTTCTCGCTGGCCGCCTGCGCGTCGTCGTGCTCGCGGCGCGACACGTAGTCGTTCTTCATGAGCCGCCGCATGCGCTCGATCTCGAGACCCGTCTTGCGCACGGTGGACTCGGCGGCGGCCACCTCCGCGGTGGCCGCGCCCACGGCGGCGCGGCGCGCCTCGAGCCGCGCGCGCGACTCCTCGACGTTGGCCTCGCCGGATTTCACCGACACGTGCGAGCCCTCGAGGTTGGCGCGCGCCTCATCCGTCTGCGCACGCGTGATGTCGCGCGCCAGCGGCACCTCGGAGCGGGCGGCCCTGAGATTGGCCTCGGCCACCGCCACCGCCGCCCGCGCCTGCGCCACGCGGGCCTCGAAGTCGCGCGGGTCCACGCGCAGCAGCAGGTCGTCGCGTTTCACCGCCTGGTTGTCGCGCACGCGCATCTCGACCACGTGGCCGCTGACCTTGGCGCTGACCGGGGAGATGACCCCCTCGACGTAGGCGTCGTCGGTGGTGACGCGCGTGGAGCCCCGGTACCAGACGACGGCGCCCCAGACGATGGCGGCGAGCGCGGCGACGCCGGCGAGGGCGAGGACGAGGTTGCGGCCTCCGAAGTTCACGGCGGGCCGGCTACGAGCGGCGCGGGCGCACGCCGCCCCTCAGCGCGATGCCAGCCGCCCCGCGACGTCGAAAGGCAGCGGGGCCGGGTCGCCGAGCGGCGTGAGATCCGGGCGCTTGGCCAGGTCGGCCGCGAAGGCCTCCGAGACCTCGATCTCACCGAGCATCAGCGTGTTTTTGATGCGGATGACCCGCGCGCGCTCGGGCGGCGTGAGACCGATGCACGAGAGCGCCGTCTCGATCGCCTCGCGGTCGGTGTCGTAGGTGGGCGGCACCTTCGCGCCGTTGGGCGCGCAGGCCGTGATGGCGTTGATCAGCGTCGGCTTCATGTCGATCTTGTCGACGAGCCGCCGCGTGGTGAAGTCGGCGTTGCCGATGCCGACGGCGTTGCCGTAGCTGTCCTCCGTGAGGTCGAGGGCGACGATCCAGAGGATCTTCGGGTCGGCCGGGAACGGCTCGTGCGGGTTCGACGGCCGGCCGATGACGTTGGTGTCCATGCCGGAGCCGGAGATGTTCTTGCCCATCTCCTCCACGATGAGGACGTCGATCGGCGAGAACGGCAGGCGCGCCATCCACTCGCGCGCGTTCTTGAGCAGCCGCCGCTCGCCCGACTCCAGCGCCTCCGGCCCGAACGCCTCCACGTGCGCGGTCTCGTCGTAACCGTTCTCGACGATGCCGAGGCCGAAGCCGATGCGAGCCTTGACCAGCATCTCGCGGCCCACGGCGGTGATCACCGTCTCGTAGCCGTGATTGACGTTCGCGCGGTGGTACTGGAGCGCGCCCTTCCACTTGCCCAGCCCGATCGTCATCATCTTGAACAGCCCGGACTCGATCGAGCCCTTGAAATCGGTGTGCGGCTTCACGCGGTTGACGAGCCCGATCCAGTTCGCCTCCGCCGCGTACGCATCCAGCCACACCGGCAGCCCCAGCGCCTCGCCGACCTGGACCACGTCCATCGTCGCGCGGATCGGGCAACCCATCGTGGCCTCGGTGATGCCGTAGTGCTCGAGCACCGCGAGCTGGCCCTCGGCGGTGCCGCCGCCGTGGCTGCCCATCGCGGGGAACACGAAGGGGCGCGCGCCGAGGTCCCGGAGCCAGCGCACGGCGGCGCCCACGATCGCGCCGATGTTGGCGATGCCGCGGCTGCCCGCGCCGACGGCCACCGTGTCGCCCGGCTTGATCCGGAGGGCGGCCTCGCCGAGGGTGGCGGTCACCGCGCGCGGAATGTCGGCGACACGCGGGCGGGGGAACGTCTGGCGGACGCGGATCATCCGGGGCAGCATCTTCGGCCTCCAGCGGTTGGTGCCCGACCGTCGGGCACGGGGGCGCCCCCGACGGGAAACACCATGGTCATACCGGCCCAGGCCCCGGAAGTCAAAGGATTTTTCGGCCGGGAAATGTGCTATATCCTTTGCCCACGATGGCGCGGACGCTCCTCGCCCTCCTTCTCCTGCTCACCGCCGGCTGCGCGTGGTTCAAGCCGCAGCCGACGCCGATCCTTCCCCCCGAGGAGCTCTACCAGATCGGCGAGTCCGAGCTCGACAAGAAGCGCTATCCGGAGGCGCGCGAGCAGTTCCGCAAGGTCGTCGAGCGCCACCCGAACTCGTCGTACGCGCCGCGCGCGCGCTTCCTGATCGGCGAGGCGTACTATCGCGAGCCCGACTTCGACAAGGCCGCGAAGGAGTTCGAGGCGTTTCTGGCCTTCTATCCCCGCCACCAGATCGCCGACCTCGTCCAGTTCCGGCTCGCGATGTCCTACTACGACCAGATCAAGCCGATCGAGCAGGAACAGGTGTTCGCGCAGAAGGCGATGGATCAGTTCAAGAAGCTCGTGAAGGAGTATCCGGAGTCCCGCTACGCCACCGACGGCATCGCGAAGATCGAGGTGTGCCGCGGCCGGATGGCGCAGAAGGAAGTGTGGGTGGCCGCCTACTACCTGAACCAGGGCAACCCCGGCGGCGCGCGCCAGCGCCTGGAGAAGGTCATCAAGGACTATCCGCGCGCGCCCGTGATGCCCGAGGCCCTCTCCCTGCTCGCCGACGTGAACTTCAGTGATGGGCGCGACAAGGAAGCCCTCGAGCTCCTCCGCCAGGTCGCCAGCGACTACTCGTACACCGAATGGGGCAAGCGCGCCGCGCAGCGGCTGAGGCAACGCTGATGCACGACATCGTCGATCTCCGGTCCGACACGCTCACGCTGCCGACGCCCGAGATGCGCGAGGCCATGGCGCGCGCCGAGGTCGGCGACGACGTCTGGGGCGAGGACCCCACCGTCCGGCGCCTCGAGGCGCTCGCCGCCCAGCGGCTCGGCAAGCCGGCGGGGCTCTTCGTCAGCTCCGGCACCCAGGGCAACCTCGTGTCGGTCGTGACCCACACGCGCCCCGGCCAGGAGGTCGTCCTCGACTTCGACTCGCACGTGTTCAACAACGAGGTCGCGGGAGCGCCCGTGATCGGCCAGCTGCAGATGCGGCCGACGAAGACCGAGCGCGGATTCCTGTCGCCCGAGCAGGTGCGCGAGGCGCTGCGCCCCGCGAACATCCACCTGCCCCAGACCGGGCTCGTCTGCGTCGAGAACACGCACAACCGCCACGGCGGGACCTGCTGTACGCCCGAGGAGATCGCGGCGGTGGCCGCGGTCGCGCACGAGGCCGGCGTCCCCGTGCACCTCGACGGCGCGCGGCTGTTCAACGCCGCCGTCGCCCTGAAGCGCCCGGCCGCGGACTTCGCGCGCCACGTGGACTCCGTGACCTTCTGCGTGTCCAAGGGGCTCGCGGCGCCCGTCGGCTCCGTGATCTGCGGCTCGGCGGAATTCATCGAGCGCGCGCGCCGCTGGCGCAAGATGCTCGGCGGCGGCATGCGGCAGGTCGGCATCCTCGCCGCCGCCGGCATCGTGTCGCTGGAGCGCATGGTCGAGCGGCTGGCCGAGGACCACGCGAACGCGCGGCGCCTGGGCGAGGGCCTGGCGAAGCTGCCGGGCCTGCGCGTGGATCTCGCCACCGTGCAGACGAACATCGTCATCGTGCGCATCGAGCGCGGCCCGGCCGCGACCGACGAACTGGTGAAGGGCTGCGCGGCCCGCAAGGTGAAGGTCCACGCGATGGGCCCGGCCGCCATCCGCTGCGTCACCCACAAGGACGTCGACGCCGAAGACACCTCGCGGGCGCTCGAGGCGTTCCGCGAGCTGACGAGTCGCTGGTAGCTCGAACGGGAGGCTCCATGGCCGAACGGCTCCTCGAAGTCAAGGGACTCAAGACACACTTCTTCACCGACGAGGGCATCGTGCGCGCCGTCGACGGCGTCAGCCTCTACATCAACAAGGGCGAGACGCTGGGCATCGTCGGCGAGTCGGGCTCGGGGAAGTCGGTCACCGCGCTCAGCGTCATGCGGCTCATCCCGCAGCCGCCCGGACGCATCGTGCAGGGCGAGATCATCTACAACGGCAAGAATCTCCTCAGTCTGTCCCCGTCGCAGATGCGGAAGATCCGCGGCAAAGAGATCGCGATGATCTTCCAGGAGCCGATGACCTCGCTGAACCCGGTGTTCACGGTGGGCGAGCAGATCGCGGAGGCCATCCGCCTGCACGAGGGCCTGGGCCGGCGCGACGCGATGGACAAGACCGTCGAGATGCTGAAGATCGTGCACATCCCGAACGCCGAGCGGCGCGTGAAAGAATACCCGCACCAGCTCTCGGGCGGCATGCGCCAGCGCGTGATGATCGCCATGGCGCTCTCATGCAACCCGAACCTCCTGATCGCGGACGAGCCCACCACCGCGCTCGACGTCACCATCCAGGCGCAGATCCTCGAGCTGCTGAACGAGCTGAAGGCCAAGCTCGGTATGGCCATCATGCTCATCACCCACGACATGGGTGTCATCGCCGAGACGGCCCAGCGCGTGGTCGTCATGTACGGCGCGCAGGTCGTCGAGGAGGCGCCGGTGGGTGAGCTGTTCAAGGAGCCGCTGCACCCGTACACGCAGGGGCTGCTGCGCTCGATCCCGCGCATCGACGTGGCCGCCACCAGCAAGAAGAAGCTGGAGCCGATTCCCGGCACCGTCCCGACCCTGCGCGGCCCCGAGAAGCCGGGCTGCCGCTTCGCGCCGCGCTGCGCGCTCGCCAAGCCGATGCACTTCGACAACACACCGCCGCTCAAGGAAGTCCGGCCGGGCCACAAGGTGGCCTGCTTCCTGTACTGAGAGGCCACGCCATGGCAGAGCCCCTCCTCAAGGTCAAGAACCTCAAGAAGTACTTCCCGATCCGCGGCGGTCTCTTCTCGCGCGAGGTGGCGCGGGTGCACGCGGTGGACGACGTGTCGTTCGACGTCATGCCCGGCGAGACGCTGGGGCTCGTGGGCGAGTCGGGCTGCGGCAAGTCCACCACCGGCCGCTCGATCCTGCGTTTGATCGAGCCGACCTCCGGCGAGGTCTCGTTCGAGGGCAAGAACGTCACCACGCTGGACAAGCGCTCGCTGCGCGCGCTCCGCAAGGAGATGCAGATCATCTTCCAGGACCCGTACGCGTCGCTGAATCCGCGGATGACGGTCGGGTCGATCATCGGCGAGGCGCTGGTGATCCACAAGCTGGCGCCGAACCGGAAGGCGCGCGAGGAGCGCGTCGTGCAGCTGCTGGAGACCGTCGGCCTCTCCTCCGAGCACCTGCGCCGCTACCCGCACGAGTTCTCGGGCGGCCAGCGCCAGCGCATCGGCATCGCGCGCGCGCTCGCCGTGAGCCCGAAGCTGATCATCGCCGACGAGCCGGTGTCCGCGCTGGACGTCTCGATCCAGGCGCAGATCATCAACCTGCTGGAGGACCTCCAGGCGAAGTTCGGCCTCACCTACATCTTCATCGCCCACGACCTGTCGGTCGTCGAGCACATCTCCACGCGCGTGGCCGTGATGTACCTGGGCAAGATCGTGGAGGTCGCGCCGGCGAAGGAGCTCTACACCAACCCGAAGCACCCCTACACCGAGGCGCTGCTGTCCGCGGTGCCCATCCCCGATCCGACCATGAAGCGCAAGCGCATCCTCCTCGAGGGCGACGTGCCGAGCCCGATCAATCCGCCCTCGGGCTGCCGCTTCCACACGCGCTGCAGTCTGCGCGTGCCGTCGTGCTCGCAGAACGAACAGGTGCTGAAGCAAGTCTCGCCGGGCCACTGGGTCGCCTGCCAGGTGCGCACCGGCGTCGCCACCGGCTGAGGCGGAGCGCTGCCCAAGGTCCGCGTCCGCGACATCGAGATGTTCTACGTCGAGGCGGGCGCCGGCGACCCGCTCGTGCTCGTCATGGGCTTCGGCGGCGACCACCTCGCGTGGGGACTTCAGATTCCGGCCTTCGCCGCGAAGTATCGCGTCGTCGCCTTCGACAATCGCGGCGTCGGCCAGTCCGACGCGCCCGACGCCCCCTACACCACGCCGATGATGGCCGATGACACCGTCGGCCTCATGGACGCGCTCGGCATCGCGCGCGCACACGTCTGCGGCGTCTCGATGGGCGGCATGATCGCCCAGGAGATCGCGCTGCGGCATCCCGGGCGCGTGCGCACGCTGCAGCTGCACGCGACGCTGGCGCGGCCGGACGCGTACATGCACGCGTTGTCCGCCTCGTGGGGCGAGCTGCGGCCCAAGCTCGAGCGCGACGAGTGGCTGCGGATGCTCGCGCTCTGGCTGTTCGCGCCCGTCACCTACGCCGAGCACCCCGAATTGATCGAGCTGCTGCTGCAGAACGCGCTCGCCAATCCGTATCCGCAGTCGCTCGCAGGATTCGTGCACCAGGGCGAGGCCGTGCGCGCGCACGATACGCTGGAACGGCTCCGCGACATCCGCTGCCCGACGCTGGTGACCGTCGCCGAACACGACATCCTCGTACCGCCGCGCTTCTCGCACGCGATCGCCCAGCGCGTGCCCGGCGCCGAGCTCAAGACCCTCGCGGACGCGGGCCACGCGTACATGTGGGAGAGGCCGGAGGCGTTCAACGCGCTGTGCCTCGAGTTCCTCGCGCGCCGCGGCTGACGCGCGCGTCTCGCGTCACGAACAGCTCTTGAAAGTTCTTCCGCGCCGTCGCGCGCGCTCACGCGCTGTCAGCATCGGTCCGACCGCGGGCGTTCCACGCGACGCGCGCTTAGCCGACCCCGCGTGGCGCGTCATCGATGGCGCTCACCTTGCACGCCTCCTCGCGGTTCGCGGCGCGGAGCCGCCGACGAAGGAGGGGCCACATGCAGGGACCGGATCGCCTGATGGAGTTGTGTCGTGGGGGCCGCATGCGCTGGACCGGTGAGGGATGGCTCGCCGAGCCCGACGAGGTCGTGGACGCGCTCGCGCGCGAGGGATTCCAGGAGTGCAAGCGCGAGGTCGCGCGCAATCCGGTGAATCACGCGCCATCAGGCGGGGTCTGGCAAGGATTGAACGCGCAGACGGGCGCGGTGGCCTCAGCCGTGTGGGTGCGCGGCAACGAGCGCTCGCTCGTCTTCATCGAGATCGACGGCCGCCGAATCGATGAGAACTAGCGGGCTGTCAGGCGATCGAGGAGGTCAGGCAATCGAGGGAGGTCAGGCGATCGAGGAGCGTCACGGCTACGCCGGGACGCTCCGAGCGTTGGGGGGTTTGGGGGGCCATGTCGGGGCCCCCCATGTCACTAGTCCCATAGATAGGCGCGCGGGTTGACCGCGCGGCCCTTGACCAGGATCTCGTAGTGCAGGTGCGGGCCCGACGAGCGCCCCGTGTTGCCCGTGTGCGCGAGCAGCGTGCCGCGCTCGACCTTCTGGCCGGGCTTCACGCTGACCTCCGACAGGTGGCCGTACAGGCTCTTGATGTCCTGGCCGTGGTCGACGATCACGGCGTTGCCGTACTCCGGCGCCGTCCCCGCGAAGACGACGGTGCCCGCCGCGGGCGCCTGCACCGCGGTGCCACGGTTCGCGCCGATGTCCATGCCGCCGTGAAACTCCGGCGCCTTCGTCCACGGCGACTGGCGCATGCCGAACTCCGAGTTCACCGCGCCACGCACGGGCCACCGCGAGGGCAGCGCGGCCAGCGCCTTTCCGGCGCGCGCCATCAGCCGATCGAGCGCGCGGAGGTTCTCACCCTCCTGCATGATCGTCTCGGTCAGGCGGTTCAGCTCGTCGCTCGCCGAGATCCCGTCCGCCGGCCGCCCGGACGGCGTGGTGGCGCCGCCGATGCCGCGCTCGCGCGCGCCGCGGCCGACGTCAGGACCGAATGGCTCCTGGATGCGCGCGTGCATCTCGCGCCACGCGCCGACTTCCTTACGGAGCTCGGCCACGCGGCGGTTGAAGTCGTCGATGGTCTTGCGCTGCTCGACGATCTGGGCGGCGAAGGTGACCGACTCGCGGGTGAGCTGCCGGAGCTGCAGCCAGTCACCGACGAGGGCACCCATGACGGAAACGACGGCGGCGAGCGTGAGGAACCCGGCCACGGCAAGGGGACGGGCGAAGTTGAAACGCACCACCCTGACTCCGTCCCCGCGCACGACCAGCAGGCTGAACTGACCACGGCGACGGTTCACGCTGCGGCGTCTCCCCCCGGGGCATGCCACACGGCCCGGCCCCAACCCGCGGTGGAACCAGCCACGCTGCAGCCCGAGTTTTGCGGGTTCTAGCATCGGGCCGGGGACAGTGTCAACCGGGGGTTCCGTCGTGTCGGCGCGGTCACTCGCCTCAGTCATGCCGCGCCCTGTTGCGCAAGCGACGTGCCGAAGTCGCTTTACGTAGAATCAAGCACTTCGACGCACCCGAGCCCCACTCGCCGGGACAGTCCGACACGGCATCCGTCACAAAACGTCCGCGGCGTGACGACAGGCTGACCCAGGGCGCGCGACGTAAGTGCGCGTCGTGGCTCCATTCGTTGACACTCTGCGCAACGCTTCGGTATCATCGCGGGACAGCCGTCGACGTTGGGCGAAGCGTCGCGGCGGCCGAGTTGCCGCAGGTGCCCGCGCCCCGACGCGAGCCTGTGTGAGGGAGCCGCGATGGACGAGTTCTACCGGATCAAGCGCTTGCCGCCATACGTCTTCGCGATCGTCAACGATCTGAAGACGAAGGCGCGCGCCCGGGGCGAAGACGTCATCGACCTCGGCATGGGCAACCCCGACATGCCCACGCCCAAGCACATCGTCGACAAGCTCATCGAGGCCGCGAAGAATCCGAAGAACCACCGCTACTCGGCCTCGCGCGGCATCACGCGGTTGCGCCGTGCGATGGCGACGTGGTACCACGACCGGTACGCCGTCGAGCTCGATCCGGATGCCGAGGTCATCGCGACCATCGGCGCCAAGGAAGGCATGGCGCACCTGGCCCTCGCGGTCCTGCAGCCGGGGGACGGCGCGCTGGTGCCGAATCCGACCTACCCGATCCACTCGTATTCGGTGGTGATCGCCGACGGCGACCTCAGATCGGTTCCGCTGACCGCCGATGGCGATTTCTTCGGACGGCTGCAGGAGACGGCGAAGCTCGCCTGGCCCAAGGCCAAGCTGCTGATCCTGTCGTTCCCGCACAATCCGACGACCATGTGCGTCGAGCGCGACTTCTTCGTGAAGGTCGTGGAGTTCGCGCGCGAGCACCGTCTGATGGTGGTCCACGACTTCGCGTACGCCGACTTCACGTTCGACGGCTACAAGCCCCCGTCGTTCCTCTCGGTCCCGGGGGCGAAGGACGTCGGCGTCGAGATCTTCTCGCTGTCGAAGTCGTACAACATGCCGGGCTGGCGGATGGGGTTCGTGTGCGGCAACGCGCGCATGATCGCGGCGCTGGCGCGCATCAAGTCCTACCTCGACTACGGCGCTTTCCAGCCCATCCAGATCGCGAGCATCATCGCGCTCGAGGGCGACCAGAAGGTGGTGGACGAGATCGTCGAGGTGCACCGCAAGCGCCGCGACGTGCTCGTGGACGGCCTCAACAAGCTCGGCTGGGAGGTCCCCAAGCCCAAGGGCACGATGTTCGTGTGGGCGCCGATCCCGGAGCCGTTCCGCGCCATGGGCTCCCTGGAGTTCGCCAAGCTCTGCATCCAGGAAGCGAAGGTCGCGGTATCGCCTGGCATCGGGTTCGGCGAGTACGGCGAAGGCTACGTCCGCTTCGCGCTCGTCGAGAACGAGCAGCGGATCAAGCAGGCGCTGCGCGGCCTCAAGCACGTCCACCGCTGAGCGGCCGGACGACCCACCCGTGACGTCCGTCGGCGAGGTTCACATCGGCCTGCTGGGCCTCGGCACCGTGGGCGCCGGCGTCGTGAAGATCCTCCAGTCGCAGCGCGCGATGCTCGAGGAGCGCGCGGGCTGCCGGCTCGCGCTGGCCGCCGTCGCCGACACCGACCTCACCCGCGCGCGCGAGGGCCTCGACCTGCGCGCGCTGCCGATGACCAACGACGCCGCGCGGGTGCTCGGCGACCCCGGCGTGCACGTCGTCATCGAGCTGGTGGGCGGCCTCGAGCCCGCGCGCACCTTCATCCTGCGCGCGCTGGCCGCGGGCAAGCACGTCGTCACCGCCAACAAGGCCCTGCTCGCGCACCACGGCGCCGAGCTCTACGAGGAGGCGCGGCGGCGTGGGGTGACGCTCGCCTTCGAGGCGGCGGTGGCGGGCGGAATCCCGCTCATCCGCGCCGTGAAGGAGGGCCTCGCGGCGAACTCCATCCTGTCGCTGGCGGGCATCGTCAACGGGACCTGCAACTACATCCTGTCGAAAATGACCGACGAGGGGATCGACTTCTCGCTGGTGCTGAAAGAAGCGCAGGCGCAGGGCTACGCGGAAGCGGACCCGACGCTGGACATCGAGGGCATGGACTCCGCTCACAAGCTGCAGATCCTCGTCTCGCTCGCCTTCCGCACGTTCATCGATCTCAAGGACATCCACACCGAGGGGATCGCGCGCGTCACCGCGGCGGACATCGCATACGCGCGCGAGCTCGGCTATCGCATCAAGCTGCTCGCGATCGCCAAGGCCGCGGACGGCGGCGTCGAAGTTCGCGTGCACCCCACGATGATTCCGGCCACCTCGCCGCTGGCCGCCGTCTCCGGCGTGTTCAACGGCGTCTTCATCACCGGCGACGCCGTCGGCGACCTCATGTTCTACGGCCGCGGCGCGGGCCAGATGCCGACGGCCTCCGCGGTGTGGTCCGACGCGCTCGAGATCGCGCGCCGTATCGCCCACGGCATCCCGGCGCTGGCGCTCGAGCTGCCCTCGGTCGGGCCGGCCGCGCTGCCGCTGCGGCCGATGGAGACGATTCGCTGCTGCTACTACCTGCGCGTGATGGCCCAGGACAAGCCCGGCGTGCTCTCGCGCGTCGCGGGCATCCTCGGCGAGAACGACATCTCCATCGCGAACGTGATCCAGAAGGGCCGCGGCACGCGCGAGGCGGTGCCGGTGGTGATCGTGACCCACGAGGCGCGGGAGCGCGACATGCGCGCGGCGCTGGCGAAGATCGACCGGCTGCGCGACGTGGCGGGCGCCACGACGATGATCCGGGTGGAAGGCGGTCCCGCGTGAGCTCATCGAAGGGGGGCTCCGCTACGTCGAAGGGGGGCTCCGCCCCCCTCCGAGCCGCCCCCGCGGATTGCGCCGGCGAAGCCGGCGCTCGAAACGCGGTAACTGCCTGGCCCGGAATCATCGAGCGTTACCGGCGGTACCTGCCCGTTACGGAGAAGACGCCGGTGGTCACGTTGCTCGAAGGGAACACGCCGCTGCTGCCGGCGCCGCGGCTGGCGGAGGCGACCGATCCGAGCCTCGCCATCTTCCTCAAGTGCGAGGGCTTCAACCCGACGGGCTCCTTCAAGGACCGCGGCATGACGATGGCGATGTCGAAGGCCGTCGAGGCCGGCTCGCGCGCGGTCATCTGCGCCTCCACCGGCAACACGTCGGCGTCGGCCGCTGCTTTCGCGGCGCGCGCCGGGCTCCGCGCGTTCGTCATGGTGCCGCGCGGCTCGGTCGCGCTCGGCAAGCTCTCGCAGGCGGCGATCCACGGCGCCAAGGTCCTGGTGGTGGACGGCAACTTCGATCAGGCGCTCGACATCGTACGGCGCATCGCGGAGACGCACCCGGTCACGCTCGTCAACTCCGTGAACCCGTTTCGCATCGAGGGCCAGAAGACGGGCGCCTTCGAGGTCGTGGATCAGCTCGGGCGCGCGCCCGACTACCATCTGATCCCCGTCGGCAACGCCGGCAACATCACCGCCTACTGGCGCGGCTACCGTGAGTACCATCGCGACGGCAAGATGGGCAGCCTGCCGCGCATGGTCGGCTTCCAGGCCGCCGGCGCGGCGCCGATCTACGAGAACCGCGTGATCGAGGAGCCGCGCACGGTGGCGACCGCGATCAAGATCGGCAACCCCGCGTCGTGGGGGCCGGCGCTCGAGGCGGTGAAGGACAGCCGCGGCTGGGTCGACATCGTCACCGACGAGGAGATCCTGCGCGCCTACCGCATGCTGGCCCGCGAGGAAGGCATCTTCATGGAGCCCGCCTCGGCGGCGACGGTGGCCGGCCTCGTCAAGATCGTGAAGGCCGGCCGCATCGAGCCGGGCAGCACGCTCGTGCTGACGCTGACCGGCCACGGCCTCAAGGACCCGGACACCGCGCTCGAGTCCGCGACGCGGCCGACGTCCGTCCCCGCCTCCCTCGACGCCGTCCTGGCGCAGCTCGGCCTCTGAGCCACCGGCTCCGCGTCGTCCTCGGCGTCGCGGTCAGCGCCGGCCTCTTCGCGTTCCTCCTCATGAGTGTCGACCTGCGCGAGCTCGGCCGCGAGCTCGCGCGCACCGACTGGTCGTGGGTGGTCGCGGCCATGGTGATCGGCCTCGCGGGCGTCTACGCGCGGGCCTTCCGCTGGCGCTGGCTGTTCCCGCCGGGCGTCGAGCCCACGGGCATCGCCGCCGCCACGATGATCGGCTACATGGCGAACAACGTACTGCCGCTGCGCGCGGGCGAAGTGGTGCGCATCTACGTGCTGGCGCGCAAGCTGCGCGAGTCCGGCTACGCCACCGGCGCGGAAGCCTTCTGGCTCGTGACGGCCACCCTCGTGGTCGAGCGGGTCCTCGACAGCCTCGCCATCGTCTCGATGCTGGCCGTCCTCGTGCTGATGATTCCCGTCCCGCGGGTCGTCGAGTGGGGCGCCGGGATCCTGCTCGTCGTCGACGTCGTCGGCGTCTCCGCCCTCATTGCCGTCGCGCGGGCACCCGACACGTGCCGCCGTGTCCTGCTTCGCCTCACGCGACGATGGCCGGGCGCCACGCGCCTGTCGGCGTCGATCTTCGAGACGGGGCTGCGGGGGCTCGACGGCATCCGCACGCCGGCCCACTTGCCCCGCATCGCGGTCTGGACGCTCGCCGTGTGGGTGCTGCCCGCGAGCGCGGCATGGGCGATGCTGCGCGGCGTCCACCTCGATCTGCCATTCATCGCGGGCTGGGCGGTGCTCGCGTTCGTCGGCGTTGGCATCAGCGTGCCGTCCGCCCCGGGGTACGTCGGCGTCTTCCACGCGGCGGCCGCCGCCGCCCTCGCCGTCTACGGCGTGACGCGCGAGGCCGCCGTCGCCTACGCGCTGCTCTTCCACGCGAGCGCGGTGGTGCCCATCACGCTCGCCGGCTGGTTGTACCTCCTGCGCGAGCACGTCTCGCTCGGCGAGGCGCGCCGCGCGCCGACCGCCGCGTGAGGCGTGGCCGCGCGCTTGCCTGAGCGCGCGCGGCTCATGTAGATTGCAGAGACCATGGCGCTGATCGTGCAGAAGTACGGGGGCTCGTCGGTCGCCGACGCGGAGAAGATCAAGAACGTCGCGCGGCGCGTCGCCGAGAGCGCGTCCAACAACCAGCTCGTGGTCGTCGTCTCCGCGATGGGCAAGACCACCGACGGCCTCGTGGGCCTCGCGGGCCAGATCACCCGCACGCCGGAGCCGCGCGAGATGGACATGCTGCTCGCCACCGGCGAGCAGGTCACCATCGCGCTGCTGGCCATGGCGCTGCACGCGCTCGGGCTCAAGGCGCGCTCGCTGACGGGACCCCAGGTCGGTATGCGCACCGACCGCGCCCACACCAAGGCGCGCATCACGCGGATCACGCCGGAGCGCGCGCGGGCGGCGCTGGAGGCGGGCGAGATCGTGATCGTGGCCGGCTTCCAGGGCCTGTCGGACGCCGACGAGGTCACCACGCTCGGACGCGGCGGCTCCGACCTCACCGCGGTGGCGCTGGCGGCCGCCCTGAAGGCCGACGTCTGCGAGATCTATACGGACGTCGACGGCGTGTACACGGCCGATCCGAACATCGTCCCCGACGCGCGCAAGCTGCCGCGGGTGGCGTACGACGAGATGCTCGAGATGGCGAGCCTCGGCGCCAAGGTCCTCCAGGCCCGCTCGGTGGAATTCGCCAAGAAGTACGGCGTGGCCGTGCACGTGCGCTCGACGTTCAAGCCCGACCCCGGCACGCTCGTGACGAGGGAGGAGAGCGGGATGGAAGAGGTCGTCGTCACCGGCATCACCCACGACCGGAGCCAGTCGAAGATCTCGCTGCTCCGGGTGCCCGACCGGCCGGGCATCGCCGCCCAGGTCTTCGGCGCGGTGGCGACCAAGAACGTCGTGGTGGACATGATCGTGCAGAACATCAGCCGCGACGGCTTCACCGACATCTCGTTCACCGTCCCGCGCGGCGACCACGTGCGCGCGCAGACGGCGCTGGAGGAGATCGGCCGCACGGTGGGCGCCGAAAAGGTCCTGCACGACGAGCGCGTGGCGAAAGTGTCCATCGTCGGCGTCGGCATGCGCAGCCACTCCGGCGTCGCCGCGCGCATGTTCGCGGCGCTCTCCAAGGAAGGCATCAACATCCAGATGATCTCGACGTCCGAGATCGCGGTGTCCTGCGTGATCGAGGACAAGTACGCGGAGCTGGCCGTACGGGCTCTGCACGACACGTTCGAGCTCGGAGGCGAGTAGCCGCGCGCGCGTCGACCGCCCGACCGACAGTCGC
The DNA here is from genome assembly GCA_003220225.1 of Candidatus Rokuibacteriota bacterium. GTDB lineage: Bacteria > Methylomirabilota > Methylomirabilia > Rokubacteriales > CSP1-6 > AR12. Next base: position 42,959 of record QHRU01000052.1, read on the forward strand.
CGCGCGCGTCGACCGCCTGACCGTCGGGCCGCAGTGCGAAGCCGCAGGGCGTCGCGCCCGAGGCGAGCCCGAGTGGGCAGCCCTGCGACGGCGCCCCGACGGCACATATAAAGGAGCCAGTCCAATGCCCTCCGTCGGCAGAGCCGCCGTCTTCTTCGGGCCGGGCAAGCCGTTCGAGATCCGCGAGGTCCCGCTGCCCGAGATCGAGCCCGACGCCGTCCTCATCAAGGTCTCGCTCGCCAACGTCTGCGGCTCCGACCTGCACTTCTGGCGCGGCGACGCGCCGCTGCGGCTGCCGGAGGACGGCTGGATCTTCGGCCACGAGATGACGGGCCGCGTCGCGAAGCTGGGCCGGAACGTGAAGACCGACTCGCTGGGCCGCCCGCTGCGCGAAGGCGACCGCGTCGCGTACACCTACTTCTATCCGTGCGGCCGGTGCTACGTCTGCCTCAACAAGCAGCCGGCGGCGTGCCCGGCCAAGATCGAGCGGCCGCGCGGCCCCTCCGAGTTCCCGCACTTCCACGGCGCCTTCGCCGAGTACTACTACCTGCGCCCCGGCGGCGCCCTGTTCGGCGTGCCCGACGCGCTCAGCGACGAGCTGGTCTCGCCGGTGAACTGCGCCCTGTCGCAGGTGATCTTCGGCCTGCAGGAGGCCGGGCTCCGGTTCGGCGGCAGCGTGGTGATCCAGGGCGCGGGCGGGCTCGGCGTTCAGGCGGCGGCGGTGGCGAAAGACATGGGCGCCTCGACCGTGATCGTCGTCGACCAGCTGCCCGGGCGGCTGGAGCTGGCCAGGGCGTTCGGCGCCGACCACGTGATCAACGTGAAGGAGGTCGCCGAGCGCAAGGAGCGCGTCACGCTCGTGCGCAAGTGGACGGGCGGCATGGGCGCCGACGTCGCGTGCGACTTCGTCGGCTTCCCCCAGGTCATCCCCGAAGGCATCGAGATGCTCCGGCCGGGCGGCGCCTATCTCGAGATCGGCACCATCAGCCGCGGCGCCAAGGTCGAGCTCGAGCCGGCCACGCTCGTGTGGGGGGCCAAGAAGATCGTCGGCGTCATCATGTACGACGCCGCGGTGATTCCGCGCGCCCTCGATTTTCTCGTGCGCAACCGGACGCGGTTCCCGTTCGATCGGCTGATCTCGCACAAGTACCCCCTCGAGCAGATCAACCAGGCCTTCTCCGAATCGGAGTGGCACAACCGGGAGACGACGAAGATCAGCCGCGCCGCCCTCGTGCCCTGACCGGGCGGCGACGCGCTGCAACGGCGTGCGCAGGCTGGGCACGGCCGGTGTGGCTGCTGGGCGCGCGCGGCACACCGGGGCCCCGCGTGCGTCCACCTCGTCGCCGTGTAGTCTCGCCACAACAGTCGCCCGCTCTTCCCCCGACGCTCACCGTGTCGCTCCCCCTCGCGGGCTAGCCCGTCACCTTTCGTCCACTCTAGCGAGCCTGAATCGCGCGTGCGATCGTCGCCGCGTGCTCGGCTACACGCGCCGGCAGCTCGTCATCGTCGTCACCGTCGTCGCCGTCGGCGCCGGCGGTCTCGCGATCGATCACTGGCGCCGCGCGAATCCCGACGTCGTCGCCTATCTCGAGGCCCTCGACCGCGCCGCGCCGCCGCCGACGGCCCGCGAGCCCGGCCCGCGCGAGCCGATGGCGCGGCGCGCGGCGGCGCGGCCGCGCGAGGACGAGGCGCGCGGGCGACGCGCCCACGCCGACGACGCGACGCCGCTCGACGTCAACCTCGCGACCGCCGCGGACTTCGAGCGCCTGCCCGGCGTCGGGCCGGCCCTGGCCGCGCGGATCGTCGACGTCCGCGCGCGCGAGGGCCCGTTCGGCTCGGTGGATGACCTGCGGCGCGTGCGCGGCGTCGGCCACGCCACGCTCGAGCGCCTGCGCCCACGCCTCGCCGTGAACACGCCATGAGCCTTACCTCCGGTAGAACAAGCCGGCTCACGATGCCGCTGGCACCGCTGGCCGTCGCCTTCGCCGCCGGCATCGCGCTCGCCCCCTGGATCGCGCCGCGCGCAGCGTGGGCGCTGGTCGCGGCCGGGCTGGCCGCCACCGTGCTGGTGCTCGTGCTCGGCCAGGCCGCGCACGCCCTCGCTCCTCTGCTCGCGGCGATCGCCATGCTCGGCGCGCTGCGCGCGACACCGGCGCCGCTGGCAGCGGACCACGTCGGCCGACTGCCGCTGCCGGCGACGGCGCGCGTGGAGGCGCGGCTCGCCGCCGACCCGATCGCGTGGGCGCCCGATCGCGCCCGGCTGGCCCTCGACGTCGAGAGCGTCGACGGCGTGCCGCGCAGCGGACGGATCTCGCTCGGGCTGTACGGTCCCCCGCCGCCGCTGGCCGAGGGCCAGCGCATCGTCGTCGACGCGCGGCTCGAGCGTCCGGTGGGCTTCCGTGATCCCGGCGTCTTCGACGTGGCCGCGCGCCTGGCGCGCGAGGGCATCCACGTCACGGGCAGCGCGTCGGCGACACGGGTCGTCCCGCTCGAGCCGCCGGCGCCGCCGTGGCCCGCACGCGTGCGGCGGTTCGCGCTGGCCGCGTTCGCCGAGCGACTGCCGCCGGCGTCGGCCGGGCTGCTCGGCGGGCTCGTGCTCGGCAACCGGACCGCGCTGCCGGCCGACGTGCAGGACGCCTTCCGTCGCGCCGGCGTCTTTCACGTGCTGGCGGTCTCGGGGTTCAACGTCGCGCTGCTCGCGGGCGCCGTGTGGACGCTCGCGCGCGCGGCGGGCAGCGGCCGGCGCACCGCCGCGACCGGCGCCATCGTCGCCGTGCTCGGCTTCGCCGCCGTCGTCGGGCCCGAGCCGTCGGTGATCCGCGCGACGATCATGGCCGTCCTCGTGCTGGCGGCCGTGCTGCTCGAGCGTGAGGCGTCGGTGACGAACAGTCTGGCGCTCGCCGCGCTGGCGATCCTGGCCGCGCGCCCGGGCGACCTGCTCGATCCCGGGTTCCAGCTCTCCTTCGCGGCGACGGCGGGCATCGTCGCGGCGCCGATGCCGCGCGGCACGATGGCGGCCGCGCTCGCCGTGAGCCTCGCCGCGCAGCTCGCGGTGCTGCCGGTGGCGCTCGTGCACTTCAACCAGCTCTCGACCGTCGGCATAATCGCCAACCTCGCTGCGGTGCCGCTCGCGGGCGCCGCCACCGTCCTCGGCCTGCTGGCCGTGGTCGCGGCGGCCGTCGGCGACCTCGCCGCCGCCGCGGCCTTCGGCGCCGTGTGGCCGCTGCTCCTCCTCTTGCGCGCGGTGGCCGCCCTGGCCGCCGCGGTGCCGGGCGCGGTGATCCGCCTGCCCGCGCCGGGCGCCGGCGCCGTCATCGCGTACGCCGCCGGGCTCGGCGGTGCCCTCGCGGCGTGGCGCTGGCGCGCGCGGCGCGGCCCGTGCCGGACGCTGGCCGCCGGCGCCACGCTGGCCCTGCTGACGGCAGCGGCACTCGCCGCGCTGCCGATCCTGACGCGCGGCGACGGGCGGCTGCGCGTGACGGTGCTCGACGTGGGCCAGGGCGACGCGATCGTCGTCGAGACGCCCGACGGACGCGCGGTCGTCGTCGACGCCGGCGCCGGCGGACCGTGGCGTCTCGACGCGGGCGAGCGCGCCGTCGCGCCCTTTCTCTGGAACCGCGGCGTGCTGGCGCTGCACGCCACGCTCACCACGCACGCGGACATCGACCACGCGGGCGGCATGGCCGCGCTCCGCCGGCTGTTCGCGGTCACGGAGAGCTGGGACGACGCGGCGCGGCCGCGCAGTGTCGGCGGCGCGCTGCTGACGCCGATCGTTCCCGACGTCCCCGGCGGCCGGCGCAACGACCGCGCGACGATGCTGCGCGTGGAGATGGGACTGGCGAGCGTGCTGCTGGCCTCGGACGTCGAGGCGGCGGGCGAGCGCGCCCTGCTCGAGGCTCGCATCCCGCTCGGCGCGACGGTGCTCAAGGTCGGCCATCACGGCGCCGCCACGTCCAGTACCGCGCCGTTCCTCGCCGCCGTCCGGCCCACGGTGGCCATCGTCTCCGTCGGGGCGCGGAACCTGTACGGCCATCCAGACGCCGGCACGCTCGCGCGGCTGGGCGCCGTCGGCGCGCGCGTCTATCGCACCGACCGCGACGGCGCCGTGCTCGTCGAGACCGACGGGCGGACGCTCTCGGTGACGCGCTGGAGCGACCGATCCGTCGAGCGCTTCTGCCTCGACCCGGAGACGATCTGCTAGAATTCGTGGGCCATGGCGAGGATCAACGACAACTACCTGCGGCTCAAGAGCGGCTACCTCTTCAGCGAGATCGCGCGGCGGGTGAAGGAGTTCCAGGGGGCGCATCCCGACGCGAAGCTGATCCGGCTCGGCATCGGCGACGCGACGCAGCCACTCCCGCCCGCCATCGTGGCGGCCCTGCACGCGGCCGTCGACGAGATGGCGCGGGCGGAGACGTTCCGCGGCTACGGCCCGGAGACCGGCTACGAGTTTCTGACGGAGCTGATCGCCAAGCACGACTACGGCGCCCGCGGGGTGACGATCGCCCCCGACGAGATCTTCGTGAGCGACGGCAGCAAGAGCGACGCGGCGAACTTCCAGGAGCTCTTCAGCCCCGACGCCGTCGTCGCGCTGACGGATCCCGTGTACCCGGTCTATCTCGACAGCAACGTGATGGCGGGCCGCGCGGGCGCGCCCGACGCGCGCGGCGGCTACGACCGCATCGTGTACCTGCCGTGCACGGCCGAGAATCGCTTCGATCCGCCACTGCCCGAGCGGGCCGTCGACATGGTGTACCTCTGTTTTCCGAACAACCCGACGGGCGCCGTCCTCGGGCGGGCCGCGTTCAAGCGCTGGGTGGACTGGGCGCGCGGCGCCGGCGCCGTGCTGCTCTACGACGCCGCCTACGAGGGCTACATCCAGGATCCCGACATCCCCCACTCGATCTTCGAGATCGAGGGCGCGCGCCAGGTCGCCGTCGAGTTCCGCTCTTACTCCAAGACGGCCGGCTTCACCGGCACGCGCTGCGCCTACACGGTGGTGCCGAAGGACCTCACCGCGCGCTCGGCGAGCGGCGAGGCGGTGCCGCTGCACGGGCTCTGGTTTCGCCGGCAGTCGACGAAGTTCAACGGCGCGCCGTACGTGATCCAGCGCGCGGCGGCGGCCGTCTACACGCCCGAAGGCGGCACGCAGGTGCGCGCGATCATCGACTTCTACATGGAGAACGCGCGGTTGATCCGCGAGGGGCTGGAGGCGGCGGGGCTCACGGTCTACGGCGGTCGCAACGCGCCGTACATCTGGGTGAAGACGCCGGCCGGCCTCGACTCGTGGGGCTTCTTCGACAAGCTGCTGAACGAGGCGCACGTGGTCGGCACCCCCGGCGCCGGCTTCGGGCGGAGCGGCGAGGGCTATTTCCGGCTCACCGGCTTCGGCAACCGCGCCTCCACCGAAGAAGCCGTCGCGCGCATCAAGTCCCGCCTCAAGCGCTGACGCCGACCCGGGGCGGCCGCAGCGGGGTGCCGCCCTCGGCCACGCAAATCGACACCGGGTTCCGCGCAGTCATCGGGCCACGTTGATCGGCCGGAACCGACGCAGTACCCAGAAGACACGGGCCTCGGGCGGCACCCCGCTGCGGCCGCCCCGGGTCTCCGCTGCAGGACGAGCGCCTACGGAGGTAGTCGTTCGGAAGGCATGACCGGCGGCGGGGCTGCGGCCCGTGAGACCCGTGGCTTCTGGGTACTGCGTCGGACCCGGCTGAGACTCGTGGCCCGCTGACAGGCGCAACGCGTCGTCGATTTGCGTGGTCGAACGGGCCGCGGCCCCGCCGCCGGTCCGCCGGGGCCCGCGACGAGATGCTAGCTCTCGTACGCGCGCTCGTACTGCGAGCGCAGCCGCTCCAGCTCCTCGGGGTCGAGCCGCATGCCGAGCGACAGTCCCATCTCGCCGAGGATGGTCTTGATCTCGTTCAGCGACTTCTTGCCGAAGTTCTTGGTCTTGAGCAGCTCGGCCTCGGTCTTCTGCACGAGGTCGGCGATCGTCCGGATGTTGGCGGTCTTCAGACAGTTCGACGCGCGCACCGAGAGCTCCAGCTCGTCGACGTTGCGGAAGAGGTTGTCGTTGAGCTCGGTGCCGGGCCGCGCCTCGGCGTGCTCGGCGTCCTCTTCCTGGGGCGTGGTCTCCGGGAAGTCCGTCAGTAAATTGAAGTGATCCTGGAGGATTCGCGAGGCCTCGCCCACCGCCGCCTGCGGCGCCACGCTGCCGTTGGTCCACACCTCGAGCATGAGGCGCTCGCGCGGTGCGCCGTCGGCCGTCTGGCTGCCCGGCACGGGATCGACGTGGAAGTTGACGCGCTTGATCGGCGAGAAGTCCGCGTCGAGGAGGATGGCGTTGATCGGCAGCGCCTCGGGCTCGCGCTTCTCCGCGGACTGGTAGCCGCGGCCGCGCTCGATGCACACCTCCATCTCGAGCACGCCGTCCTTGTCCAGCGTGGCGAGCACCACGTCGGGGGTCAGGATCTGCACGTCGGCGTCCGGCTCGAAGTCGCCGGCCTTCGCCACGCGCGTGCCCTGGGCCTTCAGGCGCAGGATCTTGGGCCGGTTCACGTGCAACGCGAACACGACCTTGCGCAGGTTCATCATGATGTCGAGCGTGTCTTCCTGCACGCCGGGCAGGTGCGAGAATTCGTGCAGCACGTTCTCGATCTTGACCCAGGTCGGCGCCGCGCCATGGATGGCCGACAGCAGCGCGCGACGGTAGGCGATGCCGACGGTGAGCGCGAAGCCCGGCTCGAACGAGTCGATGGCGATCTTGCCGTAGGCGTTTTCGGACGCGCTCCAGTCGTGACGAGTCGGCAGTTGAAGCTCCTGCATGCGGACCTCCGTGGAAGAGTGCGGGGCGCTACCCCAAGGCCTGACAGTATACCAAAGCCGTCCCGACACGCCGATTTCGGCCCCGCCCCGCCCTCGCGGTAGACTCGAAGAATCATGCGCTGGCGCTGGCTCCTCCTCGCGCTCGGGCTCCTCGTGGCGGGGTTCGCCTGGCTGGCCCTGACCCCCGCGCCCGCGGTGCGCCAGGGGCCGCTCGTGGTCACCATCCCGCCCCATCACGGTCTGCTGGGTATCGCCGACCGCCTGGCGCAGGCGCAGGTGATCCGGAGCCGGCCGGCGTTCGTCGTGGCCACGCTCGTGCGCGGCACGCCGCGCAGCCTCAAGGCCGGCGAGTACGAGATCCCGCGCGACGCCACCATCGTGGACATCGTCGCGCTGCTCGAGAGCGGCCGGGTGCGCCACCACGCGATCCTGCACCCCGAGGGCGCGACGGTGGCGGAGCTGGCGCGCGCCCTCGAGGTCGAGCGGCTGGCGGGCGCCGACGCGGTGGCGCGGGCGGCGACCGACCGTCGATTCCTCGACGCCAACGGCATCGAGGGGCCGAGCGTCGAGGGCTACCTCTTCCCCGACACCTATCAGTTCGTACGCGGCATGACCCCGGAGGAGCTGCTCGGCAAGATGGTCCAGCGCATGCGCGCGAAGCTCACGCCGGAGATCCACGGCCGCGCGCGCGAGCGGGGACTCAGCGCGCACCAGCTCCTGACGCTCGCCTCGATCATCGAGCGCGAGGCCATCGTGAAGGACGAGCAGCGCCTCATCTCGGCGGTCTTCTGGAACCGGCTGAAGATCGGGATGCCGCTCCAGGCGGACCCGACCGTCCAGTACGCGGTGGCCAAGGAACGGCGGGCGCTGAGCCGCGCGGACCTCGTCATCGACCACCCGTACAACACCTACGTGCATGCCGGGCTGCCGCCGGGGCCGATCGCCAGTCCGGGGCTCGAGGCGATCCACGCCGCGCTCGATCCGGCGCCCGTGAAGTATCTCTACTTCGTCGCGCGCGACGACCGCCGCCATCACTTCTCGACGACGGTGGACGAGCACAACGCCGCCGTCGCGCGCTACCGCCTGTCGCGCCGTCTGTCGCGCCGCTAGCTGGCGGTAGAACACCCCCGGAGAGCGTGCTATAAATCGCGGAATGTCGCGCTCGACCGCGCTGCCTGCGAGCTCCGGTGTCGGCCGCGTGTTGTCGGAGTTCCCCTTCCTCTATCGCGCGCTGCGGACGCCCGTGCGCGGCGTGCTCGAGCGCTGGTTCCGGCTCCGCGTGGAGGGCGCCGAGCACCTGCCCGAGTGCGGCCCCTACCTCGTGGCGGCCAACCACCACAACTACCTCGACGGGGTGGTGCTCGGCGTGAGCGTGCCGGCACCGATCACCTTCCTGGTGATGCCGCGCGTGTGGCGCGCGACGCCGCTGCACCCGGCGTTCCACCGGCACATCGGCTCGATCCCCCTCAACCTCGACCGCGCCGACGTCGGCGCGCTGCGCCAGGCGCTCGCCGCGCTCGAGCGCGGGCGCGTCGTCGGCATCTTCCCGGAGGGGCCGTTCAGCGTCAGCGGCCGGCTCGAGCGCGGGCTGCCGGGAGTGGCGCTGCTCGCGCTGCACTCGGGCGCGCCGGTGGTGCCGGCGGGCATCCGCGGCACGTGGGAGGCCCTGCGCGGCCGGCGCTTCTACGTGCCGCGCGCGACGCCGCTGGCCGTGCGCTTCGGCCCGCCGCGGCGCTTCTCGCCGAACGGTGCCTGCGCCCGCGAGACTCGGCGCGACGTGACCGCGCGCATCATGGCCGACATCGCGGCGCTGCTGCCGTGACGAAGACCTGGGGCGGCCGGTTCTCGCAGGGCGCCGACCCCGCGGCCGAGCGCTTCACCGGCTCGCTCGCGTTCGACCGGCGGCTCTGGCCGCAGGACGTCGCGGGCAGCATCGCGTGGGCGCGCGCGCTGGCACGGGCGCGGCTGCTCACCGACGCCGAGCGTGACGCGATCGTGAAGGGCCTCGAGGCCGTGCGCGCCGAGCTGCAGGCGGGCACGTTCCCGTTCCGGCCCGAGCTCGAGGACATCCACACCAACGTCGAGCGGCGGCTCGTCGAGCTGATCGGCGACGTCGGCGGCAAGCTGCACACGGGGCGCTCGCGCAACGATCAGATCGCGCTCGACGAGCGGATGTACCTCAAGGAGGCGGCCGCCCGCGCGCGCGAGGGACTGCGCGGGGTGCAGGCGGCTCTCGTCGCGCGCGCCGGCGAGACGACCGAGGCGCCGATGCCCGGCTACACGCACCTGCAGCGCGCTCAGCCGATCGTGCTCGCGCACCACCTGCTGGCCTACGTCTTCATGCTCCAGCGCGATCGCGAGCGGATGGCGGGCTGCGCCGCGCGCGCCGACCGGCTGCCGCTCGGCGCGGCCGCGCTGGCCGGCACCGCGTTCCCGATCGACCGCGAGGCGCTCGCGCGCGACCTGGGATTCGCGGGGGTGACGCCGAACAGCCTCGACGCGGTCAGCGACCGCGACTACATCCTCGAGTACCTGGCGGCGGCGGCCATCGCCGGGATGCACCTCTCGCGCCTCGCCGCGGACCTCACGCTGTGGGCGACGGCCGAGTTCGGCTTCGTGGAGTTCGCCGACGCGTTCGCCACGGGCTCGTCCATCATGCCGCAGAAGAAGAACCCCGACGTGGCCGAGCTGATCCGCGGCAAGAGCGGCCGGCTCTACGGCAGTCTCGTGGCCGTGCTGACGACGATGAAGGGCCTGCCGCTCTCGTACAACTCCGACCTGCAGGAGGACAAGGAGCCCTTCTTCGACTCGGTGGACACGCTGGAGGCCGTGCTCGGCGTGCTGCCACCGCTGCTGGGCTCGCTGACCTTCCGCACCGATCGCATGCGCGCCGCCGCCGGCGAGCACTACGCCACCGCCACCGACCTCGCCGACTATCTCGTCCGCAAGGGCCTGCCCTTCCGCCAGGCTCACGACGTGGTCGGCAAGGCCGTGCGTCTGGCGCTCGAGCGCGGCGTCGGGCTCGAGGCGCTGCCGCTCGAGGCGCTGCGCGGGTTCTCGCCGCTCATCGAGGCCGACGTCCGCGACGCCCTGACGGTGGAGGCCTCGCTGCGGGCGCGCGCGGTCACGGGCGGCACCGCGCCCGCCGCCGTGCAGAAGGCGCTCGCCGAGGCACGCGCGCTCGTAGGCTCGTGAGCGCCGGCCGCCGGCGCGCCGCCGCCCTCACCGCCGCCGCCCTGGCCGTGCTCGCGCTGGACGCCTGCGGCCGCCGCGGCAGCCCGCTGCCGCCCGAGATCCGCGTCCCGCAGGCGGTCAGCGACCTGACCGCGGTCGAGCGCGAGGGCGGCATCGAGGTCGCGTGGACGGTGCCGTCCCGCCGCGTCGACAACTCGCGGATCCTCGAGCCGGGCATCGCGCGGCTCTACCGCGTCGACGACACCGGCGCCGGCGAGCCACGGCCGGCGATGCTGCACCGCGACCGCGTGGCCGGCTACACGGAGATCGCGACGTTTCTCCTGCAAGGCCCGGCCCCGTCGTCCCTGCGCGGCAACCGCATCACGTACGTCGACCGCCAGAACCTCGCATACGGCCGCCGCTACACCTACGTGGCGACCACCGCCGACGCCTCGGGCCGGACGAGCCCGCCGTCGGCGCGCGTCTCGATCACCTACATCGCGGCCCCCGAGGCGCCCCAGGCGCTGCGGGGCGAGGGCGGTGACCACGCGGCGCGGCTGACCTGGCAGCCGCCGGCGAAGCTCGCCGACGGCACGCCGGTGACGGACCCGCTCGCGTACGAGGTATTGCGTGCCGGCAATGTCGCCGCCGAGCCCTCCCCGATCGGCCGCACGGCCCCGGGCGTCACGTCGTTCGAGGACCGTGGCCTGGAGAACGACCGGACCTACTACTACGCGGTGCGCGCCATCCGCGCGGCGGGGGTGGCCAGCGCGGCCGGCGAGGCGAGCCCGCGGGTCGCGGTGACGCCCGTGAAGACGACGCCGCCCGCGCCGGTGACCGATGTCGTCGCGCTGCCATCGCGCGGCGAGGTGCGCCTGTCGTGGCGGCCGAGCCGGGAGCCCGACGTGGCCGCGTACATCGTCTACCGTCGCGCCGGCGGCGCGCCCGCGACCCGCGTGGGCTCCGTGCGGCCGCCGACGACGACGTTCGTGGACCGCAACGTGCCGCCGGGAACCTACCGCTACACGGTGACCGCCCAGGACGCCAGCGCGCGCGCCAACGAGAGCCGTCCGTCGACCGAGGTGACCGTCACCGTGCCTTGACTTCCCGCCCTCGGTGAGCAACGATTTCCTGCACATGACTCCCACCACCCACTACCCCTATCGTCACGGCCAGCTCTGCTGCGAAGGGGTGCCGCTGACGAAGCTCGCCGACGCCGTCGGGACGCCCGCCTACGTCTACTCGAGGGCCGCGCTGCTCGAGAGCTACGGAGCCTACGACCACGCGTTCAAGGACGTCCCGCACCTCGTGTGCTACTCGATCAAGGCGAACTCCAACCTCGCGGTGATCGCCACGCTGGCGAGAGCCGGCGCGGGCGCGGATATCGTCTCGGGCGGCGAGCTGCACCGGGCGCTGCGCGCGGGCGTGTCGCCGAAGAGGATCATCTTCTCGGGCGTGGGCAAGACGCGCGACGAGATGCGCGACGCGCTCAAGGCCGAGATCCTCCTGTTCAACGTGGAGTCGGTGGGCGAGCTGCGCGCGCTCGACGAGGTGGCGCGCGAGATGGGCACGCGGGCGCCGGTGGCGCTGCGCGTGAACCCCGACGTGGACCCGCAGACGCACAGGTACATCGCCACGGGGCTCAAGAGCGCGAAGTTCGGCATCCCGTACACTCAGGCGCTGACAGCCTACGAAGAGGCGGCCCGCCTACCCGGTCTCCAGGTGGTCGGCGCCGACATGCACATCGGCTCGCAGCTGACGAAGACGTCCCCGCTGGGCGACGCGGTGGCCCGCGTGGCGGCGCTCGTCAAGCAGCTGCGCGAGCGGCGGATCGAGATCACCACCATCGACGTGGGCGGGGGCCTCGGCATCCGGTATCACGACGAGACGCCGCCCAGTCACGCGGAGTACGCGACGGTGCTGCTGCCGGCCCTCAAGGAGCTCGGCGTGACGGTGCTGCTCGAGCCCGGGCGCTCGATCGTCGGCAACGCGGGCGCGCTGCTCACGCGCGTGCTCTATCACAAGCAGACCGACGCCAAGACGTTCGTGGTCGTCGACGCGGCCATGAACGACCTCGTGCGGCCGGCGTTCTACGACTCCTATCACGCGATCGTGCCCGTGACCGAAGCGCGGGCCAACGCGCCCGTGGAGACGGCGGACGTGGTGGGACCGATCTGCGAGTCGGGCGACTTCTTCGCCAAGGATCGCGCGATGCCGCGGCCGGAGGAGGGCGACCTGCTCGCCATCCTGAGCGCCGGCGCCTACGGCTTCGTGATGGCGTCCAACTACAACACGAGGCCGCGGCCCGTCGAGGTCCTCGTGGACGGCGATCGCTATACCATCGTGCGCCGCCGGGAGACGTTCGAAGACCTGGTGGCCGGGGAGACGACCGCATGAATCCGACCTTCACCGGTTCGTTCGTCGCGTTGGTGACTCCGTTCAAGAACGGCAAGGTGGACGAGGCGAAGCTGCGCGAGCTGGTCGAGCTGCACGTGGCCAACGGCACCGACGGTCTCGTGCCATGCGGCACCACCGGCGAGTCGCCGACCCTCTCGCACGACGAGCACAAGCGCGTCGTCGAGGTCGTGGTCGAGGCGGCGAGCCGGCGCGTCAAGGTGCTCGCCGGCAGTGGCTCGAACTCCACCGCGGAGGCCCTCGACCTCACCCGGCACGCCGAGCGCGCGGGCGCCGACGGGGCGCTCGTGGTGAACCCGTACTACAACAAGCCGACGCAGGAGGGGCTCTACCGGCACTTCCGCACGGTGGCGGAGTCGGTCGCGATCCCGATCGTCGTCTACAACATCCAGAGCCGCACGGCGATCAACGTCGAGACCCCGACCATGGCGCGGCTGGCCCGCGACTGCAAGAACGTGCGCGGCGTCAAGGAGGCTTCCGGCAACCTCGATCAGATGACGCAGGTCGTGCTGTCGTGCGGCCCCGGCTTCTCGGTCCTCTCCGGCGACGACAGCCTGACGCTGCCGCTCATGGCCGTGGGCGGCCACGGGGTCATCTCCGTCATCGCCAACATCGTGCCGAAGGACACGGCCGAGATGGTGCACGCGGCGCTCGACAACGACTGGAAGCGCGCGCGCGAGCTCCACCAGCGGCTCTTCCCGCTGGCGCGGGCGGCGTTCCTCGAGACCAACCCCATCCCCATCAAGGAAGCGATGGCGATGGCCGGAATGATCGAGCCGGAATTCCGGCTGCCGATGTGCCGCATGAGCGACGCGAACCGCGAGACGCTGCGCGCTGTCCTCAAGCAGTACGGGCTCGTGAAGTAGCCGCGCGCGATCCACCCATGGCCGACATAGATCTGGTAATCGGCGGCGCCGCCGGGCGCATGGGCTCGCGCATCATCGCGCTGCACGGCGAGACGCCCGGGCTGCGGGTGGCGGCCGCGCTGGAGGCGCCCGGCCATCGCGCGCTGGGCCGTGACGCCGGCGAGGCAGCCGGCGGCGCCAAGCTCGGCGTCCCGGTCACCGCCGACGCGGGCGCCGCCATCACGCGCGACCGCGTGCTGGTCGAGTTCTCGGTGCCGGAGGCCTCACTCGAGCACCTGCGCCTCGTCGCCCGCGCGGGCGGGCGCGCCGTGATCGGCACCACCGGCTTCTCCGGCGCACACCGCGAGGAGATCGCCGCCCTCGCGCGCCAGGCCGCGATCCTCGTCGCGCCCAGCATGTCCGTGGCCGTGACGCTCGCCTTCACCCTGCTCAAGACGATGGCGAAGGTCCTCGGCGACGACTACGACGTCGAGATCACCGAGACCCACCATCGCTACAAGAAGGACGCGCCGAGCGGCACCGCCGTCCACATGGCCGAGATCGTCGCCCGGGCGCTGGGTCGCGACCTCAAGCAGGTCGGCGTGTACGGACGGCAGGGCCTGCCGGGCGAGCGCACGGGCAAGGAGATCGGCGTGATGTCGCTCCGCTCGGGCGACGTCGTCGGCGAGCACACGGTGTCCTTCGGCACGCTCGGTGAGCGCCTGGAGCTGACGCACAAGGCCCACAGCCGCGACATGTTCGCGCGCGGCGCGCTGCGTGCGGTCCGCTGGATCCCCGGACGCAGCCCCGGCCTCTACTCCATGCACGACGTCCTCGGGATCGCCTGATGCTCATCGTGCGCTTCCGCGCCGGCGATGCCACGCGCGACGGCGCGCTCGGCACGCCGGCCGGCGCGGACCGACTGCTGCGCGGCGACCGCGTCGAGGTCCGCGTCGAGGGCGTCGGCTCCCTCAAGAACCCGGTCGTGAAGCTGTGACCGCCGATCGCCTGCGCCTCGAGGACGTCCGCTTCTACGGCCATCACGGCGTGTCCACCGCCGAGCAGACGGTGGGCGTCTGGTTCTCGGTGGACGCGGAGCTCACGCTGGACCTCACCAGCGCCGCCGTCTCGGACGACCTCGCGTGCGCGGTGGACTACGGCCAGGTGGCGCGCCGCATCGTCGAGATCGGCACGCAGGGCCGCGTGAACCTCATCGAGCGGCTGGCCGGGCAGATCGCCCAGGCCCTGCTGCGGGAGTTCCCGGCCGAGGAAGTCCGCATCCGCGTGCGCAAGCTCACGCCGCCGCTGCAGGGACTGGTCGGCACCCCCTCGGTCGAGCTGACGCGGCGACGCTGATGGCGCGCGTCTACCTGAGCCTCGGCAGCAACCTGGGTGACCGGCTCGATCTGCTGCGCTCGGCCGTGCGGAGGCTGCGCGCGAGCGCGGAGATGGCCGTCGTCGAGGCCTCGCCGCTCTACGAGTCGGAGCCGTGGGAAGAGGAGCCGGGCCTCACGGAGCTCGAGCGGCGCTGGTACCTCAACTGCGTGGTGGCGATCGAGACCGCGCTGCCGCCCCGTGCGCTGCTCGGACGGCTACAGGAAATCGAGAACGCGCTCGGGCGCCTGCGGCCCGCGGGCACGCCGGAGGCCCGGCGCTTCGCGCCGCGCACGCTCGACATCGACATCCTCTTCTACGGCAACGAGGTGATCAGCGGGCCCGACGACCTGCACGTGCCGCACCTGCTGCTGGCCGAGCGCGCGTTCGTGCTGCGGCCGCTCGCCGACGTCGCGCCGGATTTCGAGCATCCGACGCTCTACGCCACCGTGCGCGAGCTGCTCGCGGACCTCGCCGACGAGCACACCGTTCGCGCGGGCGGCTACCCCGCGCGCTGGTTCGAGGACTGAGGCGTGGCCGACACCGACTTCCAGCGGCAAGCGCTCCAGCACATCGACGCGCTCTACAACTTCGCCGTCTATCTGACCCGCAATCCGCCGGAAGCGGACGATCTCGTCCAGGAAACGTACCTGAGAGCCTTCCGCTTCTCGCACCGCTTCCAGCCGGGAACCCACCTGCGGGCGTGGTTGTTTCAAATCCTGAGGAACACGTTTCTCACGTTTTACCGGCTACGCGAGCGTGAGACGGCGATCGCCGAGGACGGCGTCCCCGACTGGGACGTACCGATGTTCCACGACACGTCGACGGACGAGGGAGGCGCCCTCGAGGCGCACACCGACCTCGAGCGTGCCATGCGACGCCTGCCCGAGGAGTTCCGCACGGTGCTGCTGCTCGCGGAAGTCGAAGGGATGCCGCTCGAGGAGGTCGCCCGGGTGATGGCCTGCCCGGTCGGCACCGTGAAGTCACGCATCTTCCGCGCCAAGGAGCGGCTACGCGGCTTGCTGAAAGACTACGAGAAGAAATGAGCGACGAGCTTCGCGGTCCGGACGACGAAGCGCTCGGGCGCCGCCTGGCGTCCGAGTTGCCGCGCTACACGGCGCCGGCGCGCCTGCGCGTCAGCATCGTGGACGCGGCGGATCACCCGGCCCGACGGCCGGTGTGGCTCGCCCCGCTCATCGCGGCGGCGGCCACCGCGCTGGCGCTGGTGCTCTTCCTGATCCCCGTGCTGCCGCGCATCGAGCCGGCCGATCCGGTCCAGCAGGTCGTCCGCGCAGTCGTCAACGAGCACTCGCGCGCGCTGATGTGGGGTGCGCGCCAGCCGCAGATCCTCCCCGCCGGCCTGCCGTGGCTGACGCAGGAGACGGGCATCGACCTCCGCCGGGCCTTCGCCGGCGACGATCGGCTGAGCCTCGTCGCCGCCGAGCCCGTGTACCTCACCCGCCAGCGCGGCCTCGCCGTGCACTACCGCGACGTCGACGGCCACCTCGTCAGCTACATCATGCTGCCCGCGGAGCGTAGCTTCGCGATGAGCGAGCGCGACCGCGTCCAGATCGATGGCCGCTTCAAGCCGATGCTCAAGCGTGACAGCGGGTTCGTGACGTGGGTGTGGAAGCAGGGCGACGTCGCGTGCTTCCTCGTCTCGGACATGGTGTCGCAGGACGACCTCGAGCGGTTCAAAGACTACTTCGTCCGCGTGCGCGTGGCGACGGAGCCGACGATCGCGTACTAAACGGGTGGGCGGGGGCGGCGTGCCCCTCCTCGACCACGCAAATCGACACGACGTTGCGCCTGCCGACGAGCCACGATTGCCAGCCGGAACCGACGCAATACCCAGAAGACACGGGTCTCGGAGGGGCACGCCGCCCCCACCCACCCTTCAGTCGGCGGTCGTCGGACCAATCACTACACGCATGAGTCGAGAGACTTCGTCGCGTCTCGGTCGCGTTCTCGTCGGCCTCCGGCGGGGTGGTGACGGGAGCGGACGCGCACGCGACATCGGTCAGCGGGGGCGAGGGCTGGGGGGCTTGGCCTGGCGGGCGGAGAGGATGAGGTCGCAGAGTTCGCGGATGGCGCCGTGGCCGCCGAGGGCGCGCGTGACGTAGACGGCGGCAGTCCGCACGGCGGGGACGGCGTTGGCGACGGCAACGGGAAAGCCGACGAGCGCCATCGCCGGCAGGTCGCCGACGTCGTCACCCACGTAGCACGCGTCCGCCGCGCGGACGCCGTGCCGCGTCAGGATCCCCTGCACGACGGCGCCCTTGTCCGTCGCGTCCTGGTGGACCTCGACGATGCCCAGCTCGCGCGCGCGGCGCTCGACGATCTCCGAGTGGCGGCGTGTGATCACGGCCGTGA
>QHRU01000155.1 GCA_003220225.1 Candidatus Rokuibacteriota bacterium
GGGCCGCGGCCGGACGCTGCGCGCGTGCTTCCTGTCCGCCGTGCCGACCATCAACAAGTCCGTCCGGTCGAGCGGAGTCGGCACCATCACCTTCGGCAACACCTCGTGGGCGTCGATGTACGACAACACCGGCATGGACTTCTTCGGCGCCATGGGCGCGCTCGGCGCCGACTCGACCGTTCGCTTCAACGACGTCCGCGATGCCGACCGCGTCTATGGCCTGGCCATGGCCGCGCGAAAGGAGCTGCCCGGTGGCTGACCGCGATCTCTGCTTCATGCCGGCCACGAAGCTCGTCCCGCTGATCGCGCGCGGCGCGGTCTCGCCGCTCGACCTCGTGCAGGCGGTGCTCGCCCGCCTCGAGCGCGTGAACCCGCGCCTGAACGCCTACTGCACGGTGGCCGCCGACCCGGCGCTGGAGGCCGCGAAGAAGGCGACGGCGGCGGCCAGGCGCCGCGCGCGCCTGGGTCCGCTGCACGGCGTGCCGGTGTCGATCAAGGACCTCACGCCGACGAAGGGCATCCGGACCACGTGGGGCAGCAAGATCTTCGAGCACCACGTGCCGGACGAGGACGCGCTGGTCGTCGCGCGCCTGAAAGCCGCAGGAGCCATCGTGCTGGGCAAGACCAATACGCCGGAGTTCGGCGCGGGCGCCAACACCTTCAACGAGGTCTTCGGCGTCACGCGCAATCCCTGGAACCCGGCGCTGACGCCGGGCGGCTCGACGGGCGGCGGCGCCGTGGCGCTGGCCACCGGCCTCGGGCCGCTCGCCCAGGGCACGGATCTCGGCGGCTCGCTGCGCCTGCCCGCGGCGTTCTGCGGCGTGGTCGGCTTCCGCACCTCGCCCGGCCTCGTGCCCGTCCATCCCGCGCCGCTCGCGTGGGATCCGTGGAGCGTGACCGGTCCCATGGCGCGCACCGTCGCCGACACCGCGCTGATGCTGTCCGTCATCGCGGGCGCCGACCCGCGCTCGCCGATCTCCTACGCCGTGAGCCCGCGCGCGTTCCTCGACGCCGTGCGCCGCCCGAGCGTGCGGGGTCTGCGCGTGGCGTGGGGCGGCGACCTCGGCGTCACGCCGGTCGACGACGA
Organism: Candidatus Rokuibacteriota bacterium; assembly: GCA_003220225.1. Classification (GTDB taxonomy): domain Bacteria; phylum Methylomirabilota; class Methylomirabilia; order Rokubacteriales; family CSP1-6; genus AR12. Next base: position 1,088 of record QHRU01000155.1, read on the forward strand.
GGTGCGGGCGCTGACGCGCGCCGCCGCCGACGCGTTTCGCCGGCTCGGCGCCCGCGTCGAGGAGGCGCATCCCGACTTCACGGGGCTGCGCGAGATCGTGCTGACGAGCCGTGGCGCGTCCATGGTGGCGCGCCACGAGGAGAAGCTGGAGAAGTGGCGCGGCGCGATGCAGGAGAACCTCGTCAAGAACATCGACCACGGGCTCGCGCTCACGCCCTCGCAGATCGGGCGCGCCGAGCGCCTGCGCACCGAGCTCTGGCATCGCGTGCGCGCGTTCCAGGAGCGCTACGACCTGCTCCTGACGCCGACGGCGGCGGTACCGCCCTTCCCCGTCGAGTGGCGCTCCGGGCCCAAGGAGATCAACGGCCAGCCGATGCCGAGCTACATCGACTGGGCGATGCTGACCTACGCCTTCACGGTCGTCGGCCTGCCGGCGATCTCGGTGCCCGCGGGCTTCACGAAGTCCGGACTGCCCGTCGGGTTGCAGATCGTCGGCCGCTGGCGCGACGAGGCGGGCGTGCTGCGCGCGGCGGCCGCCTTCGAGGCCGCGCAGCCCTGGGCCGATCGCCGGCCGCCTGACTGACATGGGGGCCACGAAATGGCCCCCAAACCCCCAACGCTCGGGGCGGCCCGGCGAAGCCGTGCCACCCCTCGATCTACGCTCAGTAACGCTCGCGGTGGCGCAGCTCGACGAAGAGCCCGTGCGTCTGGCGCGGGTGCACCCACGCGATGTCCGGACGCGGGCTGTCCACCTGCACGCCGTCCGCCCGCAGCTTCGCCACCGCGCCCGCCACGTCGGCGCACTCGAAGCCGACCAGATAGACGCCCTCGCCTCGCTTCGCGAGGAACTTGCCGACGGCCTTGCCGGGATCCGTCGGCTGCAGCAGCTCGATGTGGCCGATGCCCGTGGGCAGGATGGCGTTCTTGAAGCCGAAGCGCTCCGAGGTGTCGCGCCGGTGCACGGAGAGGCCGAAGAGCCTCGTGAAGCGCGCCGCCGCCTCGTCCAGGTCGCGCACGACCACCGACAGCTCGACGATGTCGCCCAGCATGGCCATGGAATCCTCCTTGGGGTGAGAGAGCTCAGCGCGTGGCGTCGCGGAGCCGGCCGTCCACGGCCGGCGCGATCCTGCCCCGCGCGGTGATCGCCTCGAGCAGGACGTCGGAGAGCAACGGACCGCTCATCGCGTCCACGAGCACGCGGCCGTCGCGCAGCGCGCCGACGCCGTCGCCGCCCCGCGCGATCCAGTCCACCACGGCCGCGGTGTAGATCTTCGCGGGGTCGAGGGGCGCGCCGCCGACCTCGACAGCGAGCACGCGTCGGCCGGCCGGCAGCCGCGGATCGTACGCCAGCCGCAGCCCCGACACCTGAAGGTAGCCGCCGCCTTCGCGCTCGAGCCGGCTCAGCCCCTGCTCGAGCGCCTCGTGCAGGCGCGCGCCGGACACCGCGAGCTTCATGACCACGTTGGTGAACGGCACGAGACCCAGGACGTCGCGCCTGGTGAGCGGGCCTGCGGGCACGACGCGGTCCGTGCGCACACCGCCGCTGTTCAGCAGCGCGACGTCGGCGCCGAGCCGGATGCGCATCGCGTCGGCGATGAAGTCGCCGAGGTTCGTCTCCTGGGTGCGCAGCGGCGCGCGGCGCGCCTCGAGCGCCACCGTCGTGCGGCCGATCTCGGCATCGAGCTCGCGTCCGAGCCGCGTCTCGTACGCGCGGACGACGGCGGCGACGTCGGGATCCTCCGGCAGTCGCGCGCTCACCTCGTGGAACGTCCATGAGCGCTCGACGAGCGCGCCGTCCGGCCGCAGCCACACCGCGACTTCCACCAGGTAGCGCGCGTCCGAGCCCGCCTTCGTGATGACGGCCTTGCCCTCCTCGGCGACGAGCGGCTCGTGCTCGTGGCCGCCGAGGATCACGTCCACGTCGGCGGCGGCGGCGAGCGCGCGGTCGGCGCGCATGTGCTGATGCGTGATCGCGACGACGAGCTGCGCGCCGCGGCTGCGCAGGTCGGAGGCCACGGTCTTCCCCTCGGCTTCGGTGTCGCGGAACTCGACCTCCGGGCCGGCGGCCGACGTCGAGGCCGCCTCCGTAGTCGTGAGGCCGAAGAGGCCAAGGCGGAGCCCGCCGCGCTCCAGCAACCGCTCGCGCGCGGCGCCGCCGAACGGCCGGCCGCTCGCACGCTCGACGACGTTGGCCGAGAGCCAGAGGAACCGCGACTCTGCGACGCGCTCGCGCAACACGGCGGGGCCGAAGTCGAACTCGTGGTTGCCGAACGTCGCCACGTCCAGGCCGAGCGCGTTGAGGACGGCGATCATCTGCGCGCCACGCAGCACGGTCGACATCGGCGAGGGCGAGAGCGCGTCGCCGGCGTGGGCGAACACGACGTTGGGGTGCGCGGCGCGCATCCGCTTCACCAGGGTCGCGAGCCGCGCCATGCCGCCGCGCCGGCCGCCGTCCACCGGCTCGAGCACGTAGGCGTCGTTGATCTGCAGCAACGTGATCTCGACGGCGCGCGGCGGCGCCGTCTGCGGGGTGCGCGGGTCGGACGCCGCGCAGCCCGCGAGCACGCCCGCGAGGACCAGCCAAACGAGGCGCGCCACGGCTTTGCCGGGGCGCGACGAGCGCGGGAGGGTATGGGGGCGGTTATCGAGGCGCGCCACGGCTTTGCCGGGGCGCGACGAGCGCGGGAGGGTATGGGGGCGGTTATCGAGGCGCGCCACGGCTTTGCCGGGGCGCGACGAGCGTCGGGGAGTATGGGGGCGGTCATCGAGGCGCGCCACGGCTTTGCCGGGGCGCGACGAGCGCGGGGGGGTATGGGGGCGGTTATCGAGGCGCGCCACGGCTTTGCCGGGGCGCGACGAGCGCGGGGGGGTATGGGGGGCCATTTCGGGGCCCCCCATCTTCATAGGACGCGCGACAGCCAGGGATGGTCGCGGCGGTGCGCGAGGCGCTCGGCCAGGTACCGGCCGGCGCGCTCGGCGTCGCCGGCGCGGAAGCACGCCTCGAACAGCGTGTCGTGGAAGACGTCGCGCTGGGCGCGGCTGCCGCCGAGCTCGACGATGCGGGGCCGCAGCGGCTCGATCCTCGCGATGCTCGTGCGGTAGTCGCCCTGCGCGAAGGCGTGCAGGCCCTCGATCAGCGGGACCAGCACGTCGCCCATGAGGCCGGTGGGATCTTTCGTCGCCCGCGCGCGTGCCGCGTCGAGCTGCGTCTTCGCGCTCGTCCAGTCGCCGCCGCCCACGAGGGCCATCGCCACGTGCGCCGCGTGGAAGAGCAGGCCCATGCGGTTCACGCGCTCGCGCGCGATGGCCGTGAACGGCTCCCAGCGCGCGCCCACCGGCTGCCCGACCAGCTCGAGCCGCCAGAGCAGCGAGATCGAGTCGTGCAGGTCGCCGGCGATCGACGAGGGCTCGCGCTCGAACGTGGCGCGCGCGATGTCCGACGCGCGCGCGTACTCGCCGCGCGCGAAGTGCAGAAGGGCCAGGTGCCACAGCAGATGGTTGCGGAACCAGTTGAGGCCGCGGCACGGGTGGATGGCGGCGGGCAGCCTGCTCACGCCGGCGTCGAACGACTCGGACTCGTACAGCGCGTGGGCGAGGGCGTGCACCGACCACGCGTCGTTGGGCTCGAGCTGCAGCGCCGCCTCCGCCGTCCGCGTGGCCTCGGGCAGCCGATCGGCCTCCTCCAGCGCGAAGGCGTGCAGGCCCAGCACGAACGACGAGCCCGGATAGTGGCCGCGCAGCGAGTCGGTGAGCGCGAGCATCTCCGGAAACCGTCCGAGCCAGAAGTAGACGTAGTAGAGGCGCTGGAACACCATCGCGTCGCGCGGCCACGTCGCGAGGTGCTCGCGCATCAGCCGCTCGGCCTCCGGCACCTTGCCCGACGTCCACGCCGTCAGCGCCGCGACGTGCGAGCTCTCGCGCCGACTCGCGCCCGCGACCGCGGCACGGGCGGCCTCCGTCGCCGCCTTCGTCTCGGGGAAGCGCTCCTCCAGGAACAGGCAGACGGCCGCGCCGGCGTGCGCCAGCGCCAGCCCGGGGTCGCGCTCGGCCGCCGCGCGGAAGAGCTCCAGCGCGTCGGCCTGCCACGCCTGCAGCGAGCGGACGGCGCGATCGTAGAGGGCGAGCGCTTCGGGATCGGCGGTCGAGACGGGCAGGCCGTACGCGTCGTCGGACATCCCTGCGCATCCTATCAGGTTGGGGGCCCCGATATGGCCCCCAAGCCCCCCGACGCTCGGAGCGCCCCGGCCAAGCCGTGGCGCTCCTCGAACACCGCCGACAGGAACGCGAGCGCGCGCCGCTCGGCCCATGCGCGCGGCCGCCACGGCGGGCCCTCCCAGAACCCCACGTGGCCCCCGCGCTCGCTGAACTCGGCGACGACGCCCGGCGGCAGCGACGCGGGATCGGGTAGCGCGTCGGGCGGCACGAAGGGATCGTCGCGCGCGCTGATGAGCAGCACCGGCCGGCGCACGCGCGCGAGGTACGGCAGGCACGACGAGCGCCGCCAGTAGTCCACCTCGTCGGCGAAGCCGTGCAGCGGCGCGGTGACGGCGCGGTCGTACTCCGCGAACGTCCGCGCGCGCATCACGGCCGCCACGTCGACGAAGCCGGGGAACGCGTGCGCCTTGTCGCGCACCTTCTGCCGGAAGGACCGCATGAAGGACGCGGTGTACGTGAGCTTCGCCACCCCGCGGTCGAGCGCGCGCGCGCAGCGCTCGAGGTCGAACGGCGTCGAGATGCCGACGACCGCGCGCACCTGCTTGGGCGCGTCGTGGCCGTGCTCGCCGAGCCACTTGAGCAGCACGTTGCCGCCGAGCGAGATGCCGACGGCGCCGATCCGCGCGTACGGATCGCGCCCGGCGAGCATGCTGACGACGAGGTCGAGGTCGTCGGTGTCGCCGGAGTGATAGAAGCGTGGCAGCCGGTTGGGCTCGCCGCTGCAGGAGCGGAAGTTCAGCGCGACGGCGGCCCAGCCGGCGGCGCGCGCGAGCGCGAGCAGGCCGCGGACGTAGTGCGAGCGCCCGGAGCCCTCGAGGCCGTGCAGCACCAGCAGCAGCGGCGCGCCCGGTGCGGTCGGCGCGTCGAGCCAGTCGAGGTCGACGAAATCACCGTCGGGCGTGGCGACCCGCTCGCGCCGGAACGGCACGTCGTCCCGGCGCGTGAGCAGGCCCCAGACGGTCTGCGCGTGGCGGTTTCGCAGCCACCACGCCGGGCGGAACGCTACTCCTGCCCGCTCAGCAGCAGCTTCACCACTTCCGGCACGATCTCGCGTGCGCGTCGGTCCAGCTCCGCGTCGGTGAGGTTCGCGATGGGATGCGGCATCGCGAGGAACTTGTAGTGCTTCAGCCCCCACTGCTCCGCCATCGCGCGTCCCGTCTTCTCGAACACGTCGGTCACGATCGAGGCCGAGGGAACACCGCTCTTCTCCAACAGAATACCGTCGAGCACACTGCCCGACGAGCAGGACCCTCAGTCGCCGATCCCGGCGACCACGACGTCGGCCGACGTCTTGATCGCCTCGATGATTTCCTGGTGGGCCGGCACGCTCGCGTTGTGCTTGCGGTACATCTTCCAGTCGGCGATGCCGTACTCCGTCTTGAGGATGTCGCCGATCCGCCCCAGCAGCTTGTCGGAGTTGAACTTCGTGTTCTCGATCAGGGCCACGCGCTTGCCCGCGAGCGCGGCCGGTCGCGGCACGTACGCGATGACCTGCGTCGCGGCCGCGGTGGTGGGCTCCAGGATCTCCATGCTCATCGCTTGATCTCCTTTCGCAGGCTAGCGTCGCCCCTCGACGGGGCTGCCGCGTCGCACTTCCACTGTAATTGCGGCGGAGGACTTCGCGCTCGACCAGCCCGGAATGAAGCACGAGAACGCGCCGGCGCGCCCGCCGGCGGCGACCACGAGGATGTCGTCCGGCGAGGCCACGAGCGGCCGCATCTTCTGCTCGTCGCCGGGCTCGATCGTGCCCGTCATGCGGTTGGTCCGCTTGAGGTGGGCGTGCGAGTTCTGCGTGTTCTCCCACACGAACTGGCGGATCCGCTTCTTGTCCCAGCCGTCGGCGGCGATCGTGCGCATGTGCTCGCCCGCCAGCACGAGGGCGTAGTGCGGCTGCCCCATCACGTTGCCGGAGACCCGCATGTTGTCCGCCAGCGTGGTGAGGATGCCCTCGGCCGTGCTCGAGAGCTGGTTGTAGAACTGGTGCGGTCCCTCCGCCGCCATCACGGTGACGGTGGACTGCTCGGGGCGGAATCCGCGCTCGACGGAAAGCGGCGTCCACGGGCTCTCCGCCTCGTTCTCGGCGATCACGTACGAGAGCTTGCCCGGGTGGCCGACGGTGCCCCGGTCGAGCAGGCCCGGCATCGAGCCGCACACGTTGCGCATCACCAGGCGCAGGGCGCGGCCGATCGTGAGGTTGGCGCGCCAGCCGGGGCCGAAGAGGTTATCGCCCGCGTTGACGTCCAGCTCGCGCGTGATGGACCCGTTGACGATCAGCAGCACCGCGGCGCCGCCCGTCGAGGTGCCGGGCCCGTGGTAGCCCCAGCGCGGATCACCGATCCCTTCCACCGCCGCCACCACGACCGGCATGTACTCGGGCTTGCAGCCCGCCATGACCGCGTTGATGGCGACCTTCTCGGCGGTGACCGCCATCGCCCGATCCCTGATATAGGCGATCTGGGCGTCCGGGGCCAGTCGGGCGGCGTCCAGCATGGCACGGACGGCCGGTTCGGTGGGCGGGACGACGGGCAAGCCGTCGGTCCACCCCTTCTCGAAGCACAGATCGATGGCCCCGGCGGCGTCGTCGACCTTGTAGCGCTTGGACGTGAGCGTGGCCGGCATACTGGCACCCTCCTCGTGATGCGGCGTGGACGTCACGCTACCACCGGCGCCGGCGTGGCCGCAACCGCGCGAGCCTTGACCCGCTCGCCGTCGCTGCCCCATACTGACCCGACCTTCATTCAGCGCGCCCCTGAAGATCGGAGACTCGAGTGCGGTGTGCCCGGTGCCAGCACGAGAACGCGCCCGGGGCGAAGTTCTGCATGGAGTGCGGCGCGCGCATGACGCCCGCCGCCGATTCGCCCCGCGCCGACTCCCCCGACGCCTACACGCCCGCCCACCTCGCCAGCAAGATCCGCAGCGCGCGCGAGCGGCTGACCGGCGAGCGCAAACAGGTCACCGTCCTCTTCGCCGATCTCAAGGGCTCGCTCGAGCTGCTCGCCGACCGCGATCCCGAGGACGCGCGCGCGCTGCTCGACACCGTGCTCGAGCGGATGATGGAGGCGGTGCACCGCTACGAGGGGACCGTCAACCAGGTGATGGGCGACGGCATCATGGCGCTGTTCGGAGCGCCCCTCGCCCACGAGGACCACGCGGTGCGCGCCTGCTACGCGGCGCTGCGCATGCACAAGGCGATGGCCCACGGCGCCGAGGACGTCCGCCGCCGGCTCGGCGTCGACGTGCAGATCCGCGTCGGGCTCAACTCCGGCGAGGTCGTCGTCCGCTCGATCGGCAACGATCTCCAGATGGACTACAGCGCGGTCGGCCAGACCACGCACCTGGCCGCGCGCATGGAGCAGCTCGCCCGTCCCGGCACCACCCTCATCACCGGCGCCACCTACCGGCTCGCCGAGCGCTTCATCGAGGCCGGCTCGCAGGGCCCGATGCCGATCAAGGGCCTCAAGGACCCGGTGGAGGTCTGGGAGCTCAAGCGCGCCACGCCCGTGACCTCGAGCCTCGGCGTCATCGCCGGCCGCGCGCAGACCGCGATGCTCGGCCGCGGCGCCGAGATGGCCACGCTGGAGCGCCTGCTCGCGCGCGCGCGCGAGGGACGCGGGCAGGTCGTCACGCTGATCGGCGAGCCCGGCGTCGGCAAGTCGCGCCTGGTGTGGGAGCTGACGCGGAAAGCCGCCGTCGACGGCTGGCAGATGCACGAGGCCGCGTGCGTGTCGTACGGCATGCTCACGCCGTACCTGCCGGTGCGCAACTTCCTGACGAAGTACTTCGACGTCGAGGACGGCGACGACGCGCGGCGCATCCGCGAGAAGGTGGCCACGCGGATGGTGGCGCTCGACACGCGGCTGGCCACCCACGTGTCGGCGATCCTCGCGCTGGGCAACGTGCCCAACGATGATCCGGAGTGGGCGGAGCTCGAGCCGACGGCCCGCCGCCAGCGAATTTTGAGAGCCGTCCGCGAGCTGCTGCTGGCCGAGAGCCGACGCGCGCCGCTGCTCCTCGTGGTCGAGAACCTCCAGTGGGCGGACTCCGAGACGCACGCCTGCATCGAGGAGCTGGCCGCCGGCCTCGCGGACGCGCGGATCCTCGTGCTCGTCAGCGCCCGACCCGAGCATCGCCGCGACTGGGCGACGACCGGCGACGCGACGGAGATCCGGCTCGATCCGCTGCCCGCGCCCAGCGCGGAGGCGCTCGCCGACTCGATCCTCGGCACCGAGCCCGACCTGGCGCCGCTCAAGCGGCGCCTCATCACGCACACCGCGGGCAACCCGTTCTTCCTCGAGGAGACCGTGCAGGCGCTCGTCGAGACGCGCGCGCTGTCGGGGGAACGCGGCCATTATCGGCTCGGGAAGCCCGTGGAGGGCATCCAGATCCCCGACCGCGTGCAGGCGGTGCTGGCCGCGCGCATCGACCGCCTGTCCAAGCAGGGCAAGTCGTTCCTCCAGGCGGGCGCGGCCATCGGCGCCGACGTGCCCGTGGCGCTGCTCCAGGTGGTGGCGAACTCGCCGTCCGAGGAGGTGCTGCGCGGACTGGCCGATCTCGAGGCCGCGGACTTCTTGCGGACGAGCGCGCTCGTCCCGGACCTCGCCTACTCCTTCAAGCACGCGATCACCCAGGACGTCGCGTACTCCACGCTGCTGAAGGAGCAGCGCCGCGGCCTGCACGCGCGCATCGTCGACGCGCTGGAGACGAGCTACCCCGCCGAGCGCCGCGGCGAGCACGTCGAGCGGCTCGCCTACCACGCGCTGCGCGCGGAGTCGTGGGCGAAGGCCGTCGGCTACCTGCGCGACGCCGGCGAGCGCGCGGTGGCGCGCTCCGCCAACCGCGAGGCGGTCGCCTTCTACGAGGACGCGCTGAGGGCGCTCCGTCACCTGCCGGAGAGCCACGAGACGTTCGCGCTGGCCATCGACCTGCGCCTGGATCTGCGCCCGCCGCTGCTGCAGCTCGGCCGGCTCGACGACATCCACCGGCTCTCGAAGGAAGCGGAGAGCATGGCGCAGCAGGTCAACGACGAGGAGCGGCTGGCTCGCGCCTATTCCTACCTCGTGAACTATCACTACCTGCTCGGCGAGCCCGCGCGCACGGTCGAGTACGGCGCGCGCTGCCTCGGCATCGCCGAGCGACGCGGCGATCCCGCGCTGGCCACGCTCGCGCGCCGCTATCTCGGTCACAGCCACCACGCGCAGGGCCAGCACAAGACGGCCATTCAGATCCTCGAGGACAATCTCGCGGCGCTGGACGCGGAGATCGGTGGCGGCAGCACCGCGGTGGCCAGCACCACCGCGTACGTCGCGTCGTCCGCGTGGCTGGCGTGGGCGCTGGCCGACCTCGGCGAGTTCGAGCGGGCCGACGCCTGCCTGGACCGTGCGCGCGCGCAGGCCGACTTCGCGCGGCATCCGTACAGCCAGGCGATCGCGTGGACGCTCACGGGCGCCGTGTGGTCCGCGCGCGGCCAGGTGGACCGCGCGGTGCCCACCCTGGCGCGCAGCCTCGAGCTCTGCGAGCAGGCGAGCCTCACCGTTTGGCAGCCGATCCCCGCCACGCTGCTCGGCCTCTGCCTGCTCGCGCTGGACCGCAAGGACGACGGGATCGCGCTGCTGCGCGACGGCGTGCGCCGCGCCGAGTCGCTCGGCGTCATGGCCTACCTCTCGCGGTGGATGCTGCACCTCGCCGAGGGGCTGCTGGCCACCGGCGACACCGCCGCCGCGCGCGTGGCCGCCGACCGCGCCATGGCGCTGGCCCTGACGCACGGCGAGCGCGCGCACGAGGCGATGGCGTGGCGTGTGCTCGGCGACGTGTCCGCGAAGGAGGCGAGCTTCGAGGCCGCCCGGCAGGCGTACGAGCAGGCGCTCGCGCTGGGCGACGCGCTCGGGCTACGGCCGCAGATCGCGCGCGCCCACTTCGATCTCGGCCGGCTCCAGCGCCGGCTCGGCCACCTCAGCGACGCCGAGGATCACCTGGCCCGCGCGGTCGTGCTGTTCGCCGACATGGGCATGCGCGCGTGGCTCGAGACGTCCCAGCCGGAGCTGAAAGCCCTGGGCCACCTCGTGATCGTGGCCCGCACGAACGTGGACCTCTTCGACTACCTCACCGACAAGTTCGCCGGCGACCCGGAGATCCGCGTCATCCTCGACCGCCGCCAGGGCGAGCCCAAGCGCGACGGCCCCACCGGCACCGCCGAGCGCCGCCGGCACGCCGTGGACCAGGCCGTGCGCACGCGCGGGCTCGCGGTCGTCATTCCCCGGCAGTAGCTCAGCCCTCGACCCGCTCCGTCACCGAGCGCGTCGCGCCGAACGTCGGCACGATCGCCGAGTGCTTGCCGGGACCACCGGCGACGATGACCATCACGTCCTCGGGCCGCGACGCGAACGGCAGCAGCGTGTCGGGCCCTGTCCCCTCGAATCGCTCGGGATGAATCGTCATGAAGCGCGCGACGTTGTCGGCGGAGAAGCGCTCGAGCGGCACGCGCGCGGCCTCCCAGAAGCGCCGCTTGAACTCGGCCTTCGACCAGCCGGACGAGGCGATCGTCTGGGCGTGCTCGGGGCCGAGCATCACGAGCGGGTCGCCGGCGAGATAGATGTTGTTGCTGCCGGTGGTCGCGGCGGTGCCCGCGATCGCCGCCATGAGCGTCTCAGCGGCCATCGAGCCGTGGTCGTTGACGTTGTGGGGACCCTCGGAGCCGCAGACGGTCACCGTGCTCGCGTCCCTCGGAAAACCGCGCTCGACGTGCAGCGGCTCCCACGGCGACTGCGCCTCGTTCTCGGCCAGGCAGTAGCTGAACTTGCCCGGGTGTCCGAGCGTCGCGCGGTCCTCCCGGCCCGGCCGCGCGCCACCGACGTTCTGGAGCACCAGCCGCACGGCGCGGCCGATGACCGCGTTGGCGCGATGGCCGTTGCCCAGCGCGTTGGGGCCGCCCGCCACGCCGAGCCGCGCCGCGATCGGACCGTTGACGATCACGAGCGGCGTGCACGGATGGGTCGTGCACTGGATCGCGTTGAGGTTGAACTCCGGCTTGGCCACCGCGCGGATCGCGGCGACGATGACCGGCAGGTGCTCGGGGCCCGCGCCCGCGAGCGCGGCGTTGACGGCGATGGCGTGCAGCGTCGCGCGGCCGTCCAGGGGCGCCAGCGTCGCGATCGCCTCGTCGGCGGCGCGCCGGCCGAGGATCTTCGCCACGCGCGCTTCGGTGGGCGGCAGCACCGGCAGGCCGTCCGACCACTCCTGCTCCATCGCCCAGACCTGGAAGGCGTCGAGATCCTCGGGCGACTCGACCAGCGTCGGACCCGCGCTCGCGGTCGAGACGGGCGGCGCCGGATCCGTCGTCAGTCCGTCGAGCACCTCATCGAGGATCGCGTCGGCTTTCGCGCGCGCCGTGTCGGGCGCGACGCCGCCGAGCGGATGCGGCACGAGCGCCACCGCCAGGTGGGGCAGCCCGTGTTTGGCCGACGTCGCCTTCGCGAGCGACAGGAACGCGTCGGTGCCGAGGACCACGGCGGGCACACCCCGCCCTTCCAGCTGCGCCGCGTCGTGGATACTCCACGACGTGCAGGACCCTCAGTCGGCGCTGCCGGTGAGGACGACGTGCGCGGACTTCGCGATGTCGTCGATCATCTCCGCCGGCCGCGAGGCGCCGGGCTTGCGCCACCCGCGCACGCCGGCCGCGCCCGTCTTCTGCGCGAGCAGCTCGGCCACGCGGTGCAGCAGCACGCTCGCGTTCGGCTTGGAGTTGTCGAGGACACCGATGGTGAGGCCGGCGAGGCTCGGCTTGCGCGGCGCGAGCCGTCCGACCTGGGCTCGACCGCCGCCGGGGAAGGGGCTCCAGACGTTCATGGTGACGGAGTATAGCGCCGAAGCACCAGTGCCGCGATGGCGGCGAGCGCGACGGCGATCGCCGCGGTGAGGAACGCCTCGCCGAATGCGGGCGCGAGCCCCACGCTCTCGCGGCGCGCGGCGAACAGCCCGGCGAGGACGAGCACGCCGGTGACGACGCCGAGCGTCCGCGCCAGGAACGCGAAGCCGCCCGCGACGCCCTGCTGCGCGCCGGCAAACGCGCCCATGATCTGCGCCATGTTCGGCACCTGGAACACGCCGAGGCCGAAGCCGGCGGCGAAGAGCGCGACGGCGATCACGGCGGCGCTCGTCGTGGCGTTCGCGCGGCTCAGCAGCAGCAGGCCCAACGCCTCGAGCACGAGCCCGGCCACCATCGGGCCGCGCGCGCCCAGACGATCGGCGGCGGCGCCGGCGACGGGCGCGGCGGCGGCGGTGCCGAGCGGCGTCAGCGTGAAGAGCAGCCCGGCCGTGGCGGCGTCGAGCCCGCGCACGAGCACGAGGTAGAACGGCGCGAGCAGCCACACCGAGAAGATCGACGCGTTGGCGACGAACGCGAGCGCGCCCGGCGCCAGCACGGCGCGGCGCAGGACGTCGGCGGCGGCCACCAGCCGCGTCGCGGCGCCACGCGCGGCGGGCAGCGCGGCGAGCGCCCAGGCGAAGACGGCCAGCGCGATGGGGACGCGCACGTGGAACGTCGACCGCCAGCCGAGGTGCGCGACGAGGACGCCGGCGACGAGGGGACCGACGGTGAAGCCGACGCCGATGCCGGCGTTGAGAAAGCCGAGGGCACGGCCGCGATGCTCCGGCGGCGCCGTCAGCGTCACCAATCCCGGCGCCGTGCCGTAGACGAGGCCGCCCGCGAAGCCCTGAAGCACGCGCGCGGCGAGCAGGAGACCGAACGTCGGCGCGAGACCACCGAGCGCGAGCGCGACCGCCGTGAGGACGAGCCCTACACGGAATACCCGCGCGTGGCCCACGCGGTCGGCGAGCGCACCGCCCCAGAACGCGGTCACCGAGTAGGTGAAGACATAGCAGACGATCACCCACCGCACGCGCTCCGGCGGCTCGGCGAACGCGGCGGCCATGGCGGGAAACGCGACGTTGATGATCGAGTCGAGCGAGATGACGCCGGCGCCGGCCGCCGCGATCCAGCGGGTCACGGCCGCTATGATGGCACGGCGCCGCCGCGCGGGGTTGCGCCGGCCGGCCGTTCCACGGTACAAACGCGGGCCATGGACCTCGCGCCCGGCGCGACGCACGAGATCACCTGGACCGTCACGCCCGACAAGACCGCCGACGCCATGGGCAATCGCGGCGTCAAGGTGCTCGCCACGCCGTGGCTGATCGGCATGCTGGAGGACGTGTGCGGCGCGATGATCAAGCCGCACCTGGCGGCGTGCGCCACCACCGTGGGCACCATGATGGAGATGCGCCACCTCGCGGCCACGCCCGTCGGCATGACGGCGCGCGCCAGGGCCACCCTGCTCGAGAGCGACGGCCGCCGCTTCCTCTTCGCGGTGGAGGCGTGGGACGCGAAGGACAGGATCGCCGAGGGCCGGCACGGGCGCGTCGTGATCCCGAATCTCGAGAAGTTCCTCGAGCGCGCGATGAAGAAGGGTCAGGCCTGATGCCGATCCAGATCAACAAGGGCGTGCTCGGCAAGGAGTTCCCGCCGTTCGCGGTCACCGTCGAGCGGGGCAAGGTCAAGGAGTTCGCGCGCGCGATCGGTGATCTGAATCCGCTCTACCTCGACGATCGCGTCGGCGCCGCCTCCGAGTGGGGGGATCTCATCGCGCCGCCGACCTTCGCCATCACGTTCCGCGACGAGGGCGCCGACACCAACGCGCTGCTGCGCGAGCTCGGCACCGACATCTCGCGCGTGCTGCACGGCGAGCAGGAGTTCGAGATCCACCGGCCGCTCCAGCCCGGGCAGACGTACCTCTGTCGCGCCAAGGTCGTCGACATCTACGAGAAGACCGGCAAGAGCGGGCCGATGGCCTTCGTCGTGCGCGAGACCGCGATCACCGACCGTGACAACGAGGTCGTGGCCACCATGCGCGCGGTCACGGTGGTCCGGCTGTGAAATACGCCAGGGTCTACGCGGAGGACATCAACGTCGGCGACGAGCTGCCGCCGCTCGTCAAGGGCCCCATCCAGCAGATCCAGCTCACGCGCTACGCCGGCGCCTCCGGCGACTTCAACCCCATTCACCAGGACGACGAGTTCGCGAAGGCGGCGGGGATGGGCGGCGTGTTCGCCCACGGCATGCTGTCGATGGGCTTCGTCGCGCAGGCGCTCACCGACTGGGCGGGCGCCGGCCGGGTGAAGAAGCTCGGCGTCCGCTTCGCCGCGCTCGTGCGGCTCAAGGACGTCGTGACGTGTCGCGGCCGCGTGGTGAGCCGGTCGTCGAAGGACGACGTGCACCTCGTGGAGCTGGAGGTCTGGGCCGAGAACCAGCGCGGCGAGAAGGTCGTGAGCGGCCGCGCGACGATCGAGCTGCCCTCGCGCGCGTGAGCGCGCGCTCGCGCTAGCCGCGCGACATCTCCCCGCGCGCCGCCACCCACTCGCGCAGCGCGTCGCGCGTCGAGGGGAACGCCAGCATCTCCCACGGGATCTCGTCCGGCCTGACCCACTCGAGGAGGTCGTTCTCCGCGCACGCGGTCAGCGTGCCGCCGACGACGCTCGCGCGGTAGACGATGATGACCGGCGCGCCCGGATAGGAATAGACGTTGTGCAGGCCGGTCAGCTCGACCTTGAGGCCGGTCTCCTCGAACGTCTCCCGCATGGCGGCGTCGGTCACACTCTCGCCAAAGTCCACGAAGCCGCCGGGGAACGTCCACAGCCCGCGCCCGGGGTTGATCGAGCGCCGGGTGAGGAGGATGCGGCCGTCCCGCTCGGGAATGGTGCCGGCCACGACCTTGGGGTTCAGATAGAAGACGAAGCCGCAGGCGCCGCACACGGCCTGCTCGCGCTGGTCCGGGGGCACCGGGGCGCGGCCCAGCGCGCTCGCGCAGAGCGGGCAGAAGCGGATCGTGTGGGGAGCCAGCAGGCGGAACGGCTCGTCGCTCACGAGTCCAGTCTAAACCAGTGGCGGCGCCGCCCGCCGAGCGCCTAGCATGACGCTATGGACCGGAACATCGTCGCGCAGTGGGTCACCCTCGCGCTGTTCGGGCTGATCTTCCTGGCCAGCGGCGTCTGGATCGTGCTGATGGCCACGCATGTCTTCATGGCTGCCGCGGGCATGCTCTTCGTCGGCGCCGGCCTCTGGGTGCTCACGCTTCCGCTGACCGATGGCGACCGGAAAAGGATCGTCGGCGGCGTGCTCGCCCTGAGCTTCATCACGTTCCTGGGCGTCTTTCTCACGTGGGTCGCGCTCACCGGCCGGACAGGCCGCGGTTTCGCCTTCGTCCTCGGGCTGGCCTTCGACGCGATCGCGCTGGTCGCGTGGCCCGTGATGCTGTTCTCGCTCTGGCGACAGTTGACGGGGAGCCGCAAGGCCGCCGCGCCTTGACAGTCCGCGCGACGCGGTGCTACAAACGCTCGCGCCGCGACCCCTCGAACGCTCAGGAGGTTTCGCATGACACGCCATCACCTCGTCTTCGCCCTCGCCGCGATCCTCATCACCCTCACCGCCGTCACCGCGGTCGTCCAGGGCCAGTCCGGCGACTACAAGATCGGCGTGCTGGAGCCGCTCACCGGTCCGCTCGCCGGCGAGGGCAAGCGGCACCTCGAGGGCTTCGAGATCGTGCGCGACATGATCAACGAGCGCGGCGGCGTCATGGGCAAGAAGCTGGCGTTCGTCGTGGCCGACGCGCCGGACCCGACGGCGGCGGCCACCGAGGCCACGCGCCTGGCCACGCGCGAGGGCGTGAAGATCATCACCGGCACGTTCTCGTCGCGGCTCTGCGGCGCGGCGAGCGAGGCGGCCGCCCGCCAGAACGTCATCTACTGGGAGACCTCGTGTGTGGATCCGCGCTTCAACAAGCGCGGCCTGAAGAACGTCTACCGTACGGAGATCGACGCCACCGGGTTCGGCTGGTACAACGTCGAGTTCATCGCCAAGCACCTGGCGCCGCGGTTCGGCAAGAAGCCGGGCGAGCTCAAGGTCGCCTTCCTCAGCGAGGATTCCTCCTACGGCCAGGGCGTCACCGAGTCGGCGCGCCAGCGGGCCAAGGCGGAGTTCGGCATGCAGGAGGTGGCCGCCGAGTACTACAACTTCCAGACGATCAACGACTTCACGCCGATCATCGTGAAGTTCAAGCAGCTCGCGCCCGACGTCGTCCACCACATCGGCTACACCAACGATGCGCCGCTTTTCTGGCGTCAGGCCCGCGAGCAGAACTTCCTGTTCAAGGCCCACGTGCACGCCGGCGCCACCGGCTACGGCTCGGCCGACTTCGGCAAGGCGCTCGGCAACGACGCCAACGGCGCCTTCGCCCTGCTCGAGCCCGGCCCCGGCTTCAGGATCGAGTCGCTCAAGCCCGAGGGCCAGAAGATCGAGAAGGAGTTCCGTGACGCCGTGCAGAAGCGCACCGGCACCTATCCGTTCGGCGGCCATCAGCTCGCCGGCGGCGGTCTCTGGCTGCTCAAGGTCGTCCTCGACCGCGCCAAGACGGACGATCCCGACAAGTTCCGCGAGGCGGTGATGTCGCTCGACCTGCCCGTCGGCTCCACGATCAACGGCTGGGGCGTGAAGTTCTCGGAGACCGGGCAGAATGCCAACGAGCGCGTGCAGCACTACATGCTGCAGTGGCAGAACGGCGAGCTGGTCACCGTGTGGCCGGAGGAGTTCACGACCAAGCGGGCGAAGTGGATCCCGCTCGGCGCCTGGGACCAGCGCAAATAGACGTCGTCGCGCAGCTCGCGGTCTCGACGGTCCTGCTCGGGGGCATCTACGCCCTCATCGCCGTCGGCCTCACGCTGATCTTCGGCATCATGCGCGTGGTCAACTTCGCCCACGGCGAGTTTCTCATGCTCGGCATGTACCTCGCCTTCTTCGCGTTCACGCTCGAGGGGCTCGACCCGTACGTCGTGCTGCTGATCTCGATCCCGATCTTCTACGGCGTGGGCTGGCTCGTCTACGTGCTCATCATGCGGGGCGTCATCCACGCCTCGCACAACGTGCAGATCTTCACCACGGTCGGGCTGTCCACCGCGCTGCAGAACGTCGCCCTCGTGCTGTGGACCGGCGACTTCCGCGTGATCCGCCCGTGGCACTCGTCGGTCGTCCTGCGCGTGGCCGGCACCGCGTTCAATCTCTCGCAGGTGGTGGCGTGGGCGGTCGCCGTCGCGCTGACCATCGCGCTGTTCGCCTTCATGAAGTGGACGCACACGGGCCGCGTGATGCGCGCCACCGCCCAGGACCGGGACGCGGCCACGCTGATGGGCATCGACACCGACCGCGTGTACCGCCTCACCTTCGCCATCGGCATCGCGTGCGTGGGCGCGGCGGGCGTGCTCGTCTCGCCGCTCTACGCGGTCTACCCGCAGGCGGGGCTGCAGTTCGTGACGCTCGCGTACGTCGTGGTCGTCCTCGGCGGTCTCGGCGACATGGCCGGCGCCATGGCCGGCAGCCTCATCGTGGCCGCCGTCGAGGTGGCCGGCTCGTACGTCTTCGGCGCGGCGTGGAAAGAAGTCTTCTACTTCCTGCTCTTCATCGGCGTGCTCGTCTTCCGTCCGGCCGGGCTCTTCGGGCAGCGCGGCGCCGAGACCCTCGGCGCATGACCCGGCTCGCCCCCGACCGCTGGACGGCCGTCGCGCTCTTCGCCGCCGCCGCGGCGACGCCGCTCGTCACGCGCGACACGTTCATGCTCGACAGCGTGATTCTCATCCTGTTGTGGGGCTCGCTCTCCGCGGGCTGGAACGTCGCGGGCGGCTACGCGGGCCAGGTCTCGCTCGGGCACGCAGCGTTCTTCGGCATCGGCGCCTACGCGGCCGCGCTCATGAGCGCGCGGCACCTCAACCCGTGGCTCGGGCTCGCCATCGGCGTGGGGCTCTCCATCGGCGCGGGCGGGCTGATCGGCTACCTCTCCAACCGGCTCAAGGGCCCGTACTTCGCGCTCTCCACCATCGCGTTCGCCGAGGTCCTCAAGATCGTCGCGAGCCGCTGGCGCGGCTTCACCGCGGGCTCGGAGGGCGTGCCCGTCCCCTTCCGCCCCGGCTTCGCGACGCTCGGGCTCGGCCACGTCGCGTGGCTCTACCTGATCCTCGTGCTCGCGCTCGTGTGCTACGCCCTTCAGATGTATCTCGAGCGCTCGCGCGTCGGCTACCAGCTGGCCGGCGTGCGCGAGGACGAGGACGCCGCCGAGGCGCTCGGCATCGCCACGCGCCGGCGCAAGGTGCAGGCGGTCGTGCTGAGCGCCGCGCTCACCTCTATGGGCGGCAGCCTCTGGGCGCAGTATGTGGGCTTCGTCGATCCCTCGCACGTGTTCTCGATCGACCTCTCCGTCCGCTTCGCGCTCAACAGCATCATCGGCGGCATCGGCACGGCGCTCGGCCCCTTTCTCGGCTCGCTCCTCATCACCTCGCTCGAGACCTACCTGCGCGCCACGTTCTCGGGCATCCAGGCGGGCTTCACCGGGATCTACCTGATCATCTACGGCGTCGTGCTGATCCTCATCGTGCGGTTCGCGCCGGAGGGCGTGACCGGCATCGCCGCCCGCTGGCGCACGCGGAGAGACCGTGCTCACGCTTGAGTCCGTGACGAAGCGCTTCGGCGGGCTCACCGCCGTGCGCGGGGTGAGCCTCGAGGTCCGACGCGGCGACCTGCTCGGCATCATCGGGCCCAACGGCGCCGGCAAGACGACGCTCTTCAACGTGATCGCGGGCTACTACCGGCCGGAGGAAGGCCGCGTCGTCTTCGAGGGCCGCGACGTGACGGGGCTGCCCGCGCACGCGATCTCGCGGCTGGGGCTCACGCGCACATTCCAGATCGTCAAGCCGTTCGGCAACCTCTGCGTCGCCGACAACGTGATGATCGGCGCGCTGACACGCCTGCAGCGGGTGCGCGACGCCCGCGTGGAGGCCGAGCGCGTGATCGCGCTGTGCGGGCTCGGGCCGCACGCGCCGGCGCGCGCCCGCGCGCTGCCGGTCGGCCTGCGCAAGCGGCTGGAGGTCGCGCGCGCCCTCGCCACCCGGCCGCGGCTGCTGCTGCTCGACGAGGTCATGGCCGGCCTCAACCCGTCCGAGCTGGCCGGCATCATCGACCTCGTCCGCCGGGTGCACGCCGAGGGCGTCACCCTGATCGTCATCGAGCACGTCATGGCCGCCATGATGCGGCTCGCGCAGCGCATCGTCATGCTGCACCACGGCGAGAAGATCGCCGAGGGCACGCCCGCGGAGATCGCGCACGACCGCCGCGTCATCGACGCCTACCTCGGCGACGAGTTCAATCTCGCTGAGGCTTGAGCGTGCTGAGGCTTGAGGGCGTCGACGCGTTCTACGGGGATCTGCAGGCGCTCTTCGGCGTCTCGCTCGAGGTGCCGGCCGGCAAGATCTTCGCGCTCGTCGGCGCCAACGCCGCCGGCAAGAGCACCACGCTCCGCGTGATCTCGGGCCTGGTGGGGCCGCGGCACGGCCGCGTGCTCTTCGACGGCGAGGACCTGGCGCGCGTGCCGCCGGCCCGGCGCGTCGACCTCGGCATCGTGCAGGTGCCCGAGGGCCGCCGGCTCTTCCCGTTCATGACGGTGACGGAGAACCTGCTGCTCGGCGCCCACACGGCGCGGGCGCGCGCCGGCCGCGAGGCGACGCTCGCCTACGTCTACCGGCTCTTCCCGGTGCTGGAGGAGCGCGCGGGCCAGCTCGCGGGCTCGCTGTCGGGCGGCGAGCAACAGATGTGCGCCATCGGCCGCGCGCTCATGGCGAGGCCGAAGCTGCTCATGCTCGACGAGCCGACGCTCGGCCTGGCGCCCGTGCTGGTGGGGCGGATCTTCGAGACCGTGCGCACGATCAACGCCGACGGCGTCACCGTGCTGCTCGTCGAGCAGAACGTCCGCCAGGCGCTCACGCTCGCCACGCGCGCCTGCGTGCTGGAGTCCGGCAAGCTGGTGCTCGAGGGCGCCGGGCACGAGCTGCTCGGCGACGAGCGGC
>QHRU01000020.1 GCA_003220225.1 Candidatus Rokuibacteriota bacterium
ACCGCCGCTGTCCGGCAGGCCGAGGCGCGAGCGCGTCTGGCCCAGCACCAGATCGCCGTCCTCGACGAGCAGCTGCGGCAGAGCCGGCTCGGTGTGGATCAGTCGCGCGCCGACGCCGAGGGCCGCGTGAACGAGGCGGAGGGCAAGCTCGCGGCGACGGAAGCCCAGCTCGCGCAGGCCGACGCCGCGTACGCGCAGGCGAAGTGGGACCGGGAGGCCATGACGCGGCTGTTCAAGAAAGAGCTGGTCGCCGAGCAAGAGGCGCAGCGAGCCCAGCGAAACGAGGAGGCGCAGGCGGCGGTCGTCGCCGCGCAGCGGCGTCAGGTCGAAGCGGCGCGCGGCGCGCTCACGGCGGCGAAGGCGAATCTCGTCAACCCGGCCATTCGCTCCTCCCAGGTCGCGGCCGTGCAGGGGCAGATTCTCCAGGCGAAGGCCGACATCGCCGCCGCGCAGGCGGAGGCCGAGCGCGCGCGGGCCCAGCTCGAAGAAGCGCGCGCCAACCGACGGGACCTCCGCGTCATCGCGCCGTTCAACGGCACGGTCGCCACGCGAACGGCCGAGCCCGGCGAGGTCGTGATGGCGGGCACGGCCATCATCACGCTCGTGAACCTCGCCGAGGTCTATCTCAGAGCGTTCGTTCCCGAGGGCCAGATCGGGCGCGTCCGCGTGGGCCAGCCGGCACGGGTCTACCTCGACTCGGCGCCCGCGGAGCCCATCGACGCCTACGTGCTGCGTGTCGATCCCCGGGCGTCGTTCACGCCGGAGAACACGTACTTCCGTGAGGACCGCGTGAAGCAGGTGGTCGGCGTGAAGCTCCGCCTCAACAGCGCCGTCGGCTTCGCCAAGCCCGGCATGCCGGCGGACGGGGAAATCCTCGTCGATGGCGGCGACTGGCCCACACGACAGGCGCGACGATGAGCACGCGGGCGATCGAGGAGCGCCCCGCGCCGGACGTCGCTATCCGCACGCACGCGCTGACCAAACGGTATGGAGCCCTCGAGGCGGTTCGTGGCATCGACCTCGACGTGCGAGCGGGCGAGATCTTCGGGCTCATCGGGCCGGACGGCGCGGGAAAGACCTCGACGTTCCAGATCCTCGGCGGCGTGATGGAGGCGACGTCCGGCACCGCCGAGCTGCTCGGCCAGCCGGCGCGACAGGCGCGCGCGTACGTGGGCTACCTCACGCAGGCCTTCAGCCTCTACCAGGACCTCAGCGTGGCGGAGAACCTGCGCTACGTCGGCGAGCTGCGGCGCGTGCCCGTCCGAGAGATCGAGCGGCGCGGGCAGCGGTATCTCACGATGTTCGGCATGGAGCGCTTCATGGACCGGCTCGCCGGCCGGCTCAGCGGCGGCATGAAGCAGAAGCTCGCGCTGGCCTGCGCGCTGGTGGCCGAGCCGCGCATTCTCCTGCTGGACGAGCCGACGACCGGCGTCGATCCGGTCTCACGTCGAGAATTCTGGGACGCGCTCGCGCAGCTCTCGACGCAGGGGATGACGATTCTCCTCGCGACGCCGTATCTCGACGAGGCGGAGCGCTGCCACCGCGTGGCGCTCATGCACGACGGGCGCCTGCACCGGACCGGCACGCCGGCCGAGCTGCGCCAGAGCCTCGGGCTACAGCGCCTGGAGGTGCGCGCGACCGATCTGCGCCGGGCGGAGGCCGCGCTGGCCGGGCGCGACGGGATCGCCGACGTGCAGCGCTTCGGCGACCGGCTCGACGTGCTGGTGCGCGAGGTGACGTCCGGAGAACGCGCGGTTCGTGAGGCGCTCGGTGACGCTGTGGAGAGCGTGCGAACTGCGTCGCCGACGCTCGAGAACACCTTCGTCGCGATCCTGCGCGGCCTCGAAGGCGAGACGCGTGTGCTGCCGTTCCCGGACCGCCGCGAGCACGAGCGGGCCGGCGACCCGGTCGCCGTCGGCGCACGCGGCTTGCGCAAGACGTTCGGGAGCTTCGTGGCCGTCAAGGGCATCGATCTGGAAGTCCGCTACGGCGAGGTCTACGGCCTGCTCGGCGCCAACGGCGCGGGGAAGACGACCACCATCAAGATGCTCTGCGGGCTGCTGGAGCCGAGCGGGGGCGAGGTGCGCCTGGCGGGCGAGGTCGGGGAGCTGCGCTCCGAGGAGGTCCGGCAGCAGGTCGGCTACATGTCGCAGAAGTTCTCGCTCTACGACGACCTCACGATCGACGAGAACCTCGACTTCTTCGCCGGCGTCTACCAGGTGCCGCGCGAGCGGCGCGAGGCGCGCAAACGCTGGGTGCTCGACTTCGCCGGCCTTCCGGGCAAGGGCGGCCAGCTCACGGGCAGCCTGCCCGGCGGCTGGAAGCAGCGGGTGGCCTTCGGCGCCGCGATCATGCACGAGCCGCGCGTGCTGTTCCTCGACGAGCCGACGTCGGGCGTGGACCCGATCGCCCGCCGCGCGTTCTGGGCCATGATCAACCAGCTCGCGGACCAGGGCACCGCGATCCTCGTCACCACGCACTATCTCGAAGAAGCCGAGCAGTGCAACCGGCTGGGATTCATGGTCGCCGGCGAGCTGGTGGCCGAGGGCACGCCGAGCGGCGTGAAGGCCGCGCACGGCGGACGCGTGCTCGAGGTGCTCGCCGACGACCCGCAGCGCGCGGTGGCCGTGCTGAAGACGGAGCTCGAGCCGTGGCGCGTGTCGCTCTTCGGCGATCGGTTGCACGTCATCGTCGAGGGCGACGCGCAGGCGGCCGCGCGCGACCTCGCGGCGAGGCTGGCGCGCGAGGGCATCCAGGTGCGCGAGGCGAGGGAGGAGGACTACTCGCTTGAGGACGTCTTCCTGGTCATCGCCGAGAAGGGCGTCGTCGCCGCCTGACGGCCCATCGCATGCGGCGCATCATCGCCCAGGCCCGCAAGGAGCTCACCCAGCTGCTGCGCGACCCTCTCGCGCTGGGGCTGGCCCTCGTGCTGCCCGTGGGCCTCACGGCGCTGATGGGCACCACGGTCTCGCTGACGGTGACCGACATCCCGATCGTCATCCAGGACTTCGATCAGACCCCGCTGTCGCGTCGGTACGCGGACGCGTTTCGCACGTCGCTGACCTATCGCGTGGTGACCCTGCCGCCCGCCACGTCGCCGGAGACGATGCTGGCCAGGGGACGGGCGCGCGCGGCGGTCATCATCCCCGAGCACTTCGAGCGCGAGATCCGCCGCCATCGGCCGGTCGAGGCGCAGGTGCTCGTGGACGCCACCGACGGCAACACCGCCCAGCTGATCCGCGGCAGCGCCGGCCAGATCACGCGCGCCTTCGCGCGGCCGCTCGGCGGCGCGACGGTCCCGGCCATCCAGACGGCGACGCGGCTCTGGTTCAATCCCGGCCGCGAGCCGCGAAAGTTCTACGGCCCCGGGTTCCTCGTGCTCGGCCTGTCGATTTTCCCGACGGTGCTCGCCGCGCTCGCGATGTCGCGCGAGGGCGAGCAGAAGACGATCCTGCAAGTCTACGTCTCGAGCATCTCGGCGCACGAGTTCCTGCTCGGCAAGATCCTGGCCGGCATGGTGATCGGGTTCGCGCAGTGCATGCTGCTCGCCGTGCTCATGTTCACGCTCTTCGGCCTGCGCTTCGCGGGCGACCCCACGCCGGTGATCGTCGGCAGCGTGCTGTTCGTGTTCTGCGTGATGAGCTTCGGCTCGCTCGTCGGCGCCGCCATTCCCAACCAGGCCGCCGCCGTGCAGGCCGTCGCGCTGGGCGGCTTCCTGCTCTCCTTCCTGCTCTCGGGGCTCATCTTCCCGATCGAGAACATCCCCGGCACGCTCCGGTGGATCTCGAATTTCGTCCAGGCGCGCTACTACGTCCTCATCGTGCGCGACGCCTTCTTGCAGGGGGGCGGCTGGCCGGCCGTGTGGTGGGCGGTGCTGGCCATCGGCGCCATCGGGCTGGTGTTCTACGGGCTCGCCTGGCGCGCGATGCGTCGCATGCAGGTGAAGGCGTGAGGCAGGCCCTCGGCCGTCTCTTCGGGGGCCGCTTCTGGGCGCTGGCGCTGAAGGAGCTCCGGCAGATCCGGCGCGACCGCCGGCTCGCGATCTCGCTCATCGTGCCGCCGACGCTGCAGATCCTCCTCTTCGGCTTCGCGCTCGATTCCACGGTCAAGGACCTCAGGCTCGGCGTCGTGGACGAGAGCCGCACGGCCGAGAGCCGCGAGCTGATCTCCGTGCTCACGCAGAACCCCACCTTCCGGCTGACCGGCTCCTACGCGACCACGGACACGCTCGGGCGCGAGCTCGGCATCGGCCGACTCGACGTCGGCGTGGTGGTGCCCTACGACTTCGCGCGCCGGCGCGCGCGCGGGCGCCCGGCCACCGTGCAGGTCCTGCTCAACGCGGCGAACGCGAATACGGCGCAGATCGCGCAGGGCTACGTCGAGGGCGCCGTGGCCTTCCTCAACCGCGATCTCGCCGGGACACGCGCGGAGCCCGTCGAGCTGCGGACGGCGCTGCTCTACAACCCGGGCCTGGTGAACGCCTGGTTCATCGTGACGGGCGTGTTCGGAACGCTGATCATCCTGAACGGCTCGCTCGTGTCGGCGGCGACGATGATCCGCGAGAAGGAGCGGGGGACGGTCGAGCAGCTGCTCATGACGCCGGCGAGCTCCCTTCAGATGATCACGGCGAAGATGGCCCCGCTCTTCGTCCTGTTGATGACGATGGTCATGCTGGTGATCGCCGTGGCCCGGCTGGTGTTCGGCATCCCGTTCCGCGGCAGCCCGGCGCTCCTGCTCGCCGCCTGCGCGTGCTGCGTGCTGTCCGGCATCGGCCTCGGGACGTTCGTCT
>QHRU01000104.1 GCA_003220225.1 Candidatus Rokuibacteriota bacterium
CGCCATCGCCGGCAGGTCGCCGACGTCGTCACCCACGTAGCACGCGTCCGCCGCGCGGACGCCGTGCCGCGTCAGGATCCCCTGCACGACGGCGCCCTTGTCCGTCGCGTCCTGGTGGACCTCGACGATGCCCAGCTCGCGCGCGCGGCGCTCGACGATCTCCGAGTGGCGGCGTGTGATCACGGCCGTGACCACACCGGCCTCGCGGAGCAGCACGAGGCCCTGGCCGTCGCGGACGTCGAAGCGCTTGAGCTCCTCGCCGCCGTCGGTGTACCAGATGCCGCCGTCGGTGAGCACGCCATCCACGTCCATCGCGACCAGGCGCACGGCGGCCAGCCGCGGGCCGGCGGGCGGGCGCTTCATGCCGCGTGCCCCGCGAGCCCGCGCTCGACGACGAACGGCAGCGCCATCACGCTGAGCATCGCCAGCAGCACCTCGGTGTCGCCGAAGTTGTACTCGAAGAGGCCGGCCACGAGGAAGGCCGCCACCGCGGCCAGCGCGCCGACGACGAGCGCGCGGTCGGCGGCGGCCTGCGCGGGCACGCGACGGAGCACGCCCACCGCCCGCACGAAGAAGGCGACGAAGATCCAGAGCCAGAGGGCGAGACCGACCAGCCCGCGCTCCACCGCGATCTGCAGCGGCGTGTCGTGCAGATGCCCGGTGTGGCGGCGCAGGGCCTCGGGCGGCGCGTAGGTCGGGTAGACGTGCTTCACCTGGCCCGGACCGATGCCGGCCACGGGGTGCTCGCGCACGAGGCGAAGGCCGACGTGCAGCATGACGACCCGCTCCCGCGCGGTCAGATCCGCCGGATCGAGCATCGAGCGCAAGCGCTCCTGGACATGCGGAAATGCGAGCGCGGCCAGCGGCAGGGCCACCAGCAACAGCGCGAGCCGCGCGCGCCGGCCGAGCAGCACGGTCACGACGCCGCCCACGCCGAAGCCGACCCACGCGCCCCGCACCTCCGTCAGGGCGAGGGCGACCGCGCCGGCGAGCCAGGCGAACGCCGCGAGCAGGCCGCGGCGAAAACCCTGCAAGCGCGGCAGCGTGAGGGTACTGACGACGGTCAGTACGCCCGCGAGCGTCATGTAGATGCTGAAGAAGCCGTGGGCGCGCACGCACTTCTTGAAGTAGGTCGTCAGCAGCGGGATCTGGGGCGTGTCCTCGAAGCCGCCCTCGACGCATCCGGCCACCTGCACGATCGAGAGGAAGGCCACGACGGACACGGCGACGAAGAGCGCGGTCGCGAACCGCCGCGCGGACGCGGTATCGGGGAGTGCGGCCAGCACCACCCAGAACGTCCCCAGCAAGAGGAGCTTCTCGGCGGCGGCGCGCAGGCTGTCACCGGGGCGGATCGCGGTCGCCGTGGTGACCAGCGTCCACGCGGCAAATGCGAGCACGGGCGAGGCCAGCGGCGCACGCAGCCAGGACGCGCGGGGACGCGCGCGCGCGAGCAGGACCAGCGCCATGACGAGCAGCGTGGTCTCGGAGAGCGTGATCGAGCACGCGAGACCGACGGCGAGGGTGACGAGGAGCGCGTCGAGCAGCCGCCGGTGACCCGAGCGCTCGACGGGCGGGGCGCTTCGCAGGGCGTCGGCGACGGCCATCAGTAGGCGTTGCGGTTGCGGAAGCCGAGCCAGAGCGTCTGGAGCAGGATCCTGAGGTCGAAGCCGATCGACCAGCGCTCGATGTAATAGAGGTCGTACTCGATGCGCTTCTCGATCGACGTGTTGCCGCGCCAGCCGTTGATCTGCGCCCAGCCCGTGATGCCCGCCTTGACCGTGTGCCGCAGCATGTAGCGCGGCACGCGGCGCCGGAAGTCCTCGACGAAGCTCGGCCGCTCCGGCCGTGGCCCCACCAGGCTCATCTCGCCGCGCAGGACGTTGATCAGCTGCGGCAGCTCGTCGAGGCTCAGGCGCCGCAACAGCGCGCCGAATCCGGTGCGGCGCGGATCGTCGGGCACCGCCCAGCGCGGTCCGGTGGCGGCCTCGGCGTCCGGCACCATCGTCCGGAACTTCAGCATGGAAAAGCTCCGGCCGTCGAGGCCCATCCGCTCCTGCCGGTAGAAGACGGGACCGCGCGAGGTCAGCCGGACGGCGCAGGCAATCGCGAGCATGACCGGCGCCAGGACGAGCAGCGCGGCGCCCCCGAGGGCGACGTCGAAGGCGCGCTTGAGCAGGACGTTCCAGCCGTAGAGCGGCGACTCGCGCAGATGGATGATCGGCAGCGTCTCGAACTCCTCGATGCCTCCGCGCAGCGAGGCCAGGCTGAACACGTCGGGCACGAGATGGATGGCGACGGGGTCGTCGCCGATCCCGTCGAGGATCGCGCCCAGGCGCGGGTAGTCGGCGTGCGGGAGCGCGATGATCACGACGTCCACCTGGTGAGCGTCGAGCACCGCGCGGATGTCCTCGGGGGCCCCGAGCCAGCGCGTCTCGCCCTCTTCCCGCTTGTCGCCGAGGCGGCCGAGCACGCGCACGCCCACGTCGGGCCGCCGGCGCAGCACGCGGAAGACCTCGGCCGCCGCCTCGCCGCCGCCCACGACGACGGCATAGCGCAGGTTGTAGCCGCGGCGGCGTGCGACGCGGAGCGCCTCGCGGAAGACGGCCCGCGAAAAGCTCGCCGCCGCGATGGAGAAGACCCAGAAGAGGGCGATGACGGCGCGCGAGTAATCGTAGCCGCGGAACACGAGGCTCATGATGGCGACGAGCACGATGGCGCCGAGGCTGGACGCCTTCGTGATGTCCCACCACTCGCCGAGGTGCGACCCGAGGCGGAGCGGACGGTAGAGGTCGAAGGCCTTGAAGGCGAAGGTCCACACGAGGAGGATCGGCACGAGCTGCAACACGTAGTCGCGGAACGGGGGGATGTCGCCGCGCCCGAAGAGGCCGGAGTGGAACCGCACCCAGTAGGCCAGCACCCAGCAGCCGGCGATGAGCGCGACGTCGGTCGCGAAGGTGAGCTGCTTGAACAGCCGCGCGTGCGCCTTCAGCACGCGCGCCTCGCGAGGAATTCGGCCCAGCGGCCGTCCACGTACTCGGCCACGCGGCGGCGGAAGATCGGCCGGTCGAACTGCTGGGCGCGCGCGCGCAGCGCGGCCGGCTCGAAGCGGCGCGCCTCCGCCTCGAAGCGGCCGATGGCGTCGGCCAGCGCGCCCGCCGTCTGCTCGCCGAAGAACACGGCGGTCGGCGGCGCGGCGGTCTGCTCGAGCCCCGTCATCGTCTCCAGCGCGCCGCCGCGCGCCAGCGCGATGGTCGGCCGTCCCGCCGCCGCCGCCTCGAGGGGCACGATGCCGTAGTCCTCGACGGCCGGGAACAGGACGGCCCGGCAGCGCGCGTAGAGATGCGCCACCTCGGCGTCGGAGCGCCCGCCCAGGAACTCGACGGTGGGCCCGGCCGCCGCCGCGAGCCGCCGCGCCTCGGGCCCGGTGCCGACGACGAGGAGTCGCCGCCCGAGAAGGGTGGCGGCGGCCACGGCGAGGTCCACCCGCTTGTACGGCACCAGCGCCGAGACGACGAGATAGAAGTCCTCCACCCGCGCGGCGGGCGAAAAGCGCGCGACGTCCACCGGCGGGTGGATGACGTCGGCGCTGCGGCCGTACACGCGGCGGATGCGGTCGGCGATGTGGTGCGAGATCGCGACGAAGGCGTCCACGCCGTCGGTGCGGCGGTCCCAGGCGCGCAGGGCGGCGGCCACCGGAGGCATCAGCGAGCGCACGAGCAGTCCGGCGCGGGCGCCGAAATAATCGTCGTAGAGGTCCCAGAGGTAGCGCATCGGGCTGAAGCAGTACGACAGGTGCAGCGCGCCCGGCGGCCGGCGCACGGCCTTCGCCACGCAGTGACTGAGCGAGATCACGAGGTCGTAGCCCGAGAGGTCGAAGCCGCCGACGGCGGCGGGGAACAGCGGCAGGTAGCGCCGGTACTGCGAGGCCGCGCGCGGAAGCCGCTGGACGAACGACGTGACGATGCGGCGGCGCTCGATCGGCGCCGACACGCTGCCGGGGACATGGAGCAGCGTGTAGAGCGGCGCGTCCGGGAAGAGCTCGCAGAAGACCTCCAGGCAGCGCTCGCCACCGCGCATGCCCGTGAGCCAGTCGTGGACGAGCGCCACGCGCGGCGCCCGGGCGCCGGCGGCGCCGCCGCTCAGGACACGGGTCGTCGGATCCGCTGTCGCCAATAGTCCAACAGGTCGGTGAGCGTCTGCTCGAGCGGGATGCGTGGCCGCCAGCCCACCGCGCGCTCGATCTTCTCGTAGCTGCCCCGCAGCACGGGGACGTCCGACGGGCGCAGGCGCGCGGCGTCGGTGCGTATCTCGATGCCGGGGACGCTCGACTGCGAGATGAGGAAGGTCAGCATGCGCTCGATGGTCCAGTCGACACCCGAGCAGAGGTTGTAGACCTCGCCGGCGGTCCCGCGCTCGAGCAGGTCCCAGTACCCGCGCACGATGTCGCGCACGTCGGAGAAGTCGCGCACGGGCTTGAGGTCGCCCGCGACCACGACCGGCTCGCGCAGCCCCGCCTCGATCTCGGCGATCTGTCTCGCGAAGGTCGAGGTCGAGAAATTGTCGCTCCGGCGTGGGCCCGTGTGATGGAACGCGCGCGCGCGGACGATGTCGAGGCCGTAGCTCTTGAAGTACTGGAACCCCATGAGATCCTGCGTGACCTTGCTCACCGCGTACGGCGAGAGCGGCCGCAGGGGGTTCGTCTCGCGGATGGGCAGCTCATCGGGCTCCACGAGGCCGTACTCTTCGCTGGAGCCGATGACGAGGAAGCGCGACGCCGAGCCGAGCTGGCGGATCGCCTCGAAGAGGTTCATCTGGCCGATGGCGTTCGTCATCAGCGTCTCGGCCGGCGTCTGCCAGGACGCGCCCACGAACGACTGCGCGGCGAGGTGGACGATGTAGTCGGGGCGCGCGCGCTCGACGAGGTCGCGCGCCGAGGACAGCTCGCGCAGCTCCGACTGGATGAGCGTGAGGCGGTCGCGGAGGTGCTCGATGTGCTCGGTGTTGCTGCGCCAGCGCAGGGCGCCGATCACGTCCGCGCCCCGACTCAGGGCCCACTCGGTCAGGTGGCTGCCGACGAATCCGGTGATCCCGGTGATCAGGATCCGCATCCGAGCCATACTACTACAGGCGTAGCACCTCCCCGTAGATGGCCTCCACCGTCGTCAGCATCTGCCGCGCGTCGAACTCGCTGCGCGCGCGCGTGCGCTGCTCGGCCGCCAGCGTCGCGCGCGCCTCCCCGTCGGCGAGGAGCCCGCCCAGCCCCACGGCAAACGCCTCCGGCGTGCCGGCCACGAGCCCCGGCGACGCGCCGCCCAAGAGCTCGAGATGCGCAGCAATGTCGCTGGCGAGGACGGGCACGCCGAGCGCCATCGCCTCCAGCACCGCGAGCGGCATCCCCTCTTTCGCCGACGGCGCCGCGTACACGTCGAAGGCGGGAAACAGCCGCGCGGCGTCGACGATCTCCCCCGCGAAGACCACGCGCCCGCCGAGCCCGAGCGACACCGCGAGAGCACGCAGCCGCCGCTCCTCGTCGCCGCGGCCGATGAGCACGACTCGCAGCGTGGTGTCGGTCACGCGCGCGGCCGCGCGCAGCAAGAGGTCGAGCCGCTTGACGGGATCGAAGCGCGCCGCGCAGCCCACCACCGGTCCCGACGGCGGCAGGTTGAGGGCGGCGCGGGCGTCCCAGCGCTCGAGCGCCGTCGCGCCGAGGCGGGCGACGTCCACGCCGTTGACGACGACGCGGCTCTGGCGCCGGTCGAAGAGACGCAGGGCCAGGCCCTCCGCCTCCTGCGCGCGCGAGACGTTCACGATCACGCGCGTCCAGCGCGAGAGGCGGCGCTCCAGCGCCAGATAGGCGGCGCGCGCGGCCGCGCCGTAACCCTCGAAGTGGAGTCCGTGCAGCGTGTGCACGGCGGGCA
The DNA here is from genome assembly GCA_003220225.1 of Candidatus Rokuibacteriota bacterium. Lineage (GTDB taxonomy): Bacteria > Methylomirabilota > Methylomirabilia > Rokubacteriales > CSP1-6 > AR12. The sequence goes on from QHRU01000104.1 coordinate 5,919, forward strand.
CGCCGAGCAGCCTCGCCACCAGCCGGCCGTAGAGGCCGGCGCCCTTGCCGTGCGAGTGGATGAGGCTCACGCCGCGCTCGCTCACGAGCCGGCGGAGGGCGAGCAGCGTCCTCGGCCGGAGTCGGTCGGTCGCGAGCTCCACCGTCTCGATGCCGCTCTCGCGGAAGCGGTCGAACAGCGCGCCGTCGCGCGGGCCGGCCACGATCGGCCGCCAGCGGCGCGCGCGCAGCCACGTGGCGACCGCGAGCACGTGCTGCGGGCCGCCGCCGGGCTGAGTGGAAACGAGCAGCTCGAGAATGGGTCCCGGCGACGGCGTCATCCGCGGGAGCGTCGCAGCGCGCGGCGCCACGGCCCCGGCACGGCCAGCGCGAGCAGCGGCCGGGCCACGAACACCAGGCACCACGGTGGATAGGCGCCGGCGCGCACCGCTCGCCAGCGCGCCCGCGCCTCGGCACGCAGCCGGTCCGCGTCGCGCGCGACGGAGACGCGCCCGGGCAGGAGCCGCCGCACGACGAGCGCGTCGGGGAGGTTCGCGAGCCGCGTCACCGCGGCCAGCCGCATCCAGAGGTCGTAGTCCTGCGCCACCGCGAAGCGCGCGTCGTAGCCGCCCACGCCCTCGACGGCGAGCCGGCGCATCGTCACCGTCGAGTGCACCATCGGGTTGCGCCGGATCAGCGCGCGGCGGAGCGCGGCGTCGTCCTCGGGGGGCCGGACCACGCGCACCTCGCGGCCGTCGCCGTTCACCTCGCGCGCGGCGCTCCCGAGGACGCCGATCTCCGGGTGCGCATCGAGGAACGCGACCTGGCGCGCCAGGCGCTCGGGCAACGCCACGTCGTCGGCGTCGAGCCGCGCGACGATCGGGGCGCGGGCGAGGCCCAGCGCCAGGTTCAGCGCGCGCGTGAGCCCCGCGCGCGGCCGGCGCTCCACGCGCAGCCGGCGGTCGGCGATGCCGGCCAGCAGGGCGGGCGTGGCGTCGGCGGAGCCGTCGTCCACCACGACCAGCTCGAGGTCCGCGAGCGTCTGCGCCAGCACGCTCGCCACCGCGTCCTTCACCCAGGGCGCGCCGTCGTGCACGGCCAGGAGGACCGACACGCGCGGCGCCGTCACCGCGCGGCTCCCGCTTCGCGGCGGGCTTCGACCGCGAGGACGGCGGCGAGGTGCCGCACGAGCGGCAGCCGGCCGAGGCGGTGCTCGGCGTCGAAGCGACGCCGGGGCTCGGGCACGAGCCGCCGGGAGAACGGAATCCAGTAGCCGGTGATGCGCACGTCGCCGAAGCCGCCGTGCCGGCAGAGCGTGCGCAGCTCGCCCCGCGTGAGGAAGTCGTGGGTGGCCCAGTTGCGCTCGTCGCCCCAGAACGACGGCCGGCGATAGGTCGTCGCGTACTTGCGCAGCAGGCGCGCGACGCGGCGAAGATTGTGGTGCGGCTCCACGAGATAGAGACGGCCACCGGGGCGAACGACGCGGCCGAGCGCGGCGAAGACCTCGGGCCGGCGGTGGAAGTGGTGCAGGCTCTGCAGCACGAGGGCGGAGTCGATGGCGGCGTCGGGCACGCGGTCCGCGAGGTCGAAGGCCGTCCCGGCCAGGGTCGTCACGTTGGAGAGGCCCGCTTCGCGACACCGCTTGTCGATCACCGCCCGCATGTCGGCGACGGGCTCGACGGCGACGACCGACTGCGCGCGCCGCGCGATGGCGGTCGTGAAGTAGCCGCTGCCGGCGCCCAGCTCGAGGGCGCGGCCGTAGCCCTCCGGCGCCCAGACGCTCTCGACGAGCGCGTGCGCGGGGTATTCGTGCTGCTGCTCGGTGGCGTACGCGTGGATGCGATCGTAGTCTTCGGCGCCCTCGCCGGAGTAGAGCGTGTCGTTGAACGCGAGATTGATCCGGTCCAGGCGCGCCCGCGAGCCGGGCGAGAGCAGCGCGACCTTCGCCCAGTGCGGCAGCAGCAGGTAGAGCAGATAGTGCCGTCGCGCGATCTCGATCGAGATCACCGCGTGGCCCGGCGGAACACGAGGTTCAGATAGGGCAGGCAGAGCGAGGGAGATCGGCCGATCGCGCGGAGCCCGGCCACGGCGACGGCGAAGGCCGGCAGCAGCCCCTTGCGTATGCGCGAGCGCGCGGTATCGCGGAAGAACACCCACCCGTAACCCGCGTCCTCGGTCACGTCCTCGATGCCGCCCCTCCCCCACGACGGCCGGCACTCGCGATAGGTGGCGTTGCGCCAGCCCGTGCCGTCGGCGACGAAGTCCTCGTAGGCCACCGCGCCGAACTTGCCCGGACGCCCGAGCCGCGCATACCGCCACGCCAGCCGCGGCGGCAGCCACTGGACCAGCGGCAGGCCGATCGAGTGCGTCTCGAGCGGAAACCAGCGGTTCGGCGTGTCGAGGATCGCGAGGTGGCCGCCGGGAGCGAGGACTCGATAGTACTCGTCCACCTGCGCGCGCCGGTGGCGCGCGGGCAGGTGCTCGACGACGCCGAGCGCCAGCACGAGGTCGAAGGCGCCGTCGTCCCACGGCAGGCGCCGCGTCGCGTCGCCCGGGAGGTGCGCTACCTCGCGTACCCGCCGCAGCGGCAGCTCCTCGACCTTCGCGCGGACGATCGCGACGAAAGCCGGATCGGTGTCGAACGCGTGGATGGCGGCGACCTGCGACTGCTCGTCGAGGTACTCGGTGATGTGGCCGAACGAGCAGCCGACCTCGAGCACGCGGAGCCGCTCGCGCCGCTCGGTACGAAGCCAGCGGAACAGCGGCCCGAGAAAGTGGTCGCCGCGCGTGCGCTTGTAGGCGAAGTAGGGCGGCGCCCGGCGCGCGCCCTTGCGCTCGACGAGCATCTGGACGACGCGCGCGCTGTAGCCCGTCTCGTAACGACGGCCGTCCACCGTGAGCACGCGATGGTCGCCGAGGTCCTCGAGCCGGTACGCGACGTCGCTCATGAGGCGAGCCCGGCCACCCGGCGCAGCAGCTCGATCTCGCGGGCGACGAGTGTGCCGAGGTCGTAGCGGGCGACGACGGCCTGCCGCGCGCGCGCGCCGAGCGCCGCGCCGAGCGTGCGGTCGCGCAGCAGCCGCTCGACGCGGTCGGCCAGCGCGCCCGCGTCGCCGGCCGGGAACAGCAGGCCGGTCACGCCGTCCTCCACGATGGCGAGGTTGCCGCCGACGGCGGAGGCGATGCACGGCCGCGCGCAAGCCATCGCCTCCAGCAGCACCTTGGGATGGCCCTCGGTGCGCGACGGCAGCACGAAGACGTCGGCCTCGCCCAGCACCGCGGGCACTTCGCGGTGATCGACGAACGGCCGGACGTCGAGGGCGACGCCGGACGCGCGCGCCTGCGCCTCGAGGGCCGGGCGCACGGGGCCGTCCCCGACGAGCGTCACACGGACGGCGTGGCGCGCCGTGAGCTTCCCGGCCGCGTCGACGAGCGTGTCCAGCTGCTTCTCCTCCGACAGCCGGCCCAGATACATCAGGTGGCCGGGCGCGGCCGCGCGCGCCGGCGGCCGGAACGCCGTCGTGTCGACGCCGTTCGGGATCACGTGCACGTGTGCCCGCGGCGCCCGGCGGCGGGCCTCCTCGGCGAGCTCGGGCGTGGTGGCGATGACCGCGCCGGCCGCGGCCAGTCCCGCCGCGGCCACCGCGCGCGACAGCCGCGCGCTCACGCGCGAGCGCGCGAGGCGGCCGTACCAGAACCCGTAGGTCGTCACGAACGGCACGCCGTAGAGGCGCCGGGCGACGAGAGCCGGGATGACGCCGGTGACCTGGAAGACGCGCACCACGTCGCAGGCGGCGAGCGCGCGGCGGTGGCGGAACGGCAGCACGAACGCGTAGAGCCACGGGTGCCACCCGCCGCCGGGAAGCACGCGCACCCGGGCGAGGAGCTCGGCGTCGGCGCTGAAGTCGGCGAGCGACTCGTCGAGATAGCTGAAGTAGCGCACCTCCTCGAAGGCGCGGGCGTATGGACGCAGGTAGCCGTCGATGAGCCGCGAGTGCTGCCCCGTCCGCGCGAGCTCGCCGAGGCCGCCGCGGATGCTCGGCAGCAGGCCCAGCACGGCCATCAGCGCTTCCTCGCCACCGCGCGGAACCCGGTGCTCTCGTCCGGCCGGCGCAGCGCGGCCTCGCGCTTCCAGCGGCTGAGGCGGTCGTAGAGCGCGAGCGAGAGCCCGCCCACGGCGTCGATCGCCCCCGCCCACGGCGTGTCGAGCACGACGGGCATGAGCGGTCCGATCGGCTCGAAGCCGCCCGCGCGCAGCTCGAGCAGGAACTCCTCGCGCGTGTACTCGACCTTGTGGTCGGGATCCGAGTAGGCGAAGAGCCCGGCGGCGCGCAGGGTCGCCCGCCAGCGCGTGTTCTTGTTCGGCGCGGAGACGAGCAACCGGCCGCCGTCCTTCAGCACGCGGTGGATCTCGCGCAGGACCGCGACGCGCGGCTCGACGTGCTCGATGACGTCGAGGAAGAGGACGGCGTCGAAGACGCGATCGCGGAACGGGAAGCTGCCCGTCACGTCGCCGGCGAAGACGTGGGCGTGGCCGAGCCCGCGCCGGCGGATCTCGCGCGCGGCGTGGGCGAGCTGGACCTCGTCGTGGTCGAAGCCCACGATGTCGCGGCTGCGCCGCGCGGCACGGATCAGGTGCGCGCCGTTGCTGGTACCGACGTCGAGCACCGCCTCGGTGCCGCCGAGGTACGGCAGGTACCAGTCGTGCCAGGGCTCCTCGACGAGGTGCTTGGGATGGATCGCGTAGGGCGCCTTGCGCGTCAGCTTCACGAGCCGCACGCCGACGGCCTTGCCGCGACGGTTCAGCGCGTCCACGCCGCGCACGGCGAGGCGGCGCAGCGGGTTCACGGCCGCCGCTCCCCGCGGCGCCAGGCCGCGAGCACGTCCTCGTAAACGCGCCGCGTGCGCGCGACGCAGCCGTCCCAGCGGAACAGGCGGTCCACGCGCTCGGCGTTGGCGGCGCCGAGCTTCGCGCGCAGCGCCGAGTCGCCGAGCAAGCGGTCGAGCCGGTTCACGAACAGCTCGAGCCGCGTCGGATCGCAGAGGAACCCGCCCTCGCCGTCGACGAGGACCTCGGGGATCGAGCCACGGTCGGAGGCGACCACCGGCAGGCCGGAGGCCATCGCCTCGGCGACGGCGAAGCCGAAGCCCTCCATCGCGGAGGGAAAGACGAAGACGTCGCCGAGGCTGAAGTGGTCGGCCTTCTCGGCTTCGGCGACGTAGCCCGCGAAGCGGACGCTGCCGGCGAGCCCGCGGCGCTCCGCAAGGGCACGGAGCCGGCCGAGGAGGGGGCCGCCGCCGGCGATCAGCAGCCGCGCCCCGGGATGGAGCGGCGCCACCCTCGCCCAGGCGTCGAGCAGCAGCGGCAGGTTCTTGCGCGGCTTGAGGCCGCCGAAGAAGAGCGCGACCGGCCCCGGCCCGAGATCGTGGCGCGCGCGCAGATCGGCGCGCGCCGGGCGCGGCACGAAGCGGACGTCGACGCCGTACGGCACGACCGAGACGTGGTCCGTCTGCACGCCGAGCTCGGAGGCGAGCTGACGTCGCGCGAACTCGCTGCCGACCACCAGGTGGTCCACGCCCTCCACGACGCGGCGCTCGAGCACCCGATTGAGCGGACTCGGGTCGAGGTGGTGGTGGTGGGCGATCACGGGCGCGTCGAGACGGTGGCGACGGCGCGCCCAGAGCGCGGCGGGCCCGATGAAGCGCAGCGAGTGGACGCGCAGCACGTCGAAGCGCGTGGCCCGATGCACCCGCGCGATGGCGGGTGGCACCACGAAGGGCGCGACCCACCAGCGCAGCCCGCGGCCGATGCCGAAGCGGTGGACGGTCCAGTTCGGCACATCCGTCGGATGCGGCTTGCCGCGCGCGAGGATCAGGTCGATCGCCACACCGGCCCGCCCGAGGCGCGTGAGGATTTCGCGCTCGTAGGTCTCCCCGCCCGAGACGGTCTCGGGCGCCACGCCGCAGTGGGGCGAGCAGACGCGCATCAGGGCTTCCGCGTGGCGACGATGAGGTAGCCGCCGACGAACGCCGCGAAGTCGGAGGACGCCAGCCGCCGCGAGCGGTCGAGGCGCGCCATGAGGTCGAGCGCGGGAAAGAGGCCGTAGCCGAGGTGGCGCACTCCGGCGGGCGCGCGCAGGACGAGGAAGCGCAGGAGCCCGGCCAGGTGCGTGAAGTAGCCGCCCTGCGGCGCGATGGTGAGGGGCTCGAGCCGGGCCGCCGCCAGGAGCCGCCGCCACATCGTCTCGGTGTAGCGGCCGTAGTCCGAGGGATCGCCGTGCAGGCGCTCGAGGAACGGCGCGCTGATGACCACGTGGCCGCCGGCGCGCAGAACGCGACGACACTCGGCCAGGGCCGAGGCCGGATCCGGCACGTGCTCCAGCACCTCGGTGACCTTGATCGCGTCGAAGGCGCCGTCGCGGAACGGCAGCGCCGCCACGTCGGCCGCGACGTCCGGGCCCAGCGCGACCGCCACGTCGGCGACGACCCAGCGCGCGTGGGCGGGAGGCCGGAAGCGCCCGCGGCGCCGCGCCCCGCCGACGTCGAGCACGCGGCCCGCGAACACCGAGGCGACCGACTCGAGATCGGCGTCCACGCGCTTGCGGCGGTAGGACGTGCCGAGGTAGTACGCGAGCCCGCCGGTCACGCGCGCGGCCTCGCCGGCGAGGCGCGCCTCGCGAGCGCGTCGTCGTAGGCGTCGAGCAGCACGCCGACGAGCCGCTCTTCGTCGAATTCGGTCTCCGTGCGGCGCGCGGCGGCCGCGCCGAGGCGGGCGCGCCGCTCGGGATCGCGCAGCAGCGCCGCCACCGCGCGCGCGAGCGCGGCGGGATCCCGCGGCGCGACGAGCAGTCCCGTGACGCCGTCCTCCACCAGCTCGGGGCTACCGCCCACCCGCGTGGCGACGACGGCGCGGCCGAATCGCATGGCCTCCATCAGCACACGGCTCAGCGGCTCCGGCCACACCGACGGCACGACCACCACGTCGGCGGCGCGGTAGAGCGCGAAGAGCGTCGGCTGCGGCACGCTGCCGAGCACGTGGACGTCGTCGCGCGCGGGCGGCGCGATCTCACCCTTGCCGGCGAAGACGAAGCGCACGTCCGGAATGGCCGCGCGGATCGCGTCGAGGGCGGCGCTCAGCACCTCTGTCCCCTTTCCGAGCGAGCGCTTGCCGGCGTAGAGCACGAGCGGGCCGCCGCCGATGCCCAGGCGCGCACGGACGGCCGCCGGATCCTCGTCGACGCCGGCGACGCGCGGCGGCAGCGAGTGCACGACGCGCGCGCGGCCACCATCCACGAGCGCCGGTGGGTAGAGCGCGAGGATCCCGCGGCTCACGCCGATGACGAGATCGGCCTCGGCGAGCGCGCGGCGCTGCGCGGCGTGATCGCCCCACGCGGCGAGCAGCGAGCCCCAGCGCCGCGCGCGGCGCAGCGGCCCGTCGCCGGCCGCGTAGTGCGCGAGGAAGTACGGCACGCAGCGGGTCACGTACTGCCGCATCGTGCAGTCGAACGTCGTCCACGGCTCGAAGAGGGTGCACGCGCCGACGGGGCACAGCAGCCCCACGTCGCGCACGGTCACGGCCAGCGGCCGGCCGAGCGCACGCGCCGCACGCCACGCGCCGACGAGCGCGCCCTTGTTCTGCGCGTGGACGAGATCGACGCCCTCCGCCTCCGCCACGCGGCGCGTCCAGCGCGCGACCCAGGCGTGGAAGAGCGGGTTCTTGTGCAGCAGCCAGCCGGCCTCCTGCTGTCCGGGTCGGAGCTTCACGGAGAACGGCGGCCGCACGACGAGCACGCCGTCGCGCTCCTCGCGCGGCGACGCGCCGTAGTCCGGCGTGACCACGATCACGCGGTGGCCGCGGCGCGCGAGCGCCTCCGCCCACGCGGCGTTCGTCCACTCGGCGCCCCCGGGGGCGAAGGGCGGCCAGTACTCGGTCGCGAAGAGGATCGTCCGCTTCACCGTCGGCTCACGCCTTGCGGGCCACCAGCTCGATGAACGGCGTGACGCGCGTGAGGCGATAGTAGGCGGCCGCCAGCGTCCGCAGTGGCCCCACCGACTCGCGCGGCGGATCGCCGGCGGCGAGCTCGAGCGCCGTCACGCCGGCGCGGCGAAACGCGGCGGCGAGCCGGCGGACGGTGAGGCGCCGCAGATGGGCGAGGTACGGGGTCGGGCGGCCGCGCACTCGCAGATAAACGCGCGCGAGCGGCGCCGGCAGGAACGGGATCCAGAAGATCTTGTAGTGCCCCTCGAAGAGCGACCACGCGTTGGGGGTGTGCACGTAGAGGGCGCCGCCGGGCCGTGTCACACGCACCATCTCGCCCACGGCGCGCTCGACGGATTCGACGTGCTCGATGACGGAAAAGCAGTGGACGAGCGCGAAGGCGCCGTCGCGGAAGGGCAGCGCCTCCGCGGCCGCGCGCACGTAGCGGCCGCCGCGGACGCGGCGCTTGAGCTCGCAGATCGCGATGGCGTCCGGGTCGGCATCCACGCCGACGACGCGCGCGCCCGCCTCTTCCGCCGCCACGTTGAAGCCGCCGGTGCCGCAGCCGAGGTTGAGGACGGGGCCGCGCGCGAGCGCGTCGCCGACGAGCGCGCGCAGGCGGGGCAGGCGTGCCCGCTCGTGGCGGTCTTCCGCCTCGCGGTGCGCGACGTGGGCCGCCCAGTCGGGAATGCCGAGAGTGTCTCGGTAGTACCGCGTGTAATAGTGACGCACACGCTCGGCGAGCTCGTGCTCCGGGATCACGTCGGCGTATTTTACCGCGCCGTCGCTTGACACCGCGGAAAACGGCGGGGTAGGCTCGTCGCCGGATGCTCGGCGCCCTCCGCTCCGCCGCGCGCCGCCTCCTCGGCGTGACGCGAACCTCCACCTATTACCTGCCGTGGATCGCACGACCGGGCCTGCGCTGCGTGCTCATCCTCAACAACGTCGAGTCGCGGTTCACGAGCGCCCGCGCCGGAGGACCGTTCCCGGCGGCCGTCGTCCAGTACGACGCCCGCGGCACCGTCGTCGCGCGCTACGACGCGAAGGTCCCCACGGCCACCGAGCCGCTCGAGCTGCCCCTCGACGCCGTGGCCGAGGGCCACGGCTTCGTGACCGTCGACACCGCGCGTCTGCAGTCGGATCTCTACGTGACGCTCGGCGACGACGACGCCTACACGGCGACGCACGGCCGCCACGAGTTCGTCGAGACGTACCCGGCGTGGACGCGCGCGGTCCACGCCGCGCTGGGCGCCGTGGCCGGTCTCGCCGGCCTGACGCTGCCGGCGTTCGTGCGCCACCAGTACGTCTACGTCGGTGCTCAGGATCGCTCGCACGTGCTGCTGCTCAACCTGTCGAACGTGACCAACCGGATCCGCACCACCGCCGTCGCGGACGGCGCGACCACGGCGCGGCGCCTCGACGCCATTGCCCCGCGCGGCGCGGCGCTGCTCGACGTCGCGTCGCTGGCGCCGGCCGGCTCCGCCGCGCGCGTCCTGCACCTGCGCTTCACGGGCAACGCGTGGTTCAACCTGTACCTCGTCGGCGCGGGCCCGAACGATCTCGCGGGGCCGCTCTCGCTCATGCATGTCAAGTAGCTCCGCGCTCTGCTCGGCCACCTTCGTCGACCCCGGCTACGATCACCTCGTCGAGCTGGTGCATCAGCGCGACCGCGTCGGCCATCGCCGCCTCGAGTCGCTGGAGCTCGAGCTCTACGAGCCCGGCGGGGCCTCTCTCGGGCGGATGGCCGTGGACACGCGGGAGGAGACGCTCGACCTCGCCGCCCTCGTCGCTGCGCGGGCTCCCGGCTTCGCCCGCGTCATGGTGACGTTCGACGCGCGCTACGACAGCCGCGTCTTCCCGTACCGCCCGCACCACTACGCCTATCTGAAATTGCGCGACTCGCCGGACCCACCGCTCTACTACGCGGTCAACGCGACGCTCGGCGGGGTGCCGGACCGGATCGAGGCCGCCACGCGCCAGAACAACTTCGAGAGCTATCTCTTCCTCTCGCGCCCCGCCGGCGAGCGCTACGGGCTGCGCCTCGGCAACCTCGCGCGCTTCTCGTCGGTGGAGGCGCAGGTGATCACCTACCACGGCGAGGCGCGCGCGGTCGTGCCGGTGACGCTGGCGCCGCACCAGCACGCGGACGTGGAGCTGCCGCTCGAGCGCGAGGGCGCGCGCCTGCGCCGCGTGGAGCTCAAGACGCTCTTCCGCCTCGCCAGCTACGTCACCGGGCGCCGCGCCGACTCCGGTGGGCTCGTCCTCTTCGACCACCTCTTCACCTATTTCAAGTGACGACGCCCGGGCCGTCGCCCGAGCACGATCCGCTGCTCCTCTGCTACTGCACCGACCTCACGATCGGGCAGCTGCGCGAAGCCTGCCGCGCGGGCACCTGGCCGCTGCCGGGCAAGGAGCGCACGGGCAAGCTCTGCACGGGGTGTCTCGGCGACTTCCTGCTGTGCCTCGATCGCTTCAGCGCGGCCGCCGGCAACGCGCGAGACGCTCGATGACGCGCGCGCGCTCGGCGTCGGTGATCCCGACCGATACCGGCAGCGAGACGCCGCGCGCGTGGAGGTCGTCGGCGATCTCGATGCGGTAGGCCTGCCGGCCGGCGAACACCGGCTGGCGGTGCAGCGGATACCACAGCGGGCGGAAGCCGATCCCGTCCGCATTGGCCGCCCGGACGACCTCGCGCGCGGCGCCGAAGCGGCGCGGGTCGAGCAGCACCGAGAACATCCAGTACGTCGAGTGCGCCCACGGCTGCTCGACGAACGGCTCCACGCCCTCGAGGGCCGCCACCGCGGCGGCGTAGGCGTCGGCCGTCCGGCGCTTGGCCTCGACGAAGGCGCCGAGCTGCTCGAGCTGGGCGACCCCGAGCGCGGCCTGGAGGTTCGTGAGCCGGTAGTTGTAGCCGACCTCGCGGTGGATCCACTCCGTCGCGTCGGCGCGCGCGTGGGTCGTGAGCGAGCGGGCGCGCTCGGCGACCGCCGCGTCGTTGGTCAGGAGCATGCCGCCGCCGCCCGCGGTGACGATCTTGTTGCCGTTGAACGACAGGCAGCCGGCGAGTCCGGCCACGCCGACGGCGCGGCCCTTGTAGCGGGCGCC